>DJGH01000062.1:54630-62233 GCA_002431635.1 Petrotoga sp. UBA5851
AGAAAAAGAAGAAAAGGAAGAGTCAAAGGATAAGGAAGAAAAATAATCTTTCATTTTTATGTAAGGGGGTATTTTTATCGTGAAACCAAAGACACTTAGGTTGATATTTACTTTGGTTATCCTTATTGTTGCTGTGATTCCTCTGATTTTCAGCGACAGATCGGAACCCAAGTATATGGGACTGCAGAAGGTTTTGCCAAACGTTAAACTCGGCTTGGATATTCAGGGAGGAAGCCTTCTTGAATACTCTCTTAAAGTCGAAGGAACCAACCTCAAGCCTCAGGAAGTCATAGACAACGTCGTATATGTCCTGAGAAAAAGGCTTGATGCTGCCGGTTATAATGAAGCGACAGTTGCTAAGGTGGTAAGCGGCGGAGAAATAAGGGTAAGAGTTGAAATTCCTGGTATCCTTGATACAACTCAGGCTGAAAAGCTTGTTGGCAGCAGAGGAAAGCTTTATTTTGCCGAAGTAGTCGATACTACAGTATCGGATATTAAACCGGAACTTTCAAGAAACAGATTCATAACCGTAAACGGACAGGAAGTCGGTATATATGAGTATGTTCAGGATATGAATGATAAATTGTCCTGGTACAGAGTCAAAAAGGTATTTGAGTTCGGTAAGGAGCCTTTTGAAGTCAATGGTTCTGATATCATTGATGCCAGGGCAAGTATAAATACCCAGAAAGGCGGATTTCTTGTTAATCTGAGATTCAGTTCCGAGGGAGCGAAAAAGTTTGAGCTTGCCACGGGGAATCTTGTTAACAAAAGACTTGCAATAGTACTTGACGATAAAGTAATAATTGCGCCTAATGTGAACAGCAGAATATCCGGCGGTGAAGCAGTAATTGAAAATATTCAGACCATAGAAGAGGCTCAGAACAGTGCAGCATTAATAAAATCCGGAAATATGCCTGTTGACCTAGTGAAGTTCCAGGAAAATACATTAGGGCCTACCCTCGGAAAAGATATTGTAGAAACTGTAGTATTTGCAGGACTTTTGGGATGTGGAATAGTACTTGTTATTATTGTGCTTCTCTACGGATGGACTGGAATTGTTGCAGATATAGCCCTTATTTATAATATAGTACTTATAATAGGTTATATGGCACTTACAAAATCCATACTTACCCTTCCCGGTATTGCAGGTGTAATACTTGCTTTCGGAACTGGTATTGACGGGAACGTAATTATAAATGAAAGAATAAAAGAAGAGCTCAGGCTAGGAAGACCTGTTCTTACAGCAGTGGGAAAGGCTTTTGATGTTTCCTTCTGGGCTATATTTGATGCCAACCTTACTTCCATTATATCTTGTATAGTTCTTTATTACTTCTCTACAGGTACAATAAGAGGCTTTGCCATAACAACTATAATAGGTCTTATCGGAAGTATGTTTACCAACCTTGTTGTAAGCAGACTTATGCTTGAATCTTCGTATAAACTAATAAACGTAAAAAAATACTACAAGGGTAATGTTCCAGAAGTAAAGGAGGCTAAATAAGATGCGAAATATAGATTTTGTCGGGAAAAGACGTATATTTATTGCCATATCGGCAGTCTTAGTATTAGCCTTTGTTATAATAAGTTTTACAAAAGGTTTTGATGTAGGAGTAGAATACAGTGGAGGAACAGAGCTTACATTCAGTATAAATGAAAAGATGAGTTCTTCTGAAATAAGGGATAACCTCGCCAAGGTAAAACCGGATTATGTAAGTGCCAAGATTGTTGAACTGAAATCACCTGCTGAAAAACAGGACAGGCATTTTTACCAGGTAGTTGTAAAGGATTCGCTTCCTACAACAGAAGAAAAAGAAACCTTTATTGGCAGTCTTCAGACTGCTTTTGACGGAAAGGATCTCCAGAAAGAAGGACTTAATGATGTTTCAGGCGCAGCAGCTGTTGAACTTAAATCTTTTGCTTGGTATGCAGTAATACTGGTTATAATATCCCTGCTCCTTTATATAACTTTAAGATTCAAATTTGCATTTGCTGCCGGCGCAATTTTAGCCCTTACACACGATATACTTATTACTCTGGGCTGTTACTCACTTTTCAATATTGAGATGAATGCCGCAGCTCTTGCGTCGCTTCTTACCCTTGCCGGTTACGGTCTTAACGATACTGTTGTAATATTTGACAGAATAAGGGAAAACTCCAAGAAGTACAGAGGGATGCCTATTGACCAAATAGTTAACAAGAGTATGAACGAGATGTTTACAAGAACAATAATCACAGCTTTAACAACATTTATCGTTGTTTTTACCATGCTGGTTTGGGGTGGCAAGGCTATAGCTCCGTTTGCATTTGGTATGACGATAGGAACGGCTGTCAGTGCATATTCTACAATATATATTGCATCGGCAGTGGTTATTGCGGTAGGAAAAAAGAAAAAGGCTTAAAAATACTTATAAATGAGGAACGGGCAACCGTTCCTTTTTTTACATTAATATGCTAAAATTAAAGTATACTTTAGAAAAGGGGAAAAGACTGTGGAGTATAAATTCAGCAAAGATTTAAAACAACTCATAAAAGAAAAAGAGATAGATATAAAGAAAATTTCCGAGAGCATAAAAACAACCGAGTATACAGTTAATAAGATCATAGAAAACGATCTTTCAGATTTTTCATACATACAGCTTAAAGATATTGCCCAGAGACTAAGTGTTATTTTAAAAGAAAATATTAATGTGCAGGGAGTTTATGACGAACAGGAAGATAAAAAAGTTACATTAAAGGAAAGATTTTTATCCGGAGGTAAGAAATTTTCCATGATCATATACTATCTTGTCATATCATTATTTTTATTAGGAAATGCTTTAATGATAGTGGTTCTTGCAAAAGAAATTCTTACGTATAAAGCACTCATAAATAATCAAAACTATAGNNTATAGTGCCGAAATAATAAATAACTCTGACTTTCCCCTTAAAGTAAAAGATACAGTTATAGACAAGGGAGGAAAAGGATTTGCAGAATTTACCTTTGGAGAAAAGATAACCATCAACGATAATAAAGGAGAAGTCATACTTAAAACTCCTTTTGAGATATACAGCATTAAACTTGAAAACTTCGAGGTGATATTAAAAGATGGGAATAACAAAGGCTCCTGATCCGGTAAACTATACGGCTCATATATTTACTGCTGGAGACAGTGATTATTGGCTTTATGAAAAAGGTTTGAAAGAACAGTTAGAAAAAAGAATCGGGAAGATAGATTATATTTCCGGACCGCTTGATTTTCAGAAATACACCTTTTTTTATAACGAAGAAATGGGTGAAAATATAAAAATAAATGCCAGAATAGTTAGTTTTCAGGAATTAAGGCCGCAGTACTATCTTGCTGATGCAAAAATAATTACCAATCAGATTGAAGAAGCATTTTCTTATGATGGTAAAAGAAAAGTCAATATCGACATAGGATTTGTACATCACACCCAGTTTGTACTTGCCAGTACCAAACATTGGGGAAACCGGATATATATACGTAGAGGTATATATGCTGAAATAACTCTTATGTATGTCTATGGCAAATGGACTGCTCTGGAGTACTCTTATGAAAACTTTAAAGGTCAGGAATATCAGCAGGAAATACAAAAAGTTCGGGAACTTTATATGCAGAAAAGAAAAAACGGTTATGATAAATAGAAAAAAGCTTTTGCTTTTGCTTTCTTGTTTTATTTTTGTTTCATACGTTTTTTCATCCGCAAGACTTATTTTCAGAAATGATCCACAATTCTATTATACCTATCTGAAAACATATCCGTTGGTTCTTCCGCTCAGATATTCTCAGGATGAGGACGATAGTACCAAACTGTATCTTAAACTTCCTTTTGGACGCTCGGAGAAAGTTGCTGGAAATTACGAACTTGCAAGTGGCTGGTATCTTCCCGGTACTCCGACCGACAGTATTTTCAGAAGAAACTACCTGGAACTTCCGGGAATTTTTTCTTTAGGATTCTCTACCTCTTATTCAAACAATTTTTATGCTTCATTTAATGTGGATATTCCTGTCGGAGACACTTCTTTTTTCAGATACGGATATGAGAATATCTTTGAGATGAAGGATATGACTCATATAGGGTTAGATTTTCCAAAAAACTCATATCTATCATACAGCACAGATACCATAGATTTTTCATTCGGAAGGAATACCATCTCATACGGACCTTTAAAATATAATCTGCTCCTTTCCGATAGTGCTCCATACTACGATAACCTGAGCATGAGAGTAAAATCCGGAAACCTGAACTATTCTTTTTCTGCTCTTTCATCAATCCCGATGCTTAGCAAACAGGAGTACGACCAGCAGTTCTCTTTCGGCAATTTTTATGCCTACCGAAATACCTTTGTTAACAGGCTTGATCTTTCCTTCAAAAACTTTGATTTTTCGGTATCCATGCTTAATCATACCGGAGGCAGGCTTGCTGATATTAGAGACATGTTTTTGTTTTCAGATAACGGACTTTTTTCAGCAGACTCAAGATACAGAGGTTTTTTTGAAATATATACTGCATACTGTTTCAACTACAGTAATTTTAAGAACTCTTTTGCCGCAGGCATATCAAAAACTATAGATGCTGGTGATGTGCTCATAAGAGCTTGTGGAGAACTTTATCATGTTCAGGACGGTATATACGATCATGAAGTTCCTCTGAAAAAGCTCTACTACAGGACCATTTCAGTATCCAACAATCCCGGATCCAGAAACTTTCCTGATACTCCCTTTGGTTTTTTTTATGGTGAAAATTCCAATATCTTCTCAGCAGAGGCGGTAATTGCATGGGAAGACGGATATATTGAAGTAGTGAAAGATTTTGGCAATAACAGCTACGGAAAAGTTGAACATTTTTTAGCTAGAATAAATGCAAAAATGCCTTTCGCAGATTTGAATATACTTCTTTACGATACTAAAAATGCAGATAAAGATTACTTTGGTTTTTCCTTCTTTTATATACTTGAACTGGGAGTCATAATATGAAATACCCTATTCTTGTTCTTTCTATTGTGTTAAGTGTGACTTTGGTATTTTCAGCAATAGTAACTGATAAAACCGATCTGTACAGATCGGTGTTTTATGGCGGGTATACTTCAAATATTTATCCTCGCCCATCGGGAGAAGATTTTGCAGATAAAAGCACTTTTGGATACGATATATATATTTATGATAAAGACAAGTACTACCTGCTTTTTAAAGCATACCCCTTCTGGATGATCGCAGGAAAGTATCCTACAGATTGGGGAGATCTTGAAAGAGGAGTATATCTTTCAGATAGCCTTCCCTATGTAAAAGGTATTACATCGGGATACGAAAACGAAAAACTTAGAGTGATCTTTGGTATCTATACTTTCGATGCAGCGTTATCTCCGCAGGAGCTTATCCGGCAGAAGGACCAAACTATAGATTCAAACTCAGACCGCAGGCCACTTACGATTCCGCTCAGCGGGTATGGAGATCCATTCAAAACTCTTATTATACACAGACTAGAGGTAAGACCTTTTTCAGGAATTATGATTGCAGTAAATGAACTTAATCTTATCGGCGGTAAGATGGTGGATATAGTTGATGTGAACCCTTTTGGTATACTCCACAACACTTTTGGAGAAGGCTTTTCAAACACAATGCTCGGAGTTGATTTTTCAGCAGTCATTCCTTATGGGATGAGCGTATACGGACAGTTTGCAATGGATGACTTCCTTGTTCCGCAGACAGAATCAGGTTCCCAGGCATATAAACCAACGGCATTTGCATATGGTGCCGGCTTAAGGAAGGTTTTTAAAGAGCATAATCTATACATTTCACCAAAGATAGAATTCTATAAGATCTATACATGGATGTACAACAGATGGCAGCCTCTTTTAAAGTTTACCGGAAGATTCGGAGGAATCGATATTCCTATGGGGTTTGATTATGGAAACGATATGCAGGGCATGCTTATTGGAGCCGATATCTTTACCGATGAAAAAATGAAAATCTTTTTAGGAGCTGAATACTATCAAAAAGGTTCGGTAGATCTGAACACTTCATACTCCGATAACGAAAAGAAGAAACTAACACAATTCTGGTGTGATTTATTTCCACCTGTCACAGATTTTTTTGCACTGAGCCTGAAAATTGATATTTCGTATTGAAGGGGGATAAAAATGAAAATCGCACTGATACTTGGAACAAGACCAGAAGCAATAAAGATGGCTCCGGTATACTTTGAACTTGAAAAAAGAGGGGAACAAGCTGATATTATTTCAACAGGGCAACACCGTCAGATGCTTGACCAGGCTTTACAGATATTTGATATTAAACCTAGGTTTGATCTTCATGTTATGACAGACAGGCAGTCCCTTTCGCTGCTCACACAAAAAATAATTGCCGGTCTGCAGGAGCTTTTTGACAGAGAAAAGTACGATATTGTTCTTGTTCAGGGCGATACGACTACTTCCTTCTGCGGAGCACTGGTGAGCTTTTATAACAAAATTCCGGTAGGTCACATTGAAGCCGGTCTAAGAACTAACAGCATCTACGATCCATTTCCGGAGGAGATAAACAGGCGTCTTACATCCAAGATAGCCAGTATGAACTTTGCCGCAACTTCAGTCAGCGCAGACAATCTACTTAAAGAAGGAATTACGGAGAAAAGTATATTTATTACAGGGAACACAGTTATCGATTCCATAAAATGGATTCAAAAAAACAAACAGTTTGATACCAATGCAATAAGACAGAAGTATAATGTAGCAAACGGGAAGTATATTCTTATGACTTTACACAGAAGAGAAAATTATGGCAGGCCTATGGAAGAAATTTTCAGAGCAGTAAAAAAATTTCTCCAATACAATTCCGAGTACAAGCTGATCTTTCCTGTTCATATGAGTCCGGATGTCAGGGAGTATGTATATAAGAATATGGAGGGAGTGAAGAACGTTATACTTACTCAGCCCGTAGATTATATTGATTTTATAGCTCTTATGTCTGAAAGTTCTTTCATACTTACCGATTCTGGGGGTATTCAGGAAGAGGCTCCTACCTTCGGCATACCCACTGTTGTACTCAGAAATACAACTGAAAGAACGGAGGCATTATCAGCCGGAACAGCTATTTTAGCAGGAACTTACGAAAATGAAATTCTGGTATGTCTTGAGCTTATGACTACAGAAAAGTGCTTAGAGATGGCGAAAATAAAAAATCCATATGGCGATGGGTTCGCATCCCAAAAAATAGTAGATATACTACAGTCATACTAAAAAATTCCAAATCCTCATTGTAACTTAAGTTGAAATCGTTTTATAAAATCAAAAAAACATCAGCATTTAAGAGTAATGTAGACGTTAACAAATTTCTTCATAATGAAATATGTGAGTAATATAACAAGGATATACTTACTATGAAAATAATTTCATGGTAGGAGGTGCTGAAATGAAAAAAACATATGAAAGCGATACCCAGGTGATAAGGGATAACGATATTTATTCAGCAGAGGAACTGACAGAAAAGATTAAAATAGAAAAACTGGCTGATGTTCTTTTATACATAAGACAGTTCTAAAACGCTTAAAGATGGCGAAAGCCATCTTTTTTTTTGTTTTTTTGTTCATCTTAATTCACTTACAAGTA
>DJGH01000070.1:0-59341 GCA_002431635.1 Petrotoga sp. UBA5851
ACTATCTGTTTATAACTCCTTCTAAAAACAGTGTTTATGTATATTCTGATTTTACAACTAAAGTGCTTGAATATACAGATATGATGACTTTAAAGGATGTTTTCAACTCTCTTGGAGTTACATATGAGGAAGCAGACGATGAGGTAAGTATCCTCAGAGACGATAAACTTCTCATTTTCAGTATTTCAGATATTGTATTTGGTTCGAAAGCCCAAGATATTAAGATAGAAAAATCAGATACGGTTTTCTTTAAAAAATATGAAAAATATGTTTTTGCCATGATTAATCAGAACATTACGAAAGTTGAGTTTAAAAAGAAGGATGAGTTCACCGTATTGATGCTTTTGAGCAAACTCGGTATGAATCCTAAGGCAGTGGACTATATTAAATATGGGGATAAAGAGCTCTCAGTTTCGGATGTTCTTACAGACAAAGCTTATATTATTATAGAGCCTTTGAAAAATACGGTTTATCTCAACGGTTCTTTCAAGTCTACAGGTAAGATCAGCTTTGAATTTGATGAATCTCTTACCTTGGCAAAAATATTTTCTGTGGCAGGGTTTAAGGAGGACTTTTCGGGAAGGCTTATAGTAATAAATGCAGGCGGAGTGTCTCTTGAATACAGGATAGATACGAAGGATATGTCAAAGTATCTTGATATAGCGGTTGAACCGCAGTCGGTTCTTGTGGCTTTTCCGGGAGAACGTATAATTTATTCTGTCGGTGAGGTTGCCGATGTCATAGCTTACAAAGACGGCGATACTTTTTATGATATAGCTATGAGATATAAGCTTGATAAAAGTTATGAAATACGTTACTCTTTAGAATCAACTCAAAGTACTGTTAATGCAGGAAATGTGGAAGTCCTTAAGAGTATTACGTTAAACGGTAAAGTATTTATGGAAGTTACAAAAAAAGTATCTGATTATATTGTTGTATATAAAGACGGTAATTCAAAGATATTTGAAGCCAAAAAACCTGTAAAGCTTATAGAGGCTTTTGATTCTATGCAGGGCTTTTCTCCTTCGGACAGGGGAGTCATCAAGGTATTTACAGGAGATACAATTGCTGCTACATACACAAATTACGATATTATAAATCATCCGCTTACCGCTATTCCAAACGGTTCTTATGTTGTTATCCAGCCGGATGTGAAGTACAGCTATATAAATGTTTTTGGAAGTGTCGGATTTAACAGTATAAGAACGGATATCCCCATTACGCTTGTTGAAATACTTGCACGTTCGGGCAACAACTGGTCTAATCAGTACGAAGTAGTTATCTATCGTCCGGATGAAACCAGGGAGAGAATAAAAATTGAGGATATAGATCTTTTGAGCAGAACTTTTGTGGAGCCAGGGTCAATAGTCTATCTGCCCACCTACGATAAACAGATAATATATATGCTCGGACAGGTAGGTGCTCCGGGAGTTGTGCAGTATGTGAAAGGCATGACGCTTTTTGATGCTCTGATAAGAGCAGGCGGAGTCAGGAAAGACGGAGAGCCTGCAAATGTCTTCCTTTTTAAGGACGGACCGGATAATCCGCCAATAACTCTTGATGTATCTCCGCTTTTCCGTAACAGTGTGAGCCTCAAGAGCAGTATGAATCCGGAACTTAAGCCCGGAGATATAGTATATGTGCCCAAGAGCCTTATGACTAACGTAGTGGAAGCCATGTCTACGGTAACCAGCTTCCTTGAGTTCATAAACTCTACTACTAACTCTGTTTACAATCTAGTCAATATTTTTGGTAAGAAATAGGGGGATTAGCTTATGAATAATGAAATTAATGAAAGCTCAGAACTTTCCTTACAGGATATTTTTCGGATGCTTCTCAGACGAAAGTGGCTTATATTCTGGATTGTTTTTATAGCCGGAATAGTATCTGTTGTCATGGCTTTTATATTGCCTAAGGTATATGAAGCTCAGATGTTTCTTGAATTTAAGGAGACGGCTATGCAGCAGTATGGCTCGCTTACTTCAAGTGCTCTAGCTGGTCTGACGGGAAGCTCATCTTTCAGTGCATCTCCAGAGAACGAGATTCAGAAGATGAAGAATAGGGAGGTTTTGCGTAAGGTAGTACAAAAGCTTGAGCTTGTAAAGGTATTTAATGAAGGAAAAATTGACAGTAAGCTATCTTTAACCGAACAGGAGAATAAAGTGGTCGAAGGTCTTGTCGAAGATCTTTCGATTCAAAATATCAAGAATACTTCCATTCTTAAGCTGAGCTATCAGTACAAGGATAAGAAGCTGGTATCAGAGATACTCTACTGGGTTTACTTCTATTATGAAGATTTCAACCGGCAGCTTACTAACAGTGATTATAATGATTTTTTAACGGCGTATAGTCCTATGTTTACAGATATATCAGGGCAGTATGAGGAAATAAACAAAAAAATAATAGATTACGAGCTTAAAAACAAAGTATCCAGCGATTTCAACGCTATATCCCCTTTGTTTGATGCGTATGTGGCCAACTATTCCAGCGTACTTGGTATAGATAAATCCAAAAAGGATCTTGAGATATCCATAAAAGCCTTTGAAAAACAGTACCTCGAGGTTGACGACAAGTTTAAAGAGGTTTTAAGTACAGAAGCCAATCCTAACCTCCAGAGTATAAAAAGTCAGATAATAACCTCCAAAATAGAGCTTGAAAGTGTTAAAGTGCTCTATCCAGGTTCTGCCAAGATAGGAGAGATAGAGACCAAAATAAACACTTTGCAGCAGAATTTCAATGAAATTCTGAAAAATATACTGTCCAACAACCTATACTATCTTTCCAATATAGATCCGTCCTTGCTCCAGAAGTACATCGACATGAACATACAGTATCAGACGCTTGATATGGTGAAACTCAGTTCGGAGGAGCTTTTAAAGAAGTTTGATAAGGAGATATCCGGCAAATCTCCTGTTTTGTACGATTATTTTTTGCTCAAGCGTGACCAGAGTGTTCTAAGAAGCCAGTATGAGTATCTCAGAACCACTATTGAGCAGGCCAGGCTTAAGGACACTACATATCAGTCCAAGTTCAGGGTTCTTCAGCCGGCACAGACTCTTGACAAGCACATTAAGCCTAAGAAGATTACTGTTGTAGGTGTAGGCGGTGTTCTGGGAATATTTGTGGCTTTGCTTATTGCTTTTGTTATTGAACTAAAAGATAAAAAAATAAAGAGTTTTGAAGAGTTTAAGAGAGATTTAGGATATGGCGGATTCTCTGTGGGAATGCTTTTGAAAAATGAAAATGAAGGTGAATCTGTTGCGGGATATATAATAAAAACAAATCTTAAAAAGTTTGGTATTATGGAGTTTGAAGGCGGATTGGAATCTGTCGGTTTAAAGTCCATCGGAAGGTGCAGTGAAATTATTACCAGTGCACTTCAGGGAATTGATAGTGAGTATGCTGTTATAAATGTATCTGATTCTGATACGGCCAAAGTAAGCGTTGAAAATTACAGTGTTTTCGAAAAATCTGATAAAGCAGTGGTTAATATACATGCCAACAGCTTTAACGAGCTTTCGTCGTATAAGGACAGCCTTGAAAAAATACTTCTTATAATAAAAGAAAATCAGACCAGTTCGGATCTTGTGAGAAGGGTTTTGGAAAGCACCGATAAAGTCGTTTTTATCTATGTAAAATCGGCTATGGTCAAAGAAAAAAATAAAAAGAACAGAAAAGATAAATAAGAATCCTCCTTTAAGGAGGATTCTTATTTGTTAAGCAGTGTAAGTAAAAGGGTTGCAACTATAAAAATTGTTGTTGCAGTGAGAATCGTTATAAGTACAAATGTATCGGATACTACTCCTGTGCTGCTGGTTGTAATACCTTTTTTTATATCGGTTTGATTTACCAGAAATTCAAACTCGTACAGATCTTTTTTGTTCATATAAGCTATACTTAGATTTAAAACCGCACAAAAATCAGGGGTTATAAGCTTGGCTGGGATTGTAGCAAGAGAAAGAACAAGTATTTGCTTGGGTTTGATTTCAAACTTCAGAGCCCTTAATTCATCAGGTGAATCCTGGCGTCTGAATGACGGATAACTCACCTGCTCAAGAGCCTTAAAAGATATATCAGACAGATGTATGCTCTTAGCAGAGGTTTCTGATGAATTTTCAAATATAATATTTATTGAGGGAGTACCTTGCTCTGTCAATGAATAAACAGCTTTTACAAACAGATCGCTGTCGATATTCTTTTTTATGACATTTTCATAGCAAAAACAACAGCTTGCAATAATAATGAGTAAAACAAAAGTAACATTTTTTTTCATGAAGCCCCCTTAAAATGATTAAAAAATCAGAATGCACTATAATTAATTCTATTATACATTAAATTTACATTGTGGCATCTGTGTTAATAAAAAAGTTACCAATTATACAACAAGCCGGAAATAATTTTGAAGCTATACTTTAGAAAGCGGTTATTTATTTTTATTCTTCCTTTGAAGCATTCCTGTAAGGAATGAGGTGGTGTTCAAGGTGACGGTGGATGTTTGACAGAATACATCCCTCCCGGCTAACGCCGTACTCCCCTGAAGGGGAGATTTGAAAGTCATTTAATTTGATAGTACGATATTTTTATAGGGAGGTTTCTTATGAAGAAGTTTATTATGGTTGTTGGAGTTGTACTTCTGTCGCTCAGCATTTTTGCTCTTACTGTAGGAGAAGCTGTGGATATGGTCAAGAAAGCTAACTTTTATGATTATCCTGCTGATTCATGCGCTACTGTAGGAGAGGCATTTGACTACTTTTTTTCCAGACCGCGCTGGGATGCTTTTATTTCAAAAAACAACTATCTTATTGTAGAGTTTAACGGAATGGCTCTTGTGGAAGAAAAGCCGTCTCATATAAGGATTCAGTTTACTGTCGATCCTTCTTCAAAACAGTGGCAGGTCAGCTATCTGGGGATTGATGAAAAAGATATGAAGCTGAGCCTTATCGCCGATATCGTTAAGAGAGTCTATGAAAAGCCTGTTGATGATATAGATAAAGATGATCTTGATATCGTATACATGGTTTATAGCGGGAAGTTTGATGATTATCCGGAATTTGCTATCGGAGAGGCATTTGATGATTTTTTTGTATCTCCAAGATGGGATGTCTTTACAGCATCGGACTCAACTATAGTGGTACAGTTCAACGGAACTGCGTTTGAAGAGGATGAAGGGTATGATATCATGCTTCAGTTTACTGTCGAACCGGATAAGGAAAGCTGGTATGTCAGTTATTTTGAAGTTGACGGTAATCAGCAGGAGCTGAGTTTACTGCCTGATCTTCTGAAATATATCTTTACCGTTTTCAGCTATAATTGAAGGCCATGTCTTATTAAAGTGACCCCCTTTCATTAGATTCTGTTGTCTAACAAAAGGGGGTCGCTTCATTATTAAAGGTTTATTGTTTATTGTAATTTATGCTGTAAAACCGCATATACTCTCCGGAAATTACACTTTCAGTCCATTTCTGGTTTTGAAGATACCACTCAACTGTTTTAGATATGCCCTCATTAAACATTACGCCTGGTTCCCAGTCAAGATCTTTTTTAATCTTTTCTGGTGAGATGGCATACCGTCTGTCATGACCCAGTCTGTCAGTTACGTACTCAATAAGGGTTTCGTTTATTTTCTGATCGGATGTTTTTTCCTGCACAAGCCTGATAATAGTTTTTACAATATAGATATTTTCTTTTTCGTTGTGTCCGCCTATGTTATATATCTTCCCTGGTTCTGCTTTCTCAAAAACAACATCTATTGCCCTGCAGTGATCTGTAACGTAAAGCCAGTCACGTACCTGTTTTCCATCACCGTATACCGGAAGTTTTTTATGATTAAGACAGTTATTTATTATAAGGGGGATAAGTTTTTCCGGAAACTGGTAAGGACCATAGTTGTTTGAGCATCTGGTTATATTGACAGGCATGCCGAAGGTGTCAAAATAAGCCTTCACGAAGAAATCTGCGCTTGCTTTGCTTGCCGAATAGGGTGAGTGAGGATCAAGAGGGGTACTTTCATAAAAATAACCGGTTTGTCCAAGTGATCCGTAAACTTCATCGGTGGATACCTGAAGAAATTTTTTTTCTTTATCCCACCTTCCATTCTTAAACCAGAAGGCTTTGCACGTATCCAAAAGAGTTTGGGTGCCAAGAATGTTGGTTTTAAGGAATATCTGGGGATCATGGATAGACCTGTCTACATGGCTTTCGGCTGCGAAGTTTATAACTCCGTCAATACTGTGTGCTTCAAAAATTTCTTTCATTTTCTGTGCATCGCAGATATCTGCTTTTATAAATTCAAATCTTTTCGCTGATTCACTGTCAAGTGACTCAAAATTAGCCGTGTTTCCGGCGTAGGTAAGCTTATCTATGCCGATTATTTTGGAGTCTTTGTGAGCCTGGAGATAATGATAAAGGAAGTTGCTTCCGATAAACCCTGCCACGCCCGTAACCAAAAGATTCATGCGTATCCCTCCCTGTTATTGTAAGATAGCTTTTGTTATTTTCGCTGCAGCATCTCCATTTCCGTATATATTGTCTGGATATGCCATACGTTCATTCATTGCTTTTATAGTGTTTTCATATATCTGCGAAGGACTGCTCAGGATATTCCAGCCGCAGTCTGTAAGCTCTCGCCAGCCTGTATCTGGCATTACTATTACTCCCCTTTTTCCTGCATAATAAGATTCTTTCTGAAGTCCGCCGCTGTCGGTTACAACCAGCCTGCTTGCCTTTACAAGAGCTTGTAGCTGAAGGTAGCCTATCGGGTCGGTTACATCAAAAAGCATTTTCTTTCCCAGAGTCGTGGCCAGTTTCTTTGTTCTGGGATGTATAGGAAACAGTACTTTTATTTCTTTTGAAAGCCTGTTTAAACCGTCGATTATCTGAGAAAGTTTTTCAGGGTTATCCGTGTTGAAATCTCTGTGTATAGTCGCAAGAACAAAGCCGTTTTTTTCAAGACTGTACTCTTTAAGAGCTTGTGAGGTATCAAAAAGTTTTTCCATTTTTGTGTATACATCATACATGGTGTCACCGACAAACTCAACTCCATCTTTTATTCCCTCACAGTCAAGGTTTTTCACGGAAAGCATGCTGGGACAGAAAAGAAAGTTTGAAATCCTGTCTGTAAGTACCCTGTTTATTTCTTCCGGCATGTCTTTAGGTTTCTGTCTTATCCCGGCTTCTACGTGGGCAATCGGAACTTTGAGTTTTACTGATGCAATTGCTCCTGCAAGTGTGGTGTTGGTGTCTCCGTAGACCAGAACCATGTCCGGTTTTTCTTTTATTACTATTGCTTCAAAGGCTTCAAGGATTCTGCCTGTCATCTGTCCGTGTGTGGCAGAGCCTACATTCAGGTTATAATCAGGTGATTTTATGTCTAGGCTCTTAAAAAATATATCTGACATATTGTAATCATAGTGTTGTCCTGAATGAACAAGTATTTCTGTTATTCCTTGTTTTCTGAACTCCCAATTTATGACAGCCTCTTTTACAAACTGCGGCCGTGCGCCTACAAGAGATATGACCTTCATTTTTTTCTCCTTTGGATAAATAGTATTTCGAATTTTAATCCGACAACAGATTTATTATATCATGATTTTGACGTTTGACATACCTGCATGCCTGTGTTAGAATATAGGGTGAAAAAAGAAGAACCTTTTCAGGTTCTTCTTTGATGTTTGGCTGGGAGAGGCGGATTCGAACCACCATAGTCGGATCCAGAGTCCGAAGTCCTGCCGTTGGACGATCTCCCAAAGCGTACATGCAAAATTATAACACAAACAACCATGTCTGTCAATAAAAATATTTGAACTTTTTTTTAATTTTTAAGTCTAATAATTTTGGTGCTTCATTTATGAAACTCTTCAAAATTTCTGCAACACAAGGGGGTAATAAGATGGCAAAGCTTCAGACCGGCGACAAAAAGAACAACCTCTCAAAGAAATCTTCCCGTATAAGCAAAAAAGAAAGCATTGAGATCATTGGCCAGATCCCCGAACTGGAAGTAAAAAATATAAATCCGGATTCTCAGCAGGCAGAAGTAAAGGTTATTGTGAGAAGCAGAAAAAATGTTGATGCCATTATACAGACTCTGGAAAAAACGGCAAAATCTAAAAACGGAATACTTACTTATTCCGATATAGACGAGGCTATGCCTGTGGAAGTATCTGATGAGCTTGATACGGAATTAATAGAAAAGATATATGTAGCACTTGAAGAGGCGGGTATACAGATACTTGACGATGAGGACTCCGAAGAAGAAGAAGAAATATCGGATGTTCTTGACGATACTAGAACCGAGGAAGAACCGGCAGATGATTATCCTGATTTTTACGATGATATAGAGCTTAAAATGTATGATAATATATCGCTGAATGATCCTATAAAGATTTATCTTAAGGAAATAAGCAAGGTTCCACTCCTCACCCCTGCGCGTGAGAGACTTCTGGCAAAAAAAGCCCAAAAGGATGATAAAAAGGCAAGAGATGAGCTTATACGTTCAAACCTCCGTCTAGTAATAAGCATAGCAAAACGTCATGTAGGAAGAGGTTTGAGTTTTCTTGACCTTATCCAGGAAGGAAACATAGGTCTTATAAAGGCAGTTAACAAATTCGATTGGCGCAGAGGCTTTAAGTTTTCAACGTATGCAACATGGTGGATAAGGCAGGCTATTACCAGGGCTATAGCCGATCAGGCTAGGACTATAAGAATTCCAGTTCATATGGTTGAGACCATAAACAGGCTTAATAAGGTGATAAGGGAGTATTTGCAGGAAAATGGTGAATATCCAAGTGTTCAGGAACTTTCCAAAGTAATGGGAAAGTCTGAGGAGAAGGTAAACGAAATACTTCTGAGCGCCAGAGATATCATCTCTCTCAACTCTCCTTTAACAAGCGGGAGCGGCGAGGATGACGATTCAGAGACCGGTGATTTTGTGGGTTCTCAGGATCTTACTCCGGAGGAAGAGGCCCAAAAAATGATTCTTAAAGAAAAACTTGAGGAGGTTCTTGATACCCTTCATCCAAAAGAAGCGTTGGTTCTCAAGATGAGATACGGATTTCTTGACGGAAAGCAAAAGACTCTTGAAGAGGTTGGACAGTTTTTCAACGTTACACGTGAACGTATAAGGCAGATTGAAACTAAAGCTCTGAGAAAGCTCAGACATCCTAGCCGTAGTTCGCAGCTTAAAGATATAATTGATAATTAACCAAGTCATAAAAGGCATATGTTAAAAACATCCCGCTTTTGCCGAACTAAAAATCCGGCAAAAGTTTTTTTGTATGTAACATGTTAGTGTAATTTTCATGTTGTTCCGACAAGAGGTATATATTTCCGCTGGGACTTTTTATTGTTTTTTATTGAAACGTTCATATACAGAAGGTAAAATAAGAATGTTACCTTTGATTCCCGTCCGACGAAAGGATATTTATTTGGGATATTATGTGATAAAATATATGTAATTATTGTTTTATGGAGGTTTTATGACAAGTAAACTCTGTAAGTTTCTTGATATAGGTATCTTATTTCTGATAAATATTTTATCCGGAGTACCTGTATTGGTTTCTTTATTTATTGCCTTTGTGCTTTTTGTAGGCATATATTCTTTCCGGACGTATGATTATGATAATATGAAAAACTTTATACAGAACACCATACGTGTATTTATGGGGGTTGTGTCAGGTTTTGCCATGCTTGCGGTTTTTTATTACTTCTTGCGGGATTATGTTTCGGCGGAATCGGTTTTCTATACATTTGTTTTTGCAACTGTTATCATACCTGTAGTTAACAGAATAAGTTTTGCTCTGTACATAAAGACAGTCATACCGCGCAAATATCTTGTTATAGGAAAGAAGAACGAGATAGGTCATATACTTGATGAAATAACCAGAAAATCATATGGAAAACTCTTGTTTGTAGAGTATATTAACCCTTCTCCTGCAAAGCTTCATAAGCTTATTGAAGAAAATTATAAAAAGAGAGATTTTTCTCCTTTTACCCAGTTTTTTTATCCGGATGAAAAGCCTTGGAAAGAGGGAACATTTGATTCGATAATAATCACTGATCCGATTTTGGAAAAGTTTATACAGAACGATTTGGAAAAGCTTAAGGATAAGGGAATGGACATAGAATATCTTCCGACTGTTGCAGAGTTTTATCTTAAACGCATCCCGGTTGAGGTTCTTGAAAAGTTTGAGGAGCACTATAAGATTGCATTTGGAAGCATTTCAAATTCACCCGCAAAAAGAATGCTTGATTTCATTGTTTCGCTTGTAGCACTTATAATCCTGTCTCCGATTCTTGCAGTGGTGGCCTTGTCCATACTTATTGAAAATGGAAGGCCGGTGGTTTTTAAACAGCCAAGAACCGGCAAGGACAATGAAGTTTTTATAATGCATAAATTCAGAAGCATGAGGAATCAAAGCGAGGAAGATGTCAAAGGGAAGTTTGCCACAGATGAGAAAAGCCGTATACTTAAAATTGGAAGAATAATAAGGATGTTCAGACTTGATGAAACTCTTCAGTTTTGGGATATTCTTACCGGAGAAATGTCTCTTATAGGTCCAAGACCAGAGCAGCCTCATTTTGTGAGTCAGTATGAAAAGGTTATTCCATTTTATTCATACAGGCATAAGCTTAAAACAGGTCTTACAGGTTGGGCTCAGATAATGTACAAGTATACATCCACCGTCGAGGAAACCAAAGTAAAGCTTAGTTATGACCTTTATTATGTAAAAAACAGGACTTCGATACTTGATATAAATATTATTCTTAAAACCATAGAAGCTGTTATCTGGCGCAGAGGGGCAGTATAAAACGGAGGGATAGATTTTGGTAAGAGAAGCAGATTATTCCATAAAAGATGTTCTTTATATATTTAAGCGTAGGAAAATGGTTTTTTTACTTGTGTTTGCAGCGGTTATGGCAGGAGTGTTTCTTTTCCTTTTTATGGCTCCTAAAAAATATGAAGCTTTCATGATTTTACAGTACAACAATGCCGAAGATAGCAGGTCAGATGTTTCAAGCAGTCTTGCATCACTTCTTGGTTCTGGTGGAAAGAGCGGAGAAAACGGTATATCCAATGAAATACAAAAAATGAAAAGTGATGATATACTCGGAATACTTGTGGATAAGTATGATCTTGTAAACAGCACGAACAACAGTCCAAGTCTTTATATGAGACTTATAGGAAAAAAAGTCAACAAAAGAGATATGATAGATTCTATGAAAAAAGATATAGTCATAACCTACCACAGACCTGATGATATCGTTGAAAATACCTCGCTTTTGAGAATATCGTACAAATCTTCGGACAGAAATTTTGCGTATAGTGTTGTAAAAACATTGTATGAAGAGTATTTAAAAAAAGATCTTATAGGATATCAGAAAAAATCACAGGACAATATTGAAAAAATATATGCCCTTTATTCGCAGTACAGCAGTGAATATGAAGATATAAGCAAGCAGATAATAAAATTCAGGATGGATAACAAGATATCCTCTGATCCGTCTAGTTTTGCCAACAACAGCCTTTTTGAATACTATGGACAGCTTTATTCGAAAATTCTGACCTTGGACGAAAGGAAAACACAGATAGATATAAGTCTTAAGAGTATTGAGGATAACTTCATAAAAGCGGACAGAGAGACCAAGGAGCTTCTGCTTATGAACGATTCCACTATTGCTTCTACTAAAAGAAGTATAATCGAGAACAAGATAAAACTTGAAACTCTTCGGAAAAACTCTCCCAATGCTACCCAGATACCTCTTCTTGAATCAGAGATAGAAACCCAGGAGGAGTTTCTTCAGGAGCTTATAAACAATTATTTTAAAAGCAACGAAAAACTTCTTCTAGGCATGGATTACAATACTTATAAAGAGTACATAAGTCTTAAAATAGAAAAGGAAAATCAGTCAGTACTGAAAGAAGTCTATGCTTCTATAATGAAGAAGCTCGAACTGAGTATAAACCAGCAATCCAAAACGTACGAACAGCTTTTTGATCTTTCAAAAAAACAGGCTGAAAACGAGCTTAAATACAAGTCTGCACTTAACGTTCTGGAAAATGAAAAAATAAAATCTGCTTCTTATGCTACCAGCTTTACGGTAATGGATGATGTTTTTGTTCCGGAAAGGGAGATATATCCCAGCAAGAGAAGTACAGTTCTTTTAGGATTTGTGTTGGCAGTTTTTGCTGCCATGGCAGTGAGTCTTACTGTGGATTTTAATGATAAAAAAGTACATGATCTTGTGATGTTTTCAAAAACTGTTGCAAGGGTAGATTTCATTATAAGTAAGAAAAGAAGAAAAATAGAAGAGCTTAAGGTTCTGAACAGTATTAAGACTTCTGAAAAAAATATAGTAGGCATTACTTATGCTCCTGGTATAAAAATTCATGAACATATCGATGAAATGCGTAAAATCCTCAGAGAGACATCTCTGAATTTTACAGACCTTTCCGGACTTTCTGAAAAGGATACTTATAGTGCATATGATTTGTTGAATTCAAATGTAAAAAGTGTTTATCTTATGGACGAGTGCAATGGCTGGAAAACTTCTTTGTTCAGCGGAAAATGTGACTGTATATATATTCTGGTGAAGGAGAAATCTTCTTTGGTATCTGACTTTGCAAGGTTTTATAACGATTTTGATGAATCGAAGATAAAGATCGTCTACCTGGGGTGATGTATGAAAAAAGTTCTTATTATAATAACCAAGGGTGACTGGGCAGGAGCGCAAAGAGTTGTTTATGAGATTGCAAAATATATCAAACTCAACTATTCCGATACGCTCGAGCTTGATGTAGCTATAGGAATAAAAGGACCTCTTAATGAAGAGCTCAAAAGCATAGGTGTAAGGGTTATTGAGCTTAATAATCTTATATGGGAGGTTTCGTTAAGTAGCGATACCAAGGCTGTAAGAGAAATCCGTAGGCTTATTGAAGAAAATCAGTATGATGTTGTCCATGTCCATAGTACCAAAGCGGCCTTTGTAGGAAGGATAGCCGCAAGGAAAGCCAATGTAAAGAATATAATATATACTGTCCACGGATGGTGGGGAATAGAAAGATTTTCCGGGATAAAACGTTATATGGTAAGCCGTTTAGAAAAGTATTGTGCCGGTTTCACCGATCATATGGTTTTTATCTGCAAACGGGATATGAGTTTTGCATTGAAAAATAAAATAGGTCCAAGCGGTGCATATAACCTTATATTAAACGATGTTTCTATAGACAGTACAGTAGAGCCGTCTCTGAGGAAAACCTTTGGAATAAGTGATAAAACGACTGTAATCGGGAATATCGGAAGGCTTGATGATACCAAACAGCCTCAGGCTTTTGTTGATATAGCCCAGGAGGTTTTAAAAAAGAATAAAGACTATTTTTTTGTCTGGATAGGTTCAGGACTCGTTAAGCCGGTAATAGAACCGCAGTACAAGAATAAGATAAAATTTGTAGGATTTATGAAAAATCCGTATCCTTACTTAAGGGATTTTGATCTTCTTCTAATGACCTCCAAGTATGAAGGAATGCCCATAACCATAATAGAAGCATTAAAGTATAATATTCCGGTTCTTTCTTCTAATGTGGGAGGGATAACCGAATATCTACCTTCCAAAAATCTTTATATGAACAGCAATGAGGCAATCGGAAAGATACTTAAAAAAAACTATGAGAAAAATATAGTTTATTCCGATCCTGATATGGCAAAAAAATATGCGGAGCTGTATCTGAATGGTTAAACTGAATTCAAGAACCATTCAATATTACTTACTTATTCTTTATACATTTTTTTCCGGAGTTGTTTTTTTTGAACCGTCGGTTGGGGATATACTTTTTATTGTTCTTCTTCCAATACTTATTATTCATGTAAAATTTAAAAAAACAGAATTCTCATTGCTGGCGCTTCTATTGGTTCCGGCATTGTTTTCTTTTTTCTGGGGATTTGTAAAGTTTGGGTTTTTGAACTTTAAATTTGTTTTTATCGATATATATCTGTTTCTTCTCTTTGTTTTTTTCAAAGTCTGTCTTGACAACTTTTATGAGTACGACCGTAATATTATCGATACACTTATGAAAACATGGCTTGCGGTTGCATATCTTAATGTTTTCACCGGACTTTTTTCTTATGCTACTGGAAGATTTAATATAATGGGTCAGAGCATAGTGGGTTTTGGAATAAGACTGATAGGATTTTTTAAAGATCCGAATGTTTTCGGACCTTTTGCATGTGTCTGCGGCCTTTATGTCTTTGAAAAATTCTATCAAAGCAACAAAAACTTGATCTTTACTATATTTAATTTTGGCTTCATGAGCCTAGGGGTTTTTTTAAGTTTTTCCCGCGCAGCATGGCTTAATTACTTTGCGGGGTTGCTTTTCATAGTTCTTGTATATTCGTTCAAAAATAAAAATATGTATAAATGGAGAACGCTTCTTCTGGTTTTTCTTCTGGTGTTTTTTATGGTTATGCTTATTTTTTCGGATATAACCATAGCAGGGATCAGTTTCAAAGAGTTTTTTAAAGGTCGTCTGGGAATAAAAAGTTATGATGCTCAGAGATTTGCTTCGCAGGGTAAGTCCTTGGTGATGCTTGATATGTCTAAGATATTCGGAATAGGTCCTGGCAATTATGAAAGGATAACAAACTATTCTGCACATAACACCTATCTTAGGTATATGGGGGAACGTGGATTTTTCGGGCTTATAACCGGAGGTCTCTTGGTGGCATTCATTACTCTGAGAGCATTAAAGATTAAGGGGAAGTATTTTTTTCTTGCTGCCTCGCTTATAGGACTGCTTGTAAACTCTTACTTTGTGGATACTTTACATTGGCGGCATTTGTGGATAGTCTTTGCCATGATAGTATCCTATTCTTACAGAAAGGAGCCGTATGGGGAATCTTAAAACCGTTATTATAAGTGCATATTCGCCTAAAGACACTGAAATAGCAGCTTTGCGTATAGAAAAGCTTGCCAAGTTCCTTTCCTGTTACTATGAAACATACGTTATAAGCGGCAGACCCCGCAGGGAAAAGAAATTTTTTGATACTGCAAAGGCTAAGCTTATAGAAACACGTTTCAAATCGTATGCTGCTGAGAATCTTGCAGTATCTTCCACTGTTGTACAAAATACTTCTGCAAAAAAAATTAATAAATTTAATCTTTACTACTTTCTTGAATATTTCTTTCCTATAGCGCCAGGAGGCATGAGGTTCTATAAGAAGAGGGATTTTTTTTCAGAGTTTGAAAAACTTATGCTTTCTTTTGATAATAATGAAAAAGTTTTGGTTATAGTTTCTTACGGACCGCACTTTATATTGAAAATAGGACGCAGTCTGAAAAAAAAGTATAAAGACAGGATAATTCTGGTAAGCGATTTTAGAGATCCTTACAGAAATTTTGAGCCACAGAACGACAGCTTTAAATTTATGCATAAAGGTCTTAAAAAGATTCTAGCATACTCTGAGCTGATAACAACAGTTTCATCTGTCATGAAGGAAAGACTCTGTGTCAATTACTCGGTAAGGGAAGAAAAGGTACATGTGCTTTATAACGGATATGACCGGGAAGATTTTAATTTTTCAAAAATCATGCCACAGGAAAAAAGCAACATTGATATTGTTTTTACCGGAAGTTTTTATCCGGATGATTTCAGGCAGATAGATCCTTTTCTCAAGGCTCTTTCGGAAAATAAAAATAAAAATATGGTAAACTTTATATACTGTGGAAAAGACTCTGATTATGTCAGAAACAGTTTTGAAAAGTACGGTCTTTCACAGAGGCTTACCGATATGGGAATGCTGGATAGGAAGAGTTCTTTGGAGCTTCAGAATCAAAGTGATTGTCTGCTTCTTGTAACTTATACAGGAAATGATCCGGATCAGGGGTCATGGCGTATATCAGGCAAGGTTTATGAGTATCTGAAAAGTCATGCTCTGATACTTAATATAGGAAGTCCTAAGTGGGAGCTGCGCGATATACTCCAGTCCGACGGAGTAAGCAAGGTAATACCGGCTTACGATACAAAAGGAATATCTGATTTCATCGATATGGCAGTTCAGAAGAAGTTAAAACCTGACTTTGCAGCCAGAGAAAAGTTGTTGGAGGAGTTTTCTTATGAGCGGCTTATAAAGAAGTTTGTTCAAAAAATAGAGAGCTTAAAATTATAAGGGAGGACATATGTGCGGAATATACGGGTGTTTGGGCGAAACATCCATGCATGAAATATCAGAAATTTCAGATATTCTTTATCATAGAGGTCCTGATGACTGTGGCTTGTGTACAGCAGATATTGAGAATCGCACTGTTTCACATTATAGGTTCAGTGATTCCATGCCAGGTCTGGAGCATATGACCGTTATTGACAAAGGTTGTGGAATCTCCCGCCGGACTCTTGTATTGGGGCACAGAAGACTCTCTATTGTAGATCTTAGCGTTAAAGGCCATCAGCCTATGCAGTTTGACGATCATATAATAATTTTTAACGGTGAAATTTATAATTATATAGAGCTTCGCGTGGAACTTGAAAAGAAGGGAGTGAAATTTCAGACCCAGAGTGATACTGAAGTCCTTGTCAGAAGCTATATAGCGTATGGTTCTGACTGTCTTGAAAAATTTAATGGGATGTGGTCGTTCGCCATATACGATATAAAAGGTAAAAAGCTGTTTATTTCGCGTGACAGGTTTGGCGTGAAACCACTTTATTTTTACAATGACGGAAGTAATTTTGCATTTGCTTCTGAAATAAAAGCTTTGTTTAAGTTCGGGTTTGTAAGAAAGAATCCTTCAATACAGGAAGCACGACGTTATCTTATATATGGGTTGAATGAGTATAGGGATGAGACATGTTTTGAAAATATTTACCGTCTTCTTCCCGGGCATAGTATTGTATTTGATCTTGGGTCACATTCAATGAGAACCGAGAAGTATTATGAGATTCCTCAGCAGGCCTCCTATGAGGAGTTTTCAGAAAGCAAGGCTGCGGAGCATTCTCAAAAGTTTCTTGAGATTCTTACGGATGCTGTTAAAATAAGGCTAAGAAGTGACGTTAGAGTTGGTTCGTGTTTCAGCGGAGGACTTGATTCTTCTGCGATCGTTTATCTTATAAACGGTCTTCTTAAAAATGAGGAAGTTAAGAGCATAGGAGACATGCAGTATACGTTTTCCAATGTATATAAGAAAAACAGAGAGTATGGTAAGTATGATGAATCTTCGTGGATTGAACTTGGGGAAAAAGATACCCATGCAAGGAATTTTACCGTGGAGACGTCTGCACAGCATGTAAAAGACCTTAGCAGCAAGGTGGCCTTTCATCAGGATGAACCTTTTGATACAACCAGTATTTTTGCACAGTGGAACGTTATGAGTCTTCCCGGAAAATCCGGAATAACCGTCACGCTTGACGGTCAAGGGGCTGATGAAAGCTGGGCGGGCTATCTGACGTATATCGCGATTGCTTCCCTAGAACAAAAAAAATTCGGAAGCACGAAAAAAATTTCTAACTTCAGCAGCAGAAATCTTTTGAAAGTAATTGGAGCAAAACTTCTGGGAAAAAGAGGAACGGCCTATTTTCTCAGTGCATCACGTACGGCAAGGGTATTCAGTGGTATAAAGCCAGTAGAGTATATAGGTTCTTCCAAATTCAGCATATCGGATTTGAACTCAAGGTTAAAATGCGATATGATGGAGTATCTTTCGAATCTTTTAAGGTATGCCGACAGAAATGCAATGGCCCACTCTATCGAATCGCGCTTTCCTTTTCTGGATTACCGTCTTGTCGAGTTTGCTTTTTCTGTTCCTTCTGTTTATAAGATTCACGACGGATGGACGAAGTATATTGAAAGATCTGCGCTGGAGGGTATAGTAAACAAGGATATTGTATGGCGCAGAGATAAACTCGGGTTTGTTACTCCTGAAAGTATCTGGTTTGAAAATGATCTTTACGACTGGGGAAATGAAAAGGTTCAAAAGTCAAGACTTTTAAGGGAAATGTCAGTAAAGAAGAACCTTTATGAAAATAATCCGCAGCACCGGTGGAAGTTAGTAAATCTTGCAGAATGGGAAAGTGTATTTAATCTTTAATGAGGATGGTTTTTAAAATTGGATCAGGAAAAACGAAATCAATATGAAATTTTTTTAAAGAGCTTGGAGTATATACCTATTTTTTACGAATCATGGTGGCTTGACGCTATAAGCCATGATTTATGGGACTATGTCAGTGTGAGCCGAAACAATGAAATTTTTGCGGCTCTGGTTTACTCATACTCCAAAAAGTATATTTTTAATGTCATACATAATCCTCTTCTTACACCTTACCAGGGCATAATAAATAAATATCCTCCTAATCAGAAAATGACTACGAGGCTGGAATATGAAAAGGATATCTTTAATCAGCTCATTGAAAAGCTGCCCCCGTTTGATTATTATGACCAGAAGTTCAGACCGCAGTTCGATAACTGGCTTTCGTTCAGATGGAAAGGGTATTCACAGACAACATGTTATTCATATATACTGGAAGATATTTCTGATACTCAGGAAGTATTTAAAAACTTTCGGGATAATATTAAGTCAGATATCCGCAAAGCAGAAAAAAATCTTACTGTTGAAGATGGCGATGCCCAGAGCTTCTACCGTCTTAACAGTATGACTTTTTCAAGGCAGGGAATGAAAGTTCCTTATACATTGGAAACAGTTATGCGTATCGACCGGGCGCTTTCAGAAAGGAATAGAAGGAAGATCTTTATAGCCCGTGACGGACAGGGCAGAGCTCACAGCGGTGTATACATGATTTGGGATGACAGAACCGCTTATTATCTTATGGGAGGGTCTGATCCTTCGTTACGAAACAGCGGGGCAACATCTTTATGTTTGTGGAATGCAATCAAGTTTGCTTCCGGATTTGTAAAGGAGTTTGATTTTGAGGGAAGCGACATTGAACCTGTTGAGAGGTTTTTCAGAGCGTTTGGAGCTAAACAGCACCAGTATTTTCATATAAAAAAAATAAACTCCAGACTTCTAAAACTGGCATTTTTCCTTAAGGGGCGTGGATTATTTTGAAGATATGTGTTTATGCCGGAGCAGAACATGCAATAGACGACAACAGGACTTTGAAAAGTGTTGAGCTTTTCTCCGAATTTTCAGAGGTTGTATACATATATAATTCCCTTTTTGAAAGAGATTTTGAAGCTATAAAAAAACAGTATGCAGACAAAGCTGTCTCTTTTATAGGAATACGTAAAAACGGAAACGGTCTGAGATCACTTTCGGACTTTGACAAAGAAGCGTTCAGGCATATTGTAGAATGCAATGCCGACGTATGGTATGTGCATAATTTTTTTACTGCTAACCCTATGAAAATTTTCAGGCAGGCCAGAAAAAGGGCAAAAAAGATAATCTATGAGATACATGAATACGTTCCGGAGGATTTTGCTGAAAATAAAATAAGCAATCCATTTATTCTTAATCAAAAACGCAGATTAATGTTGTTTTTATTTAAAAAAATGATAAAAAATTCCGATGCGGTTGTAACTATAAACAGATACATACTTGATATGGCTGTAAAAGCCTGCAGACCTTCATATCTTCTTCCAAATCTTGCCTCTTTTGGTATTGAACCGAAATGTTTTTCCGAAAGAAAAAACAGACTGGTACTTGCCGGATCTACGAAGAAGGATCTTTCCGCTACTTATGCTATAATCAGTGAAATCAATAAAAGATCAGACAGCCCTGTAATGCTAGATGTAATAGGTCTTGAAAACACTTCTGCCGCAAAGTTCATAAACTCTGTGAAGTTTATGCCCTATGCACAGATGATGCAGGAGATATCCGGAAAAAAATTCAGTCTTCTTACATTCAGAACCTACAACCGCCAATCCAAAAATGACATATACTGTCTTCCAATAAAGTTTTTTGACTCTCTGGGAGCAGGTACTCCGGTTATAGTTGACAGTTATTTTAAGGAAATGGCTTACTGGACGGAAAAGTTCGGAGTTGGAGTAGTTATAGACAGTTCCAAGCCCGAAAAGGCTGCCGAAAAAATTCTTGAAGCAATGGAAGAGAAAAAGTACTCTGTATTTATACAAAATATAAAAGCTAATCAAAGCATGTTTGTCTGGAATGAGGAAAGGAAAAAGGATTTTTTGTCCTTTATACGGGGGGTATTGAAAACATGAAAGAGCTTTGCGGTTCTGTCGTCGCAGAGTATGTTTCGGTTTTTCTAAACGATCAGTTTCAGAATAAATTTAATATTGAGTTCGATGAAAAGGGTTTTTACAGGATTATAACTGATGGAACCAAAACAGATCTGGTGTTCAAGATATATCCTTTTTGGGAAAAAGAGAAAGTTGATTTGTTTAAGGATTTTTCACCCCAAACTCTACTTTTCGGAGAAGATGTGCCAGGAACAGTATTTTTTTTCCTGAGTGGATACTTTGAGTATATAAGTCCGGATAAAAAGGATGTATGGGGGAACTTTCCAGGTAAAGAGAGTTTTCAGGAAAAATTCGGACTTTCAATGGTTCCTGTTGCGGATCTTCTGACAGAAGAGGTAATCGTAAAAAAACTTAACGGAGCGGGATTTGATATAAAGCTCAGAAATAACAGACCACTTTTTTTCCTTACACATGATGTGGATCTTCTTGGGTATTATAAAGCCAACAGCAGGTTGAAGGTTTTGGCAGGAGATATACTTAAAAGAAAGAATATAAGGGAGTTTTTTGGCAATCTGAGCAATATGGTATCAGGAAACGATCCCTGCGAGGTAGATTATGTACTTTCTAAGAGCATTTCCAGAAATCTGAAAAGCACTTTCTTTTTTATGGCGGAAAAAAATTCCGGTAAATACTATGGCGGATACGATATAAGTAAGTATGGCGGTTATCTGAAGAGCAAAACCGATCTCATTATTAAAGCCGCAGGAGATGTAGGCCTTCATTACGGGGTGAATCATCTCGAAAAAAACAGGCTTAAGAATGAGGTAACTTCTCTTGAAAAGGTTCTTGGACGCAGTATAAAAAGCGGAAGGGCACATTATCTTATTTTTGATTCCGCGAAAAGTTTCGGAGAATATGAAAAAAGCGGTATAGTGCTTGACAGTACCGGCGGGTTTTCAGACATAATAGGGTTCAGATTCGGAACCTGCAAACTTTTCAGACCATTTGACTTTTGTGCGATGAAGGCTTCTTCGGTTATCGAAGCACCTCTGATTATAATGGACGGTACGCTTAAGGATACCTTTTTTATGAATCTAAGTTGTGAAAAGGCTGTTGAACTGAGCAAGGAGCTTATAGACACAATATTTAAGTATAGTGGTGTATTTACTCTTTTATGGCATAACACCTCGTTCTTCAGAGACGGATGGAACAGATGGGAAGGTGTCTATGAATCAATACTTGACTACACTATGGAAAAGAAGTTCGTCTCGGTTAATGGACGGGATATAATAAATATTTTTGATGGTGGAAGCTATGAAAAAGATACTTAAAAAAATTTTTGTAATGATATCCAAACTAATAGTACCGCTTTTTTTTAATAAGAAATATCTGAAAAGCAAGTATTTTACAGATTCTGATATAGGCTGGAAATGGGCATGGCGGAGCATATGGCATCAGAAGCTCGGCGGAGTTAACAGGCAGATTCCATGGCCGGTATCTCATAATATCGTGATGGGTACATCATACAATATTGAGTTTGATCTTCAGGATATTAATAACTTTCAGACTTATGGCTGTTATTTTCAGAATTATTATGGAAAGATTTTCATAGGTAAAGGTTCGTTCATTGCACCCAATGTTGGTATAATAACCCAAAATCACGATATATACAATCCTTCAAAGGATATGGAACCGAAAGATGTAGTTCTTGGTAAGTACTGTTGGATAGGTATGAACAGTGTCATTCTTCCAGGAGTGGTTTTAGGAGATCATACAGTTGTTGGTGCTGGAAGTGTTGTAACTAAAAGCTTTTCAAAAGGCTACTGTGTTATTGCAGGAAATCCTGCTAAGCTTATAAAAGAGTTGGATAGAGAGAAATTTCAAAATCAATGAAAAGAGAGTGAGTTGATGTCGTTTAAAAAGAACAGCGTTATGCTCTTTATTTCAAAGACAGTTTATCAGCTTGTTTCCATGATCTCAATGATGCTTTTGTCAAGAAGCATGCAGATCGGTGATTATGGGGAATACAAGCAATTTTTTTTAGGTCTTTCAGTTGCGGACACCGTTCTTAATCTTGGGCTGCCTTCGGCAGTCATTTATTATGTATCTTCAAAAGACCGTGAAAAAAATATACCTAATATTCTTTTTATAATGCTTATGCTCTCAGGTCTTGTCATATTGCTAGGAAAACCTTATTCTATTATATTTGACTACTCTTTTAAAACCTCTTTTTTTTCCGCCAACTGGATGCTTTTTTCTCTTTTTTCTTCTATGCTTATTTTTAATGCATGTACCGAAAACTTTTTAATTGCAGTTGATAAAGTTGGAAAGCTTCTTTTTTACTCTGTCATTCCCAATGCTCTATTTCTTGGTTGTATAGTCTGGTCATGCTTTTATGACAGTTCGAGCATGACTGTAATATATATCAACCTTGTGCGGACGGTTCTTATGTTTGGAATGTCAGTCTTTTTTTATATGCAGGAAAAACCGCAGATGAAAAAGGTGGATGTTAAGACTATCCGTGCTGTACTTTTTTTTGGTCTTCCTATAGGTCTTTCTGCAATAGTTGGCATAATAAACGCTAATATTGACAAGTTTGTTATAGGTTATTTTTATGATAATCAGGTTTTTGCTGTTTTTACAAACGGCGCATATGAGATTCCGATAATAGGGCTTATCGGAGCGTCCATATTTGGTGTGGCAATACCAAGGATAAAACAGCTTTATTCAGATAACAGGCTTAAAGATCTTAATGACCTGTGGTTGCGCATAGGCCGGATGATGTGTACGTTAATTATTCCTATTGGGACAGGACTTATTTTGTTCAGTGATGTTGTAGTCAACATTCTTTATTCGGCCAAGTACAGTGAGGCAACGCTTATATTTGCCGTATACCAGACCGTATTTTTTGTACGGGTGTACTCTTACGGCAGTATATTTGTGGCTGCAGGCAAATCCAAGCTTTATATGATAAATACAATAATCTCGTTTGTATTTAATTTTATATTGGATATAATATTGGTGAAGTATATGGGGCCTGTCGGTGCAGCAATAGCAACCGTAATAACGACATACTTTCTGATGCTGCTTCAGGTATGGCAGATAGGCAATATTTTAGGGAAAAAGATTCACGAGGTATTTCCGTGGAAAGAATGGTTTTTGTCAATAGGAGTTACTGTTGCGGTAAATACTTTTTTGCGAATGTTTTATAATGCGGTGGGAAGATCTGTTATTGTAGGCGTATTGTGTGCATGTGCAGGATTTGGAATTTCCTTTTTTATTCTTGGAAGGATTGTTTCCAATGAATTAGGTTCATATATGAAACAGATATTAAAGAAACCAGTTAAATAATTTTGTTTTTATACTGGGGGAATAAAAATGAACAATTTTTACGATGCTCAAGAGCTCAAGGAGTTTGGATTTGCGAAAGTCGGAATTAACGTACTTATAAGCAGAAAAGCAAGCATATACGGTGCTGAAAATATGAGTATAGGCAGCAACGTGCGGATAGACGACTTTTGCATACTAAGCGGAAAGATAACGATAGGAAATTATGTGCATATAGGGGCATACAGCGCTATATTTGGAAGTTTTGGCGTTGAAATGCATGATTTTTCTGGCATATCCTCCAGAGTGAGTATATACAGTTCTTCGGATGACTATTCGGGAGAATATATGACCAATCCTACAGTTCCTCAAAAATACCGTGGATGCGTAAATGCAAAAGTTGTATTGTCAAAGCATGTGATAGTTGGAGCAGAAACGGTTATTCTTCCTGGAGTGGTCATTGGGGAGGGAACGGCAGTGGGCAGTATGTGCCTTGTTAACAGAAGTTGTGATGAATGGTCTATATATGGAGGAATACCTGCAAAAAGAATAAAGGAAAGAAGCAGGCATATCCTTGAGCTGGAAAAAGAGCTTCTGAAGGAGAAAAAACATGAATAGGCCGATACAGGTAACAAGATCATCCATGCCTCCGATGGATGAGTATACGGATGAAATAAAAGATTTATGGGATACACACTGGCTTACAAATATGGGAGTAAAACATCATAAGCTTGAACAGATGCTGAAAAATTATCTGAAAACGCCATATATAACCTTATTTACAAACGGTCATCTGGCTCTGGAATGTATATTTTCGGCTTTGAAGCTTACTGGGGAAGTAATCACTACTCCTTTTACATTTGCTTCCACAACCCATGCTATTGTAAGAACCGGACTTAAACCCGTCTTTTGCGATATCAGAGAAGAAGACTGTACAATTGATCCTGACAGAATAGAAAGTCTTATAACTAAAAATACTTGTGCCATAGTTCCCATCCATGTTTATGGAAATCTCTGTGATACAGAAAGGATAGAGGAGATAGCCAGGAAGTATAATCTAAAGGTTGTTTATGACGCTGCGCATGCTTTTGGTGTAAGCAGAAGAGGTAAAAGTTCGGCATGCTTTGGAGATGCAAGCATGTTCAGCTTTCATGCTACAAAAGTCTTTAACACGATAGAAGGCGGTGCGGTAACTTTCGGAGACGAAAGTCTTATAAAAATTCTTGACGATCTTAAAAATTTTGGTATAACCGGTCCGGAGACAGTAGAGTATGCCGGAGGAAATGCCAAAATGAATGAATTTCAGGCAGCCATGGGAATATGCAACCTCAGACATGTGGACGAAGAAATTGCCAAACGCCGTAAGGTCTATGAAAAATATCTTGATAACCTTGACGGAATAAAACATATAAAGATAATAAAGCCTTCGGAAGATATTATAAGCAACTATGCCTACTTTCCTGTTATATTTGACGGGTACAGGTACAACAGGGATGAAGTGTTTGAGCTTCTCAAAGAAAACCATATTTATGCACGTAAGTACTTCTATCCTATTACAAGTGCGTTTGAATGCTATAGGGGAGTATTCGAGCCTAAAAAAACACCGGTTGCTCTTGAGATATCCAAAAAAGTGCTGACTCTTCCAATGTATGCTGACTTAAGCACGGAAGAGGTTGACAGCATCTGCTCTATTATACTTAACAAAAGTAGCTCTTTTGGTCCTGGGGGTGTAAAATGAAAGGGATAATACTGGCAGGAGGTAGCGGAAGCAGACTTTATCCAATTACCAAATCAATAAGTAAGCAGCTTGTTCCGATATACGACAAACCTATGATATACTATCCGCTGTCAGTTCTTATGCTTTCAGAAATCCAGGAAGTGCTAGTCATTTCCAACCCGGAGTATATAGAGTTGTATAGACATCTTTTAGGAAACGGAAGCAGTATAGGAATGAACATAGAGTATAAAGTGCAGGAACAACCCAGAGGGCTTGCAGATGCTTTCATAGTAGGCGAAAGGTTTATAAACGGCGAAAGTGTTTGTCTAATTCTTGGAGATAATATATTTTATGGTCAGGACTTTGTTCCAAGGTTAAAAAGAGCTTCCAGGATAACCGAAGGAGCCATGATCTTCGGATACTATGTCAACAATCCAAAGGAGTTTGGGGTAGTGGAGTTTGACAATAACAAAAATGTATTATCGCTTGAAGAAAAACCTGAGAATCCCAAGTCCAACTATGCTGTTCCGGGACTCTATTATTATGACAGCTCGGTAGTGCAGAAGGCAAAAAATCTTGGACCTTCCAAACGTGGAGAGCTTGAAATAACTGACCTGAACAAAGAGTATCTTAAGGAAGGGAAACTGAGAGTGGAACTTCTGGGAAGAGGTTTTGCATGGCTGGATACAGGAACTTGTGACGGACTTGCCGATGCATCGGATTTTGTAAGGACTATGCAGAAAAGAACAGGTCTTTATGTATCCTGTATAGAAGAGATAGCTTATAGAAACAGGTGGATAAGCAAAGAACAAATAATTTCGATCGGTAAAGAACACGAAAAGACAGAGTATGGCAGATATCTTTTAAGCATCGCAAAAGATATCAGACTTGAATGATAAAATCAAATTTTATAATAATTCAAAGTTCTCCGCAGTCTTTCAATATGTATTCTATGAATTCATGAATATGCAAATCAGGTTCTGGGTAAAAACACCAGTTATCAAGCTTTTTAATAATATTTCCGGTTTTTGAACTGCGTATTTGTTTTGCGTTGGTAATAGCTTGCTTTACATTATCTAATTTTATTTGACTAAGTATCTTGTCTATTACTTTTTCAGATTTTATGTCTTCGTATTTTTGGAGATTATACAATGTTCTTACGTGATTTATGTAGCAATTATTTTGACAGATGGAGGAGCTATAATAGATTTTATGAAGAATTAGCCAAAGATCAAAATTAAGATTGCTATATGCAAAAACTGGTTTATCTTTATTTTTTCCATTTATACTGCGGCAGGCATTAACTATTTTTGAAAATCTTTCTGGTTGACCATCATGATCGAAAACAACGGCTTTATCGTATTTTATGTTCCTAATTTGACGGGTAATATCTTTTTTTATTGATCCAAATTTAAAAGTAATTGCTCTGATAGGATAGTTATAAAGAAGATGTGAAAGATGCTCGAAGTACTTTTCTTCCTGAGAACCTTCACATATGCATAAATACTGGCGTCTGAAAATTTCTTTACTGTCGTTTTTCATCAGTATCTTCATCTCCGTTAAAAACTTCTTCAAAATTGATATAAGGCAATCGTGCATACTTTCCTTTAAAGTAATTTATGAGGTAATTTTCGTCGTTTCGTATATTTTTCGATCCGACATCCGAAAGATTATACAGACAACTGCTGTAGTCGGTTTCACTTCTTTCTATGAATGTTATCTGATCTCTTCTTAATAGCTGGTTGTCAAGGTATATCGGATTATGGGATGTAAATATTAACTGACCTCCTTTTTTATTTATATCCGGGTTATTGAAAGCAGAGATTATGCCTTTTATTATTTCAGAGTGCATAGAAGAGTCCAGTTCATCAATAATGCATACTCCTCCTTTTTCGAAGACTTTTCCTAGAATAGGCAGTATTTCGATCAATTTTATCGTTCCCCTAGATTCCATAAGTGAAGCTGGAATCAGATTTTTTCCGTAAAGAGAGTACATTTCAAGTTGAACAACGTCTTTTTCATCAGTATCTTCTTCTAGAACAAATCCTATCTTGTGCGGTCCAAAATCAGTTTTAACAATAGCCTTATCGATAATACGATTGGTTAAAAATACCCCTTTTTTATTTTTAATATTTTTTGGTATCTTTATAAATTGCTTTAAATCTACAGACAAAAAATCTTCCAAAACGATAAGTTTTTTTATAAAAAAATCAGTTATTTTTTCGGATATATTTTTACTTACGGTATTTTTAAAACCGCTTGTAAGGAATAACTCCTCTTGATCAAGATTTTTGTTTATAAGATTTTTGATCTTAGTCAGATCGCTAGAGCTTGCATCTAAAAAAGTTTGGAGTTCTTTGGATGCTTCTATCACGACTTTATCAGTTCTGGTAAATACGTTTGCTAATGAACTTCCATTATTCTTCAGATCAACCTTCAGATACTCTTTCTCAATCTTTCTACCTTTTTTTTGTAGGTAGCCGCAGAGTATTTCAATGCCATAGCGAAAGTACATGCCTTCGATTATAAAATCCATTTCAAGTTTTATGGGCTTCTTTTCGCCGTTTTGAAAAAATGGAAGAAGTTCTAGGTTACTTATAACAGGTCTACCGTGCAAGTTGTCTTTTATGGAGCCTCTGATTACCAGTTCACGCATAAAAAGTATTGCCATTATGAGATTGGTCTTTCCGCTTGCATTTGCTCCGTATACTACAGTGCAAGGCAGTATTCGCAGATTATTCTTGCGGATAAGGATATCGTTCATAGAAGTTTGTCTTGATGCAAGCATAGAAAACTCTGTTTCATTTTTAAAGGATCTGAAATTAGAAAATTTAAAGTTTATTAACATATTCTCCCCTCCTAGTAGTTCAATAATACCATTTTTTATGATAAAATCCAAATTCTTGAGAAAAAATCTCAACATAGTATTGTTTTACTAAAAAAATCTCACTATATAACACATATAGTGAGATTTTTAAGCTTTTAGTATGAAGTAATAAAATCAATATACTCTTTCTGTTTGATTTGTGTCCATACAAATTCATCCTGGAACTTGCGGATATTTTCCATAAGTGCGGGATAGTTCTTCTCGGCCTGATGTATGGCCAGTGCTGTCTGTTGGATGTCCGAGGTGTCTGCAACTACTCCGATTTGATATTTTTCTACAAGCATTGCCATTGAAACGAACTCTTTTTTTATTATAACCGGTGTTCCTGCTGCAACAGAGTCATAGAACTTGTGCGGAAGTGCGTACAAGTCATTTTTATAGTCTTTGCGGCCGGAAGTTTGGTATGCAACCAACGAAAAACGGCTTTGGTTTATTCTTTGCATCATTTCGCCGTATGGTTTATACTCTTCATAAAAAATATTCTCCATGTCCATTTTATACTTCATTCCAAGTATGGTAAAAGTATATCCTTCATCATGGAAAAAGGAAATGAGCTTTCTTTCCTGTTCCAGACTTCTTTTTACCCCTCCGACGTATAAGATATCCTTAATTTTTTTCTTTGGATCCGGATCAAGTTTAACCGAAGCGTAGTTCGGAACGATAAGAGAGTCTTTTTCAACTTTTGTTCTATGCTCAATTTCTTCTTTTATTTCCTTTGAAACGTAAATAACCTTATCGCTTAATTGTAGTTGCTTTTTTAGGGCTTTCCAGAGAATAAGCTGTTTTAAACGTGCTTTGAAACCTGTCATAAGGTTTAAAAAATTTTCCGGATGAAGCTCGTGAATATCGTAGATTATCTTTTTATTCCTTTTTTTTGCCTTTGAAAAAGCCTTTGTAAGATATGAAATCACAAAGTAATTGAAGATAATAACGTCATAATCCTCATGAAGTATCATGTCCATTATGATGTTATCAAATGCTTTCCTTCTTTTTAACTTGTACAGTGAGCTTACCCCGCTGCTCTTATCATAAAAAATAGGACAGTAAGTTATAGAGCCCTGGGTATATTTTTTTTCGTTTATATTATCGGTCCAGTATTGGTAAATTATCTTGTTTTCAGCTTTTTCAGCAAGACTGTTTACTGTTCTGAAGACTCTTTTGTCGGTTTTGGGGTGTTCGTATCCGACAATAAAAATATTCATATTTTGGATTTTCTCCTTTTATACTAGTTCTATTATGGTTTTTATAAGATCTCTGCTGTTTCGACCGGCAAACAGTTCTATCAGGCCTCTTTCAATTACCGCTGAATACTGTGAATTTAAAACCGCAAAAGTTTCGGGTGGAAAGATAAAGGAAACAGTCTGGGTTTTACCGGGAAGTATAAGAAGCTTCTTAAAGGCTATAAGTTGTTTTACCGGTCTTGAAAACTCAGAAAGCGGATCATGCATATATATTTGGCAGATCTCATAAGCCTGAAGCTTTCCTGTATTTTTAATATCAACTGTCAGTGTAACTGATTCGCCGTCTTTTAGAACTTTTTTATCTGTCTGGAGGTTTGAGTACTCGAAAGTAGTGTAGCTTAGTCCGAATCCAAAAGGATAGAGCTCGGAATCGGCAACGTCAGTATAATGTCTGAAAGAAGGTCTTCCTGTATTTTTATGGTTATAGTACATAGGAATCTGTCCTGTCGACCTTGGAACTGTTACCGTAAGCTTTGCGCTTGGTGTAGCCATACCCGTTATTATTTCACTGATTGCATTTCCAGACTCATCTCCCAGATGCCATGCCTGCAGTACCGCAGCCATATGTTCATTCTCCCATTCAAGGGCTATGGGGCGTCCGCTCATTATCACAAGTATAATGTTCCTGTTGCATTCATAGATCTTTTTCAAAAGTTCTTTTTGAGATTGAGGCAGTTCTATAGATGATCTGTTGTGGTTCTCTCCGCTCATGTCGCTGCTTTCACCCATTATTGCTATTACAAGGTCGCTTTGGCGAGCGATGTTTTGCGCACGGACACAGGAGGCATGATCTTCAGAGGTTATTTCACAGCCCTTTTCAAAAAGTATATCATACTCATGATTGTTTTGGAAAGCTTTAATGAAAGATACTACGTTTTCAGGATCGCCCTTGCACGGCCAGCATCCCAGAGGAGTACGGGTATCGTCGGCCAATGGTCCTATGACAGCAATTTTCTTTGGTTTTTGGTCTAAGGGTAAAATTCCGTTGTTTTTGAGAAGTACAATAGATTCTACAGCTGCTTGTCTGGCCGTCTGAACATACTCATTTTTTCGGAGTTCTTCTAAACAAATCGAAGGATCGGTTGTGAAAGATTCGAAAAGTCCAAGTTTCTGCTTGAGAGTAAGTACTCTTAAAACGGCCCGGTCAAGCTTTCTTTCTAGATCAGGCATTTGTGCGACTATGGATTCAAGGTTTTCAAGATAAACTCCGCTGTTCATATCAATATCCACACCAGCCGAAAAGGCTTTTAGGGCGGCATCTTTTCTGTCTGCAGCCACACCGTGGTTTATACACTCTTCTATGGACTCCCAATCACTCACTATAACGCCTTCAAAACCCAATTCTTGTCTCAGGAGCTGGTTTATAAGGAATGAGTTTACACTCACAGGAGTGCCGTTAAAATCATTAAAAGCTACCATAAGTGAGCTTGCCCCTTCTTTTATAGCGCTTATGAACGGAGGCAGGTATACTTCCCTCATGGTTCTTTCCGACATATCGGTGGTATTGTAGTCTCTTCCGCCTTCGGCTGCTCCGTAAGAGATGAAGTGTTTTACGCAGGCACTTACTTTTGGAAGCTTTGGATGAGCATTTTTCTGTATGCCCCGTACCCGTGCTTTAGCTATTTCGGAGCCGAGAAAAGGATCTTCTCCTGCGCCTTCTGCTATCCTGCCCCACCTTGGATCACGGGCTATATCTACCATTGGTGCAAAGATCATGGTTATTCCTTCGCTAGCGGCTTCATAAGAGGAGATCTCACATGTTTTTTCTATAAGCTGCATGTTCCAGCTGCAGCTCAGGGCAAGCGGAATAGGAAAGATGGTTTTGTATCCGTGTATAACATCATCACCTATTATAAGAGGGATAGGATTTTTGGACTGCATTATTTTTTGCTGAAGCAGGTTGATTTTTTCTGCGCCGCATATATTAAGGAAAGAACCTATTTCGCCGTTTTTAACGAGGTTATCCTGTTCTTCTTTTAACTTTCCGAACTGGACGAGCTGTCCTATCTTTTCTTTAATGCTCATTGAACCTATGAGATTTTCAAGTTTTTGCATACTACCTCCTGCATTTGTCAGTAGAGCCGCGTATCAAAAGTTTTACATCAAGCATAAGATTATTGTTAGCTGTCTTTTTTTCTATAACGTTTACCAGCAGGTGAGCGGAATATGATCCCAGCTCGTACATGGGTCTGTGAACAGTAGTCAGCTCCGGGGAGATATACTTCAGCTCTTTTATATCGTCGAATCCAACTAGCGATATATCCTGCGGAACCGAAAGCTTTTTTTCTGAAAAGGCTTTCAGGGCGCCTATAGCCATTTCATCATTGGAAGAAAAAAAAGCGGTTGGAAGAACAGGAGCTGTTTCGACAAACCGTTTAACAGATATATAGCCTGTATTTTCTGTGAAATCAGCATTTATGATCAGACTCTTGTCAAAATCAATATTGTTTTCCTTTAAGGCCTTTTTATATCCTTTAAGTCTGAGTAGGTTATCGTAGGAGCTTTCCGGACCGCTTATAAAGGCAATCCTTCGGTGACCCAGGTCTAAAAGATGCTTCATGGCCAGGTATGCTCCTTTTTCATTGTCTATGAGTACGTTGGAGACATTCTCAGCATTGAACTTTCTGTCAAGAATGACTGTGGGCATTCCGCATGAGGCAATATCCCTTATATCCTCGTCTTTTATATGCGAGGTCATTATTATGACGCCTTTCACGATATCCTGCTTCAAAAAACTTACCGAGGTATTTCTCCCCACACCATTTTCGATAAATACAACAAGATCATAGCCTACAAGGGAGGCTGTGTCCTGTATTCCTTTTATGAGATTGTCATAAAACGGACCGAACATTTCATGAACAACGACAGCAATAAGGTTGTTGCTGGTTCTTTTGAGACCTTTTGCAAAGTTGTTCGGAACATAGTTCAGTTCTTTTGCTGCCGAAATAACTTTCTCACGGGTTGTTTCACTAACTTTTTCACTTGCATTAAGAGCGTACGAAACAGTTGATATGGACACTCCTGCGAGTTTTGCTACATCTTTTATGGTTGCCAAAGCGCTCACTCCTTTCATAGAAATTATAGCATATTATTTCGATTAATTTCAAAAAGTCAGAGTATAACTTTTCGGACAGTAAGAGGTGGTTTTTGTGTAATAACTCCTTTAAAAAGGAGTTATTTGACTTTATTGCGTTTTTTTAACCACAAAGCGAACTTTGAAAACTTCACTTTTTTGTTATATAATTCGATTGAAAGAAATCGAAACGTTTCATCAAAATTTCGAACATGAGGTGATAAATATTTCCAGAATTGAGGTAAAAAATAAAAATATATGGATTGACGGGTCTCCAAAAATGCTTATCGGTGGGGAATTTCATTACTTCCGTGCAAAAAGGCGGGAATGGGAAGATAGAATAAAAAAGATAAAAGCGGCCGGGTTTAATATGGTCAGCACATATATTCCATGGATAGTACATGAGCGTAACGAGGGAGTTTTTGATTTCAAAAACGGTGAAAAGGATCTGTACTATTTTTTGGAGCTTGTAAAAGCATATGGCCTTTTCTGCCTTGTACGTCCGGGACCATACGTCATGTCCGAGCTCAAAAACGAGGGACTGCCTCACTGGATATATGAAAAATATGCACATATAGTAGCTGAAACCCGTGGCGGGAAAAAGCATCCATGCAGGGTTGTTTCGCTTATGCACCCTGATTTTAAGGAACTGGTTGAAAAGTGGTATTTTGAAGTATGCGGTGTTTTGAAAGAGTATCTTATAGATAATAAAGGACCGGTAATAATGTTTCAGCTTGACAATGAGGTTGGAATGCTTAACTGGATAACCAACTCGCCGGATATGAGTCAGATAGCTGTGGATATGTTTGTTTCTGATATAAAAAGCAGTAATGCAGATATAAGCTATGAGGATCAGGCCCTTAAGGAAAAACTTTTATCTCAGGATTGTCCGCTTTATCTTCAGAATATGTACATGGACTTTATGCGAAGATACTACAGGGAGTACTTTCTTTTTTTAAAAAGTACAGCTTTAAAAAACGGGATGACCGTTCCATTTGTAATAAATGTGCACGGCTTTACCAGTCAGGATTACGCCAAAAGAGGCAAGGAGTATCCAATAGGACTTTCACAGCTGAAGAGTTCAGTTGAATGTGAGGGTATTATTACTGCCGGAGATTATTATGTGGGCAATATAATACCTGAGAACTATACCGATATCACTATTGCCAACAGCTTTACTCAGGCGCTTCAAAATAAGGAACAGCCTCTTTTTTCAGCTGAATTTCAGTCAGGTTCAATCTTTGGATATCCCAAGCTCCAGCCGACTACGTATGATCTTAACACGAGACTCTGTATAGCACAGGGAATGAATAGTTTTAACTACTATATGTTTGTCGGGGGAGAGCATTTTGAAGACGATATATGGCTTTTCAACCGTAAGCACGACTGGCAGGCTCCCATAGGTCCTGACGGTAAGGAGCGGACTGCATATTATTACATAAAAAACACCGTTAAAAGTCTTAGGGGCGCAGAAAAGCTTATCCTTGAAATGCAAAGTATTTACGATACGGTTTTTGGGTTTTACCCTGATTATTTCAAGACGGAATACAGAACGGCCGGTACACAGGAGTTTTATGAAAAACTTAAAAGCACAAGGGAAACTGCATTGTTTTACGGACTGTTAAGAGGCTTAATACTCAATAACTATCAGGTTGAATCGCTGAATATTCAGGATGGTGATATTTCAGGCAAGAGTGTGGTTATTTTTTCTGCTCTGTATATGGACAGAAAAACGCAGGAAAAGATAGCCCGGTATATTTTGCAGGGTGGTACAGCCATAATATATCCTTCTCTGCCGCTTTACGATATGAACGGTGAAAAATGTCAAGTGCTTAAGGATCTTCTGAAAGTTGAAATAAAAAGAAACCAAGACGGAGGATTTGCAGAAATATTTGATATTGACTGTATTGCCTGCAGCTCTTCACAGATATATGAAACGTCAGAGGATTGCGTTATTCTTGGAGAGCTTGAAAGCACCTCTGAAACTGTGGCATTTGAAAAGAAAGTCGGAAAGGGCAGAGTAGTTGTTCTTGGAATAAATATATCTATGAACTTTGTGCATCATATAAGCTTTGTAGACAAACTGGCTCTATATGCCGGGATAAAAAAGATTGTGCAGGCTCAGGAGCTGAGTGTGACAGTAAAAAAAGGCAACGAGGGTTACATTATTTTTGTTAATAACTTTGATGAGTATCCCAAACCGCTTGAGATGCTTTTAAACGGAAAATCTGTTTTTGAGGGGGAAGAAGCGGTTATTGGAGCCAGAAGCGGACTTATACTGCCGTACAGGCTCACACTGAATAGGAAAAATGAAATTGTTTTTTCTTCCTGTGAGATCGAACAGATTGATGGGGACAGAATAAAGTTTTTGTGCAGAAACAGTAATGAAGTAATAAAGCTTGCCAGAAAAGCTGAGAAGGTAATATGTGCAGGATATGAAGTTACAGAGTTAAAAGACGGAGTTGTTTACAGGCTTAAAAACTGTCAGGGAAGTAATGTAGAGTTTAATATTTAACTTTTAGAGAGGATGGTCGGAATGCAAAAACTTTTTGAATCGAAGTACGGATACTTTGATAAAAACGGTGAGGAGTATGTGATAACCGATCCGCAAACTCCAAAGCCATGGGTAAACGTTATAAGCAACGGAGACTACTCGATAATAGTTTCCCAGAACGGTAGTGGCTACTCTTTCAGATCAAATGCCGGAGAAAACAGAATAACAAGATCCTATCAGGATCTTGTAAAGGATAACTGGGGCAAGTACTACTATATAAGGGATCTGGAGGACGGGGAGTTTTGGTCTGTCGGCAGAAAGCCTGTTATGCACGCTTTTGACTTTTATGAGGTAAGGCATGGCATAGGCTATACCAGAATTCTGCAAAGAGTAAAGGGTATTGAGACCGAAGTTTTATTTTTTGTGGTTCCCAATTATCCTGTGGAGATGGCAAGGATAAGAGTAAAAAATACAGGTAATGTAAGCAGAAAACTTGACATTACTTCATATACCGAATGGGTTCTTGGTAGTTTCCCAGATGAACACAGGGAGTTTCACAAGATATTTGTGGATAGTAAGTTTGATAAGAATGCCATACTGGCTGAAAAGCTTATCTGTGCCTTTCCAGACGAAAAAGGTCGCCATAACAACAGAAGTTGGGATCAGACAGCATTTCATGCGGTAAGTGAATCTGTTAAGTCTTATGACGGTGATAAGGAATCTTTCATAGGTATGTATAGGGATGAATCCAAACCTCAGTCTATGGAAAATGATCTGCTTGGAAAGAAAACAGGCAGGTTTACCGATCCTATAGCCGCCCTTCAGGTAGAAGTAAACTTGAAACCCGGCGAGGAAAAAGAAGTACTATTTACTACAGGAACAGCCTACAAAGGAAAGGAAGATCCTGTTGAACTCATAGAAAAGTTTACATCTGTCCAGGCATGTGAAAGGGAGTTTAAAAACCTTTCGGTTTTCTGGAGTGAGTTTTTGGACTGTAAGATAGAAACTCCGGATAAAGCCATGGATATAATGACCAATATATGGCTGAAATATCAGGCCATATCCGGAAGGATATGGGCTAAATCCGGGTATTACCAGGTGTCAGGCGGATATGGATTTCGTGATCAGCTTCAGGACTCTCTGATCTTTCTGACCTGTAAGCCGGAGATGACCAAAAAACAGCTTCTTATGCACGCAGCTCATCAGTTCAGGGAAGGTGATGTTCTTCATTGGTGGCTGACAATAGGAAACTGGGGGCCAAGGACCAAATGCTCAGATGATCTTTTATGGCTTGTTTTCATAGCTTATTATTATATACAGGAAACTAATGATTATTCAATTCTTGATGAGACTGTTCCCTACTATGACGGAGGACAGGATACCTTTTATGTGCATTGTAAAAAGGCTGTCGAAAAGGTTATGTCAAGGTTCAGCCCGAGAGGTGTGCCGCTTATGGGCGATAATGACTGGAATGATGGCCTGAGCGCAGTTGGCACTGACTGGAAAGGTGAAAGTTTTTGGATGTCAGAATTTTTCTATATGGTTCTTGGGCAGTTTATGGATTTGGGTTCTTATGCCAAGGACAGTGTCTTTTTAAAAAAAGTGGAAGATGTTATGCAGACTCTAAAGGAATCTTTTGAAAAGTACGGGTGGGACGGAAAATGGTATTTGCAGGCTACTACGGACGGTTTTGAGAAGATCGGGTCTAATGAGAATGAAGAAGGGAAGATATTTCTTAATCCACAGTTATGGTCGCTTATAAGCTCAATAGGAGACAGTCAGAGAGCTGTAACGGCTATGGAAAATGTTACGGAATATCTGCTTAGGGATTATGGCGCCTTACTTCTGGCTCCTGCATATACTGCTCCTAGAACCGATATAGGATATATTACAAGATATGCACCAGGGCTTAGGGAAAACGGTGGAGTCTATACTCATGCAGCAACATGGGCAGTATGGGCTTACTCTTTACTGAAAGAGGGTAATCTTGCATATGAAGCTTATAAGAGAATCTGTCCGCCGAACCGTTGCAGCGATATAGACCTTTACTCTGCAGAGCCTTATGTTACCGCTGGAAATTCCGATGGTCCTCTTTCTCCGTATTTCGGCAGAGGCGGGTGGAGCTGGTATACTGGCTCGGCTCAGTGGCTTGAAAGGGTTGCTTTAAACCATATTCTGGGTATTCAGTCCAGAACAGACGGTTTACTTGTGGAACCATGTTTGCCGGAAGGATGGGATGGTTTCAGCTGTACAAGAAAGTTCAGAAATGCTTGCTATATTATAGAGGTATCTAATCCTAAGAAGGTATCCACCGGGATTAAAGAAGTTTATATAGACGGAGCCGTCTATGGTTCTAATCTTCTTCCGGTTTTTAACGATGGAAAAGATCATCATGTAAGGGTAGTAATGGGATAGTATCATAATTTTACAGGGAGGGATATGTATGTTAAAAAAGGTATTACCGGTATTATTAGTATTTATGGTATTTGCAGGCGTGCTTGTAGGTAAGACAGTCATTACTTATGCTAACTGGAACCTTGGCCTTGAACTTGAAACCAACATAGTCAAGGAGTTTATGAAAGCGTATCCGGATATTGAGGTAAGATTTGCAGAAAACATTGATTACGGAAAGTATATTGATTCTCTTAATGCCGCTGCAGCTTCCGGCAAGCTTCCGGATGTCATAATGATACCGAATATTCCTATGGCTCTTACCAACGAATGGGCACTGAATATAAAAGATATGGTAAGGAAAGATATTGAGTGGATGAATGTACCGACGCCTTTACGTGCTGCCGCTTCTTTTGAGGACGGAGTATATGCGGTTCCGGCGGGTATGTACTTCATGGGATACTTTGTAAACGATGATCTTTTTAAGAAGTACAATGTTTCTTCACTTTCATTCTCACCTACATGGCAGAGTTTTATGAATGCTGTACGCACACTCTCTAATCCTGCCGAAAAGATACTGGGACTTTGTGAAGAAGTGCAGATTCCAGAATGGTATCCTGCCTCTCTTAACGCTGATCTTGGATGGTTCACATGGGACGGTTCAAAGTACAATCTTGACGGAAAGGAATTTATAACGGCTGTAAAACTTGCCAAACAGCTTTATACCAACAAGTATGTTTTTGACAGTCTTACTGAACAGGAGAAAAAGCTTTTTAATGCCGGATGGTACGGAGAAGCATGGGATCAGGGTGAAATAGCCGTGAGATGGTCAGGCTCATGGGATGTAAACAGCTTCAAAAACCTTAAATTTAATTCAAGGTTTATAGGTGTGCCAGGCGGAAGAACACCTGTAGTCGGAGATTTCATGGTTATCTCTTCATCTACCAAAAATGCAGAGGCAGCCTATAAGTTTATAAGGTATATAACCTTTGCGCGTGAAGGCATGCTCAAAAGACTTGAAATTGATGAAAAGAAACAGTGGTCATCACTGCCGCTTACCACGGAAAAAGCCATAATAAACAAGTATTTTGAAAAAAACGCTGCATTTCCGGGCATAAAAGAGGCTTTCGCAACCATAGACTCAGGTATAATCGAAGGTGTAAAGATCGTTCCCGGTTATATTGAGTCAAGATGGACATCGCCAACAGGTGTTAAGATCGGATCAAACGATAACGCCAACATAGGAGACGTAATATGGAATGCCATGAGAGGTAATGTAAACATAGCGGACTACGCATCGGCTCTGAACACTCTTGCCGGCAAGGCTCACCAAAGCGGATATAATACTATAATATCCATAATAAAGTAGGGAGAAGGTTACTTTGAAAAAGATATGGATGACGGTGTTTATTCTTTGTTTATTCGGTTTGGTTTTTTCAGCAGTTACGCTGGAGGAGCCGTATTATAAAAAATATAAATACTGGACTTCCAATGGGTATGCAGATGCGGCGGGGGTTTTTATCGCCCCGCCCTTAAATGCATCAGTTCTTGATAAAGGTCAGAGTATTGAGTTTGAAGTTTGTGTTCCGTACAGTGGCCTTTATAATATTCAGCTTGTGTACATCGTTCTTTCAGATGAGCTTGCTGAAAATGAAGCCCAGGTGAAAATAAACGGTGAGTATCAGTATTATGAATCAAGACGGGTTATTATGCCTCAATATTGGAAATCACAGTCAACAGGGTTTGCAGTTGACAGATATGGAAACCAGCTTGTACCGCTTCAGACAAAGTATAAGGGAAGGATAGTTTATACTCTGCGTGACTCTGCCTTTTACAAGCCGGAACCTTTAAGATTCTTTCTGCAAGAGGGTATTAATAATATAAACCTTGCTATTGAAAGCGGAAAGATTCTTCTTGAGGGTTTGGCTTTAAAGTCTTATACTCCTCTTTTACCTTATGAATCTTATATTTCAAAATACGGGTACTTAAAAAATGAAAATGATTTTTTCCTTTCAATAGAAGCAGAAAGTATAGATTATAAAAACGATACTTCTGTAAATCCTTTTACCAGCCGTGATATTCAGGTGGTTCCGTATGATACAAACAGACTTATGCTCAACACTATGGGTGAAAAGTCATGGTCCAAGAGCGGCCAAGAGGTTTTCTATACCTTCAGCGTGCCGTCTGACGGATTTTATAGCTTTGGTTTTAAGTACCTTCAGGCCGGAAAAGCCAATTCAAGTGTTTACAGACGTATGAGAATAGACGGAGAGATTTTATGCACCGTCTGTGATGCCATAAAGTTTGATTATACAACCTCGTGGAACACTCTTAAAATGGCTTATCCGCTTTATCTTTCGCAGGGTGAGCACACTCTTTCGCTTGAAGTTAATGGAGGAGTGTATTCGGAGTATATAGATATTCTTTATGAAACAATAGAAGAGGTAAACAGTCTGGCTCTTGAAATAAAAAAGCTTACAGGAGGAAATACCGCTTCCAAAAACACAGAATGGGATATTTTGAATTATTTTCCGAAAATTCAACAACAGCTCGGCGGATATATAGAAAAGCTTGAACACATTTATAATAAAGTGTTACAGCTTAACAACCAAAAAGGTAGCAGCCAAGAGCTTATCTCGCTTGCAGGCGCAATAAGGAGTCTGTCTTTTCTGAGAAAGGAACCAGATCTGATTCCAAGGAGGTTTTCACTTCTGAATGAAGGAACCAGCTCTGTTGTAAAGGAACTTTCTAAGGCTCTTACCGAATTTGAGAACCAGCCTTTGCAGCTTGATCAGATCTATATATACACAGATGAAAAAGCTCTTCCGGATTATAGGGTTTCTTTTTTAAAAAGGATAAGTGAGGGTTTCAAAAGATTTTTCTTTTCTTTTCTGCCTAAGAATAAAAGCTTTTCAAAGGACGGTACTGTTCTGAGGGTGTGGGTAAACCGTTCAAGGAACTATGTTGAACTGCTTCAGAAGATAACTGACAGTGATTTTACAGCTAAAACAGGTATAAAGGTTGATTTTTCGATTATGCCTGACGAACAGAAGCTTATTCTTTCAAATGCATCCGGAACTTCTCCGGATATAGCCCTGACTATAAGCAACTGGCTTCCTTTTGAGCTTGGGATAAGAGGAGCAGCCCTTGATCTGAGACAGTTCTCTGACTTTGGTGAGGTTATATGTGAGTTTGCTCCCGGGGCGCTGCTGCCGTATGTATATGAAAAGGGATGCTTCGGACTTCCTGAGACACAGGATTTTTATGTTTTGTTTTACCGCAAGGATATAATGGAAAAGCTTAATCTTCCCATTCCCGCAACTTGGGATGAGGTTATGCTTATTTTACCGGAGCTTCAGAGATATGGAATGAACTTCTATCTTCCCATAGCGGGAGCTTCCGGGTTTAAGCCAGTTACTGTTACAACGCCCTTTATTTATCAGTATCATGGTGAGCTTTATTCTGAGGACGGCTTTAGAACGGCTCTGGATGAACCGAACTCTTTAAAGGCTATAGAGCTTATGACCAAATTGTTTACTCTATACGGGCTGGAACTTCAGGTTCCAAATTTCTTTGAGCATTTTAGGAGTGGCCTTTCCCCTATAGGCATAAGCAACTTTACTACATATGTTCAGTTAAATGTTGGAGCTCCCGAACTTAAAAATTCATGGGATATAGCTCTTGCTCCGGGTATAAAAAACGAAAACAGTGTGGTTGAAAGATGGCATGCTGGGTCAGCACAGGCATGCATGATCTTTAAAAACACAAAAAATCCGGAATCTTCATGGGAGTTTATAAAATGGTGGATGTCCCAGGAGACTCAGAGCAGTTTCGGTTACCAGGTTCAGGCTCTGTACGGCAAGGAGTATATGTATAACAGTGCCAACCTCCGGGCGTTCGGACAGATACCAATACCTTCGGAGCACAAAACCATCGCTTTGCAGCAGTGGGAGTGGATGAAGGAAATACCTAAAACACCTGCAGGGTATATGCTTGAAAGAGAGTTAAGTAATATCTGGATCAAGATAGTTCTCCAGGGGAAAAATACACGCGCTGCCGTAGATGAATCGGTAATAAGGATAAACAAGGAAATTTCCAGAAAGCTTGAGGAGTTCGGCTACAGCGTAGACGGAGTAAAAATTAAGGATTATTATATTCCGACAATAGAAGATATAGCGGGGTGGAGGAATGATTATGAAGAAAAACAATAAAAGCCTCGGAGCTTACATCTTTCTTTCGCCGTATCTGCTGTTATTCACTGTTTTCATAGTTCTGCCGGTTATTATGGCGATAGTCCTTTCTTTTACCAACTTTAACGCAGTGCAGTTTCCGCAGTTCACAGGGCTGAAAAACTATGTGAGCATGATTACCAAAGATGATGTATTTATGCAGTATGTCATAACCAATACCCTTAAGTTTTCAATTATAGTCGGTCCTGTCGGGTATATTCTTTCCTTCCTGCTTGCATGGATGCTTGCACAGATACCGCTTATTCCCAGAACCATTCTGGCACTGGTGATATATTCGCCTTCAATGACCATGGGAGCTGCTATGCAGGTGATATGGAAGGCTCTTTTCAGCGGCGATATAAACGGATACATCAACAGCCTTCTTATACGTCTTGATATAATACAGCAGCCTATACAGTGGCTTCAGTCACCACAGTACCTCATGCCCATAATGATAGTTGTTACAATATGGAGCAGTATGGGAGTGGGATTTCTGGCTATGCTGGCAGGAATACTCAACGTTAATCCGGAACTTTATGAGGCGGGATATATAGACGGAATATCCAAAAAATGGCAGGAGATCGTGTATGTGACTATTCCGTCAATGAAGCCTCAGATGCTTTTCGGAGCAGTAATGTCAGTAGTTTCCACATTTCAGGCCGGAGCCATCGGGGTACAGCTTTCAGGTTCAAATCCTACTCCACAGTATGCCGGACAGCTTATAGTGAACCATATTGAGGACTATGGTTTTTTGAGGTACGAAATGGGTTATGCCGCAGCTGTTTCAGTCTTTCTTCTTTTGCTTATATGGCTCAGCTCCAAGGTAGCCTGGAAGTTTTTCGGAGAAAGGGATTAAATTCAGGTGGTGGGAAATGTCTAAATTTCAGGGGATCAAGATAAACCCAAAGAACTTTCATAAAAGTCAGATAAAATTTTATCTTTTTTTAGTACCTTTTGCAGTTTTTATGGTGCTGCCGCTGGTATTCATATTTTCGCAGGCCTTTAAGCCTATGGATGAGTTGCTTCAGTTTCCTCCGAAGATCTTAGTGGCACATCCCAGTTTTGAAAATTTCAGGCAGCTTTTTTCAACCATGACCAACTCCGGACTGCCGGTTACAAGGTATCTCTTCAACAGCGTTACCGTAACCGCAATTACCGTTATACTTACGGTTTATATAAGCGTAAGCGCCGGATATGCACTTTCAAAAAAGAAGTTCGGCCTGAGGAACTTTATTTTCAAGGTAAATACTTTTGCATTGATGTTTGTTCCCATAGCCGTTTCTATTCCCAGGTACATAATTGTAGTAAAGATGGGACTTATAGATACATTTGTTATAAATATCCTTCCCATGCTGGCCATGCCTGTAGGTCTTTTTCTGGTCAAGCAGTTTATAGATCAGATACCGGATACGTTAATAGAAGCGGCTAAGATAGACGGAGCGAACGATTTTATAATATTCTTCAGGATTATCATACCGCTCTGCAAACCTGCTATTGCGACACTTGTAATTCTTTCATTTCAGACGGCTTGGAACTACACAGAGGCTTCATCGATCTATATAAACAATGAAAGTTTTAAAACCTTTGCTTATTTTATGAATACCGTTACTTCAACAAACAATACTGTGGCGGGTATGGGGATGGCAGCCGCTGCAGCTCTTATAATGTTTCTTCCAAATCTTATCATCTTTATCTTTACACAGAGCAAAGTCATGAATACTATGGCTCATTCCGGAATCAAGTGAGGTGGGGAGATTGAAGATAAAACCTTTGACTCTGCTTGTAATTCTGCTGTTTTTTGCAGTATCGTATGCGGATGTGCCGTATAAAACCTACACGATGGGGCCTAACGGATTTATAGTTGAAACGCGCAATGCCTTTGTTCCGGAAAAAGTTTTCTTTCCTTCAGTAATGAATGCGGAGGATATTTTTGTAGACAAAGACGGTAGTATATATGTTGCCGATACAGGAAACATGAGAGTTTTAAAGATAAATCCCGATATGAGCGAGGAAGTTTTTTCTGACTATATGTTTTTTATGCCCACAGGAATTTTTGTTACGGATGAGCTTGTATATGTTGCCGATTCAGGTAGCTTTTCAGTCTGTGTTTTCAACAAGTCCGGAGAGCTTTTAAAAGAGCTAGGCAGGCCATCACAACCGCTTTTTGGAAGCAAAAACCAGTTCATCCCGCTTAAAGTTGCCGTAGATGCAAGAAATAATATATATATCATAAGTGAAGGATCCACAGACGGCATTGTCTGTCTTAACAGCGACGGAGAGTTTATGAACTATCTGGGAGCCAACCGTCCGGATGTTTCGCTAAAGATGCTTCTTCAGCGTATAATATTTACCGGAGCCAAAGGTCAGTTTCTCAAGCTCAGACCGCCTTCTCCGACTAATATTGCAATAGATGCTGATGGCATCATATATACCTGCACGTATGGATTAGAAACCAACAGCATTAAAAAATTTAATATTGCAGGTGTTAATATTTTTGAAAACAGGATCTTCGGTGATCCGGACATAGTAGATATAGGGCTTGATGATTTAAATAATGTTTATGCGGTTGATTCCAACGGTTTTATAGTTGTATCAAACAGTCTTGGCGATCTTCTTTTCATCTTTGGAAACAAGGATTCTCTTGCCGAAAGGAAAGGACTTTTGACTAATCCTTCAGCGCTGGAGGTTGCAGGAGATGGCAGAGTTTATGTTCTGGACAAGGAAAAAAATTCTATAACGGTTTTTAAGCCTACAGACTTTGCAGATCTTGTTTTCAGAGCTGACAATATGTATATCCAGGGTCTGTATCTCCAGGGGAAGGATGAATGGCAGAAAGTACAGACGCTTAACAGTTCTTTTCTGCTTTCCTATAAGGCTCTTGCCAAAGCGTATTTTAAAGAGGGAATGTACGGACAGTCTCTTGAGTATTTCAGGTTATCGCAGGACAAGGGAGAGTACTCGGAATCTTTTTGGCAGATACGCAATGAATGGCTTCAGAAAAACTTATCTCTGATATTCATAGGCTTTGTGGCAGTTTTCATTTTATATAAACTGCTTAGGTTTATAGACCGTAAGAAAAATATTTTTTCATCACTTAAACTATTTTTTGTAAAGCTTTCAAGGGTAAAGCTTATAAACGATCTGTTGTTTCTTAAGTATATGCTTTTCCATCCGATAGACGGATACTATGAAATAAGACGTAAAAACAGAATCTCACTAGTGAGTGCAACAGTCCTTTATATCTATCTTTTTTTCCTGGAGCTTTTCAAGATCTTTTTTACAGGTTTTATTTTTTCATCTGTTTCGGTATACAGAGTAAATCTCTTTGAAGTAGCTGCAGGGATTTATCTTCCGGTTGCGGTTCTTTTGCTTTCCAACTACCTTATAAGTGAAATAAACAGTGGTGAAGGAAGGCTGAGGGACATCTATACGGCAGGAGCTTATGCACTGGCACCTTATATTGTTTTTGAACCTTTTCTGATAATCATAAGCAATGTGCTGACTTATAACGAAGCATTTCTCTATACTTTTCCGCAGTATGTGGTGATAGGCTGGACTCTGATTCTCTTGTTCCTTATGGTCAAGCAGATTCATAACTATACGGTAGGCGAAGCGGTTAAAAATATTCTCTTGACACTTTTCATGGTTTTTATAATAATCATCATTGTGTTTATAATCTTTGTGCTTTTCACACAGGAGGCTGAGTTCTTGCAGAGCATATTCAGAGAGGTGATATTGCGTGAATAGAAGAATAATTTTCGTGATCATAGTTTTTTTATGTGCCTGTATAGCTCTTTCCAATTTTGAAAAAGTATATGAAAACGATAATTATACATATTTTTTTGATTCTCATAGCCTCCTTTTACGCATAGAACAAAAGAACGGGGATAACGTATGGCATACCGGCATTGAACAGGACGACGGATTTCTTAATGATGAATGGCAGGCCTTTTCTTCAAGCGGTATGACTGTTGAGTATATGACCGGAGATATGCAGAGCAAAAAGGTGAGTGCCTCATCAGATACATGCAGTATAACCATGCAGGTCAAAGGTAATATGCTGCAGATAAATGCACAGTTCAGAGAGCAGGGCTTTTCAGTGGGTATGGAGATACTCTTTAATGAGCAGGGCTTTGAAGTAACTTCCGGAAAGAATTTTATAAGCGAATCTTCTGATACCGGCAACAGGATAATGAATCTTTATTTTTTCCCTTTTTTTGAAGCAGCAATCAAAAGCGACAATGGATATGTTTTCATTCCGGACGGAAGCGGCAGTATAATGAAAATCGGTAAGTCCAACGCTAAGAAGCCTTATATTCAAAGAGTATACGGATATGATTACGGCACGGCTGATACTGCATCTCTTTCGACGGGATATGGAATAAATCCTGCCAAAAAGATAAAGATACCGGTTTATGGAGTCGTATCGCAGGAAGATAAAAAAGGGTTCATGTCCATAGTAAAGCAGGGGGATGAGTATACTGAAATACTTGCCTATCCTGGAGGAGTGATAACGCCGTATACATGGATAAGTGCAAGGTATATAGTAAGGCAGATGTATAAGAAATTTTTGGATAAGAAGGGCACAGCTGTTCTTGTCAGCACACAGGAGCCATATGATCTGACGGTGAAAACCGGGTTTATTCTTCTTTGCTCACAGGATGCTAACTACAGTTCTATGGCTGTAAAGTATAGAGAGTACCTTGAAGAAAATAATATGCTTTCTGAGAAGTTTTCTTCTGAGAAAGCTTTACTAAGGCTCGATGTTATGGCGGCTGAAACAAGGAACAGGGTAATCGGAAAAGATTATATACAGATGACTTCGCTGAAAGAACTTAAAGAAATAACGGGAATGCTTAACGGACTTGATTATATAATAAATATTTTCGGATATTCCAAAGACGGATACAGTCAGTCCTTTCCTGTTCATCTGCCTGTGAGTCAGTCATTTGCGGGTTTAAAGGAGCTTAAGGAGTTCAATCTTTCCAACAAAAATGTTTTCTATATGGTAGACTATACATTGGCCAATAAAGAAAAAACAGGGTTCGGAGCAGATGTGGCTCAGAATATATCAAAGCAGTTTATAACAAGCTGGGGATACCGTATTCTATCTCCTGAGGTTTCGGCCAATCTTTATAAAAATGAGCAAAAGAAGTTTGAGGAGCTTAACATAACAAATCTTTCTTTCAGAACAACAGGAGAGGTTCTTTACAGCGATTACGGTAAAAGACCTTTATCCAGAGGACAAGCCAAACAGATTATAAGCAGCAGCTTCAACGGAGCTTTTTATAATCCAAATGTTTATCTGTGGAAAAGCTGCAGCGCCATTTTTGATATTGATACCGACTCTTCGGGATATATTTTTGAGAAGCGTTCAGTACCGTTTTTACAGATTCTTCTTTCTGGTAAAATTCCGTGTTTTTCAAAACCGCTGAACTTTACATCCGATCTTGGCAATGAGCTTTTAAAGCTTGTCGAATTTGGAGTATATCCCTCGTTTATAATAACGCAGGAGAGTTCTTTAAAACTTTTGGAAACGCCGTCACAGTGGATAAGTTCTTCGGAATTTTCCTCATGGCAGGATACTGTACGCAGTTCTTACGACTTCGTAAATGAGGCGCTTAAAGAAGTTTACGGCTGTGGTATTATATCTCATGAGATTTTTGAAAACGGTATATCCAAGACCAGATACTCAAACGATGTCGTTATATTTGTCAATTACGGCACACAAAGCATGGAGTACGGCAGTATAGAAGTTCCGGCCAGAGGTTATCGTGTAGTTAAGGATGGTGAGATATGAAGCTGACTGCTAGGAACAGCGCAAAAGGCTATTTTTTTATTTCAGGATGGATCATAGGCTTTCTTATATTTACGCTTATTCCCATAATAAGAACCTTCTGGTTCAGTTTTAACAGAGTGAGGTTTACTGCCGATGGTATAAAAGAGTCTTTCATAGGGCTTTTAAACTATAAGAATGCTTTCCTTATGGATGTCGCCTTTACCGATGGCCTTATAAACTATGCAGGGCAGATGGCTGTGTTTATACCGGTTATAATCACTTTTTCCCTTATTGCCGCCATTTTGCTTACAAAAGATATAAAGGGAAAGGGATTTTTCAGAACCATATTTTTTCTTCCCGTTATAATAACCAGCGGTCCTGTGATGAAACAACTTATAGAGCAAAACGCTACGTCACTTCCTGGAATTTCCGAGTACTTTTCGGTTCAGGAGCTTGCAAATGAGTTTGGGTTACTTGGAAATCTTCTTGGAACGGTTCTTTCGTCCTTTATAATGATTTTATGGTTCTGCGGTGTTCAGATTCTCATATTCATAGCTGCTATACAAAAGCTTGACCAGAGTATGTACGAAGCGGCTTCAATAGACGGAGCATCAGGATGGCAGAGTTTCTGGAAGCTTACACTCCCAGCTCTGATGCCTGTGGTGGGGGTGAATGTTCTGTATACTCTTGTGACGCTTTCAGGTTTTTCGCTTAATACGATTGTTCAGAAAATTTCGACTGACATGTACGATATAAACCGAGGCATAGGCTATGCAACAGCGCTTTCTGTTATTTACTTCGGAGTTATACTCATCATTCTGACCGTCTTTATGGTTTTTATAAACGGCCGGCGCAAAAAAGCGGAAAGATAGGCGATATCATGAAAAAAAAGAATATAAAAACTGTTTTTTCCAAGGCTGTCATATACTTTTTGCTTGTGCTGATAGGGTTTGTTTTTCTCTATCCGATACTTTATATGGTATCTTACAGCTTCATGGATACCCAGGATCTGGTGAATCCTTTTGTAAAATGGATTCCGACAAAGCTTTATACTGATAATTATGTCAGAGCCTGTCAGGTGCTTGATTATTTTCCTACTCTGATAAAAACCATCTATGTCAATCTAATCCCTGCTGTTCTACAGACTATATTCACATCCTTTACGGGTTATGGCTTGGCACGTTTTGAGTTCAGAGGAAAAAAGCTTGTAATGCTTTTAATACTTGTTACGTTTATAATTCCTGCTCAGGTAACCATGATCCCACAGTTTCTTATGTATAAGGATCTCAATCTTATTGGAAGTCTTTACTCATATATACTCCCTGCCATATTCAGCCAGGGTTTGAAAAGTTCCATCTTCATACTGATCTTTTACCAGTTTTTTAAGATGCTTCCAAAATCTCTTGAGGAGGCTGCCCAGCTTGACGGAGCAAGCTTTATGGTTATTTTCACAAAAATTGCCGTTCCTTCGGCTCTTCCTGCATACATTGTGTCGTTCATTTTTTCGTTTGTGTGGTACTGGAATGAGACTACGCTTTCGGCGCTGTATTTCGGAAACAAGATTAAGACTCTGACGCTTGGTCTGCAAAATTTTGCTGCTACTTATCAAAATGTTTACTCAATGAGTGTTACGCAGGGCGGGAAAAACCTTAATGAAGCCATTTCAATGGCCGGAACATTGATCTCGATACTTCCGCTTTTAATATTTTATTTCATATTTCAGCGTTGGTTTGTTCAGAGTGTCGATAAAACCGGTATAACCGGAGAATAGAGGGGGAGTTTATGAAAAAAGCATTTTGGTGTTTACTGGTACTGGCTTTTATTCCGATGATGATCTTTCCTTTAAGTACAGATCATTTTGAGGAAGAGTTCAGAAAGTCCTTCGATTTTTTCTGGGAACAAGCCAACAGCATACCAGGTTCTGTGGGTTATGGTTTGGTGCGTGACAGATATCCGGGGTCTGCTGAGTGTGCGAGTATTGCGAGTACAGGCTTTGGACTTAGTGCCATAGTAATTGGAGTCGAAAAAGAATGGATCACCTATGAACAGGGGGCTGAAAGGGCTGAAAAAACGCTTGATACACTTTTAAAAATGGAAACTGTGCGTGGTTTTTTTTATCATTTTGTCGATATAAGTACTGCGCAAAGAATAAATAAAAGTGAAATCTCAACCATTGACACTGCGATACTGCTGTGTGGTGCTCTTACATGTGCAAAGTACTTCGGCGGAGAGATTCTTTCTAAGACGATGATGCTTTTCTCGGAAATAAACTGGAAAGTATTCGTAGATAAAAGTACCAACTACTTTTATATGTCGCTCATGCCCGAGTCAGGATTTTCCGGCCGATGGGATTTTTATGCTGAACAGCTTATGATGTATGTTCTTGGTGCAGCTTCTCCTACTTATCCCATAGGCAAAGAGGTATACTATGCTTTTAAGCGGAACAGGTCATCGTATAAGGGCAGTACATTTATACACTCGTGGTTTGGTTCACTCTTTACCCATCAATACTCACATGCATGGATTGACTTTCGCAACAAAAAAGATGCTATGGGAGTTAACTGGCATCAGAACTCTGTAGATGCAAGTTTGGCTAATTACAGGTACTGTCTGGATCTGAAGGACAGGTATCCGCATTTTTCAGAAAGCTGCTGGGGACTTTCGGCTTGTGACAGTATAAGCGGATACAATGGACTTTACGGTTCTCAACCAAGCGGATACGATAACAAGGCCAATGTGGTTGACGGAACTATTGCTGTATCCGCATCTCTTGGCAGCATTGTTTTCACCCCTGAGGAGTCCTTGCGTGCGCTTGACTATTACTACTCCATAGACGGATTATGGGGCAGGTACGGATTGAAGAATGCTTTTAATCCTTGCCAGAATTGGATAGCAAAAGATTATATCGGAATAGACAAGGGAATAACGCTTTTAATGTTTTCTAACTATGAGAATGGGCTCATCTGGAGTCTCTTTTCTGATATTGACTGCATAAAAGAAGGTTTAAAAAAGCTGGAAATAAATTAGCGTATAGGGAGGAAGTATGGGAAGAAACGATATTGTTCAAACCGAAGCAAAACTGTCTTTTGATTTTTTCTGGAATGAAGCATCACTTATGGAAAACTCTTATGGTCTTATAAAAGATAATACGGTTCATGATGCGGCAAGCATAGCCAGTGTGGGATTTGGGCTTTCTGCAATTGTCGTGGGTGTAAATAGAGGTTGGATAACCAGAGAAGAGGGCTACAAAAGAGTTGTTGGTACTCTTAAGACTTTCTACAGCAAGGCTGAGCAGAAAGAAGGGTTCTTCATACACTTTCTGGATATGCAGACTGCCCGAAGAACTTGGCACAGCGAGNNCATAGATACCGCCATCTTCCTCATGGGAGCGCTTTGTGCCGCAGAGTACTTTAAAGGTCAGGCTGAGGAGTACTTCGAAAAGATATACCAGAGGGTAAACTGGCAATGGTATACAAACAAGAAAAAAAATATGTTTTACATGGGGTACTGGTACGAAAATGGATTTCATGGGGCGTGGGATCTTTACGCTGAGCAGCTCATGATGTATATTTTGGGAGCAGCATCCCCCAGCTTTCCTATAGACCCAAGTATGTATTATGAGTTTAAAAGGAATACAGGATGTTACCGGGATTATCAGCTTATATATACATGGACGGGTTCTATCTTTACATATCAGTTTACACATGCATGGATAGACTTCCGAAAACTTTATGATAAAAACGGAGTTAACTGGTATGAAAACTCTGTTAATGCAACTAAAGCCGCAAGACAGTACTGTATAGACCTCAAAGGAAAGTATAAAACTTTTGGGGAATGCTCATGGGGGCTTACTGCCTGCGACTCTCCCGATGGATACAGGGGTGACTTTGGGGCTGCGCCTAACGGTGAAAATAGTACTGTGGGTAAAACTGACGGAACTATTCCTCCGGCAGGGGCTATAGGCTCCATAGTATTTGTTCCGGATGAGGTAATTGACGCAATGAACCATTACAGAACCTTTGATAATCTTTGGGGAAGGTATGGCTTTAAGGATGCTTACAATTTGGATAAAAACTGGTTTTCAAAAACTCATATAGGCATTGACAAAGGAATAAGCCTTCTGATGATAGAAAATTATCTGTCGGGTCTCATATGGGAAGTTACCATGAGGAATAAGTATATTAAAAAAGGATTAGAGAAGCTTTTGATCGTGTCAGGATAATAAAAAATTCCCGCAGCTGCGGGAATTTTTTATTATCCTTTAAAAACTTTAATTAAATCTGATGGAAGGTTCAAAAGTAAAGTTAACAGTTATAGTATAAGGTTTGTCTTTGTTGGCAATCAGTATAGGTGAAGCATTGAATCTTGCTCCAAAAACCATATCCTTAAATGTAACCGTACCCGTATCGGCATTGTATCCTGGAAGAACTAAATCATCCTCTAAAAATACTCCGGCTTCTCCTATTGGAGTTGCAGGCTTTGTAACGTCGTACTTTACATACTTTTCTTCAAGCTTTAGCTGATCTGGAAGACCAGTCATTTCGACTCTCAGGGTTGCTCCCTTGTTTGAACCTACAGCAATGTTGAAAAGATCAAAGCTTTCAGAACCAGGTTTTGTAATTTCAATAGTCTTGTTTGAAGATACGCTTGCATAGATCCACTGATAAACTTTAACACTTACCGTTCTGTTGATCTTAAGGTCAGAGTTTATTGTCCAATTAATATCTGCAAGATTCATCTCAGTTGCAAAAACTGATACCATAAGAATTGACACTAAAGATAAAACCAATAATAATTTTTTCATATCAAACACCTCCTATAGTTTTTGTTTTCAGGATAATACTACCGCTTAAATGTTACGAATCAAGGTTGAATGTAAAATATTAGTTAACAAAAATTAAATTGTAATTAAAAGCTGTTTTATATTTTTTGTTAACTAATCACTTGATAAGGAAATACTTTGCGATAACTCCCTTTTTTCCCATGAAGTCTATAATATAGCTTTCATTGAAAATTCCAAGAAGCTTTACTGTCATCCCTTTGCTAAGAACTCCTATGTACTTTCCGCTTTCTTCCCGCACGACTTCGTTTGCTATGGCTATAAGACTTATATTCTGATACTCAAGCGGAACGGTTTTTATGGACTTATTGCCACTGTCATCATAAGCCAGGATTTGTATTTCATCTGCTATAAGCTTTTCTATATCTATTTTGAAATCTACCGAGAAATCCTTTTGGTTTACATCGTAAAGCCTGGTTCCTATCTTTACCTGTTTCAACATTCTGTTATCTGAAATTTCTATATTTATAGTATTGTTTTGCGGTGAAAGAATAAAGTTATCAGGACATGCTATAACTGGTGGTTCTACTTCACGCAGGTTCAGATTGTCAACTTTTTTGAGCATCAGCGTGTCTATAAGCATCAGAGGATTGTATCTGGAAAAGTATGTGCTTTCGGACTGTGACGGAATGTTGGTCATATACTCGCCGTTTTCTTTAAACGATACATACTTTCCGTCTTTAAAAATCATTATGGTGGCAATACATTTTTTTTCTTCTATATCCAAAATCTTAAGAACGTTCTTGTCGGCTATACAGGCAATATACTTGCTTCCCTTGTTCCAGTATATGTCCAGAACAGGACCGCTGGATACGTTGACTGTGCTGATCAGTTCGCCGCTCTTTGCATTCCAGAGATATATATTTCCGTCCTCACAGGCAGTAACTATTTTTGTGTCATCAATATTCCATTCTATATCACGGATGCTTGGAGTTGAAATACCAGGTTTTATGGACATTTGATACAAAGCATCCCATATCTCAAGTATTCCGTCGTATCCTCCGGTGGCAAGGAACTCTTTTGCATGAGCCCAGCTTACGCTCCATATATTATACTTAAAAGAAAAAAATTTCCGGCTGGAGCTTTCGAAATCAGGAAATTTTGATATGCTTACCTTCCTGTCATAAGAGGATACGGCGATATAACTGCCGTTGCGGTTTATGGCTATATCGTTTATCCAGTTGTCATGAAGGTCTGAAACTACCCTGTACTTTGTGAAGGAGGGATAGTTGTAAACGTATACTTTATTATCCCAGCCCCCGAAAACAATAAATTTTTTATCTGGGCTTATATCAACCGAAGTAAGCTGGCTGTCGGATAAAAAAATTTCCTTTGTCTTTTTTCCTGTGTTAAGATCATAGGATCTTGCAATACCGTCCGTGCCCACGGTGACAATATACTTATCGTCTATTACAATGAAATCGTTTATTCCAGCGGTCTGAGTGTTGAAAAAAGAGATAAGCTTTCCGGATTCTATATCGATTATTCCAAAATTTGAAATTTTATCTGCAAAGACAAGGTAATTGTCTTTCCAAAAAAGTTTTTTGGGAAGGGAGACCATATTTTCAACAGTCTTTTCTAGTATTCCTGAAGGAAAGGTAATTCGATACATATCAGAACCTTCGGTAAGCAGTATTTCGCGCCAGCTGTTAGTCCAAGCTAGTGCAGCGCATCTGAAAGGAAGGGCTGTTATGTTAAGTATAACTTTCAGGGTACTCCCAAGAATGCCTTCTATGCTGTAAACCTTGAAGGAGTTGTTGTTGTATAGTATACCGAGGTAATTTGAATCCGGGGAGAGTATAGCGGATTGAATATTATTTTCAAGTGGAAGCACTGATTTTATATTCATTGAAAGGTCTGTCACAACAACTTTGCCTTCGGAACCGACAAATATAAGTCTGTCCTGGTATACAAAGATGTTTCTTATTGCAGAGCTGAAAATTTTGTTTGTATATTTTATTCCGTTTTCGCTGAACATATAAGCATTCCCGTTAAAATCACCTACTATTGCCAGTTCTTTTGATATGAACTTGGAGCATACGGGAATTGAACCAATAGGAAATTCAAACTGTTTTTTTCTTTTGGAGATGTTGTAAAAGAATACTTTTTTATCATAGGATGTAAATATGATTTTCTGATCTTTCATATCAATAGAAGTTATGCTTTCTTTGGACTCTGTGAGCTTGAAATTGGCTATAGGATTGGTCAGATTAAAAATATCAACACTTCCGTTTACATTTGCGCAGGCAATAACTGATTCATCTTCAGAAAAGACGACTGCATTAGGTTCGGCAGAGGTCTCATAAACAGAACGGATTGTTCCGTCTTTGTTCAGAAGACGGATTAAGTTTTCAGAAGAAAGTGGTACCACAAAAGATTTAGGACTTATGTATAGTCCTTTTATGGGAAGAGAACTGTATGCACTTACGATTATATCTGCTGCAAATAATGATATAATATGGAAAACCAGTATGACGATTACAGCTATGCTTCTTTTACTCATTGGGGTATATCTCCTGCAGATCTCTCATTCTTAAACTATTATATCATAAAAGAAAGTGTTTTATAGACTTTTAATTTGCAAAGTCAGATTGTTGATTTTTTGTATGGTTTTGAGGTAAAATCTATTAAAATGAAATTAACTGAGGAGGTACAGAATATGAAGTTTGAGATTAATAAAAAAACCCTTTCGTCTCTGGTGGATATGGCAGAAAAGGCTGTCGCAAAAAAGACTACCAACCCTATCCTTTCGGGAATAAAGATAGAGGTTGCCGCAAAAGAGCTAAATGTATATGCCACGGATCTTCAGACGGGTTTCCACGGAAAAACCACGGTGGAGGATTCTCAGGAGGACTGCGCTTTTGTGGTTGATCACAAAAATTTTTCAGAGATTCTCAAATCCTTGCCTGTTGTAAGTATAATCATTAACTACGATAACGGAGTTCTCAGCCTTGAATCGGCAACTACTGCTTTTAAGCTTCCAACAATGAATGCTGCTGAGTTTCCAAACGTTATTCCTTCAGTGGCGGGGTCGACGGTGGACCTTGAAAGGGAAAAGATTCTTCATATGATCGAAAAAGTAATTTTCTGTGCATCAAGAGATTCGGATCCGCTCTCCAGAAATTTGAACTCGGTTTACTGGGATTTCAGGAGCGGGGGTTTTTTAAGTCTTGTTGCGACAGACAGCTACAGACTGGGCATTTCTGAAATAAATCTTCAGCAGTCAAGCCTTGTTTCGTCGTTCCTTCTATCCCTGAGAAGTGTTGAAGAACTCAGGAATGTACTGCTTTCATGCCGTTCCAAAACTTTCAAGCTTAACTTCGACGGTTCAAGGGCTCTTTTCTCTTTCTCCGAAGATTCAGTAGAGCTGGCACTTAATGTTATAGACTCCAAATTTCCAAATTATATGGACATACTGCCAAAGGCTTTCAAAACCAAAATGGTTCTTTCTACAGCAGAGTTTAGCGAAATTCTGCGAAGGGTTTCTATAGCAAGCGGTTCTTCAGAACAGGTTAAAATGGACGTTAACGAGGAATTGCTTACATTGAGCGCCAATTCTGCAGATGTTGGGGAAGGAAAGGATACAATAACGGTTGAAAAGGAAGGAAACAACATACTCATAGCATACTCTCCAAGATATTTGAGAGAAGCGGTTGAAAAAATAGAAACAACCGAATTTGAGTTCAATATATCCGGAGAAACCAATCCTACGGTTTTAAAACCTTTTAACGATAACAACTATATGTATATAGTAATGCCTATAAGGTTAGTTTAAAAATGGATCTCAGGACAGGCTTAGGTTATGATATACACCCTCTTGTGCAGGGCAGACCGCTTGTTGTAGGGGGTGTTATTATTGAGAATTCAAAAAAGCTCGGACTTGAAGGGCATAGCGATGGTGATGTTCTTACACATGCTTTTATGGATGCCATTATAGGGGCATGCGGGTATGGTTCGATAGGAGAGTTTTTCCCTCAGGAGCCTCAATGGAAGGACTCAAGAAGTATTTTTCTTTTGAAGGAGCTTTGCAGGGTGCTGTCGGGGAAAGTAACGATAGAAATATTTAATTTTGATTGTATAGTTATTTCCGATATAGTAAAGATTACCCAGTATGGTCAGGAAATGAAAGAAAATCTTTCGGATGCAGTTGGAGTACTTCCCCAAAAAATAAATATTAAAGGAAAAAGCGGAAACGGAGTAGGGTCAAGTTCATCTTCCAAATCAGTAGAAGCATATGTTTCCGTACTTTTAAGTATTGATAGTTCCCGGAGGGAATAGGCATGAATCAGATGAAAACCCGTAATTATCTGTATTTTTTACATTTTTTAACTTCCATAATCATAAACTCAGTTGCTCCGCTTATGACCACCATACAGTCCGAATATACCGTCAGTATTTCTCAGTCAGCTCTTGTTCCTCTTCTCAATACGGCAGGAGTTCTCATATCCAACTTTGCCGGAGGGTTTCTCATAGCTTCAATGGGACTTAAGACATCATTGCAGCTGGGACTTCTTTTCGGGCTTTTGGGTACAGCTCTTTTTGCTACCTCATACTCGTTTCTTCAGGTCCTGATGGGCGTATTTTTTATAGGAATGACAACTGGAACGGTTTTCATGAGTCTTACCTCTATTTTTGCCTCTCTTGATTCAAAGTATGCAAATTATGGGCTTTTTCATGCGTTTTTCGGAATAGGCGGAATCGTATCGCCCCTTATAACCGCTTTTTTTCTTAAAGCGAACTTTTCGTATCGAAATATTTTTGCCCTTTATACAGTGGTTATGGCTTTAATCCTTGTATATACGTCGATGCTCAAGTATCTTGAAAACACCAGACATCCGGCTATACAGCCAAAGGAAGCCCTTGGTATAATATCAAGGCCTTTGGTTTATCTGACACTTTTGATATTTTTGTTGTATGCAGGAACGGAGATAGGTATAACCACATGGAGCGGGAATCTTTTTGAAAAAGCTTTCCTTCTCAGCAAAAGCAATGCTCAGCTTTTACTGAGTACCTTTTGGGCTGCGTATACCTTTGGAAGGATAATAACGGAGTATATTGACAGAAAGCTTGGCGCTATAAGAACCATAATTCTATCTTCCGTTATGGTTATTATAAGCATAGCGGCCATGCTTACGATAAAAAACTCCGTAATGTTCATTTTTATAGGATTATTCCTTGGACCTATATTCCCGACCGTTCAGAAATATGCAAATTCTAAGCTTTCTCAGAGGGAGATCGGGCTTTACAGTGGATTATCATATGGTTTTACCGGTTTCGGATCAATGCTTATAGTTACGTCCATGGGCCTTGCAGCCGATGTTGATACACGACTGTCTTATGTCATAGCGCTTTTTACTTTTACTGTAATTATTTTTATTGCAGCAGCTTTAGGAAGAAAAAAAGGAGGCCAGGAGAATGCAAAAAATTAGGAAGGTTGTTTATGTAATGTTTGTATTTGTTTTCTTATTTATTCTTTCAGGGTGTTCTTCCCAACCTAAAACCACCCAGAATATGCTTGATACAAAGGGATTGGTAACTACAAGAGATTTCAAGGATGTAAAAGGTTTTGGCGTAATAGACTATACTAAATTTCCCAATCCTTCACAGGCAATACTTGCAGCCCATGAAGCGGCTCTGGTAGACGCATATGCCAAAGCAACAGAGTTTGTGTACGGTCTTATTGTGGAGGGCGGAAGCTCTGTTGAGAATTTTGCTTTGAAAGATAAGACAGTAGAAACCAGACTAAGAGGAGTAATAAGAGGCGCTGAGGAGATTTCGACTGAAGGCTCAAAGGATACAGATGGTGACGGCATATATGCCGTGGTGTTGAGAATATACAGAAAAGCCATTGAAGAAACTTTGGGAATGAAGCTTCAGGCATGGACATACTGAAGTAGACACAATAAAAATTTTCCCCCGTTAGGGGGAAAATTTATTGCTTCTGATCCATCGGAGTTCCTTTTTTCGCTTCTTTTATTACATCATTAAGAGCCTGTTGCAGCTGCACCTGCTGGTCACCTGCTTTTTTTATGAGCTCTGTCTGTTCAAGATAGTTAATAACTGCCTGAGGATTGTAGAAGATGCTTACGTGATACTCATACTTATTTCCGGTAGGAATGTAGTATTTGCATAAAACCTTTGCTCCCTGCTGTCTGGATACTGTAAATGCTTCCTGTACCGTCTTGCCTGCCGAGGCAACCATTTCATTTACATCAGCGTTGTTCTGAGTTGTCTTTACTTCGCTGAGGATTCCGGAAACTTTGGCAGAGTAGCCCTGTACGATTGTATCCAGAAACTTTGAAAGTTCTGTTCTTGCAGCAAGATCAGCCATTTCATAGTACATGCTTTTGTCAACTATTCCGCCGGAGTAAGTTCCTTCAAACTCTACAAATAAGTTGTTCTGCAAAAGCTCCAGGATCATTTTTTCGTCATAAGGCATAGGGTATACGTCGATTAAAGCGTCTTTGGGAATATACTTTATGGTGGTAGTACCGACTTTCAGCGGCTTCATACCTTCAGGTACTCCCGAAGAACACGATGTAAGTATCAAAGACATACATAAAACTGACAAAATCAATGCAACAAACCCCTTTTTTTTCATACCGGCCACCTCCGCCTAATCTTTTGCTTTACTGATTTCTTCATTTATAAGTGTGAAAAGATCGTCAACGTCAATACCTTCCGTGTCCAAACTGCTTACAGCATTTTTACTTTCTTTAATTATCTTGAGTACAGTAACTGGGTCGTAGAAAACCAGGACATGATACTCCCGCAGGCTCATAGTGTCGATGTAGTATCTTCCCAAAACCATGCTTCCCTTAAGCTCGCTTTCTGAAAGAGCACTTTCTAAAGAAGAATAAACGGAAATCTCATTCTTCCCGTTCAGATAGGTTGTCTTTGACTTTATAGATTTTACCTGTGTACTCAGAAATTCTGACAGCTGAACTTTCGCTTTATCTTCGGCCTCCTTATAATGCTGATCTGATAGAAACCTTCCTCCTATCGCCCATGAATTAATCACATAAAACGAGCCGGATTCTGAAAGTTCCGAGACTCTGCGGCTTATAGAGTAGTTTATATCTGTTATAACAGCATTCGGGGGAATCATTGCGACGGTAACGTTTCCGATGATGAGAGGCTTAAAGGCATCCTGAGATTTATCTGCTTTGTAATCTGTTTTTGGTTGCAGCGAGCACGAGCTCAGGAAAAATGTTGACAGAATCAA
>DJGH01000070.1:59364-59549 GCA_002431635.1 Petrotoga sp. UBA5851
AGAAGATCAGAACTTTTGTCTTTTGCATACAGCACCGCCCCTGAAATCTAAAAAAGCTTAATCATACTAATGCAAATATATTATACCATAAGCCATGTGCAAAAATATCAAAGAAAAATAAACTTTTCAGACCTAGAGTTTTTTTCCGAAAGAAACAACTCTTTCTGCAAATGCCCTTTTCTTTA
>DJGH01000055.1 GCA_002431635.1 Petrotoga sp. UBA5851
ACCGTTACCCAAAAGAGATCCGCAGTCCCACTTTTATAAAGACCAACTATGAGTTCTTTTCAGTTAATGCTGATAATTTTTTGAATCTGTCTCTTAAGGAACTTTTTTTCGGTATAAATTTTTCTGACAAACTGCTGAAAAGCTCTTACTGGATAAAATTTACTGATATACAGACCTCAGAGTTCAACATTGGAATTGATAACAACTCGCTTGGTCTTTATCTTAACATAGGACAGAATGGTGTTAGACCTTTTTTTAATCTAGGAAAAAACATATTCTTTTCAGTACATGATTTTTTTCTTGATGATCTATACATAATGACCGAAGAAGTCATTTTCAGATACAGCAAATCATCCGGCAAACTGCTCATTAACTCTTTATATTTCAATTACTCAAACAATATTTTTTCTTACAGGATACCTATAAACGACAAACTCATGTTCGTAATTTCTGATCTGGGCTTTGGCATATCTTTCATACTAAAAGTATAAAAACGGAGGTGTTTTATGGAAGAAGGAATAGTATACGAGTCCCAGTATGACGACAAAGATTATGAGAGACTTCTTCAGGATTTAATAAAGTATTTCCAGCTTGATGTGACAGGTTATAAACAGCACAGGGTAAGAAGGCGAATAGATATTTTAATGAAGAAGTACTCGTATAAAACCTACTCCGATTACATGAAGGATCTAAGAAACGATCCAAAAAAATGGGATGAGTTTCTTGATAAGCTGACGATAAACGTTACAGAATTCTTTAGAAATCCAGAGAAATGGGAGTATTTACAAAAGAATATAATTCCTATGCTTATGAAAGAAAACTCTTCTGCATTCAAAGCTTGGAGTGCAGGTTGCTCTTCAGGTGAAGAACCTTACACTCTTTCAATCGTCTTTGAAGAGATGAGAGCAAGAAATGCCTCTATTCTTGCCGCCGATCTTGATAAGTTTGTTCTTGCAAAAGCTCAGGAAGGAATATACGAAGAAAGAAGTACCATAAATATGACTACCGAGCTTAAAGACAGATACTTTACAAAACTTGCCGATGGAAAGCTTCAGGTAAAGCAGTTGTTGAAAAGCAGGATCAAGTTCAAACAACTTAACCTTCTGACAGATCCTTTTGAAAAAAATTTTGATCTTATTATATGCAGAAACGTTGTGATATACTTTGATAATGATGCAAAGGAAGGTCTCTATAAAAAATTCGCCGAAGCTCTCAGACCTAACGGTGTTCTTTTCGTAGGATCCACCGAAAGGATTTTCAACTATCGTGAAATTGGTCTTAAAACGATAGCTCCGTTTTTTTATCAAAAGGAGAAGTAATGAGTTGGATAGTACCGGTAATAATATTTGCCGATCAACTGATAAAAGTTGCTGCTAAAAATTACCTTTTCTATAATCCCATAAAAATTTGGTTTTTTGAACTTACATATACTGAAAATACAGGTATTGCCTTTGGTGCTTTCAAAGGTGCTTCACTTTTTTTTGGAGTTGTATCTGTTGTTGTGGCTGTTATTATGCTTATTGCCAGAGACAGGTTTTACAGGCAGGGTAAGCTGTCCCCACTGGGCGATCTTGCGGTAAATATGATCATAGGCGGAGCGATTGGCAATATGGTGGACAGAATACGTTTGGGCTATGTTGTGGATATGTTCTATATTCCGTTTTTCTCTGTTTTTAACGTTGCCGACTCTTTTGTCACGATTGGCGCCGTACTGCTTGCCATATACTTTTTAAGGACTGAAAAAATTGGAGCAAAAAATACCAGTAACCAGCAATGATGTTAATAAAAGACTTGACCTTTTCATTTGTGAAAAAGTACCAGAATGGATTTCAAGAACATTTATACAGAAATCTATAAAGGACGGGCAGATTCTTGTTAATTCAGAGCCGAAGAAGCCGGGGTACAGACTCAGGCAGGATGACGTTATAGTACTCGAGTTACCTGAAAAACCCGCACCACATGAGGTTACTCCCCAGGATATTCCTCTTGATATAGTCTATGAAGACCATGACATTATAGTTATCAATAAAGAAGCCGGGATGGTGGTTCATCCAAGCGGAAACTGCTTAAAGGATACTATGGTTAACGCCCTTTTATTTCACTGTCCTGAAATACAGAGGGATAAGAACGATATAAGACCGGGTATTGTACATAGACTTGATAAGGATACTTCGGGACTTATTGTTGTAGCGAAAAATGAAGCCTCTTTCGCAGGGCTTTCTGACCAATTTAGAGACCGGACCATCAGGAAAAGCTATCTTGCACTCGTTAAAGGACAACTTATTGAAAATGAAGGAAGTATAGACGCACCTATCGGCAGGCATCCGCAGATCCGTATAAAAATGGCTGTGGTAGTGGACGGAAAACCATCTTTGACAGAATTTAAAGTTTTAAGACGTTTTGGTTCGGCGGCAACTCTTGTTTCTGTTGTCCTAAAAACGGGAAGAACTCATCAGATACGTGTCCATTTCAGTTATCTTGGATTTCCGCTGATGGGAGACGAAGTTTACGGTAGAGCTAATGAAGACAGAAAATACGATATTTTCAGGCAGATGCTTCATGCTTACCGTCTTGAGCTGATTCATCCTGCAACCGGCAGGAAGATGATATTCACTGCCCCACTGGCAGATGATTTTTGCATAGGAATTAAAAATGTCTATAGGATGGTGGAGTAGATGTCTGTTCTTGTGGTTACTTTTTCTTCAGATAATACCGCATACTTTGATAAAGCCATAGAGATAAGGAATCTGGTTTTTGAAAACGAACAGATTTATCCTCCGCAGTTCAAAAAGGATAGCCTTGAAGATCTTTCCGACCACTTTCTGCTGTTTGCCAACGGAATCGCCGTCGGAACATGCAGAACAAGGATAATCGAAGAAAACTGCATGAGGATAGAGAAGTTTGCTATTCTGAAGGATTATAGAAGTAAGGGGTATGGCATATTTATGATCTCTGAGATAGAAAAATTTTCTAAAAGCAAGGGATGTAGCAGGCTGGTCTTCTTTTCGCCTAAAGCTCTGGAAAATTACTTTATACGTTTGGGATTTACTCCAGAAGAAGCTTCAGCTGGCTCACAAAGTAGTTATGAATGTAAAAAGATGATGAAACCAGTTAGATAAGAGAAGAATATGATATTCTTCTCTTTTTTTTGTTTTATATACATTTTCAACTCTAATTAAGTTTATTTACCGCTAATCGGATGCAGAAAGGTTTTGCTTATGTATTGCTATGTATTATAATTGAAAACGAATGAGAGGTGATTCATGTGTTTTCTGAAAAATTAGGCATAAATTATAATATCAGTGGCAGCGGAAAACCTATTGTCCTGCTTAACGGTATAATGATGAGTATTCCAAGCTGGACAGAACATGTGAAGTATCTTGAAAAAGATTTCCAGGTTATAACCTACGATATGAAGGATCAAGGAAAGTCCAGATACGTTGATTATCAGTACGATATAAGTATGCATGTGCAGGATCTTAAAGACCTGCTTACGGAAATAGGAATTAAAAAGGCTAATCTCGTAGGTCTTTCATACGGGGGACAGGTTGCTCAACTTTTTGCCCTGAAATATCCAGAAATGGTTGATAAGCTTATTTTATCCAATACCATCTCACATGTGGATAACTTTCTTAAGTCGATTGGACAGGCATGGAAGACCTCTGCTGCAACATATGACGGTGAGTTCTTTTTTGATGTTTCATTGCCTTTTATATACTCAAGGTATTTTTATCAGAGCAATTATGAGTGGCTTATGAACAGAAGAAAGCTTTTCAAGGCAACTCTTACCAAGCAATGGTTTGATGGCTTTATAAGACTGGCTTCTTCTAATGAAACCTTCGACATAAGAGAAGAAATAAAAAATATCACTGCTCCGACTTTACTGATAGGTGCAGATGAGGATATAGCAACACCATACCTTGAAATGCTTAAAATGAATGAAAAAATTCCACAATCTCAAATAATCTGCATCCCTAAAACAGCCCATGCAATGTTTCTAGAAAAACTCCCGCTTTTTTGTGATTTAGTCAAAGGATTTTTGAAAGAATAGAAGACGGATTCGTCTTCTATTCTTTTTTCACGAGTAAAAAGTATAAAAGCAGTCTTTTACTTTTCCATACCTGAGTATAAAAGAGTTCCGAGTTCTTTTATTATGCTTTTCTTATCTTCGGCAGACCTGTTAAAAAGAGTCTGTATACCAAGATAATGTGAAATTCCTACCAAAAAATTCGCTACGGCTGAATAGTCATAATCTTTGACATCCTTCAGATTTTTGAGATAGCCTTTTTCAAAGTTGTCATAGTAATCTTTTACCTTGCCGTTCACAACAAACTCTGCCTCTCTGACTATCTGATAGTATATAAGCTTGTCTTCAAAAAATTTCAGGAAAAGATACATTCCCTGAAGCTCCTGTTCAATTCTGTTTAAAGAATGGTTGATGTTCTGACTTATGAAATGCCTTGTTTTAGAATTTATGATATCAATCAGTTCAGACATAAACTCTTCCTTGCTGTCAAAGTATATATAGAAAGTACCTACAGCAAAACCGGCTTTTTTAGCTATATCGTAAACATTGACGTTATAGTATCCGTACTCCCCAAACAGTTCCATCCCTGCCGATATCAACTTCTCCCTCGAAGTTGTTTCCTGAACAGCTTCAAGTTGCTTAGCATCAAAATCAAAGATCTTTTCATAGTTGTTTACCTGATTGCTGAAAATACCGTTAAGAACCATCTTCTCCCCTTGAAGCAAAATTTTATTATCCAAAACTATATGCTTATACAAAGATCTTATTGAAAGGAATCTTATTCCACAAGTACCGAAAAGATACTCCGCCTCCGAAATATCTTTTTTAAAGACCTCAGAAAGACCTTTTTTATAGATATCTGCCAGTTTTTTTTCGTACTCCTGAAACCTGTACTGCCCTTCCCTATATACACTTACCATCCTTTTAAACTTAACACCCGAATTAACTATGGCATTAAAAAGATAGTCTAGTCTCTGAGTGACCGACTCTCCTTTGATATGCTCAAGGTTTTCACTGAGATCTTTGAGGAAGATGTCAAGGATCTCTTTGAAAATCTCTTCCTTATCTTTGAAGTACCTGTAAAAAACTCCGTTGGAAAGGTTTGCATTTCTGCATATCTCTGCTACTGAGACTGTTTCATACCATCTTTCCGAAAATGACTCAAG
>DJGH01000077.1:0-213 GCA_002431635.1 Petrotoga sp. UBA5851
TTTTCTAAAATATAAAAATCTTTATTATTAATGTGGCAATACTCTCTGAGCCCTTCTATTTCATCATATTGCCACTTTTTTATATCATACTTAATATACTTATTATTCTTTTTTGATTTCTTCATTCTTTCTTCAATTACACTCGGATCTACATATAAATATAAAAAAGTGTCATAAAGAGTACCATCTTCTTGGGTAAAAACTACCTTTTCA
>DJGH01000077.1:232-8108 GCA_002431635.1 Petrotoga sp. UBA5851
ATAATGTCCATCCATAATAAAATTATCTTCTGAAAGCATTTTTAAAGCTAATTCTTTCCTAATAATGTTTTGTTCATTTTCTGAAAGTTTCTCAAATTCTTGATTTATTTCATATAAGCGTTGGCTTCCATTAGAAACTTTCAAGAAATCTATCTTTTCCAAAATGTATGTTTTTCCTGCACTAGGCAATCCGTATAAGCATATTCTCATAATGACTCCTTATAGCAATAATCCCTATTGAAATTCAGAGATATTTTTTCAAGTTCAAACAATGATACGCTACTATCATCCACTGGAGACAAATCAATACAGTTACCACAATAATATACTTTTTTATTTGTAAAAAAATAATTATTTTTCCCTGCTCCACATTTTCCACCATACATTGTACAATCCAATAATCCTTTTCTTATTTGTAAATGTTTTTCTGCTTCATTAATAAACATTCTATACTCTTCTAAGGTAATTCCTTTAAACCCTATCATCCTAGAAAAAGTAATTTTTGCACCAAACGGTTTAAAAAAATCTATTACTCTATGTAAATTCTCAAGAGTTTTCTTTCCTACAGTAGCATTGAATGTTGGATAATGCCCTGTGAAAGTTTTATATTTCTCTATGTTTTCCATAACTACATCAAAGGTGTTACAACGATTTACATTATGAAGATCCTTATATCCATCCAGAGAAAACCCTACGTTAACCCTGTGCTCTTCTAAAAATTCAATATCTTTTGGTGTAATTGGAATTGTCCCATTAGTAATTGTATATGTTTTTATAAATTCATTATCTTCAATATATTCAAGATATTTTCTTAATAGCTTGAAATCTAAGAACGGTTCACCATTTCCGACAAAACCAATTTTAAAAGTACGTTTAGCGTATTCCTTTACATTTGTTAAAATTTTTATTACATCCATATCTTCATTTTTGACAAAATCTTTCTCGTGAAAATGACAATACGTACATTTCAAATTACATTTATTGTTAATTGATATGCATATTCTATCAATCATTTATTCCCGGATCCTTATCTAGGGCATCTGCCAAATCCCACCAATCTTTTGCAGTTCTATTATCACGATCTCTAATTAATATATCAACTTTATCAATTCCTAGAAGATACTGATATATAGATTCTATTTTTTTACAATCAAATTTTTTCTTTTTTATTTCATAACGCTTCACAGCGCATTTAATAAGAGCGGTATAACCATTACTGTCCTGTTGATTCAGCGAGATATCGTCAAACATACAGAGTCTTTCAACAAATTCTTTATATCCATGCCAACAAGCTATCATCAAAGGCGTGTTTCCTTCATTTATATTTCTTTTCTTTAACTTGCTTGGAGTAGATTCATCAATAGAACCTTTATTGTAATCTGCTCCATGTTCCAAAAGAATATTAAAAGCAGTTAGGTTTCTCTCTTGAACACAATGTGCCAAAGGAGTAAGACCATAATGACTATGATCGGTTTTATTCGGATCAGCTCCATTAGATAGAAGAAATTCTATTTTGTCGTTTATTTTTTTTTCTGAAATAATTTTTGCTTTTGCCGCGTTTTTTCCGTTTATATTATTACACTTAATACAATTTATCAATAAAGTATTTCCGCCTTCCAAATAATCATTTAAATTTAGATCATCGTTTTTTTTATAATCGTCAAAATTATCAAATTCTTCATTTAATTGGCATAGTTTTTTAAAATTTTTACTTTCTGATTCTAATTTTATATACTCCATTAAAAGAATAGAATTACTATAGCTAATTGACAAACCAACATCATCATGAATAAGATAGACTTTTCTATTCTCTTTCTTTTCTATCATTTTTGCTAATTCAACTATTCTTTCATCATTTATTTTCTTTTCTGATCTTTCACAATCTATTATTTTTAGTTTTTTACTGTATTTATCAGAATAATTGTTGATTGTCGCCATAACTTCCCAGGCTAACTTTGGATTTTTCCCTCTATCTTTTTGATAATTTAATTCTTTATATACAACATCAGGAATAACTACCTGATAAAAATCATTTAGCAATCTATCAATTAATTTAGGTTCTTTCAATAATGCCGATGTATCTGGAATCGCTATTGACGCTTTTCTGTCGGAAACCATAGATTTTGTATCTTTCATTAAATATCCTCCAGTTTTTTATATTATAATAACAATACTGTTTGTTGCAAAACATTATATGTTTTACATTGTTTAGTACATCTTTGATATATTCTTCTTATGCCTTTTTCAAGAATCAGGTTGTTATAATTATTATTTTTCTAATTTTTAAGCAATATACAATGTTTATTATAACACAATTCCTTTCTTTTAAAAATAACTTCTTTCAACATACATTATATTATAAAATTTAGCAATCATAAATCTTATTTCTTACAATTTCACTTTACACATCCAACTATTATATAAAGTAGATCTAATATGAACAGAAATGGCCTATGTGCTAAAAATCCTTATTTAAAAAAACTATGTTTTATATAAAAATCGCCTCAATCATTATTCAGTATAATATACCGTNNCGTCTAATAATCAAGGCGAATCATAGAACTCATAATTTATTTTTCCCTTAAAAATGTATCAAAATTATGAAATAAAAAATTACAGCTGCTTTTTAAAGCATATGATTCTGTTTACTTCAGTAAATCCCATATTTATATGAAATTTCAAACTTTCGTCATTATCCGATTCGCAGTCGCTTGCAAATTCTGTGCATCCTTTATTCTTAGCCCATTCCTCACATTGTGCCAATAATTTTTTTGCATGTCCCCTGTGTCGAAATTCCTGTTCTAAAAATATCCCTTCCAAATAACCTACAGGACTTGAATCTGTACCTTCTACATAATCATGGCGCAACTGGCACTGAGCAAAACCTACCGCCTGATTATCGACCATAAGCATGAATATAGCACTTTCTTCGCAATCTATAGTATCTTCAAACTCTTTTGCCAGTTCATCTAAAGAATGCTCTGACCATATTTTTATAGCCATTTTTGCTAACGCTAACGAATCCTTAGAGGTTGCTTTTACTATCATGGTTTTCCTCCTCTAAACTAAATCTAGTATCGTTATTCTGTCAGTGTCTTATTAAAAATAGTTTTTAAAATATCTTCAGGTATCTCTTTATCAAGATTAATCTGTAACATCCCTTTTGGGGTTATCTTATACCGCTTTAAAAGCTCACTATATTCGATAACTGCTTTTGCTTCAATGTTCAGATGATCTTTAAAAGGAATAATTCTAATAAACCTTTCCCCTAAATAGTAGCTTGGCAACTTTGCCCACATTCTTTCTTCAAGTTCACACGAAACACTTTGAATTACTATTCTTCTTACTTCTAAAAACAGGTTTTGAATCTCATCACTATACTTGGTTATATAACTCTGAACTTCATCGATCATAAACAAATCCCCCATAAACTTATGTTTTATTATGGCTTATTTTTTTATTGCAGTCATCATAATAAGTGTCAAATAGCCTTCTTTATCTGAGTCAAGAAGTTCAAAATCAGCATCCTTTCTCCATATTTCTTTTCCCTCAGGAATTTCGTCTGCAAAAGTAACGTCTGCTAATCCAGTTTTTTGCCAAAGATCTTTCCACCATAATGCGCTATGAAATGTGTACATATCTGGTTCCCAATAAGGTTTCATTTCTTGTGGCACACTTTTTTCAAACTCTTTTGTAAGACCTGGACTGACAATTCCAAACTGTCCTGTGCTTTTAACCAGCCTTGAAAAATAATTCGGAAAATAAAGTTCATCTGTCCCAAAATAATGATAGGCATCTATGCTAATAGCTACATCAAAAAACTCATCCGCATAAGGCAGCGAATGGGCCTCTGAATGAATAGGAAATACCTTATCGTCAACTTTCATCTCAACAAAGCGTTTATGATTTTCGGTCGGACTTATCCATAAATCGTTTGCAAATACAGTCACACCAAACTCTTTAGCTAAAAAGATTGAGGTTAGCCCTGTACCACACCCCATATCCAAAACACGCATTCCCGGCTTTAAATCCATCTTTTCACATAGCATTTCTATGAGCCACATAGCGTTTGGTCCAAGCATTTTGTTCTCATTAATAAACTTTTCATATTCTTTGCAATACTTCTGACAAAGCTTAAACTCTCTCATTCTGCATCCTCTCTTCTTTCATTCTTTTTATCATTATACCATTTTAAGTCTTTTTATTTCCATCATTATCTTTTACCCTTGTACTAACACGAAACCGATGCGCTGGTATAAAGCACATCGGTTCCCTTTTTATATTTTTATATTTACATAAACTGCCCCGGGAGCTTTAGCTTCTCCTTCGGAATAAAAGCTTTATCGAACTCCTCAGCTTGTGCTTCATCTACAAAGTACCCCTGTAAAGGGGTATACTCCCCGGTAATACCGTCAAGATATCCCTCCGCCAGTTCTTTACAGAGAAAGAATGATGAATCAGCACCTTCCGGCAGACCATGATATCTTATGCCAAAATGGCTTGCATATACAAAACCACTTTTGCCATAGAAGTCAATATTGCCTTCAAAGCATACTGCCCCTGCTCCTAGCTTTGCAGCTTCTTCCAAGGAAAAATCAAGCAGGATTTTGCCATATCCCTGTCTTTTGAATTCAGGTGCAATAGAGATCGGACCCATTGTCATAATTGGAATATTCCTGCCGTCATCTGCTTTAATAAAGGTTCTCATAAAGATAGTCTGACCGATCAGTCTTCCTTCTTTTTCCATTACAAAGTCAAGTTCAGGCACAAAAGCTTTATCGCTCCTTAACTGATTAAGTACAAAATGTTCCAGACAGCCAGGACGATAAACATTCCAAAATGCTTCCCTTACAAGGTTCTCAGTTTCATAATACTCTTCTTTTCTTTCCAAACGTATTACATAGTCATTTTTCTTCATTATTTTCCCCTCCTAATTATTGTTGACTTTCAATACTGGGAGGTTTGTAAGAGACTGTATTTACGCAAACCTCCGGGTTAGCCTACAGTCTCCCAAGTGTTGTTCTTCTTCAAACAGCATCTCCTTAGTTAGATTTAGTTTATTATTAGGCCATCTGGCCGATTTAACTTATTTTTTCAAAAACCACGCTCTGTTCTTTTAAGCTTATCTTTCCGACTTTCCATCCATATACCTGCAGTTCCTTCTTATAATTAAGAAAAGAATGGTCAATGGGCAGACCTGCAATTTTTTCTATCTCCGCAAAGCTCATTTTAAAGGATCCACATTCTTTAGACTGTATGTACTTCCACAAAGAATCATACTTGCTCATGCTGGTTATCCCCTTTTTAGTATTTTTTCAACTGAACCTATATCCAGAAGGTTAACCGTTTCAAACTTGCCTCTGTAGAATACTCCCCAGTTATTGAAAACACAAGGTAGTTCTTTTGATTCTTTCAATGAATTGACTTGAATAAACGACGCTATAACATGATTAGATTCGCAGTACTTTTTTATTTTTTCCACCTTCTTGGGGATAAACGGACACTGTGCACTGTAGTATATGGTTAGATTAAGATTATCTATCTGCTGTCTCTTTGCCATGTCTGTAAACCGTGGTTTGGTTCCATCAAACGATAGAGCAAGCAACTCATATCCGTCTTCTGTAGAATCAACTGCTTCAAATCCGTATTTTTTGGCAAAAGCCTGATTAGAAAGCCAGTTCTTTTGTTTCTTAGCACCAAGCATACATATTCCCGATTTCCCTTTTTCTTTGGCATCAGCAATACAGTAATCCATTAAGGCTTTGCCGTAGCCTTTGCCTTTGTGCTCACCTAAAACCCATAAGCAGTAAATGTAATAATAATTTTCACCCGTTACAGGCACCCATGCATTTTCCAGCGGAGCATACTCTATAAAAACTGTAGCTTTTGCATTAAGCTTTCTAAAGACATGACCTTCCTTCAATCTTGCTGAAAGCCACTCTCTTTTCAATTCAACACCGGGATGCAACATTTTACTCCGGATGATACAGCATAAATGCTCATCTGCTATATTCTCCAATGTCAAATTGATGAACTCATCTGTCATACACTTATGCCTCCTCTTTACTTTTTATCTTATTTCCTTAATTAAAATTAAGTAAAAAAGCTGCTATATTTTAGTATACCATAATTCCGCAAACTGTCCATATTTTTTTACTTCTTTCAAGAAAAAACGTTTCAACGTTTCTTTTTGTGCAAATAATTGATGCTTTTATAGAAATCTTCATATCCGGTTTCTTCTATTGAACCTGTTTGATAAAGCCATTCCAAATTATGTCTCAATAAACTTTCGTTTCACATTAAATTTATATACAAATGGATACTTCTTTTTTCATTATAATCTATAAAAGCTCTTAAATGTTATCTTTCAGCTTAATAGGAAAATATCTTTGCATTTGCTTATAACCAAGTCCCTTTTCTATATCCATATAAGCAGTATCCTTTCCTTCTTCATACAAGTAAGGCATATTAAACATAACATCACGACCTTTATCAAACTCAAAATTTGTACTTTCAATCCATCGACCGACTTTATCTTCTACTTTTTGTAAGCTATCCTTATCTTCATCAATACTGACTGCCATGGCGTATAAGCCACCCTGAAAATCAATCAATTTGAAAGGACTTACATCAGCATCGGCAACGTTATCTTTAACGGCACATATCCATTCGGCTTTGTCATTTTTAAACAACAAAAAATCAAAACAGTCGAAAATCACATTTTTATACAAATGCACATGCTGCCATAACTGATACATATATCCACCGTTTTTGAACATGTCTTCCCAGGATTGTTCTCCTACTGTTACTGCTCTAAATCTCGGTATCCTGACAACCATTATATCAGGGATTTTTTTATCCAACCTTTGCGTTATTTCAAGCAAACGGTTTATTTTGGAGGGCTTTCCGATATAGTCAATGCTTATCAAACGTTTTTCAATCTCCTTAGCTTTGTTATACAGCAGTTTTATATCGGAGTTGTCTGAAAAATTCACCTGTTCAATTTCATCTATAAACCCTAATACGATTTCCTTCAGCTCATGCAAAAGAGCAACCTCTTCGTCTATGTTCTGTACTTTTTTCCCCAACACTTCCAAGACGACATCGGAACTGGAAGCTTTAAAAACACGCTGAATATCTTTTATACTGATATTCAACTTACGTAAAATGAGTATTTGCTCAAGACGCCTAACAGCGTTTTCATCGTACATCCTGTATGCGTAGTCATCGCTTCGGGTGCTGTGCAACAGTCCCATATCCTCATAATAACGCAGTGTACGCGCTGTAATATCGTNNCCCGTACAAACTCGTATTTGCTTGACACATCCTTGATTTTGATTAGATTGCTCATTCTTTCCAGCCCCCATTCTTATTAATTGATATAAACCCATTATAAAGTATTACCTAAAGGAAGAGTCAAGAGAAGAAAAGCTATTTATGAACAAACCGGAACATTCTTGAATTTTCTTAACTGCAGAAGCTTTTGCAGATTTTCATAAATTTTTTTTCTGAGGTTTATTACTTCATTAGTGCTTGATTCCAACGTTCCATAAACTCACCGACACTCTGATAACGATTATTTCTTCGTGGATCTACCGCATAAACCTGCATTTTGAAGTTAATACCGTCCACAGTCTGATCTATCATCTGTTCTGTGTCTCCTTAAGAATAATAATTTTGTCTTAAGATTATATTTAAAAACCCGGAAATCTTTTTTAGACTACTGGGAAATGATTCATCAACCCTATTCATAACTGTCATACTCTTAAGAACTTGTACTCTAGCGCATCACTTTCTCAAAGCGAAACATCCCGCCAAATTTTTCTTCTTCACAATCATCCGGAAAATCAGGATCTGTATGATATTTGTTGAAGAA
>DJGH01000077.1:8134-8418 GCA_002431635.1 Petrotoga sp. UBA5851
GAAGAACTTCCTCTGACTCTCCCAAGCCGTTTTCTGCACCTTTTATAAAAGCATATTTCATATCTTTTTTGAACTGCTCTAGATCTGTATCCTCCAATGGCAACAATGCAAAATCCATTAATCCACCACCTTCTCAAAAACTACACTCTGTTTTCTTATCATAGATCATTAATATTATTCATTATTTTAGCGTTTTCATGCATCTTTAGGATGCCTATGAGCTGTTCCTCTGTAAACCTTTTCTCATAAATGCATCCCTCCCAGATAATTAATTATATCATCCA
>DJGH01000066.1 GCA_002431635.1 Petrotoga sp. UBA5851
TCCACCTTTCACAGTGTTTATTCCCTATCTTTCCAAGTTTATTTTGTTAACAGATTTTTTCGTGTTATAATAGATAAAAAGAAAATTTGTTATGTTCTAATTATTATGATTTACTTTATTTAAGGAGCGTGAAGCGTGACCCAGGAGGATAAGATACTAGGATTGATAGGCTTTTGTTCAAAAACCAGGTCTTTTGTCTACGGGAAAGACAGGGTAAGGTCCTATATAAAAAATCCAAATCCGAATAAGTTTGTAATAATCGCCGCCGATTGTGGAGAGACGGTGAAAGATGATGTTATGAAATCTTGTGAATCTCACAAGGTTCCTTTTATTCTTTTCAAGTCTAAAAATAAGGCAGATCTCGCCCAGGCTTTAGGTAAGGAACAAGAAGAGGTTAGTGTTATAGGGCTTGAAGATTTTAATATAATAAAAGGAATATTAAAAATAGTCAATTCAGGGGGTGAGATATGATGTCAAAGACCCGAATTTATGAGCTTGCTAAGGAGTTGGGAATGGGAAACAAAGAGTTCATTGATCTTCTTGAAAAAAAATTTGGGGTTACTGTTAAAAGTCATATGAGTACTTTGGAGGACGATACAGTTGTTGCCGTGCGCAAACTTTTTGAAGAGGCTAAAAAAGCTGAAGAGCAGAAAAAGGAAAAAAAGCCTTCTGTCAAAGAGGAGCCAGCAAAAGTTAAAGAGCCTCCGAAAGAGTTTAAAAAGGTTGAAGTTCCGAAAGCCGAACCTTCAAAAGCTTCTGATCATGTTTCCAAAGATGACAATATATTCGAGATAACTTTATCTCCATCTCAGATCAAATTGAACTTTCTTGCGGATAAGCTAAAAAAAAGTCAGACAGATATTATAAAGGCTATGTTTCTTAAGGGAACCATCTTAAGGGCAGGACAGGATCTTTCTCTGGAACTGGCGGAGACGATCGCCCTTCATTATAATGCCATACTTACTTTGGGTCAGGAAGAAGTGGTACAGCCAGAAGTCTCTGCTCAGGACGATCTAGAAATTAGACTTAAGGAAAAATGGGAAAAGATATATAAGGAAAGAAGAAAGGATTTTAAGGACAGATTCCCTGTGGTAACTGTAATGGGACATGTTGATCACGGAAAGACAACTTTGCTTGATAAGATCAGAAATACTAAAGTTGCAGAGAAGGAAGCAGGAGGAATTACCCAGTCCATAGGTGCTTACCAGGTTGGATATAAAGGAAAGAAAATAAGTTTTATAGATACTCCCGGTCACGAAGCTTTTACCGAAATGAGAGCCAGGGGTGCACAGGCAACTGATATAGTTATTCTTATAGTTGCAGCCGATGACGGCGTCATGCCCCAGACTATTGAAGCTTACAATCATGCAAAAGATGCTCATGTTCCTGTTATTGTTGCTATAAATAAGATTGACAAGCCAAACGCAAACGTTGAACTGACCAAACAGCAGCTGATATCAAAACTGAACCTCGTTCCTGAGGACTGGGGGGGAGATACCATAACGGTTGAAATCTCTGCAAAATCAGGAAAAGGCATAGATGAACTTTTGGATATGATTCTTCTCGTTGCTGAAATGCAGGAGATAAAATATTATCCGAAGGGCAATGCAAGAGCCATTATAATTGAAAGCAGGCTGGACAAAAATCTTGGTCCGGTCGCAACAGTAATAGTTAAAGACGGTATTCTCAAAAACGGAGACTTTTTTGTAGCAGGAAACACCTACGGAAAAGTTAGAAGAATGCAGGATGATTTCGGTAGAACCATAAAGGAAGCCACCGCACCTGCTCCTGTTCTCATACAGGGGTTTGAAGATGTTCCGGATATGCACTCTATTTTTTACGCTGTTGATACTCTTGATGAAGCCAGAAGTATTTCCCAGAGTAAAAAGCTTATAGAAGATAATAAGAGAATCGGGAAAAAACATATTCGTCTTGAAGAGTTCATGAAGTTAACAGATGAGAATAAAAAGAAAATTCTGAATATAATCCTTAAATCCGGCACTTTCGGAGAGATAGAGGCTCTGAAAACCTCCATTGCCAAGCTTAAGAATCCTGATGTTGATCTGCAGGTTGTCCATGCCGGAATAGGCGCAGTTATCCCAAGCGATGTTATGCTTGCATCTGCCTCAGATGCTGTTATCCTAGGTTTTAGAGTCAAAGCAGACTCTAAAACTCTGAAGCTTGCCGAGCAGGAGGGAATTCAGGTAAAACGTTATGAGATAATATTTAACCTCATAGACGATATAAAAAAAGCTCTTGAAGGTATGTTGGAGCCTGAAGAGATGGAAGCTGTAACCGGCGGCGGATATATAAAGGAACTTTTCAGAATAAAGAAAGTCGGAACCATTGCCGGTATTCAGGTAACAGAAGGTTATGTCAATAAGGACGGAAGCGTCAAGCTTTACAGAAACGGAAAGTTTGTAACCCAGGTAAAGATAGAGCAGCTTAAGCATTACAAGGATGATGTTAAATCCGTTGATGCTCCAAAGGAATGCGGAATGAAGTTCTTCAACTTTGATGATCTTGTTGTAGGGGATGAACTGGAATTTCTTAAAACCGTCCAGGTTGAAAGAAAACTAGAGTTTGATGAGCAGAAAGAAAATAAAAAGTAATCTTAAATGCCCCGTTTTACGGGGCTTTTAGTTTATACGGGAGTGATTTTTCTGTTTTATTTTTTGGGCCTTGCAGTATACATTCTGATCTGGTTTACGGTAAGCTTTTTTTATCCTTCTTTTATACTTCCCGGTCCTGGTCCGGTTTTTTTAAAGCTTTTTGCAATGCTCGGAGATTTTTCTTTCTGGAAAAGCTTTTTGGATACCTTTTTAAAACTTTTTTTGGGATTTATTCTGAGTCTTGGAATCGGAATACCTTTGGGTTTTTTTTCAGGCTTAAGCAGAAAATTTTATGATTTTGTACGTCCTACGCTAATGTTTATGCAGGCAACACCTGTTGTGTCTTATATCTCTATAGCTCTGCTCTGGTTCGGTATAGGTTTTTATACGCCGGTTTTTATATGCTTTGTTGTGATATTTCCGACAGTCGTTATAAACATAGCGGAAGGAGTTGGCTCAACTGACAGAAATCTTGTTATGTTAGGCAGAGTCTTTCGTTTATCCAAAAGTGATGTCATACGGTATATCTACATTCCTTCAATAGTACCTTTTATAAATTCTACCCTGAAGGTGGTCTGTGGTTCGTTGTGGCGTTCGGTTGTAATCGGCGAATTCATGGCTGGAAACAGGGGACTTGGTTATTTGTTGTCATTATCAAAATCTACTCTCAGAACCGATGAAGTATTTGCCAACACTTTATTTCTTATAATAGTGGGAATTATTTTTGAATTTATCGTCATGAAAATAAACTTTGTTCCCAAAGTGAACCTTTCTTCTGCTGATAAGCCCAATAACCATGTAAAATCAGCCACAGAGCATTTTATTGAATTACAGAGTATAAGCAAAAGCTTCGGCAGGGAAAAAATAATTAAAGAGCTCTCATTTAAAGTTGGTAATTCTCAGACAACTGCACTGCTTGGTCCTTCAGGAATTGGAAAAACCACAGTACTGAATATAATCGCAGGAACTGTCGGTCAGGACAGCGGAAACGTTGTGACCAACCATGGCAGGATAGGCTATGTCTTTCAGGATGACAGACTTATCCCGTGGCTTTCGGTAAAAGATAACATAAAAATAGTAAACAGAACTCTGGGTGACAACCAAGTTGACAGGATTCTTGATCTTCTCAATCTTAAAGGATGCGGTTCTATGATGCCAGCAGAACTTTCCGGAGGAATGAGAAAACGTGTAAATATCGCAAGAGCCATGGGATATTCATCTACTCTTCTGCTTTTGGATGAACCCTTCGGTTCGCTGGATATAAAGACCCGTTACGATATAATGATTGATCTGCTTAATCTCAAAAAGGAAACTGGGATCTCTATTATTCTGGTTTCACACGATCCTTTTGAAACTTCACTTATGGCAGACCAGGTAATCATGCTTGAGGGCAGACCGGCAAGAATTGTATACCAGCAAGAGTACAAAAACTCTCTCGAAAGAAGCAAGCAAGAAAATAATACAATTATGAATGACCTTACTTACAGGATTATAAACCATACTAAAGGAGAAAACGGCAATGATAAAAGCTCAGAATATTATTTTTGATATAGACGGTACTTTGGTTAACACAAGCCTTGTTTCAATTCCTGCATTTGAAATGGTTTTAAAACGGCTTCAGAATGACGGCTTCAATATAGGCAATCACACTAAGGAAGAGATAATGAAGTATATTGGTTTCACCATAGACGAAATATGGAAAAATCTCTTTAAAAACGATGATCCGGTGCTTATTGAAAAGGCAATAAGGTATCTTGACCATTACGAGGAACTGGTTCTTCAACAGGCTGAAGATATCTTTTTTGAAGGAGTCGTACCTGTTCTCAGGACTCTCAAGGAAAAAGGAAAGAAATTATATCTTCTGTCCAACTGTAATATAAAGTATATGGAAAGCGTTCTTAGCAAAGGAATAAGACAGTTTATAGACTTTCCAAACTGTTCGGAAATGTACGGCTGGAAACAAAAGGATGAGGTTATCCGTATAATGATGGAAAAGTATAACTCTAAAGACTTTGTGATGATCGGAGACCGTGAAAAGGATATATATGCAGCACATGTCAACCAAATCCCTGCTATAGGCTGCAACTACGGATATGGAGGGGACGAAGTTAAAGATGCTGATATCATAGTTAGCAGCTTTTATGATATTCTAAAAGTTATAGATTAGTTTTTAAGTTTTTTTTAAGTGATGACAATGTATAATAATAATACAAAACTTACTATAAGAACTATTACGGAGGTGAAGTTTTTATGAGAAAAGTCATAGCTGTACTTTCTGTTTTGCTCATCAGCATAGGTATGTTCGCTTACGTAAATGAAGGTTATGTCAGTCCGGTGGTAAATGTTGTAAAGTACGCATCGCCAGCAGTCGTAAATATAGAAGCAGTAGGCAAAAGTCAGCAGTCGTCACTCTATGACCCTTACTTTGATGACTTCTTCAAAAGATTTTTTGGCGGGGAACTTCCCGATACCCAAAAGGATGTAACTGCAATAGGTTCGGGTTTTATATTTGACAAAGCCGGTTACATTCTCACCAATTATCATGTGGTTGAAAATTCAAGCAAGATAACCGTAAGTATGGCAGACGGAAAGAAGTTTGATGCCAAGCTTGTGGGAGGAGATTCAGAACTGGATCTGGCAGTCATTAAAATAGAAACACAGACAGACCTTCCTGTTCTTGAACTGGGTGACTCTGACAAAATAGACATAGGCGAGTGGGCAGTTGCCATAGGTAACCCTCTGGGACTGAAACACACAGTCACATTGGGCGTTGTAAGCGCTATCAACAGAAGAATCGCCAAGCCCGATGGTTCAGGCTATTATGTAGACCTTATACAGACAGATGCTGCAATAAACCCAGGCAACAGCGGAGGACCTCTTGTAAATATCCACGCACAGGTCATGGGAATAAATACAGCTATAATCAACACATCCGAAGGAGTCAACTTAGGATTTGCCATACCTATAAATATCGCTAAAAGATTCGCTTCATCCATAATAAAGGACGGAAAGTTTGAAAAAGCATATCTTGGTGTTGTAGTTCAGACTGTCAACGAAGAATTGGTAAAAGCTCTGGGACTTAAGGTTGAATCTGGAGCCCTGATAAGTGACGTCGAAAAAGATTCACCTGCGGAAAAGGCAGGCATAAAAACAGGAGATGTAATAGTAAAGCTTGACGAAAGGGTTATAGAAAGCAACGAGGATCTCGTAAGCTACCTTAGGGCATATTCAGCCAATACCAAAGCTAATATAATTATAAACAGAAAAGGACAGGAGCTTAAACTAAATGTTATCCTTTCAAGCAAGGAATCAAAGATAGTAACAGCTAAAAAGAGTTACTTCGGAATAACGGTAAGGGAAATAACCGCAGATGATATCTCGGAGATGGGTCTTAAGAAAGATCTTGGAGGAGTTATGGTAGAAACTATAAGCTCAAGCTCACAGAGTATCCTAGGACTTAAGACAGGAGATATAATAACCTCAATAGCAGTAAACGGAAAGGAATCAAAAATAGCAACTCTCAAAGATTGGGAATCAGTAGCTTCCACAGTAAAAA
>DJGH01000017.1:0-1600 GCA_002431635.1 Petrotoga sp. UBA5851
CCCATATAGTTCATATAAGACCCTATTTTTGGTACGCTTAATATTCTTTCTAGTAAAGCTTTTAGCAAATCAACCATCTGCGGAAATAATTACTTTTGCAGCAAACTTATAATAATTTTTATGATCATTAATCGAATCAAACTAGAATATAGATGTCTTGTTGGGTTGGAACTTAAAACTTGTAAACAGGTTTNNCACTGATTTTATAAAATATAATTTTGATTACCACCAAGCCTTCAATGGTTTATAAGTTTCATCATTAATTAGATGTTTTATCAGTTTATAACATTCAAGCAATATAAACCCTTTGTAAGAAATGTTCCTATTAAGTTTTCGGTGCTTTATTGTAGTATGAAGCTTTTCTTCATACTCTTTTATAAATTTTTTCTTTCCGTTATCATTAAGAAAACAAAAATCTGTGTCCATGTCAAAATCACTTTTTGTAATCATTTTATTATTAATAAGTTTAAATATTACAGTATCAATAACAAGAGGTTTAAAAATTTCAGCAATATCAAGACTTAAAGAAAATCTCTTAGTAGATGGCTCGTGCAGATAGCTTATTGTAGGATCTAGTTGAGTCTTATATATTTCTCCTAAAACGGTTGTATACATTTGCATATTTCCAAAAGATATTAATGCATTTACAGGATCTTTAGGTGGCCTTTTTTCACGTGAATTAAGCAGAAAGTCGTTCTTTAAAATTCTATTAAATACTGAATAATAATTTTTTCTTATCCTTCCTTCACACCCCATTAACTCTTTAATATCCATAGTTTTTGATATATTTTCTCTTTCTAAAATGATTTTTTCTAGTTCGTCTTCATCTATACTATGTGATCTGAGATTTCTAATAATGTGATATGCTGAACTATCCACAAAACATTTTGCTAAATAAAGCCTTTTTACATTATCAGTATAATTATCTGCTTGTTTTACTAAAAGAAAACCTGAAACATTCTTTTTCCTGGGATAAAAAGCACCTATGTAATATCCATAGTAATTATAAAAATTTATAATTATACCAAATTTTGTGATTAAATTGAGAAACTTATTATTTAATTCTGTCTCTCCAAAAATATGTATTTTTTCAACATTTTCAACTGGTATATACTTAACATTTCCATCTGTATCTTCAAAATATACTGTGTTGTCTTTTCTCTGCAATCTACCATTAGAAAATATATAATAATCTTTACTCATATTAATCGCCTTCTCCACTATAGCAAAGCTCATAATAAGAACATTTTTTACAGTAACTGATATTTTGAATTCTAGGTGGTTTTTCATATGATAATATTTCCTTTATTTCTTTTAAAACTTCTATAATCTCCTTTTCAGAATTATCATCCAGATTAATAACTTCTCTTTTCTTTTCCTTAACATAATTAATTATCCCAGTCTTTTTTACTCCAATACTTTTTAGATAATAAAGGTAATATAAGATCTGCATTCTATCAGCAACAGGCATTTTACTGCTTGTTTTTATTTCTCTTATATGTTCATCCTCTAAAATATCTATTTTTAAAATATCATCTATCAACACTTCCTTGGTTTCAATACTTTTATATGATGATTCATGTATAATTTTTCCCTGAAA
>DJGH01000017.1:1650-4240 GCA_002431635.1 Petrotoga sp. UBA5851
TTCTTCTGCAAATGCAATAGTAATTTACCTTTGTTCCTTGAACTTTAAACTCATCAATATCTACATTCATAATACACCCTTATAAAAAATCTAAAGAATTAAGATCTGTATTAAGTCCTATATCTTGATTATAATCATAATTAACAACGAAAAAGCCATTTTCTTCTTTTTTTATATTCCCTTTAGCCTTATATATTGGAATGTCAAGAGTAAGCAGCTTTATATCAGATAATATTTTTTTCTTTTCAATATAATTACTTTCTTTATTATATGCTTGAATTAAACTTCTATTTTTCTCGTATATTTCATATGGAATAACTTTTATATTTATAAAATCTCTTAAACTTTTTTGTGCTTTATCTTTATCAAGGTCATAATCGAAAATAGATTCTAAAAAATTTAAAGACTTGTCAAATTCCTCTAGATATTTGGTGTTTTCTAAGAAATTTCGAGAATAAATTTTTTTGACGATAGCCATCTTTTCTTCTTCGCTTATGGACTTGTTGTTAAATTGTTGCAACTCATCTTTACTTCTTTCATAAATATCCTTATCGTATATACTACCTATTCCACTTGAGTTTTTACAGTAAACATAAACATTTGGTTCTTCTTTTTCATATATTCTCTTCCTGTAGCATCTTCCCATCCGTTGAAACAAACTATCTACCGTAGAAAGTTCTGTAAAAAGAATATCAAAATCTATGTCCAGTGAAGCTTCTGCTATCTGAGTTGTTATCCATATTCCATTTTTATTATAATTTTTGATTCTGTTTTCTTTTTCAAATCTATCTTTTTGAATGAATAAGGAATGCAGCAAATTAACTTCAAAGTCTTTATTCTCTCTAGAAATACTCATTTTTACTCTATTATAAATTTCTTTTGCTCTACTTATTGTATTTACAATAATCAAAATTTTATTATTCTTAGCTTTCTCAACAATATACTCAAGATTTTCTATAATTTCGCTTTCTTTAATGCATAATTTATGCCTTAGCTCTTGAGAACAATAAGTTTTGTATTCAACAACAACATTTTTCTCCTCAAGGTATTCTTTTACTATCTGAGGCAAAGTAGCTGTCATTATTAAAAATTTTGCACCCATATTATTCAGCATTACTATTCCTCTTAATATTACAGCAATTATATTCGGAGAATATGCCTGAATCTCATCAATTATTATTTTTGAATAGGAAAGTGTAGCAAGAATTTTTTCATATCCTCTATATTTGAACGGAAAAGTAAAAAGCTGATCAATTGTAGATACATTTAAAGGGTATGAAAGTTGACGCGAAATTTCATATTTTCCAAGATAATTTTCATCTCCTTCACTTAGCAGAAAATCATAGCTTGTTGAATGCAATAGTCCAACATCTTCATACTTAATATTATCTACTAATCTTTTATAAATGGCATTAATGGACACTCTAAGTGGAAGAGTAAAAAAAGCTTTATTATCTCCAATCCAAAGTAAAGCAGATTCTGTTTTTCCTATGCCGGTTGATGCTGTTATAATAATATTCTTTTCTCTGTTGTTAAGGCAAAAAAGTTGTAGATCTCTAAGATCTGACTTTAACTTTTCTTTAATATACTCTTGGACAGCATCAGAAATACTTTTCTGTGATTTTATCTCAGCACAGACATTTGCAGATGCGCTATGATCAATTCTTTGCAAAAGCCCTTTCACCATAATGTATTTTTTATACTCAGAATTGTTCTCCTTTATTCTTGCTTCTTGCTTTGTTAAATTAAAATATTTACAATTTATCTTTTTTATACAAGTATTAAGTTCATTATTTACCAAATCAAGATTACCAGTCAAATCTTCTGTAAGAATCTTACAAAATTCTGAATAATCATAGCTTTCATTAATTTGAAAATCTCTTTCATGATGAAATATTATAGCTTGCACTAAAATCTTATACCCAGGATAACCATACTTTGCAATTATTTCTTGACTGTCCATAAATGCAGGAGAAATGTATCCATGCGGAATATCATTTTTAAACTTTGTGTTTATTAGGCAACGATCAATTTTTTTTCTTATTTCATTCTGAAAAGGAGTATATACTTTCCCAAAATCATGATAAAAACATGCATCCTTAAATATTTCCCAAAAATCTTTTCCTACTCCTATAAGATCTATTTTATCTTTATATATGTCTTTAATAATTTCATAATTTCCTAATACTTTGTCGGTATGCTCTTTTAAAGTTTCCACTGGATTAGATTTAGCATAAATCATATTTCTCATCAACTTTTAAATTCAAAAAAACAGGAATTTCATCCTCATCTATATAAATCGTACCGTTATCTATTGAATTGTTGCTTTTTTCAACAAATATAGTTTTGATACGTTCCCATTTTCTTAATTCATTTTTTATCTCATACTTGAAATTTAGATTATAGTTTATTCCTGTCAAGCCATTAATCTGGTATCTTTCTCTTGGAACATATGCAGAGTACTTTAAAAATAAAGGCATATCTTCTTTAGTTAAATCTATTTCTTTGATTTCAACTTTTTTGACTTCATCAATTCTTAAGAGATCTTCTTTCCGTCCTAGGCTAAAAAATTCACAGCTGTTTTGTATAC
>DJGH01000017.1:4257-7830 GCA_002431635.1 Petrotoga sp. UBA5851
TGAAGATTAATAAATTTATCTTCATAATTTCCTTGAATTGAGATAGACATATCTACATAACTGTTAGCTTTAAGAATATTATGCATTAGTCCACTTACCGTAGAATACGGCGGAAGAGGATAAGTTTCAGCCACTTTAAGCGCAAATGGTTTTTTATAACATGCCATTTCCTGGAATAATTTAAGTCTTAGGCTCATCATTTGGCTCACACAATCCATAGTATTTTTTTATATTATCTTTCATTTTTTCGAAAAAAGCATTAACACTCATTAGTTTTTCACTAAAAACTTCTTTTATCTCTTTTTCATTTGCAAAGATACCGTTAATAATTCCGCAGAATGTCTCTTCTTTGATAGAGTTTCCTAAAATGGAGATCTCCATGGCAGATTTAAGCGGTTCAAGATCAATAGCAAATTTGTTTCTAACTGAAAAAAGCTGCATCCTCCCTAAAAAAACAGGATTGGGAGTTTTATACATGCCACCGATAACAAATAGCGGAGATAAATTCTCTGTTCTTCCTCTGATATCCCTGCTTAATGTCTTTATCACATCTAAAAATTGCGACAATCTTTCTAATCTAATTTTTTTATCTAACTCTATTTTTTTATCTTCACCAATCCTGGCAAGATCAATTGTAATTGTATATGTATAAAAGCTCATATGCTGCTCAATATTTACAATATTCGCATTTTCATCTACTCTGTCGGCAAATCCTTTATTGCTTAAAAATTCAACATCATTTTTATAAGGCTCTAAAGAGGTTGCAAAACTTATCCTTATTGGAGCCGATCTTGTATCTGCTCCTTTTGGGATATTATTTTGCTTTGTTTCATCTTTTTTTTCCGTCATCATTGGAGTCGATTTTGTATCTGCTCCTTCATTGATATTATTTTGCTTTGTCGCATCTTTTCTTTTCGTCATCATATATCCAAAAAGATCCATTTCAATAGAATCTTCAATTGAACTTCCTTCTATGAACTGAATCGTTCCTTTACTTTTATCGACATTTTGTAATTTCCAGCCAAACATCTTTTCCCCTTGGGTTACTGTAGAATGCCTTATGGCCTGTCGTGACATTGTTGTTTCCTGAGTTCCGTCTCCACGATTAAATTTTTTGAGTACTAAAAAGTTATTTGAGGCCTCTCCGTAGTTCATACTTTGACCTTTAAAAACTAAGGTAGCCGTTATCGTACTATTCATATTGCCCCTCCTTTTTATCTGCTACTAATCCTGAAATAAAACTCTGAGCTATCGTTTCAAAATCAATCTTATCTTCATGAAATACTTCCATGAATATTTCTGGCATTTCTATCTCATTGTTTATGTACAAACGCAATATAATATCCATAAATTCTTTTTTATCGCCTACTTTTGCTGAGTTCAATAATCTGTAAGCTATAGAACTAATTTTATTTTCTGATCTATTGTTTTTCAGGTATTCTGCCATTTCTATTCCTGAGTTATAAATCTTAAAAATCATACTTTTTATGATCTTTATATCTTCCATATGAGCTTCACCTCCTCCTTTTTTTAAATACTTAAGTATTATTTTTGAATATACTGCATAAATAACATCTAGTGTGTTCTTCCCGTCTGAAGTAATGCTTAATAACTTTTTAAATATAATGCTGTTAAGCTCTTTACTCGAAAGTATCTTATCTATTAGCTCATTTTTAAATTCTTTTTCTTTTATCTTTCCTATAGTTTGTTCTGAATATTTTTGGAAAAATTTGGCTACAGTTTTGTTTATATGCATATATATAAGGTTAGATTTTTTACTGCCATAATCTGCATTAAATTCCACAAAAAATATGCTTTGTAATGTCCAGATAGATTCATTCTTTGCCTGTTCCAAAACATCACTTATAAATTCTTTGTATGGACAATCTGATTTCATTTTGTTTTTTAGTGTTTCGTTTTTTAAAAATAAATCCTCTAGATCAGAATCTAAATTCACAAAGGCATAGTAGCCTTTATTTTTATCTAGATAAGGCTTATAAAATTTTACAACACCCGCCGGGGTACACAGCAAAACCAATTTGCATAAATTACAGATAGGGTATTTTGAGTTTAAATTCCAGAAAAAATTTAAAGCATTATCATTACTGACTCCAAGCGCCATAAAATTCGATTCACAGAAACTTTCTTCAATTGGCAAGGTGTCACATACTGGACATGAATCATTTTCACAAAGTTTTGTAAACTCAACAATATTGCCTTTTAGCTTTTTAAGATAGTTTTTATACTTACCTATCCCTTTTCCTTTACTATCAGTATCTTCAATATATTTTTTCAACGACTCATACTCTTTCTTGTCAACCAGTTCTTTTATCTTTAAGTCATACAGCAAAGGCTTTATAAAATCATTTTCGGCAGCTTTTTTATGTTCAGACAAACCTTTATATGAAAATCCTTTTTGCATAAAACACATTTGACCAAAAAAATTATCATACATTATACTCCTGACTGAATCCAAGGCAAATTTTTCTTTTATTTCATTTTTGTTAATCAAATTTTCTATCACTTTTATTAGCTCAACGAACGCAATTTCATCAAAATTTTTCTTTATTCTTTTTAATGCAGAATCTATTTTGATTGAATCTTCTTTTAATCCTATTTTTTTGTTTTTTTCTGAGACTTTGGTACATTTATCTTCGAATTTTTTGTCCAATATCTTAAAGTTGTGCTCTGTCAATACTGTTTTTTTTATTGAATCAAAGTAATTAGTCATTATTTTATATTCATTTTCACAATAAGTATCAAAAAAGTACTCAAAATAGAATTCATGAAATTTTTCAATTATTGTGCTGTCTATTTCAAGGTAATCTTCCTTAATGGTGAAATTTATATTTTCTCCTTTGAATTGTGCATGCTTTAAAATCCTTATCATTCCAACAATTCCAATATTATAAAACCATTCATTCATACAAATTTTTACATTCATTCATATCACCTCAAGCATTCCAAAACCTTGATTTCTTCTGAACGATAACCCAAGCTGATATAGTAAGTTTAGATCTTCAATGTCTCCGCTTAATCTGAATATTCCTTTATATGAATTAACCATGTACTTTTTTTTGTCTCCTTTAAAAAAATCATCATCAATCTTTACAACAACTTTTTTCATATTTATTGGATCAAAATACAGATTACTGCTTATGCCCTTACCACGAAAATTTTTTAATATCATATCAGCCAGATAGTTTATACCATCTGTAAACTTAGCGTCTTCTATATCAAGATAATCTCCATCCTTATCCTTAATACAGATAGGTGAAAGAGTTTTAAAAACAATAGTATTTTCAGAAATTATTCTCTCCTGAATCAAACTTATTCTTTTTTTATTCAGAAAAAAATCCTTATATCTAAAAGTATCAATTTTTAAAAGTCCATTATAAATATTTATAAAAAACTTTGAGTCCGGAGAAGATATAGTAAAGTATACTTCTTCATCTATTTTAAAAACTTCTTTTTCAAAAACAAAACGATTGAGGCTGACACTAAAACTATAATTCTTACTTTTCTTATTTATTCCATCATTATAATAAAACAATGACTTAAAATACTTTTCAT
>DJGH01000017.1:7864-18645 GCA_002431635.1 Petrotoga sp. UBA5851
TACCGGAAGTACTGCTGTTCTGAATACACATTTTAATCTCAAGGCACCACCTCCTATGCTTTTCTTTCTAGACTTTTGAAAAACTATGTTTACATTAATCTTTTGCTTTTTATAACTTATACCTCCTTTGTCAGCGGAGTAACAAAGCCCATTCCTATGGAATTCTTGGCTCCTAACCCTGTGCAGAACATCATTTCCATCATTTCTTCGCTGGCGTTGACTTTGAAAACACCGTCCCATCCTTTAAGAATTATGGACTTGTATGTAATTACTCTTTCTTTAAGAGCACCACGGTCAGAGATATCCATCCTAAAGCTGCTGTCGGTCGGTTCGCTGTTGGAAAAAGCTATATATTTTTTTATAAGGTTGCTTTTTATCTGATCTTCAAACTCTTTTTCTTTTGGAGAGTAGTAGTAGGTTTTTTTCCGGTCGTCTTCAGTCCTGAGTGTGCTGTAAACTACTATCGGAGAGAGGGTTTTTATTTTTATTTCTTTTTTCAGAACGCAGTCCACTGCTGTTATTTTATCAATTGTTACGTTCTGCCCTGAAATATTTAGTATCTCTTTTTCAAAAACACCGTCCAGAAAGTACTTTATAAAAGCATCATCTATGCTTGAGATATAAAGGTCGCAAAACTCCTTAAAAGTTATCGAGCGGTCTTTCATGTTCATCTCGTAATTCCCGTAAAGTCTTGAAAAGACAAACATTTTGTACTGTCTTTTTTCATAGCTGTATCCGTTATCGTGTATAAATTTATTGTACTTTTCATCATTAATCAGATTCAGTATTACAGCCTGAATTATGTGGTTGTACTGGGTGGGAAGTTTTATGAAAGGGTTATCAATATTTCTCAATCTTAATTTTATCTGTATGGCGGCACTTCCTTTCTTGAAATTTTTTGATAATAAAATTATATCATTTTTCTGTATTTTATTTTCAAAAAAAGTTATAAGTACATATTAATGTATCACTTGATATGTTAATAAAAAAGTTCCCCCTTTTCGGGGGAAGATTTGTTATTCTTTGATTACTGGATCACACAAAAAGGTAACTGCTAATTCTGGCGGAACAGCTGCGGGATTGTTCTGATACCACTCTAGTGAAGGCCTTTTGGAATCAAGCTTCCATCCGCTTGATCCAAGCCATTCACTGCGCCATTTATCCCACACCGGTCCTATCTCTTCGCATGAACCTACATGGACAAGTACGGCGTAAAGACCTCCTTCAAGCTGGTATAAGTTCAGTGGATCTACAGCTGAGCTTCCTTTATGAACAGATACTGATACATCGTACCTTTTTTTTTCCTGTGGAACATCGTCTGTATGGTCATGAAAAACAGTCAGGAACTGTGCGTCTGTAGAAAATAGTTTATTTGCACGAAGTATTTCATGGAATTTTTTCCATAAAGCAGGCATATTCCAGTAATCACCTGTTCCTCTTAGTCCTAATAGTTTCATTGGCTGTAAGTTTACAATTTTTATTTCCATTTCATTACCTCCCCGTGGTTTTATAAAAAAGTAGTAAGGCTGCCTTTGACCTGGACTGTAGTGTATTCCTGCCTGTGAGTAAAGAAGACCTCTCCAGTCGTGCAGCTTTCTTATCCGGTTCGGACTTATACCATGAGCTTTTTTGAATGCTTTGGTAAAGGCTTCAAGCGTTTCATACCCTGATTCAAAAGCTATCTCTGTTATGGTTTTATCCGTCCGTAGGATTTCATATGCGGCTTTTTCCAGTCTGAGCCTTTTTAGGCAGGCTTTTACAGTTTCACCCGTAAGTCCTTTGAAAACCCTGTGAAAATGAAAAGCAGAGTAGTTATTCTCGTCTGCAAGTTCACGAAAGGTCACGTTTGTGTCAAGTGATTCAAAGATCTTTTTTATACTTTTCTCCACGAGCTCGTGATAATTCCTTTTGTTTTGATATATCTTCATGTCGGCACCGCCACAGTAATAATTATACTATCTGGTCATCTTATATGCCTGTCCTTCCTTGCTGTGTATTTTTAAGTTTATGGTGGTGGGAGGTATTTTATTTATCTGAGAGTTCTTTTATTGTTTTATATATGTTGTTGGCTATCATCAGTGGGGATACAGAATATTCGGTCATCTCTTGGGCAAGTGAACTTGCAGTCTTGTAAGTTATATAAGAGGCCAGAACAGCGCTTTGTAACAGGTCAAGCCCCTGAGCTGCAAAACCGGCAGTTATTCCGGCAAGCAGATCACCGCTGCCTCCTTTTGATAGTGCTGAGCTGCCAAGAGTGTTTATATAGGTTTTTTTGGCATCAGTAATTACTGTAACCGAATCTTTGAGCATAACTGTAATATTTTTGGCGGCGGCATACTCCTCTGCCCCGAAAAGATTATTTTTGAGGTTTTTATATACTCTTTGCATCTCTCCTGTGTGAGGGGTTATTATGATCTGAAGTTCTGATCGGTCGAGATCATTTATAACTGCTATCGCATCGGCATCCACTACAATCTTCTGTTTAGGCGAAAACAGGCGGAAAGCATCTTTTATGAAGGTATCGCAGTTTTTTCCAAGTCCTGAGCCTATAAGTATGACATCTGAAGCTTTGATATCCTGTTCTATTTCTTTCAGATCTGAGCTCTCAAAATTTGACTTATTCAGCTGGCGGTATATTATGCCAGGCTCATGTGAAAGAACATTTGAACTGTCTGCCGGAGTTATAAGTTTCACCAGTCCGGCACCGCTTCTAAAAGCTCCCAGTGCATTGAGGATTCCTGCTCCCGGATATAACCGGCTTGAGGCAAGTATAAGAACCCTGCCATAGCTGTACTTGTTTGAATCGCCGTATCTTCTTGGTAAGAGAGCCTTTCCCGTATCTGCTGTAATCAGATACCGTGTAATACTGTCAAGATAGCTTTTATCTATGGAGATATCCGCAACTTTTATTTTTCCGCAGTGTCTGCATCCGGGATAAAGCAGATGTCCTATTTTAACTACTGAGAAAGTTACCGTAATATCTGCATAGACGGCGTGTTCGTCGGCAAGTCCGGTATCAGAATCGACTCCCGTAGGAATATCTATGGATATTACTGTGGCTCCGGAGGTATTTATTTTGTCGGCAAAAAAGGCTGTTTCATTGTCCATATCTCCTTTAAAGCCTGTTCCGGTTATTCCGTCGATTATTATATCGTAACTGTCATACTGGGTTTCTTTATCTTCTAGTATCTTCACATTGAATTTTCTTGCTATTTCCATCTGTTTGATATATCCGGCACTTTTGTTTTTTGCGGGGGCAACTGGAAGGATATCTGCCTGTATTGAGTTGTTTGTAAGGATCCTTGCAGTACAGATGCTGTCAGCACCGTTGTTTCCGGATCCTGCAACACAGAGCACCTTACGTGGCCTGAGTTCTGCTGCTATTTCAAACACTGAGTATGCAGCCTGTTCTATGAGTGTATCCAGTGAAATGCCTTTTTGTATTGTTTGAAGATCCATATCTTTTGTTTGACAAGCGGTGAGTACCTTCATCATTTTCACCTCCGTTTTTTTATCAGAACAGTTTCAATTTTACACTGTTTCGCGGGAAATTTAAAACCCCGTTCTGTTCCAGAAACTCTGCCACAGAGGCGGAAAGTTTGGTTCTGTTTATAAAATCTTCTTTTGATACGAACTTGATTTTTCTTTGTTCTAAAATTTTGGCTATGCTCTTAGGACCCAGTTTCCCGATTTTTATAAGAGGCACCCGCAGGCAGCTGCCGTTTATGGTGAAATCAAACCCAGCAGAGTTGTATATATCGGGTTTGAGGAAGCTGTATCCGCGTTTTATCATTTCATAGGCAGTCTGAACTTCTCCAAATCTGTAGTAGTAGTACTGTCCTTTGCTATCTTTACTTTCTATTGATGAAAAAAGATTTTTCATAGTGGATTTTATATTCATGATATCAAAGTTCCATGCGTGTATAGAAAAATAGACGCTGTAGAACTCCAAAGGGAAGTACAGCTTATAAAAAGCTATTTTATAAGAGGTCACTACATATGAGACACTATGTGCTTTGGGAAAAAGATACCTTATACGGTCGCATGAGTCTATATACCACTGAGGAACGTTTTTGTCCCTTAGAATATTTTTGGTATGTTCATCAATTCCACTGCCTTTTTTTACCTTCTGTATTATTGAGAATATTATGTCTTTTGGGACAGAAAACCTTTCTAGGTACTCTAATATGTCATCACGGCATGATATAACGTCATCCTTAAGCTTTTTGTCTCTCATTATAAGTTCCTTGGCGTTGTTAAACCATATATTGCTTCCATGCGACAATCCTGCGGTTCTTATGAGGTCATGGAAGTTTTGGGGACGGGTTTCAAGCAGCATCTTCTGGGCATAAGGTGTCCAGACTTCTGGAATACCTGCAGTCCCTGTTTTTATACCTATTTCATCCAGATTTATTTTCATTGGGGCACAAGATGAGAACATTTTTATAACCTGTGTATCGTTCATCGGGATATCTTCATGGCTGTATTCTGTTAACTCTGTAAGTCTTTTTAAAAAAGTCGGTCCGTCATGTCCAAGGGCATCAACTTTGAGAAGCTGTTTTTCAATGGCTTCATAATCAAAGTGGGTTGTTAACAGTTCTTTTGTCTGGTCGTCCGAAGGATACTGAACAGGTGTAAAGTCTTCTGCCTGCATAGAAGAAGGAATAATTATCATTCCGCCGGGATGCTGTCCCGTTGTTATTCTGACATTCATAAGATTGTGACTTATCCATGCCTTTTCAGCCGAATCTAAAGGTTTTATGGCCTGATACTTTTCTGCCATTTTCCTTGCCAGACGGTAAGATGAAGCATTTATCGTACCGGCTTTAAAGCATCTGTCACGTCCGAAAAGTTCTGTAAGGTAACGGTGTATCTGCGATTGATACTCTCCAGAAAAGTTGAGGTCTATATCAGGAGGTTTTTTGCCGTCACCACCAAGAAATATTTCAAATCTTATATTATGACCGTCCTTTTTCATCAGCTCACCGCAGTACGGGCATTTTTTATCGTTAAGGTCATATCCGCTGCCGCAATCACTCCGGAACTCAACATATGAGCATTCTTTGCAGTAATAGTGAGGTTTTAGCGGATTTATTCCTGTTATTCCCATAACAAAAGCTACAAGAGAAGAAGCTGCCGTTCCTCTTGATACCACAGGATAGCCAGCCTGTTCTGAACGGGCAACTATCTTTTGCGACAGCGTAAACATAACGGCATACCCGCTTTTTATTATAGCCTGGACTTCGTCCGAAAGTCTTTTTTCAATTAGTGGATGAAGAACGGTTCCGTATACTTCTCTGGCACATCTCATGACATTCATGATAAAATCATCGGCATTTCCCATCTGAGGAGCACAGACTTTCCCAGGGAAAAGACTGAATTTTTCAGTCATGCTGCTTATAATTCGGGAGTTTGTTATAGCAGTAAGATAAGCTTTTTTTTCATCCTCAAAAATATTCATAGCCTGACTGAACATATCTACCGTTGTTCTTAAAAACCGTTCGCTGTCAATAATCTTTCTGTCATTTTTTGCGGTTCTTGTGCCATAGACAAGTGCGTCGTAAAGTTTTTTATCTTCTCTGTGCAGATAATGGACATCCCCGCTCATAACCAAAGGTTTGTTCATTTCTGCTGCACAGTTATAAAGAAAGTTATAGTACTCCTTAAGTTTTTGTGTATTAAATTTCTTTTCAGATACTGCAGGAATAGGAAGTATTTCAAGGTAATCAAAAAAATCCGTTCTCTCTTTTGCCTGCTCATGCTCCTGGCATAGATAAAGATCAGCAATAATAGATCTTGTACCACCTGAAGATATCAAAAGCCCTTCACGCAGAGAGGATAATTTTTCAAAAGTTGTTGTTGGTACTCTTGAAACTGCATTGAGATGTGCATCGGTTATTAGTCTGTAAAGATTTTTAAGTCCTTTTTTGTCTCTTACTATAATTGTCGCACAGTAAAGTTTGTTCTTTTCAGCTATATTTATTTCACAGCCATAAATAGGTTTAAAGCCGTATATTTCCGAAAATTTTTCAAATTCGGGATACGCATGGAGACAGTTGCTGTCTGTGATGGCAGCCGCATCATGCCCCCAGTTTTTAATAAGCTCTGACATTGCTGATATATCAACTGTAGAGTCTATGGCCGTCATTTTGGTATGAATGTGAAGCTCCACTCTTTTTTCTTCAGCTTCATCCCTAGGATAAAAATCTCCGGCAGGGAATATTTCATAGGCTGCAATTGCATAATCTCCTATATGCTCATCGTAAAAAAAGGTGCCCCTGAACCGGATAATACTTGGTATATCCGGTTCAAAAGGGCATTTGCAAAGAATCGCATAAGACTTGGTATAGTCGGTGGCATATATGTACCGCAAACCCCTGCGCTCGAATTTTTCAAACGCAAGTCCTGTTATTGTCTGTTCTGAACCTTCTTTTAAACTGTTTTCACTTTGGAGATCAGACTGAGCGGGAGAATAAAATTTTCTTTCCATATAATCACCTTATACAAATGTATACCTATATTGTATATGACTTGTTTTGCATTTATGTTTCAAAGATTTTAAAAAAGCAACCGGACTTTCAATATATTTTGAAAGTCCGGTTGCAATTTTTGGTCTAATTCTGCATTCTTATTTCCTGCCATACTTTGTTGTAAAGCTCTATATCCTTTCCAAGATCCATTATTAGTTCACAGTTATCCAGTTCTCCTTCTTTATACATAGGCTGTACCGTTATAAACTCCCTGGCGGGAATATTTATGGAAGGAAGCTGTACATAATCACTTATCTGGGCATATATTTTAGGTTCATATACATAGTTCATAAACTTATAAGCAAGTTCCTTGTGTTTGCTGGTTTTAAGCATAACCATATTGTCTATCCAGAGTGTTCCGCCTTCTTTCGGAATGAAGTAATCTGTATTTTTAAGCATTTCTTCATCAAGCTCAAGGAAAATACTGTCTCCGTAACCATGTATCACGTAGTACTCGGAGTTGGCATAGTTCTTGGCATTGGAAAGGCCATCAAACTTCAATATATTTTCTTTCCACTTTAAGACTAGCTGTTTTGCCTCTTCAAGTTCGTTTTCCTTTACGGTGTTTACTGAGTAACCCAGAAACTTGAGAGCCGCTCCGAGAGTCTCTCTCATATCGTCCAAAAGAGACATCTTTCCTTTAAGATCAGACCGTTCAAAGATAGTCCAGCTATGGTCATACTCTGTTACATATTTGGTGTTGACCGCAAGCCCGGTGGAACCTATCATATAAGGCAGACAGTACTGCTGATTAATGTCGTAGGACATCTTCATGAGTGATGACTGTTCTATATTTGAAAGGTTTGGCACCTTGGTTTTATCAAGTTTTTCAAGCATATTCTCATTTATCATGATCTGGGCATAATCGGCAGAAGGGAATATTATATCGTAACCTGTTCCGCCCGCTTTAAGCTTTGCATACATCTCTTCGTTTGAAGAGTAAAAATCATATACAACGTCACAGCTGTACTCTTTTTCAAAGCTCTGTACAACTTCCTGAGGGATGTAGTTCGCCCAGTTATATACATATAACTTTTCAGGCTGTTTGTTACAGCTTGTAAGAACCAAAAGAACTGCCAGAACAAAAAAAGCAAAAGTTAAAAACTTTTTCACTTTTTAAATCCTCCTTTTTAAGAAAACATATATTTGTAAAACCTTCTTGTTGAAACAGCAAGAAGTATGGTGCTTGCTATAAGAACTACTGAAACTGCATTTATAATGGGTGAAACTCCAAAACGTATCATCGAGTTTATGTACAGTGGTAATGTGGATGAACCTGGTCCTGAAACAAAAAAGGTTATTACGAAATCATCCAGTGATAGGGTAACGGCCATAAGAAAACCCGATATTATTCCAGGCATCGATATAGGAATGATTACTTTGAAAAGGGTGTCTATCTCTTTGGCTCCAAGATCGTAAGCGGCCTCTATTATAGAGTAGTCGAACTCCTCAAGCCTTGCCATTACTATGAACAGTACATATGGGATACTTACCGTGGTATGGGCTATAAATATGGTCAGAAGGCTCAGCGGAACTTTGAACATGACAAAGAATATCAAAAGCGAAACACCCATTATTATTTCGGGCATTATTAGCGGAAGATACGATGCAACTTGAATATATTTCTTGCTTTTGAACCTGTACCAGTACATGCCTATGGCTCCTAGCGTTCCTATGGCTGTAGATACAATAGATGAGGAAACTGCAATTATTACACTATTGAAAACAGCCTTCCAAAGATCGTCAGATTCAAAAAAAAGTTTTTGGTACCATTTGAGGGAAAAACCACTCCACGCCATTGTTTTTCCTTCGTTAAATGAAAAAATTATGAGAACTGCTATAGGAAGATAAAAAAATATCATGGTGAGAATGAACATGATAAATGAAAATCTGTGTTTTTCTTTCATACGGACTCTTCACCAGCTTTCTCTCTTACAACGAGCTTTTTAACGCTTTCAAGGTTATTTTTGTTAAGCTTTAGAAATACGAGTACTCCGATCATGGTTATCACTGTGAGTACCACGGATATGGAGGAGGCAAGCGGCCAGTTCCGTGTTGTGGTAAGCTCGCGCGATATTATGTTCCCAAGCATCATGGAGTCCTTTCCGCCTACAAGCATAGGTATCACATACGACCCTAAAGCAGGAATGAATGTAAAGAGTATCGAGGTAGTAAGACCTCCCTTTATATTGGGAAGTAGCACCTTAAAAAAAGCCTGTGCCTTGGTTGCCCCAAGATCTCTTGCTGCCTCAAGAAGTGAAAAGTCAAACTTTTCAATAGAGGAGTAAAGCGGCAGTATGGCATATGGAAGGTATGTATAGATTATAACCAGAATTACGGCATACTGGTTATATAAAAATTGAACATATGTGTCTATCACACCTAATTTTACGAGTATGTTGTTTACAAAACCGTTATTTCCGAGTATGGCAATCCAAGCGTATACTCGGATGAGAAAGTTGGTCCAGAACGGTATTATTACAAGCAAAAGGAGCTGGTTCTTGTGTTTGTTCCTTGCAATGTAATAGGCTGTTGGAATAGCAAAAAGAACTGTAAGAAAGGTTGAAATTACAGATATATAAACTGTTATCCATACAACGTTTATGAAGCTTGTATTGGCAAGTGCTTTGTAGCCTTCAAGGGAAAACTGCCATTGGACACCGCCGTAAGTCGCTTTGGTGAGAAAGCTGTATATGAATATTATACAGGTAGGTACTATGAAGAAAAGGGTTATCCAAAGTCCTAAAGGCAAAGAATAAACCGGACCGTAGTTTTTCTTCATTCTTCCTCAACCTCGACTATGAAACCGTCGTCAACATTCCACCAGATAAAAACATCTTCATTCCATTTGATGGGAGTTTCATCCAGAAGATAATTTACATGCTGCTTATAAACTTTAAAGCTGAACTTGCCGGATTTTACAAAGTACTTACTCTGAAAACCTGAGTATATTACTTCGTCTACTCTTCCATGCAGAACATTAAACTTATCGGGAAGATTTTCTGGCATCTGTTTGGTTATTCTTATTTTTTCAGGTCTTATCGTAAGTTTTACCACATCATTTATTTTAAGTGGTTTGTCAAGGTAGACAAAAAGTTCTCCCAATTCCTTTATCTCTATCTTCGCATACTCTTCGTTTACCTGATTCACACGTCCACGCAAAAAGTTGGTCTCGCCCAGAAAACTTGCTACAAATGAATCGGCTGGGCTTTCATATATTTGATGGGGAGTACCTATCTGGAGAACCTCGCCATCGTTCATTATAGCAACTCTATCTGATACGCTGAGCGCTTCCTGCTGGTCGTGGGTAACGTATATAAAGGTTATGCCCACTTCATCGTGAATGGAATCAAGCTCAATAAGCATGTGTTGTCTTAGTTTGGCATCAAGTGCACTCAAAGGTTCATCTAAAAGCAAAACCTTCGGCTCTCCTATAAGTGCCCTGGCTATGGCAACTCTTTGTTTCTGCCCGCCGGAAAGCTGCGAAGGATATTTTTTTGTATGCATATCCAGTTTAACAAGTGAAAGATACTTTTCTACCTGTCTTTTTATCTCTGATTCGCTTATCTTTAAAAGCCTGAGGGAAAAAGCGACATTCTCGAAAACAGATAAATGGGGAAAAAGCGCATAGTTCTGAAAAATTATATTCACAGGTCTTTCGTTTGGCAAGATCTTTATAAGATTCTGACCGTCAAGATATATTATACCTTCACTCGGATCTTCAAAACCTGCTATAATCCTTAAAAGAGTAGTTTTACCACAACCGGATGGACCTAATAAAGAAAAAAACTCTCCTCTCTGGATTTCAAAACTTGCGTTTTCTACGGCAACAAAATCGCCAAATCTTTTTGTTACATTTTCTACCCTTATCTCGCTTCCCTTCAACTTTCCAGCCTCCTTTACCGTAATTTCCAAAACTGCTTCGCTGCTGTTGATAAGCGAAGTTCCAAAGTGCTTTTTTGTACCAGAATATTATACATTAATTTTAACTTTTTTTGTTTTCCTAATTATTTCTTTTAGTTAAGAATACTGCAATCCATTCAGATTTAGACTTCAGACGTTAAAATATACAACAAAACATATAATAACAAGAAAGAAAAAAGTAACATTATTTTCCCTTTTGTGTAGTATAATTTTTTTTACTATAAGATCAAGGAGCATAAAAATGGATAATGAGTTTGAAGGAAGTTTCGAGCAGGATTTTGACAGTTTTATGAGAGAACTCTTCAAAAACAATCCCGAACTGAAAAA
>DJGH01000049.1 GCA_002431635.1 Petrotoga sp. UBA5851
ATTGGTTCAATGCTTCCAATTGTTTTAAGGAGCGTGAATGTAGGGAATGCAAACTGCTTCCAGATTGTTATGGAGGATGTATATTGTATAAAATTAAATCTAACGAAAGATCATGTAAAACCTTTGATATGGCGGCTTTACCTTATTTATATTAGTTGAGTAATAAAGAATATATAGAAAGATTTTTTCTTTTGCTTATAAAAAAGTAGTCATTGTAAAGGTCAATTGATGGTTGAATGTTCTGGTGTAAACCTATTATAACAGTTGTGGCATAGACACTTTTGATATACATCAGAATTTTTCGTAACGATAAAATAATATACTTTTTTTATATCTTGGATGTGAAAATATTAAAAACGCTATCATTTCATCATGAGAACATCACTCCTTTTAGAGATACTTTGTTTTGTGGTGAGATTATTGTGCGAGATGGGGCGTGGTGGTTTTGATTTTCATTTAACTTTATAATAAGATAAATTTTTTTGGAGGTAACCATGAATAGAAGAAAAACAGGTTATTTCTTATCTCATAATCTATATATAAAGCTGATTTTTTTGTTGAAGCTGGTACTAAGCCTATTAGTAAGTATTTTGGTCGTTGCCGGTATAACGTATAAAAAAGTATTTATTGATGCTGTGATAAACTCTGGCTCAGAAAGAAATATGGAATTAATCTTTTTTTATCTGTTTCTAATAGCGCTGGTTTATTTAATTCCCGGTATGGTTAATTTTATCAGCTTTTGGATGGATAAGATCATGAAAAAACTTTTGTCTTGTGAGTTGAGTAAATGTATTTTAGATAAGACCATAAAAATAAAGTATCCTGTTCTTGAAGATCAAAAGACACAGGACTTAATCTCAAGGCTGGACGGTTCCCACGAAAAGATAATCAGCACTATGAATATTATTACATCTCTTGTTTTCAGCGCTGTTCAGTTTTTTGGAGTCATTTACATGCTTAAGCAAGTTAATCTGTTTATTATGCTGAGTATAGTTGTTTTCATATTTTTAGGTGTTTTTCTGAATATAAAGTCGGGCAAAGCACTTTACGGATTTTGGCAGAAGTATATAAAAAATGCACGCAGATATAATTATCTTTCTGAAATACTTACAGAAAGGTCTTACGTTCTGGATAAAAGTATTTTTGGCTATACAGAGTATATAAACGTTGAGTATAACAAAGAGTTTTACAAGGCTCAGAAGGAGAATAAAAAAGCCGGGCTTAAAAGATTTAAAATACAGTCTTTATTTGAAACAACTGGAATAATTTATATGGTGGGATGTTTTATTCTTTTGGCTTTTCCGCTTATTGGGAATACAATTTCACTTGGCTATTATGTTGCTGTTACGCAGGCTCTCGGAACGGTTTTTGCCTCTGTTAATTCAGGATTCGAGAAAATTCCAGAATTAACAGGATATAGAAAATTCCGCAGGGACTTTATAGAGTTTATGGAACTTGCTGAATATGAAGAAAATGAAGGTAAAGAGATAAGTGAAGTAGAGATGGTTGAGTTTAAAAACGTCAGTTTCCATTATCCAGGGAGTAAAGAGCTTATATTGGACAGCTGCAGCTTTAAAATTGAAAAAGGCAGGCATTATGCTGTAGTAGGTGAAAACGGAGCAGGCAAGTCCACTATAATAAAGCTTCTGTTGGGTCTATATGAACCGGTCGAAGGCCAGATACTTATAAACGGTGTTCCTATTAAAAGTATTTCAAGCAAAGAGCTATCGAAAAACATTTCTGTGTTGTTTCAGGACTTTGGAAGATTTCCGCTGACCGTTAAAGAAAATATTCTTATAGGAAACTTATCAAAAAAGTCTGATGATAATCATATAAGTCAGCTTTTAAACGAAGTAAACGGTGAGGATATACCGTCAAAGCTTTCGGGAGGCATCAACACAACACTTTCAAAAAAATTTTCTGGAGGGTCTGATCTTTCGGGTGGAGAGTGGCAGAAAGTTGCCATAGGAAGGCTGCTTTTCGCAGATAAAACGTTAAAAATATTTGATGAACCCACAGCTAGTCTTGATCCTATAGCGGAATCGGAAATATATGAGATGTATAACAGAAAGTTAAAAGGAAAAACAGTCATATTCATTACGCACAGACTCGGCTCAACCAAATCTTCGGATGAGATTCTCCTGGTTAAAAACGGCAAAATCTTTGAAAAAGGTTCCCATGAGAGTCTTATGAAATTAAACAGAGAGTATTATAAACTATATGACAGTCAAAGGAGTTTATATGAAAAACAGAAAATATAATCATGAAATAATTAAAAAGTCATTCAATATCGGTTTTCAGATCATGAAAAAAGAGTTTGTTTTAATGCTTGCTGTAAGTATTGCATATTATTCTCTTCCTCTTTTAGGTATAATGCTGAATGTAAAAATTTTTAATATGGTTCAGGTACTTCCCGGAAATACCCAAAAGATCCCGGAATTTGTTGTTTTGCTTATATGGTACGGGGTATACTTGCTGTTTACTAAGTTCCACCTTATTTACTACACAAGATACTTTCTACAGTACGGGCCGTTGCTGAAATTTGAAAGACTTGCACGGTTGATGCTTCATAACAAATGTGATGAGATAAACGCCGTAAATTACGAAAATCCTGAATTATATAATTACATAATTCAGGCAAGAACGGCAAGCACTAATGTATACAGAATTATAGAGATAAACATCTATCTTGTGGGCATTTTGTTCGGAAGCATCGGAGTACTTATTTATATGAAAGATTTTAATCCGGCCTTAATTATTTTTGTTATTATAAGCAACATCGCGGTACTTTTAGAAAAAATTTACTCAGCAAGACAGTACGGTAAGACCAGAGAAAAGACAATGCCTTTACAGCTTGAAGAAATGGCATATAAGGAAAGTCTTACCTCCCTGAATTTTAATAAAGAAGTCAGAATACTCTCTATTGAAGCTTTTCTCAAAAACAAATGGCTGGGACCTTTTGAAAAAAGAGTAGCAGCAGAATGGGGTGCAGATAAAAAAGTTATTTCAGTCAATGCCATTGCCGAGCTTTTGAAATTTGTGGGAAGCTTCGGTGCGTATGCGTATTCGGCATACTTGTTGATAACAGGCAAAATAAGACTTGGAGAGTTCACAGCAAGCCTGTTTGCATTTACCAGTCTTTCAGAGTACACACAAGAAATTTTTGAGCTGTATGGCTATCTGGATCAGTTTACAACGTATGTAAAGCCATTTTTTAGGTTCATGGAGATATTTCCAGATAAAAGAAACGAAAGATGTGACTGTGGGTTCACAAGTCTCAGACTGGAGAATGTTTCTTTTAAGTATCCGGGCTCAGAGAAAAATGCATTGGAAGATATAACTCTGGAAGTAAAAAAAGGAGAAAAAACAGCTATAGTAGGAAAAAACGGAGCCGGCAAAAGTACGCTTGTAAACATGATACTAGGACTTTATGACCCTATAAAGGGAAGAGTTCTTTACAACGGCAAAGAGGCCAAAGCCATAGAAAAAAAAGATCTTTTTGCAGGAAAGAGTGCTGTTTTTCAAAACGTAAACAAATATAAAATGACAGTTGCAGAGAATGTACAGCTTGGAAACCCTCAAAAAAAAGATCTCCAAGAGCAGATGAAAGCATTAAAAGAATCCGGATTTCCCTTAAACCGATATTCTATGGACGAAAAACTGGGAAAAGAGTTTGGGGGAATAGATATTTCAGGTGGAGAATGGCAGAGGTTGTCTATGGCCAGAGGAATATATAAAAACGGCAGTTTTGTTGTGCTGGATGAACCGACAAGTGCAATTGATCCTTTGCAGGAAGCAGAACTGTACAAAAAATTTGTACAGCTTTTCAATGATAAGACGGTTTTTTTGGTGACACACAGACTTGGAGCTGTAAGTATAGCAGATAAAATAATCGTGTTGGACGACGGAAAGATAAAAGAACATGGAACACATGAAGAACTGATTCGGAAAAACGGGTACTATAAAAAACTGTGGGATTCGCAGGTGAAATGGTATCAGTAGCTTATAATAACAAAATCATGTTTGCAGAGATGGGAACAAAAAAAGTTATCGTTGATATTGATACTTTAATTTGTGCATTTAATAGGGCAGGAAGTTGGTTAATATCTATGGAGGCAAATTGTGACTGACGATATTATCAGTGCTACTAATTTAAGCAAAACTTACAAGGTCTATCTTAATAAAAAGGGCATTATAGGAAATATAAAAAATATATTTATTCGTCGTGAAAAAATTAATATTGCAGCAGTAGACAATATAAGTTTTAATATAAAAAGCAATTCGGTTACAGGTTTACTAGGACCTAATGGGGCTGGTAAAACTACAATAATAAAAATGCTTACTGGTATATTGTCCCCTACAGACGGAACCATAAAATCCATGGGATTGAATCCATTTTCTGATAGAAAAAAATATGTTAAAAATATTGGAGTATGTTTAGGTCAAAAACCTCAGTTATGGTGGGACTTACCTGTTATAGAATCCTATAAAATGTTATCGAAAATATATAGTTTAGAGGAGGATAGTTTTAATAAGTATTTAAATTATTTAATCAAAAAATGGAATTTAGAAGATTTATTATTTAAACCGGTAAGAAAATTAAGTTTAGGGCAATTATCAAGATGTAATCTGATTNNACTTCTTTTTCTAGACGAGCCAACTTTAGGTTTAGATATATATTATAAAAATATTTTTTTGGAAATGATAAAAGAAATAAAAAAAGATTTAAATACTACAATAATACTTACTTCTCATAATTTATATGAAATTGAAGAATTATGCAATAATATTATTCTAATTGATAAGGGAAAAATTATTTTTAGTGATACTCTCCAAACTTTAAAGAATATGTATGAAAAAGAAAACGAAATAATCTTAATTTTATCAAAACCCGCCAATGATTTTGATGGAAATCAATTAAAAGAAAAATATAATCTGTTTAACATAGAAAA
>DJGH01000025.1:0-2307 GCA_002431635.1 Petrotoga sp. UBA5851
CAGGACTCTGAACATTCAAAACAGCCTCGGAAAGCTCAGAATATGATGAACCATTTTCAAAGGCCTGGCGTACTTGCTCAACAACGGCTGCCTGAGCCTGATAAGATGAAAAATCCTTATCCGGAGCATATATTGATAACGCCTGCTTCACCTTATCAAAGCCAACCCGTGGAATCTCATGACTGCTTTTTCCATACTTTGAACTTACGGGAGCATCATAAAGAGACAGCATATAAGGATTCTCAATCAGATCCTCCAACGTTAAATCCCCCTCGGACATAACAGAAAAAAGTTCTCTGTTAAAATCCGCAAGCTTTTCAAAGACAACATAGGGAACATCAAGACATGATAGAAACTTGAAATACTCTCTTTTACTTTCATTTTCAAAGAAGTCAAGACTATCCGCATACTTAAAAAAAGCACGGTAAGGATTTTTCCGCCCGGCATACTCAAAAAAAACATAGATATACTGCCCTGCATACAGATGTCTTAAAGCATTTGAAATACCTTGAAATTCAAGCTTACCTGAATAAATACTTCGTTTTTCCTCATATAACAGTGAAAGCTTTTCCTGCCATGAACCGCCGCCGGGCTCAGGCAAAAGCTTTTGGATGGCATAGCCTATACTTTTGGTCATCCCGTCCATAACATATAGCATAAACTCCTTACTTGTGCAGAAGTTCCATCCGTTCCTGCATGCAAAAATGTTTTTAATCGGCTCAAGCTCAAAAGAAACAGCTTGTGGGATAGCTATGCTGATTTTACCTCTGGAAAAAGCACTAGAAAATCTTAATAATAAAGGTTTTCCTTCATCTAAAAATATGCTGTATACTTTTCTGCCGGTATCTAACTGCCGGTGTGAAAGCATATTATTTCCTCCACAGCTTTAGTAATAAGATCTATCGGCATAAAAGGAACACCGGCTTTTGCGGCCGCCTGTTCGGCAGAATAAGGCACATGTATGAAGCCGCTTTTTACGGAAAGACTCTTTTGCCTGATATAACTGGCACATCTATAAAAAAGGTTATTACAGACATAGTTACCCGCACTGTTAGAGATACTCGCCGGTATCTTCTTATCTCTGAGCATTTTGACAATCCCATAGATATCAAGAGAGCTAAACAGACCGTCATAAGGACTTTGCTCCTCAATCTTTCCAAAAGGAGTGTTTCCATTGTTGTCAGGTATCGTTGCATCATCAAAGTTCACTGCAATTCTTTCCAAAGAAATATCTGTTCTGCCGCCAGCCTGCCCAAACATGATTACATAGTCGGGAGTACAACTGTCCATCTCTTTCTTTAAAATCTCGAATGCCTCTGCGAAGACCACAGGAAGAAGAAGCTTGCTGACAAATTTCTCATCAACCCGGGCATTTTTAACAGCCTGCCAGGAGGGATTGACATCTTCTTTTCCGAAAGGCTCAAAGNNAGCCTGTGACAATAATTTTTTTCATAAACGCCTCCTTTTTCTTACATACTATTATATCAAAAGTCGGCTTATATTATTTTGTGACAAGTCTCACTTATTTTTTTAAGCTTTTGTATTATATAATATAGTGCGGAATAATATATTGTATTAAAAGAGAGGTGTATCAAATGATAGAAGTAAGCGGGATATCCAAAAAGTTTAAGACCAAAAAGAAAGTCGTTTCTGCACTGGAAGATGTCTCATTTTCCTGCGAAGACGGAAAGATCTTCGGTCTTTTGGGTCCTAACGGAGCGGGAAAGACCACAGCCTTAAGGATAATGGCTACTCTTCTTAAACCAGACAGCGGAAGTGTAAAAGTTAGCGGATACGATACCGTTAAGCAGTCAACAGAAGTCAGGAAAAGAATAGGGTTTCTGACAAGCGATATGAAGCTCTCAGGAAATCTTTCACCTGATGAACTGATGAATTTTTTCGGTGAACTGAATCATATTTCAAAAGAACAGCTCGGTTCAACTAAGGAACAGCTTGTTCATTACCTTGGAATGGGAGATTTTGTTAGTAAACCCGTAGAAAAACTTTCCACCGGTATGAAACAGAAAACATCTATTGCGGTAAGCCTTATACATAATCCGCAGGTAATTATATTCGATGAGCCTACGAACGGTCTTGACATAATTTCATCCAAAGTGGTCACAGATTTTTTAAAGGACTTCAAAAAACAGGGGAAAACAGTCATAATTTCAACCCACATAATGCCTGAAGCCGAAAAACTTTGCGATACCATAGGTCTCATCTTTGAAGGTCATCTTATTGAGTGCGGAACCAAAGAGGAGCTTTTTAAAAAATACTCCCAAGACAGCATTGAAGACATTTTCTTTG
>DJGH01000025.1:2322-18469 GCA_002431635.1 Petrotoga sp. UBA5851
TTTGCTCTTGCAGAAGAAAGGGGACTGATTAAAAATGTTTAAAGATTCCATGATAATTTTCAAAAAAGAGATGAAGAATATTTTTAAAGATAAACGTTCTTTTTTCTCCATCATCATTCTTCCGTTTATTCTTATGCCTATAATCTTCGGCACTATAGGATTTGTATCAAACTCACAGGAGAAAGGTGCACAGGAAACAACCTATATCCTTCAGATAAAAAATGCTCCGGATGAGTTCAAAAACATTCTTTCACAGTTCATCAAATTTGAAGAAACCCAATCCATAAGCGAAGAGGGAAACTTTGCGGCACTTGAGTTTCCGCAAACGTACAACACAGACTCCCTTGAAAAGATAAACGTAAAAGTGCTTTTCAGATCCACATCGCAAAAATCATCTTTTGCACTTGGACAGATTAAAGCTGCCCTAAACGCATATCAAAATCTGATACTGCAGAAAAATCTTGAAAAGCATGACCTATCACTGGATGACCTTAAGCCTATTAACATATCTGAAGTTGACATTGCTCCAAAAGAATCCCAGGGAACCCAGTTCCTGTCAATGATGGTTCCTTATATGCTCCTTATCTATATTTTTGCCGGAGCAATGGGTATAGGCATGGATACAACTTCAGGTGAAAAGGAACGCGGCGGTCTTGCTGCCCTTTTAGTCAACCAGGTATCCAGAACATCTATCGCTATAGGAAAAATTCTTTATGTTATCGTAACCGGACTGCTTAACAGCGTTTCCACTTTTGGAGGGCTAATTGTGGGAATATCTCTTATAGGAAATTTTTCTGGAGGAAGCAGTGAACTTTATATACCAGCCTTTTCGGCATTTTCCATACTCGGACTCTTGTTCACCATACTTTCAATGAGTGCAGTGGCAGCTTCAATGATAATTCTTATGGGAAGCTTTGCAAGAAACGTTAAAGAAGCCTCCGGCTATATAATGCCTGTGTATATTATCGCAATTGTTGTCGGCGTAGCTACTATGAATATGGATTTTACAAGTTCGATAGGCATCTCTGTCATTCCTCTCATAGGATCAGTGTTTTCCCTCAAAGGACTTCTGTCAAATCAGATATCACTTTTGCAGGTACTTTTATCCATATTCAGTAACTTTGCCGTATCTTTCCTTTTTGCATACGTAACGGCCAAGCTGTTCAACTCTGAAAAAATCATGAACACTGTAGGGTGAGGCGGTGGAATGTCAATATTAAAGACCTTCACAATTGGAAAAACCGGAAAAAGAATCGTTGGAATAACAGAACGTCCTGACAATCCCGGAAAGTACCCGGTAATTTTAATGTTCCATGGCTTTTCCGGCGACCATATCGTATCAGGCTTCAAATTTCCAAGAGTATCAAGACTTCTTGTTGAGCAAGGCTTTGCTACCGTAAGGTTTGATTTCAGGGGATCTGGCGATAGTGAAGGAAATTTTGAAGATATGAGCATACTTACAGAGCTTTCAGATGCTCTTGAGGTATTTGGATATATCAAGAAAAAAGATTTTTACAACCACAAGCTTGGAATTATCGGATACAGTATGGGCGGAGCAGTCGCTTCTCTATTCGCTCCAAAGGTTCAAGATACCAATGCAGTATGCTTATGGTCTCCCGCCATATTCAACAAGGAAGTTTTTCAATCTGGCCTGATGATAAAAAAACTCTCGGAACAATCTTTTATAGATATAGGCGGATTAAAAATATCAACAGTGTTCGCACAGGACTGCGAAAAGACCGATGCATTTGAAGACCTTCTAAAATACCGGAAAAAACTGAGAATAATACACGGTTCAAAAGATGAAAGCGTAGATTATACAAAAGTAAAGAACTTCTGCATACAAAACAGTATCAACTTTCATCAGATTGAAAATGCAGATCACAAATATCTAAGCGTTGGCTACATGAATGAACTTTTCAACCAGACAGTTGATTTTTTCTGCGCAAGCATGAAATAAAAGGAGGAAAAGATGGACTATACGGTAGATTTCAAAGGTTCCTACAGTATGCTAAGAGTAAGACTGAACGGCGGTGAATCCATAAAAAGCGAACCGGGATCAATGCTCAGCATGTCAGGGAATATAGAGATTCAGACTGATACTGCAGGTGGATTCCTTAAAGCTGTCAAAAGAAGCTTCCTTGGCGGCGAAAGTTTTTTCATGAATACATTTTATGCTTCGTCAGAGGCGGAAGTATGTCTTGCTCCTGAGCTTCCGGGAGATATCGAGGTAGTCGATATCAATAATGAGCTTTTTGTACAGTCAACTTCATTTCTTGCCTGTGATACTGGCATAGATATGGATACCCGTTTCGGCGGCATGAAATCCTTTTTTTCTGGTGAAGGGTTGTTTATGCTCCATCTGCGCGGCAGCGGCAGAGTTGCTGTATCTTCTTTCGGCGCTATATTTAAAAAATATATTGCTCCCGGTGAAGTGCTAACCGTCGATACCGGTCATATAGTTGCATTTGACGGCTCTGTCAGCTACTCCATCGATAAGTTCGGGAGCTGGTCCTCAACTATACTTGGCGGTGAAGGTCTTGTGTGCAGATTTACCGGACCAGGGAACGTCTATATTCAGACCAGAAACGTTCCAGCATTCATAAACTGGATAAAGGGATATATTCCTACACGTGAAACCGGAAGCAGATAATCTTTAATAAAATATCCGTCCTGATACAGATGAAGGACGGGTATTTTATTTTTTATGTTTATTAATGTATAATATTAATATATGTAACTCAACAATAATCTAAAGACAAAGGGGTGATCCGCATGGAAAAAAGAGTTTTCCTGATATGCGCTTTATTTGTGTGCTTTATGGGAATACTGCCGGCAAATCCTTTTAAGCTTCAGCTGGAATATGAAAAGGGTTTTGTAGGGCCAGTATTTCATCAGATTCAGTTTGGTAAAACAGAAAACGGGAATACCAAGTTTGATTATGTCAAAGACGGCGGTCAGGATATACTTTTCCCTGCCGAGAAGTTCACACTGCGCTTTGAACCGGCTCAGAGCCATCTCATTACCTTTGTGTACCAGCCGCTGGACCTGCAGACTAAAGCCTATCTCACATCAGATGCCACAATTAACACTGTGAAGTTTGAAAAAAACTCCGGTCTGTCTTTAAAATACTCTTTTCCGTTTTACAGAGTCAGCTATATGTATAAATTTATAAATGAAAAGAGTTTTGATATTGGAGCCGGTCTTTCTCTACAGTTAAGGAATGCCAGTATATCCTTTGAAAGCCTGGACGGGAAAAAAATTATAATAAACCAAAATCTTGGACCTGTTCCTATTCTTAAGTTTGCTGCTAACTACCGCTTTGAAAACGGTATCTTTTTGGGAACAGAGATCGATGGGTTTTATGCTTCATCAGCATTCATAAACGGAAGTTCGTTTGATTTTGAAGGCTCAATTTTAGATTTAAATATAAACGCAGGTGCACCTTTTAGCAGCTTTCTTTCTTCTTTTATGAATATAAGATGGCTCGCCGGAAGTGCTAAAGGAACAGAAAAAACTCCTTCAAATCCTTTAAGTGACGGCTACACTGATAACGTCCTATCTTTCTTTCTTCTGACACTTGGATTCATAATCAATATTTAACTGATTCTTGATAGAACACCCCTTGACAGACTGTATACTGTCATGTTATACTATGACAGTAGTATATTATAACTCTATCAATGGAGGTGTTCTATGAAGAAGTTATACCTATTTTTTGCTCTTATAGTATTTGCAGCAGCTTTGATCTTCTCGCAGGAAGTTTTATACAATGAAACTGAGGTTTCTTTTGAAAGCAACGGATTTAAATTATACGCAACTCTTACAGTTCCTGCAAACAGCGGGAAGGAGTTTTTTCCTGCCGTTGTGATGGTTCATGGTTCTGGTGCAAACGACAGAGACGAAAGCCTTCCCGTTGCACAAAATATTGTGATAAAACCCTTTATGAATATCGCACATGAACTGGCTAAAGCCGGAATAGCCTCTCTGAGATATGATAAAAGAAATTTTACGATAATCAAGGAAAACCTTTTGGAAAACGGTATGGTAAATGTATATCCACAGGATTTTATAGATGATGCACGGGCAGCGTTTGATTTTCTTCGCAGCACAGAGCATATAGACAAAAATAGGATCTTCTTTATAGGTCACAGCGAAGGAGCAAGTTATGCCCCGTTTATCTGCAAGGATAAAGAGTTCGCAGGCGCTGTACTCTTGGCTCCGGGACTGGAAAGAATAGATATAATGGTTATAAAGCAGCTTGAACTGCTGATTTCCATCTATACGCAGAATAATATTAACAATCAGTACCAGGCCTACATAGATCAGTATACCCTGATGAGAGATGCGTTGAAATCACAGTTTGACCTTCTCCAAAACGGCTCCATTTCAGAGGACGATTATATAATGGGAGCAACCCCAGAATACTTCAGAAGATGGAAAAAGCTCACGGAAAACACTCCGCAGGATATAGCCTCAATGACGATTCCTGTTCTCGTAATAAACGGAACAGCAGACATGAAATGCCCTGTCCAGGATCTTATAAGCTATGAAAGCACTCTGAAAAAGAATAAAGATCTGGAAATATATATTATTGACAATATGATCCATGAGCTTATAGATCAACAGTTAAACTTTGAATATAAAATAACAGAAAAAATAATACAGTGGATTCTTTAGCGCTGAAAGCGACGTGGGGTGCTAATAGTGTGGTTCAAGGTGGATTACAGATCTTCCAAGCCTGTCTATGAACAGATAAAAGAAAGAATAAAGGAACAGATCCTAACAAAAAAATTAAATCCCGGGGAGTACCTTCCCTCAATACGGACTCTGGCACAGGATATAGGTGTTAATCTTAATACCGTATCCAGATCATACAGAGAACTGGAAGCAGAAGGTTTTGTACTTTCGGAAAAAGGCCTGGGATATACTGTAAAAACTGTTCAGGAAGATAAAATAGAAACAGAAATAATGGATGAGTTCACACAGTATGTAAAAAAGCTTAAAAGAAGCGGGATACCGCAAAGCAAAGCAATCGAAACAATTAAAAACATATACGGAAACGGTGGTGAAGAAAATGGCACTTGTCCAGATAAACAGTCTTAAAAAATCATACAGGTCAGGAGTCAGGGCTCTAAAAAAAATATCGTTCGATCTTCAGGATAATGAGGTTCTTGCATTGCTGGGCCCAAATGGTGCCGGAAAAACAACCGCTCTTAAGTCAATCATGGGTATAATCAAAAGCGGCGGGGAAATACTTTTCAAATCACGTCCCATGACCGTGGAAGATGCTCTGCAGAATATCGTTTTCGTACCGGAGGAAAAAAACCTTTATGACCACTTCTCTGCAAAACAGCTATCAAAAATAGCTAAACAGCTATCACCAAAATTTGACTCATCAAAATTTGATTCCTATATGGAAATATTTGAACTGAATAAAAACCAGAAGTTCTCTCATCTTTCTAACGGTATGAAAACTTTGGTTTATCTGTCTTTGGCATTTTCCACCGATTCACTGATCTATATTCTAGACGAACCGACATGGGGGCTTGATCCGTTAATGCGCAATACTGTTCTGCGTGAGATACGCAATCTTACCTTCAACGGTAAAAGTGTGATATATACAAGTCATATTCTTTCGGAAGTAGAAAAAACCGCTGACAGGATCATAATACTTAATAAAGGCAAAATAACAGAGTTTGACAGTATGGATGAAATAAAGCTTAAGTATGCTGCACTTTCATCTTCACAGGACCTTCCCAGTTACATTTCCAAGAAGAGGGTTTCAGAGAGCGATTTTTTATATATCGTCCGCAGTAGTGAGCTTGCAATGCTTAAAAATTCATATCCTTTGGCAAGACAGGAAGAGATAAGTTTTGAAGATATTTTTGAAGCGCTGGTACGGAGGGATTCTGATGTGGATTAAAGAGTTTACTGATATGCGAATAAGATTTTTCGTTATACTTTTCATCTTCTCTGCGGCACTTATACTTTTTTTCGGCATGAAGGATTACATTACTCAAACCATACTAAACGTATCGCTTGACCAGGGAGCTTTTCCCCTCATGTCAGAAGAACAGTCCAGACTTTTTATGACAAATATAAAGAGATTCGATTTTTATGCTGTAAGTCAATGGTACGGCAAGAATTTTGGTCAGTTTATACCTTTTATTGCAATTATTCTTGCATTCCCTGTTTTTTCAAGAGAAGTGGAGAAAAAAACCATATACTTTCTGATAACAAGAAAGAAAAGAAGCAGCATATTTTTCATAAAATTTTTTTGCGGAGCTTTTTTCAATGCATTAATCATCTTTCTCATGGTAACTATCCCCTACCTTCTGTCTCTTTTTACCGATTATCCCATGAGAACCGATATATTTCTGAATTATCTTCTGGCACAGGTATCCGGCGGATCTTTCTGGTACAGTATAACAATATTATTTTCAATACTCTTTAACGATCAGATAAAAACCGCCCTGGCCTCTTTCGGAGTTTTTATAGCCGTTTCGGTTTTGCCGTTGCTTGAAGTAATGAGCTTTCTGAACATCTACTCTTATATTCTTAATCCTCTGCTGCATACAAGGTTTTACGGTTTGGTTCTTCTAACCGTATCAGCCATGTTATGTCTTGGCGGAAACTATATATTCAAGAAAAAAGACTATTGAGGAGGCATCACATGATAGAACTATCCGAACTGACTAAAGTATATAACGGAACTGTAAAAGCTGTTGATAACATATCTTTGACAGTAAAACCCGGTGAAATTTTCGGTTTTCTCGGACCAAACGGAGCTGGAAAGTCCACAAGCATCAAAATGCTTGCCGGAATTCTCAAACCCACTTCAGGCAGTATAAAAATATGTGGAATCGACAGACTGAAGGACCCCATAAAGGCTAAAATGAATATTGGTTATGTTCCTGACGAGCCTTTGCTCATGGAAAAAATCACCGGAGCAGAGTATATAAACTTTATAGCCGATGTCTTTGATGTACCGCCAAAAATAAGAACAGAAAGAGCACAGAAGCTCCTGGAATACTTTAAACTTATCAATGCTGTGAAAGACCCTATATCAACCTATTCACACGGAATGCGCCAGAAACTTTCACTTGTATGCGCATTGATACACAATCCACCTGTATGGATCCTTGATGAACCTATAGTTGGTCTTGATCCGGAATCGGCATTTATTCTCAAAAAAATGATGGTAAGCCATGCCAAATCAGGTAATACTGTATTTTTTTCAACTCACATTATGGAAGTTGCCGAAAAAATATGTGACAGAATAGCCATTATAAGCAAAGGAAAAATCCTTTTCATCGGAACAGTCCAAGAGATAAGAAAGGCCAAAGGAGAACAGAGTCTTGAAAAGATATTCCTGGAGGTGACAGACAGTGAGAGCGAGAAAATTGACTTCTCTTACCTTGACACTAATCAATGAACATTACGGAATATCAAAAAAATGGTATACCTATGTGGTAAAAAAACAGCGTTTATGGGAAGCTGTTCTTATAGGCGGAGCGGTCATTGCTCTCATAGCAAGTTTAATACCGCTTTACAGCGAGCTTCTTAACCCGTTAATGCGTGAAAGTATTAAAATGGGAATGGGAAAACTTATGCTTTCAAACGCTTTTCTTTACTCATCGATCTTCGGACTTTTTCTTGGAATGTTCACATTAATAAGCTCCTTCTTTTTTTCAAAAGAAACAGCAGCATTGATTCCTCTGCCCTTAAAACCAGCTGAGGTTCTATGCGCAAAACTTTTTACAGTAACGATAGACCAGCTCGTGGTTTCTTTGTTTATGCTTGCTCCTGTTATCGTTCTGTACGGGATCAACTCAAATATGCGGGCAGGATATTATATAACTGGGATTATAGTATTTCTTTTTTCACAGCTTTTCCCCATGCTCCTTGTAAGTATAATTATTTTTCCGCTTTCATCAGTAGTTAAGTTCAATAAAAATAAGGATTTTATGATATTTTTCATCAGTACCGTAGTTCTTGTGGGAGTCATCTTTGGCCAGTACTATCTGAACCAGTTCGCCATGAATCAAACCACTGCAGGTCTTTCTTCACAGGATATGGCTAAATTACTTGCAGATCCGGATATGTTCATAAATAAAATTTCCATGGCATATCCTCCGGCTTTCCTTGCCCTTAATGCACTTACCAGGAGCGGAGTATCAGGAATTTTGTGGCTCCTGAGTTATATAGGAGTTCATCTTGCAGCCTTTTTACTGGTTTTGTGGCTTGCTGACAGATTCTATTTTTCAACCTACTCAGAACTTCAGGAAAATGCTGCTGGAAAGAAAAAGCTTTCTGATAATGAGTTTGAAAAAGTTTTTTCCGTTAAAAGCACGGTATACCATACCCTAATGAAACGTGAATGGAGATACTTTCTCAGAGTACCGGCTTTCAGTTTCAACGGACTTGCTAATGTGGTAATTTTCCCTATTCTGCTTATAGTTTTTGCGGCAGGAGCTTATAACGTACCGGAAATCCAGGCGCTTATGATATTTATAGATCAGTACAAAGAGCTTGTAGTACCCGTGGGGTCGCTTCTGGCCGCTCTTGCAGGATCAATGAGCCTTCTTCCCGCATCGGCATTCAGCCGTGAGGGAAAGCTTCTTAGAGAGCTAAAAACACTGCCTGTGAGTCCAACAGATGTAATAAAAGTAAAGTTTGTACATTCTAATTTGATAAGCGGTGTAGGTGTTTTCTGCTCAGCCATTGCAGTAGGATTTATCACAAAAATAGGATGGCTTGAGGTTCTTTGGATTATAGTAACGGGATATCTCCTAACCATATTCCTGAATAACCTACAGATGATTGTCGATACGGCAAAGCCTATGCTGGAGTGGGACAACCCGATAAAGGCTATGAAACAGAATATTAATGGATTACTTGCGATCGCAATTGTTTTTGGATTTGTTTTCGGCCTGGGCTACTTAGGATATGTTACAAGAGAGTATATTCCAAACCAGCTGATGAATCCTGTCCTTATGCTTATAGGAATAGCCGGAAGCCTATTCACATGGAAAGCTTTGCTTACACAGGCCCAAAAACTTTTTGAAAAAGATTTGTAAGACAGCGGACTTTTCCGCTGTTTTTTTTCTGTCTTTTTAAGAGTATAATACTACTGAAAGCATTTATAGAGGGGAGGCTTATTATGAATAAAGCACGTTTTGAAAAACTTTTTGATCTTATGGAAAAAAATTCAGCAGGCCAAATTTTAGTTTCTTCTCCTTCTTATATTTATTATCTTACAGGATTGTGGCCAGAGTGCGGGGAAAGAATGGTAGTTCTGAGCATAGGTTTGAACCGCAGTGTAAAACTTATTATCAACAGGCTATTCCCAGTTGAGCCTATAGAAGGAGTCCAGCTGGTTTACTTTGATGATTCTGAACCTGCAGTTGAAGTTTTATGCAAAAACCTTGATAACACAAGAACCGGGATAGACAAAAACTGGCCTTCAAGGTTTCTTATCGAACTTATGAACAAAAAACCGGAAATGAGCTTTTTCAACTCTACGTTCATGCTTGACAGCCTAAGGATAGTAAAAGATAAACAAGAGATAGAACTGATGAAAACAGCCAGCATTATTAATGATTCTGTAATGGAAAAGGTTATTGAGCTTGTACCTGAGCTGCTTAGTGAACACCATCTTGCCAAAGCTGTCAAAAATCTCTTTGAAACTCAAAAATCCAGATTTTCCTTTGAGCCCATAGTAGCGTACGGAAAGAACGGCGCCTGTCCACATCATGAACCAGATAACAGTATTCTGAAAATAAACGAGGGTGTAATACTTGACATAGGCGGAATGTATAAAAAATACTGTTCCGATATGACCAGAACTGTTTTTTACGGTAAGGCTCCGGCTGAGTTCAAGAAAGTATATGACATAGTTTTAACTGCCAATTTAAAGGCCATAAGTTTCATAAAACCCGGTGTGAAGTTCTGTGAGATTGACTTTCAGGCAAGAGAACATATAAGCGAAAAAGGCTTTGGGCAGTATTTTACACACAGAACAGGTCACAATATTGGTCTGGATGTGCACGAGTATGCAGATGTTGGACCTTCTAATGAACTTACAGTACAGCCCGGAATGATATTTTCTATAGAACCAGGCATATATCTTCCGGACAAACTGGGCGTAAGAATAGAGGATCTTGTGCTTGTAACGGAAAACGGCGCTGAAGTACTTAATAGATACGATAAAAATCTTATTGAATTATAAAGGAAGTGAAAAACAGTGAAACCCAAAGTATATATCACCAGAAATATCCCCGAAAAAGGAGTTGAGAACCTGAAAAGCCTTTATGATGTGAAAGTATGGCCGGATGAGCTTGCGGTTCCCAGGGATATTTTAAAAGAAGAACTACGTGACTGCCAAGGCGTTATAACAATGCTCTCGGACAAGATAGACAGTCAAGTAATCGACAGTGCACCAAATCTTAAGGTCATAAGCAATTATGCTGTCGGATACGATAACATAGACATAAAGTATGCCGCATCCAAAGGCATTAAAATAGGAAACACACCTGGGGTTCTGACTGAAACAACCGCTGATCTTGCTTTTACGTTGCTGATGGCTGTATCGCGTAGAATTACTCAGGCAGCAGAGTATGTGAAACTTGGAAACTGGAAAACATGGGGACCTCAACTGATGCTTGGTTATGATGTATGGGGAGCAACAATCGGTATAATCGGCTTTGGAAGAATCGGACAGGCAATGGCCAGAAGAGCTTTGGGCTTTGGGATGAAAGTTCTGTATTACAGCAGAACCAGAAAACTAAAAGCAGAAAAAGAAATGAATGTGGTTTACAGCAGTCTGGAGCAGATCTACCAGCAAAGTGATTTTATATCGCTGCATACCGATCTTAATCCGTCAACTAAAGGGTTGATAGGAAAAGATTCATTTCAAGCCATGAAATCAAACTGTATACTTATTAACACAGCCAGGGGACAGGTGATAAACACTGCCGATCTGATTGAAGCTCTTAAAACTCATAAGATTGCAGGCGCAGGTCTGGACGTAACCGATCCTGAACCTATAAACATGGATTCAGAACTTCTCCGTATGGAAAACTGCATAGTAGTTCCTCATATCGCTTCTGCAAGCTACAGCACAAGAACCCGGATGTCAGTTATGGCTGCCGAAAATATTATTGCAGGAATATGCGGAAAGAAACTCCCGTATTGCGTAGATGTTTAAATTCCATTACTCCTTAGACAATCCATCATAAAAACTCCGGGAAATTTATTTTCCCGGAGTTTTTATGATATAATGGCTTTGTTACAGATTATCAAGAGGTGCTTATGCATAAAGGAAATACTTTCTCATACGACTTTTTAAAGTACTTTTCATTTTTGATACTGTTGATCATGTCAGTAACGATAATAAGTGTTATCGTTATTGAGTATGCGTTTTACAATAACGAGCTGCGTCTCATAGACAGTACCTATAGTGGCATTGAATACTATCTTGAAAAAAGCACCGTAAATGAATCCGTCCTTCAGGACACTCTTTCTTTTCTTCACGAAAGAAAGGCAAAGGCTGATATGAAGTTTAAAAAAGAGTTGATTGTAGGCTCATGTTTTTTAGCCGGACTTTTTATTGCAGCCGTTCTTCTTCTTCGCGGCTTCTCAAAAAAAATACACAGCGAATCTATACGTCTGAAAACTAAAATTGAACAAAGCACGTACTCTATGACACAGATGAGTGTAAAAGACCTTTATTTCAAAGATCATCGCGAAATAGCCGAAAAGGCTAACAGTATGATATCCGCGCATATAAAAGCGCTAACTCAGCTGCGTGAAAGCGAGGAGAGATTTGAGCTTGTTTTTAATGCCGCTAACGACGGTATTTGGGATCTGGATCTTAAGAATAACAGAGCTTTTTTTTCCAAAACGTACAGACAGATGCTGGGCTATGAAGATAATGAGATTATTCCAAATGAACTTGATTGGAAAGAACGTATTCATCCTTTGGATCTGCCGGATGTCCTACAGGCGCTCAACGACCATTATACAGGAAAAACAACATGCTATATATCGGAACACCGGGTTAAAAGCAAAGATGGAACATATGTATGGGTCTTAGACAGAGGAAAAGCTGTTTTTGATGAAAGAGGCACTCCGATAAGAATTGTAGGTAGCCATACCGATATCTCTGATTGGAAGATAAGAGAAGAAGAGTTAAGGAAATGTGCCACAACAGACTCCCTTACCAATGCATATAACAGGTTATATGGTCTTAACTTTCTGGCCAGGCAGATGCAAATGTCTATAAATAACGGCGAAAAGCTAACTATATGCTATATAGATGTTAATGACCTCAAAAAAATAAATGATACTTACGGTCACGGAGAAGGGGATGAACTAATTATCAATATCATAAACATACTCAGATCAAGTATCCGCAGCAGCGACATAATTTCACGGCTGGGCGGAGATGAGTTTATAGTGATTTTCCCTAAAACAGATCTTATTACAGCATATGAAATAAGAAAAAGAATACATGTAAACCTCCAGAAGTACAACTTCATAAGCCAGAAAACTTACAAAATCAGCTTCAGCATGGGTTTCATTGAGTACGACCATCAAAAACACATCTCTCCGGAAAATCTTATTTCGGAAGCAGACAAAGAGATGTACAAAGATAAATTTACCTACAAAACCATTCTTTAGTTCTTCTCCGTAAGATACTTCCAGTATCTTTGAGGCATAAAAGCCCTTTGAAGTTTTGGATTGGTTCTCTCCCTTATGGCTATGCTTTCAAAGTATGCTTTCCATAACTGCCGGTAAGTACTCTCCTGTTCCGAGTAAGTATTTTTGGTTATCTCAATGTCCTTTACTTCCAAAAATTCAAGATTATGGTTCCTGTATAAAACAGCATGCCCTCTTTTTACATCATTTATCATCCATACTTCATTGCAAAGCCTTCTTTCAAAATGCTTTGACAAAATAGAGACAATATTGTAATCAGGTTCCACCGGGGCATAAAGACTGCCGTCCTTAAGCTCTGAAAACCTCAGCAGACCCTTAAGCTTATGACACTCAAAACTCACTTTCCTGCTTATCTCATTAACACTGTAAACTGTTTTATTTGAAAGGTGCCTGTCTGTATCTGTGCCCGTTCTAAAACCACAGATAACGTAACTGAATAAAAGATCCTCTATCCTGTTCTTCTCCGAAAGAAAAGAGTATATAATATTCTGAAATGAGAAAACAGATATTTTTGAGCAGATGGCTTTTGCCATATACTCGGCATTTAAATTGTCAGTTGGAATAAACTCTGATTCTGAAAAAAGTACAGGTCTGTCCAATCCTGACTTTTCAATCGAACAAAAACTCTCCCTGCACTTGAGTATATGGAAAAATGTGCTTAACATACCTTCAAACGAGCCATCATATAGAAAAACTTTCATATACTCACCTCGTATAAAAAAGGAAGTTTTAGCTTTTTGGGCTTGTTCTCGGCTTTAGACATAAGAAAAGTTCTGATGATAAAAGGATCGGTGCAAAGATCAGAAATTTTTCTGCCGTTGCATGTAATAAAAAACCTTGCACGTTTAAGGACTACGCCGAATTTCTTAAGATCATCAGGCATTATTTTACCGTATTTTCTCGCATTGAGTATTTTTAATATACTTTTCACACCCATTCCTGGAACTCTTAACAGTTGATCGTATCCTGCCCTATTAACCTCCAGCGGGAAGAACTCCATATGTCTTAATGCCCACGAGCTTTTGGGATCAATTTCTTCATCAAGATACGGAAACGAACTGTCAAGTATTTCATCAGCATTGAACCTGTAAAATCTCAAGAGCCAATCGGCCTGATAAAGGCGATTTTCTCTCCTGAGCGGCGGATATGCAAGAACAGGAAGCCTGTCATCACTGTTGTTGGTATGAATATAGGCAGAGTAGTACACCCGCTTCATACTGAATTTCTTATAAAGGCCTTCAGCCAGTTTTATAATCTGAAGATCATTGTCGGGCGTAGCTCCTACAATAAGCTGTGTACTCTGTCCTCCTGGTATAAAAAGCGGTGCTTTCCTGTATTTTTGGCGTTCCTGTGTGTTTTCAAGCCAATTTTTACCCATAAAAACCATTGGCTTAAGAATATCTTCCTTTTTTTTATCCGGTGCAAGCATTTTCAAACTGCTTTCAGAAGGAAGCTCAATATTGACACTCATTCTGTCAGCATACATGCCCGCCTGTCTTATAAGTGAAAGATCTGCACCCGGAATAGCTTTAAGATGAATATAACCATAAAATTTTTCTACTTCACGCAATCTTTTGACCACACCAAGCATGTGCTCCATGGTAACGTCTGGACTAACAAATACTGCTGAGCTAAGAAAAAGTCCTTCTATATAGTTCCGTTTATAAAAGTTCATTGTAAGTTGTACCAGCTCCTGCTGGGTAAAGGATGCCCTTCTGACATCATTGCTCTTTCTGTTTACACAGTAAGCACAATCGTACATACACTGGTTGGAGAAAAGCACTTTTAAAAGTGAAATGCATCTGCCGTCGTCTGCCCAGCTATGGCATATACCAGCACAGCTTGCATTCCCCATTCCTCCGGAATTTTCACGTTCACTCCCGGAAGAAGCGCATGATGCATCATACTTTGCTGACTGCGATAGTATCTTTAGCTTTTCAACAATATCCATATTATCCCCGCTCTTCTTTTATGGTATAATTAAGTATACCTTATTTTTCAAGAAAAGTCAACCCCTGCATAAGCAGGGGTTTATCGGGTAAGCTTATTTACTTGCTTGAACCGGGGAAGGCTCATCAGAAAAAATTTCTTCTTTCCCAGAAAATATGAAAAGCATAACTACAAAAAACACAATTATATTATCTACCAGATAGATATAATGAACTCCGATTTTATCAGAAAGCATTCCTACTATAAATATACCAACAGGCACAGCAATCTGCCCCATAAAATCAAGAACGGAAAAAACTCTGGAACGCATATCCGCAGGAATAAGCTTTTGCATAATAGTCATAAGCGGTGTATTTATCAGAGCATTGAAAAAGCCCATTACTGCCATTGAAAAAGAAAAGAGCCCAAACATTGCAACTGAGGGACCATTTAAAAACATAATGACCGCAGGAAACATAAGAACGGAAGTTGCTAAAAAATAACCTGTCTGGAAAAGCAGTCCCGATTTTATAATCTTTTTACTTTCCTTTTTTGAAAGCAAAGTAACAAGAGCAAAGTTCCCCAAAAGAATGCCTATAGAGAAAAACATTTCAACAGCACCATACTGGACAGCGTCAAACTTTATTGTACTGCGCATCACAAAAGGTATCACCACTGAAAACATAGGCGTACTCATAAAGTTTATAAACATAGCAAACAAAAAAAGTATCATAAGATTTTGAGATTTTTTTATAAAACAGAGACCTTCTTTTATATCTTCAAAGAATATTTTTACACTAAGTTTTTTATCTCTGACAACCGGCCTTTTGTAAACTATGAATATTTCACTTATGGCAGAAAGTACGAACGAAACAGCGTTTATAAGAAAAACTCCACTTATGCCGACTGCTGAATATATGAGACCCCCAACTGCAGGGCCAAGAATCCTTGCCGTCCAGTCAAAGGAGCTCACCAAAGAGTTAGCCTTTCTAAGATCACCAGAACGCACAAGATCAGGAAGCATCACAGAACCTGTTGAATAATTGAATATGGCATCCATAACCGCCAGTATTATCTGCCCGATTATAAGAACAGTTATATTAAGACCACCATAGACACTTACTACCGACATAATAAATATGAGTATGCCACGTGCAAAGTCCATATTTACCATGATATGCTTTCGGTTCAGCCTGTCCCCCAATACTCCGGCAATAGGAAGCATTACAAGCATAGGAATAAGCGAAAACATAGTCACCGTACTCATTATTTTTGCTGATCCTGTAAGATCAAGAATAAACAAAGGTATCGCCATGGCTTGTATACCGCTTCCTAATATTGAAACAAATCTTCCCCACACATAAAGAACAAGATTTCTCTTTTCTAAGCTGTTCATAAATCCTCCTAAAAATATAATTTTGAATTTCAATAAAAATTTTATCATCATTTATTAAAAAAGTCAAGTTTTTTAGTAAAATTTTTTATGAAATAA
>DJGH01000009.1:0-10324 GCA_002431635.1 Petrotoga sp. UBA5851
GGTATATAATTATAAAATAAGTATTTAAAAAAGTACCCACTATAACCCATAATAGATAGCTTCATCTCTTATATTTAAAAATTAGCCCCACCTCCAAGCTGATCCTTGGGGGTCTTTTTTTATACATGCTGTTAGGGTATAATTGAAAATAAAAAAGAGTTGTTTTCTTGGAGGAAATACATTGAAATCCATACTTATTGTAGATGATGTATCTATCAACCGCAAGCTTATAAAGACAGTAATATCAAAGAGCATGTCTGATCTGAATTTCTACGATGCCTCAGATGGTGTTCAGGCTCTTGAAATCATTTACAATAACAAGATAGATCTTATTTTTTTAGATCTTCTGATGCCTAAGCTGGATGGTTTTGGATTTTTGAGGGAGATAAAAAGCAGTGACCGCTACGGCAGTATTCCGGTAATAGTAAGTTCGGCCATAGATGAGACCGAATATGTGAAAACAGCCCTTGAGCTGGGGGCAGATGATTATTTTACCAAACCTTTTACTTCAGAGCAGATAGAGTTTATACTTCCTTTAAAAGTGAAAAATGCTCTCAAGGAAGTTGAGCATACCAGGACTATTATGGAGCTTAACAGTATGATGCAAGAAGAGATGGAGCTTGCCAACATATTTCAGCATATGATAATTAACAATACCAAGGAGCTTAAGACAGCACAGATGTACGGTGATTATCTTCCGGCCTCTAAGGTAGGCGGGGATTTTTTTGACTGCATAGAAAACCAGGAGGGACTGTGGTTCATAATAGCCGATGTTTCGGGGCATGGTGTTGCTGCTTCGATGATATCTTCCATGGTAAANNGTTTGAAAACTATATCAAGTCAGAGAAAACTCCTTCCGGAGTTATTAAAAGGATGAATGATTTTTTTTGTGATAATATAAAAAATAATCTTTACTTCAGCTTTACGGCATTTATAGGGAATATAAAGGACAACTGTCTTACCTTCTGCAATGCGGGACATCCGTATCCTTTGGTTTACAGGGCTGTATCTGGAGATTTTTTTCTTATAGAGGAAAACGGATTTATTGTAGGTATCATGAAAGAGGCCGAATATGTTCAGATGCAGACAGAGATACTTTCAGGCGACTTTATAATTCTTTACAGTGATGGATTTCAGAATAATTCCGATGATGAGCAGCTTACTGTAAGAGCCTGGATAGATCAGCTGACCGGCTTTATGCGCAAGCTTGATATGATTTCAATGACAGCCCAAGACGTAGTATATAAGATAAAGCAAAATTTTCTTAACTGTCCAAAAGAAAGATGTTCCGATGATACCAGCATTATGGTTCTGAAAATTCTTTAGACCGTATGGCGGAGGAGATTGTATGACAAAGGACGAACTTTGCGAAAAGTTGTTTTTAAAGTACGGACTTACCAAAGAAGAGGCCTTGGATATAATAAAGGAGTACAGTCAGTTATTTGTTCAGAAGCTTGAGGAAATAAAAAATTCATTGTATATGCTTGATTATGGACAGATCAAAAACTGTGCCCACTCCCTTAAGGGCGCAAGTGCCAACATAATGTACGATGAGCTTGCGGTTTTGTTCTCTGATATTGAAAAGGCAGCTGTTTCGCAGAATGAGGAAGGTGTTGCGGAGCTTTTGCACAGGGCGGAAATACTTCAAAAAACGGGAGGTATATTATGAGCGTTATATCGGAAAAGGCAAGTATAGGAGCTAACGTTAAACTTGGAAGGAATGTTGTAATTGATGATGGTGTAGTAATAGGTGAAAATTCAGTTATAGGTGATCTGGTAATTATCCATGAAGGTACTAAAATAGGAAAGTCAAGCGTGATAGGGGATAATACAGTTTTAGGCAAAAAACCTTTCAGGGCAAGTAACTCAGCTGTTACCAAGGATGTTTTACTCGAGCCTCTTAATATAGGAGAGTACGTTACTGTAGGCGCAGGCTGTATATTATACGCCGGAGCGGTAATCCAAAGCAATGTTTTCATAGGTGATCTGGCAAGCGTAAGAGAAGAGGTTTCCATCGGAGAATTTACGATTATAGGGCGCGGTGTGAGCGTTGAAAATAAAACTATTATAGGACGGTACGTTAAAGTTGAGACCAATGCATATATCACGGCAATATCCGTTATAGAGGATTACTGCTTTATTGCTCCGGAGGTTGCCTTTACCAACGATAATTTTTTAGGCAGAACAGAAGAAAGAAAGAAGTATTTCAAAGGTCCGACATTGAAGAAAGGTGCAAGAATAGGTGCAAACTCTACAATACTGCCTGGTGTGGTGATTGCCGAGGATACGCTTGTAGCAGCTGCAAGTGTTGTAACCAGAAATACCTTGGCCGGTAAAGTTTATATAGGTTCACCCGCCAAAGCGCTGAGAGATGTTCCACAGGAACAGCTTTTGAAGAATCAGAAATACTATAAAGAATAAGACTGGCGAGTCTTATTCTTTTTTTTGTAAGATATATTTACCTTCTTAACAAAAAAACGTATTATAAAGTAGATATCATGTAAAATGTGTTTTTAAAAATCAAAGTCAGAGGTAAGCGAATGGAAAAAAACGGTATATCTATAGCTTCAAAGTTTTCACTGTATCTTGGTGCAATAGTTGCTTTATCTGTTTTTGCTGTTGGAATGATAGGCGTTATGTGGAGTTATGATCTGAGGAAAAAAGATTTCAGAAATGTTTACGAATCAAGTACTGCTAATCTTTCAGAGCTTTTGTCGATTGAACTGCAGGAAAAGGATTTTCTGGGGATGGAAAAAGCTGCGGATACTTTTTTTCTTGACGGCAGTGTAAAAAGCATAACTGTGTACGATATTTACGACAATATTGTGTTTGTTAAGGAAAAAGAAATACCGTCCAACCATGTATCGGTTTCAAAAACCATATTCTATGGGAATAAAGCGCTTGGAAAGCTGAAGGTTTCTTTCGGGTATGATGAACTGATAAGCGATTTTGTCGACAGCATAGCCATGATCCTTTTGCTTGTGGTGGTTCTTATAGTAGTTATACAGGTTTCATCTTCATTTTTGTTTTCCATGTTTATTAAAAAGCCTTTGGATAAGCTTCTGGTTTATATTCAGAATATTTCAAACGGCAGATACGATGAAAAGATTGAAAAGAGTTGCGGAGAGTTCCTGAAAATAGAGGAAAGCTTTGCAAAGATGGTTTCGGAGATAAAAAACCGTGAGACAAAACTTAGTGAAAGTGCTTACAGACTTGAAAGGCTTGATACCGCTCTTGAGGTTTCCAAGTTTGCGGTCGAGAAGTCTATGATAGAAGCTTACTGGATAAAAAATGATGGAAAAATAGTCTATGCAAACAGTTCGGCAAGGAAAAATCTCGGCTACAGTGAACAGGAGGTTGGAAAACTTACTGTATTTGATATAGATCCGGATTTGGATGAGCTGTTGTGGAGCAGCCACATGGAAAAGATCAAAGATGAACATAGTATGGTATTTCAGAGAAAGCAGAGAAGAAAAGACGGTTCTCTTTACGATGTGGAAGTCACTTCAAACTATCTTGTGTACAAAGATAAGAAGTATAATTTTTCTTTTGTGCAGGATATCACAGAAAGAATAAAAACTCAGAAAAGACTTATAGAGCTTAATGATAACCTTGAGAAACTTATAAAGCAGCGAACTATGAACCTGGAAAAAGCTTATGCTCAGTTAGATGACGCAAACGAGGGTCTTGTTGCTATGAACCAGGAGCTTTTGGCTATGAACCAGGAGCTTCAGGCAGCTCTGGATGAGCTTGGAAGAACGCAGAAAAGCCTTATTGAAAGCGAAAAGATGGCTGTTCTTGGTAAACTTGTCGGGGGAATAGCCCACGAAATAAACACACCTCTTGGAAACAGTCTGGTGGGAAGTACTTATATATCTGATGAGAATAGAAAAATACTGAATATGCACAGAAAAGGAGAACTTACAAAATCTTGTTTTGAGGAGTTTCTCAGGAAAAATATTGAAACTTCGGATATAATAGTTTTGAATCTTCAAAAGGCTGCCGGTTTGGTAGTCAGTCTCAAGGAGATCTCTGTAGATCAGTCCAGTCAGGAAAAAAGGCAGTTTAACTTAAAAAAATATCTTGAGGATATATTTCTTACCATGAACTATCCTCTAAAGAAAAACAATCACCATACAGAAATAGACTGTGATGAAAAGCTTGATATAGAAAGCTTCCCAGGAGCTCTGTCGCAGATAATTACCAACCTTATTTCCAACTCTGTTATTCATGGATTTGAAGGACTTGAGAAACGTACAATAAAAATAAAAGCTGTTCTTCTGACCGATCAGTCTGATAAGAATAAAAAGATGATTGAGCTTGTTTACAGCGATAATGGCCATGGGATAGCTCAGGAGGATATGGAAAAAATATACGATCCGTTTTTTACAACCAACCGGACAAAAGGTAACACCGGACTTGGGCTAAGCATAGTTTATAACCTTGTCACCCAGACGCTTAAAGGCAGTATAAAATGTCATAGTGTCAAAAATGAAGGAACAGTCTTTACCGTTTCATTTCCTGTAGCTTCTATCAGTCGTTGAACCTGTTCATTATGGATTTTACCGTGTCTATACTATTTATGAAAATGTCCAGAAGGAACGGATCAAACTGCCTGTCACGTTCACGTTTCATATATTCCAGGGTATTGCCCAGAGTCCATGCTTTTCTGTATACCCTGTCAGTGCTCAGAGCATCAAAGACATCGGCTATAGACACGATACGTGCAAATATATGTATTTCATCTTTTGAAAGACCATTTGGATAACCTTTCCCATCATACCGTTCATGATGCTGAAGGGCAACCACGGAGGCACTTTGAAGCATTGGCTGTTTTGAACTTTTCAGAAGATCATACCCATAGACAGTATGATTTTTCATTATATCAAACTCCACGGCTGTCAACTGTCTTGGAGCCAGAAGGATACTGTCAGCTATTACTATTTTGCCTATATCGTGCAGAGCTGCGGCATTTTTAAGGATTTCATTGTCTTCATCTGAAAAACCGTATTTTTTTCCTATTAACTGTGCAAATTCAGATACTCTTTTTACATGGTTTCCTGTTTCCTTAGAACGGGTTTCAGCTATTTCTGAAAGTGTCATTATTATGTCTTTTTGAGTCTCTTTCAGTTCCTTGCGTTTCAAATCAAGCTGCACCATATCATCATAGCTTCTGAGAGCGTTTATAATTGAAGTGAAAAGTTTGCCTTTGGTCAGCTCTGTTTTTTCTTTGTAATCGTTTATATCATATTCAAGCACTACTTTTTCTTCCGGTGCCGAACCGGGATGTCCGGTTCTGAGAATTATACGGACCATACTGTTTTTCAGCTCGTTACGTATATACTCCACCAGCTTAAGACCGGAGTCGTTTTCCTCCATCACTACATCTAAAAGCACTACGGCAATATCATCTTCCCTGAACAGTACTTCTCTTGCCTGTTTTTCACTGTAGGCACTGAGAAATTCGATGTTTTTATCTCTGAAAGTCATATCCTTAAGTACTATTTTGGTTATTTTATGTATCATCACATCATCNNTTAAGATATATGTCCAGTTCATCAAGATAGTCCTGAAAATTAAGATTGTTTTTATTCTTTGCATCCTCGTCCATTTTCTGCAAAATTTCAGCAATATTAGATATTCTTAGAGAAAGGGATGAGCCTTTTAATTTATGTGAGAGCTTTGAAATACCTTCAAAATCATTTTTTTCAACCATGTCTCCGAGGATTTCAAATTCAGAGGAGGTGTATTTGACATAGTCATCAAGCAGTTCCTGAACCTCACTTTCCACAAGCCCAGTTTCTTCACGAACCTTTCCAATAAGCTCTTTCATACTTTCTTCTGAACTGTCTGTGTTGATATTCATGATTTTAAGTATCTCAAGAAGGTCACTTGTCTGAAAAGGCTTTACCAAAAGTTTGTCAATCCGTGCCGCTTTGAGCCTGCCTGTATCTTCTGATGAAAGATCAGCAGTAAGAGCAATAATGGGAATTACTGGATTTATTTTTCTTATGGCGTTGCTGGCATCTATGCCATCCATAACAGGCATTTGTATATCCATTAAAATAAGATCATAGTGAGGATTTCGGGTGTATTCATCCACAACCTTCTGGCCATCTGATACAACAAAGTAGGGTATTTTTTCTTTAGCAAGAATATTGCTGATAAGTTTTTGATTAATGAAATCATCTTCGGCAATAAGGACATTCAGCTCAGTCATTCTCTTTTTCCCTCCGGAGCGGCTTTCAAAGCCGGCAGATAATAAAACCGTCTCATTCTGGATGTTTTTGAAGTCAAACTCCAGTGTAAATCTGCTTAACGATTCTGTGAAAAGCACTTCCATTTCTCCAAACAACGGCTTCATAGAAGAAACAAGAGCTTTAATATACGGAAGTCTGAAAAAGAGATCTTCCGCCGAACTATAATCTGTCCAAGAAAAACGATATGTTCCGGAAAGCTGGTCAGCAGAAAAAACCGCATTGTCAATCGTGAAAGATATGCCCAGCTTCTGAGAATTTGAGTTGAAAAATGAAATACTTATTTTTATGGCTGGGCTGTCTGAAATTCTTTCAATAACGGCAAAAATATCGTAAAGGATGTGTGCTAAAGCATGAAAATCCGATACGATAAAATCCTGTATTATATTGCTGCTGTCTGTCATAGAGATGTCAAGCTTGCCTATCTTTGGTCTGTATGCCTGGGCTGCTGCTAATATAGTATCTTTAAGATGAAACATACTTTCTTTTCCGTCTGTAAAAGACCATGAAAAACTTTTTGCTGCATAAAAAACATCCGGTTTTTCAGACTCCAGGCTACGTAGCTGAAGCTGCATATACAATGCTGCTATTAAGTTTATATCAAAAGAATTTGAGTGGGAAAGCTTCAATTTTAATGAATTTTCATCATTTTCAGAAAAGTTATCTTTCTTGCGCAATAAGCATACTATAGCGTTCGGAGAACCATGGATATCATAAAGGAATTTGGAGTTTACATCTGCATAGAACATCTTTCCTTTTGAAGTTTTAAGGCAGTACTCCCTAGAAGTTATTTCAAGGCATGCCTTCAAAGCAGCAAGATCGTCAGAGGCATCTTTGATGCTTTGTGGTTCAATCACTTGTGTAATCTTCATCTTTGAAAAGGATTCCAAGGTATAGTCAAACATTTGAAGTGCCTTTTTGGATGCTGTCCTGATTTCTCCTGACAACCCCATGATTATACATGGATCAGGCAGAATATCAAGGAGCTGGCTGTAAAACCCTTCAACGTTTGTCAGCCTGTCCTGGGTAACGTTCATGATATTTATCAATTCAAGTTCTTTTAAGCGTTTATAACCAACCTGGGCTATCATAAAGGTCAGGCTTGTCACAAACTGAACTATAGCATTGATTTTTTCATGTGAGATTAACGGGATCTTTTTTACGGCAAGGATATATTCGGGCTCATTGAAGCCGTAGTTTCTTGCCTGTTCCATAAAGAAGTTTATATCGGGTTTTTCCGTAAGAAACTGTCCGACAATGATGCTTCCCATGAAATCATTATCGATTGTTATTTTCGAACCAAGTTCAAGAAGCCCGTTACTGCATCTTTTTAAGATCTGAGAATTTTCCTTGAGCATTGAGTTAAAGAGTTCAGAATCACTTTCCGAACATTTGGCGGAAGAAAAAGAATTTTTCCTATGAAATTTTGTACAGATATCGATCCAGCCTATGCTTATCAGAGGGCGACCGGCAGAGTTTATCAAAGTTACCGGAACTTCCGAGAACTCATAAAAATTAGTAAGCACTTTTTTAAGTGCTGTTATATCCAAGAGATCTTCAAGAAGATACTTCATTATGCACCCACCCTGAACAAAAAAATAAAAGCAAGCTTATATAATATTTTACCAGATTATTAACTAAAAAATAAATTTTGTTTTCAAAGCATACTAAAAAAAGAGCATCATAAAAATAAACAAACCCCTTTTATCAGGTAAAACATCTGATGAAAGGGGTTTTTAGGTGTGTCAGGAAATTAGTTCGGAGATTTTTTCAATAAATGAAGAAGGATCTTCAGGTGCCAGTCCCTGAGATATAAGCGCCTGTGCATAAATTACATCTATAAGATTCTTAAGCTTCTGAGAGGACTTATCCTGCTCAAAAGCTGTCTTTATGGCAGTGTACATCTTATGATCCGGATTTATTTCAAGAATCTTTTTAGCTTTCAGTTCGGATATATCCTGATTTTCACCCATCTGTTTGATCAACTGCTCAACAGCCATGCTTATTCCATCTTTGCTACTTACTATGCATGAAGGGCTGTTCTTTAGTCTGGAACTTATACGAACATCAGAAACAGCATTTTTAAGATGTTCTCTGATGAACTGCAGTATATCAGCTTGTTCTCCGCTGCCTGCCTTTTCCTGTTTATCCGAAGGCTTTTCCTCTTCTTTGCTGGCCGACTGAATCTTTTTTGCATTGAACTCCGACATGAAGTCGAGTACCAGCTCATCCATGTTTTCATATATGAAAAGCACTTCAAAGCCCTTATCAAGCAAGCCTTCTATTTGCGGAAGCTTCTGTGCTGCACTCCTGTCTTTGGCAAAAGCGTAGTAAATATACTCCTGTCCGTCTTTCATGCGTGAAACATACTCTTTCAGAGTTGTCAGTCCTACATCCGATGAACTGTCAAACATAAGCAGCTCCGAAAGTTTTTCCTTGTTTTCATAGTTCATATAAATTCCGGCTTTTATTGCTCTTGAAAACTCCTTCCAAAATCCTTCATACTTTTTTCTGTCGGTTTCAAGCATTGATTTTAAAGCCTGAATAATATTCTTTTCAAGAGATTTTTTAATTCCCTGGAGCTGTTTTCCCTGTTGCAGGAGCTCTCTGGATATATTCAGCGAAAAGTCTGGAGAATCAACAAGTCCTTTTATAAATCCAAGATACTCAGGAAGAAGGTCTTCATACTTTTCCATTATAAATACATGTTTTGAATAGAGACTCACACCTCTTTGAAAATCCTTGGTATAGAAATCATAAGGAGCTTTGGACGGAATATATACAAGGGCGGTAAACTGAACTGTGCCTTCACCTTTGAAATGTACAACCTGTATGGGATCGTTCCAGTCATGAAAAAGATCCTTATAAAGCTGGTTGTACTCATCTGAGGAGATGTTTTTTTTATCTTTTTCCCAAAGTGGAAGCAATGAGTTAAGGGTTTTAGGAATTTTTCTTGTAACGGTTTTTTCCTTTGAACTGTCTGCGTCATCCTTTATTTTTTCTTCTACTTCATAGTCCATGATAACCGGATACCGTATATAGTCAGAATACTTTTTGACAAGATCACTTATGGTATACTGGTCAAGAAGGTTCAGACCGTTTGCATCATTTTTGAATTCTTCGCGCAGATCAATAATTATGGTGGTTCCACGATTCAGTCTGTCACAGTAGTCAATAGTATAGGTTCCGTCTCCTTCAGACTCCCAAAGCACGGCTCTTTCCTGTGAATCTATGGATTTGGTTATTATGGTTACCTTTTTTGCTACCATGAAGGCAGAGTAGAAGCCCACTCCGAACTGCCCGATAAGTTCCAAGCCGTCCGCTGATGCCTGAGATAGCTTCATTTTTTCGATAAAAGCCTTGGAACCGGATTTAGCTATTGTTCCAATGTTTTGAATAACTTCCTCATAGCTCATTCCTATTCCGTTATCTGATACTTTCAGGCATCCGTTTTCCTTATCAATTTCCAGAAGTATTTTCAGTTCTGTATCGTCCGCCAGTATGCTTGTATCTGTCAGAGAACGGAACCTAGCCTTATCCAGGGCATCAGAAGCATTTGATATAAGCTCTCTAAGGAAAATTTCCTTATGAGTGTATATGGAGTTGATCATAAGATCCAGAAGTTGCCTCGTTTCAGCTTGAAATTGCATTTTTTCAGCCATTGTTTCATTCCTCCTGTCTATTTTTAAAACCAAAAAAGGACCTCTTGAGTCCTTTTCGGCTTATTCTGTTATAATACCTGAACTTCACGTACTTTTGGATCATTTTTTATCTTTGAAAGCTCTAGTGTAAGCACTCCGTTTTCATATCTGGCATTCAGAGAGTTGACATCGTAATCCTTGGGCAATCTGAAAGTTCTTTCCAACTTTCCGTAAACACGCTCTTTACGCAGAAATTTCCTGGAGGCGTCAAGGTTTTTCTGGGCAGAAACGGATAGAATATCTTCTTGAACTTTTATCTTTATATCGTTTTTAGAAAGTCCAGGCAGTTCCGTTTCAAAAATTATCTTTTCTTCTTTTTCATATATATCGGTATCGGGAGAGGTTCCATAATTTGTTGAATCTTTT
>DJGH01000009.1:10335-18811 GCA_002431635.1 Petrotoga sp. UBA5851
AGCCATTAACTCTGAAATATCGTACTCCTGTCCGTTCAATACAGAAGAACAAAAACCGCATTCGTCATCTGCCGGGAAGTACCTTATGTATGCTGTCATATTTAATTCCTCCTATCTTTTGTTTTTATGTAATACAATAATATCATTATCACTCGATAATGTCAAGTGCTAACAGAAAATAAGGAAAATTTCTATAAATATTTTTTATAAAGAAAAAGATATGAGGTAAATATATTTGAAATTTCTTTTTTAAGCAAAAGCAAACAAAAAATGCTAATTCATCCTAAAATCTGTGGGATACTTATCTTTTCAAATGGATCACACTTAAATACAAGATATCTTCCTGTTGTGAGCGGATCCCTTTCAAAGCCATCAATTGACGATGCTCCGTATGTCATAGAAACGATGCTTTGCCTCAGAGAAACACCGTTCTCTGAAAGAATACTCAAATCTCTTACCCAATCAGGTGTTTCCACTGGGGCATCTGAGGAAAAGGTGACAGGGATAGAGTGACTGAAGAAATCTTTGAACCTATAGCAAAAAACTGATCTTTCTCCAAGGCACAGTGGAACCAGTGCTTTGTCAGACTCTATGAAAGCTGGCTGAACATCGAGTACTACCGGATGGGAAGCTATCCGTTCAAGCTGGTCGTCACGTACAAGAGAAGCATGGATTATTCTGTGGAGCTTATGCGGGTTTACCTTTTCCATTGCACCGAGTATTTCATCAATGGCTCCGTCTCCTATAGCATGCATTGCGAGGTGAAGGTTCTTTTCTTCGCAGAAGTTAAGTGCTTGAGCTATCTGGTCTTTATTCCAAACTTTTTGTCCCAGACTTTCGATATCGTTATATTTTTGGGAGAGTAAGGCAGTTCTTGCACCGAAGGAACCGTCCACGTATATTTTTACTGAGCGGAAGTATTCAAAGTATCCCTGTTCGCTGAATGAGAAAAGCTCATCACAGCTATTTACTGCTACTTTTTCGAATATCTTGAGTTTGGAATTTTCAAAGGGGAGTTCTTCGGGGGTTATTCCGTGAAGATCATCGGAATGTACAAATCCGTAGCCTTTTGAAGTAAGATAGCCAACTGCATGTTCAAAAGCTTTTTTGATATCAAAGTTCTCCTTTATGGCGGAGTAAAGTATTTTTATGGCATTTTCAGTGACGGTACCGCTGGCAGGGTCAACATAGGAGCTTTCTGTAGAGAAGTCCACCGTGTCTATAACAGGTTTATTTACCACCGCCTTATGGCCGCATCTTCTGATAAGTATAACCGGTGTATCAACAGTGATTTCATCGATAAATCCCCTTGTAACCTGGGCGCTTGATTCATCCCAGCCTCGTAGGAATATTGGGGATCTTCCTTCTTGGAGCTTTTTAAAAATAAGATCTTTTATCTGTGCAAGAGTAAGATTTTCCAGAGACGGTGTCATAAGTTTTTTTCCGAAAGATAAAAGATGCATGTGAGAGTCGGTGACAAGGGGAGTGATATAATCACTGCAGTTTGTTGGGGTGCTTATAAATCTAAAAGTTCCGTCTTTAGTCAAAATATGCATTTTGTCCTCCTTTTCCGCAATATGTATAGCATATTTTATATAAAATCCATATTGAAAATAAAAAAGTTGCCCTTACGGGCAACCATAGCAGGTGTTAAGCGTAAATATCAAGGTTGTTCCCAAGGAAAGGATTCAGAGCCTGATGCATTGCCTGTGTTGTTTCCTGCATGCTTTGGACAAGCATGTCAGCCCCTTCTTTCTTCGTATCAACAGCCATTTTCATAACTCTGAGCGATACAGCCTGCTGTAAGACGGAGTTGTTTGCGTTGATTCCGTAAATGTCCATGCTGCTCCCTCCTTTCACCAATTAGAAAGTATTATTGATTTTCTGTTAGGTTCACAGGTGGTTTTCCGTTTGGATTTTTAACAATTTCCTCCCAGGTATCGCGTAGGTCTTTGGTGAGCTCTATCATCTGGGAAACTGGTTCGGTTTCCTTTTTAAAGTTGGCTTTTTCCAGGTTGTCCAGTATGAAGGTGTAAAGACCGAAAAGATTTCCTGAGATCTCGTATTCAGGCTTAAGAGTAGACATTAGTTCTATGAATATATCCTGAGCGCGTATTATAGCTGTGTGCGCATTTGCATACTCTTTTTTTGAAGCAAAGTCAATATACTGGTTCATGAACTTTATTGCGCCGTTGAAAAGCATAAGCACCAATTCCTGAGGACTTGCAGTAAGTATTGAATTTTCAAGATACTGATCCGCCAGATCGCGTCTTTCTTTTGGTTCCTCCCGTGGTTTTTGGGAGAGCTGCTCAACACGTACCTGGTTGTTGTTTATTATCTGCGGTTTTATAAACTTGCTGTAAGTTCCGTTGGTGATTACTTTTGCATTGTTAGTATTTTCCGGCATAATTTCACCCCGTTTTTCTAGATATTCATATCATTTTATCGTCCGTAAATGCAAAAGCAGTATATTAAAATTATAGCATAAAGTAACCACCAGTTACAGTCGATAATAAACTTAGATGTTCAAATAAATCATGGATCAGGAGGTACAAATTCAATGGCTGACAATCCATATCTTGGTTCAATGCAGATGGCCGGTCTTACTGGCATAGATACCAAGTCTATGATAAACAAAATAATGGAAAAGAAGTTAGTTCCCGTGGAAAGAGAACAGACTAAGTTTGATAAGCTCTCATATCAGCAGAAGGCCTGGCAGGCTGTGGATAAAAAGCTTAGTGATTTTTGGTCGTATCTTGCCGACTTCAGAGTGCAGAGTACTCTTATACCCAAGAAGGTAACGTCCGCTGATGAAAAAATCATAACAGTTACTGCACAGCCGGCAGCTATAAATAGATCCTTATACGTTAATGTTGTGCAGATGGCATCACCTTCCAAGTATACTGCAGCCAGCGGTCCTAACTTTATAAGGGATGATGTTCTGCTTACCAAAAAATTTAGTGAGCTATCGTATACCACCACTCCTTCTTTCGCAAGCGGAGATCCGTCGGTAAATACCTTTACGATAAAAACAGTAAATTCCAACGGGAATATAACTAAAAACGTCAGTATTGATATGGCGGCGCTTTCGACAGGAGATCCTACTGTCCAGCAGATACTGGATAAAATAAACACAGAGTTCTCTGGAACGATGACTGCGGAGTTAAACAATGGAAAGCTTCAGCTTGTAAAGCAGGGAGACACAAATAAAATTATACTGGGATCAAGTTCGGATACATCAAACTTTTTTGATGTGTTTAAGTTGAACGGTGCGGCTGATTCGACAGGAAAAGTCGTAACTTCTGTAAGCGGTGAGGTTGTAGGCGGAACATATCCTACTCCCGCAGACGATACCCTGAACAACCTTCCTCTTATACCCGGAAGTATTACGTTCAGCCTCAACGGAGGACTCCAGACCTTAAAAGATGACGGCGGAGGAAACCTAAAAAAGGTTGACGGTACCGTAGTGGGGTTTATAAACTATACTACTGGTAAGTTCAGTGTATTCAGCGACTCATCTTTAGATGGAAAAAGCATGGACAGCGTAAGCTATAAGTATCAGACATCCACCACCCTCAGCGGTTTGGAAAGTACCGAGCCTGTATGGTCTGTGGGACAGTCTAAAGCTTTCAGCAACTATGTTTCCGGAGTAAGCTCAATAGAAAACACTGTTACTGTAAACGGTGTGGATATAACTTTTACATCAAGCGATTCTCTTACAACTCTTATTGCTAAGATAAACGGATCTCAGTCAGGTGCTACGGCTTCTGTGGATAGCAGCGGAAGGTTTTTTATTGAAAACAGGGAAGGTGGTCCTGCAGATATAAGTATAAGCGGAAAGGATAGCGGCGGGAAAAAACTTCTTGTAGCTCTTAAGATGCTTGAGCCTGACGAGGCAACTCTTGCAGGTACTATGAGTGCCGGTGAGGCTGCAATCGTTAAAGTATCTTCATCAGCATCGGGAACAGGTGCCATGACTGTGACTTCTTGGACCAACAATGTTGTTTTTGAAGATATAACCATAAATCTAAAAAGTCTTTCAGAGACATCTTCGACATATACAAAGATTGATGTAGAACAGGATGTAGATAAATCAGTTGAGAAGGTAAAGGAGTACGTTACAAAGTACAACGAGCTTATGGACTTTCTTTATGTTAGGTATAAGAAGACACCGGCATCAACGACTATTGATGTCAGTAGTCCTACGAGACCAAAAGATCCTGATGCAATGACCGAGGATATGACGGAAGAGCAAAAGCTGGAAGTGGTTCTCAGAGGAGACAACAATCTTCAGAATATTTTCATGAAGATGAGAAGTATTTCCTACGGTACCGTAGATTGGTACTCTACCGACAAGCCCAAGTATTCTTCATTTTCACAGATAGGTATAATAAACGGCGATGCTGGAAAAACCTACGAGAATACGCTCAAAGGTCATCTGTCAGTTGATGAAACTACTTTGAAAGCCAAGCTTAAGGAAAATCCCATTGATGTATGGAATATAATATCTGAAGAAAAAGAAGTGGTTGTAGGCTATGATTCAACAAATAAGCCCATTTATGCCAAGAACTCAGGAGTGGTTACCCAGGTCAAGGACTACATATGGCAGGTTACAAAGTACAGCGGTACGATAGATCAGATCTCGGGTACCAACGGAACCATCGGAAAGGAAATGAACAGGATTGCCAAATGGCTTGTAAATGCAATAAATAAACTTCAGAAAAAAGAAGCGGATCTTTACCAAACATTTTCCAAGATGGAGCAGGCGGTTTCAAAGATGAGCATCCAAGGCTCTTATCTTTTGAGTAAGCTTGGAAATAACAGTAATAACAGCAATCAATAAAATAAACAAGAGGCTTAAGCCTCTTGTTTATTTTATTGCTATCAAAAGATCATCCATTATCTTTGGAGAAGTAGTCTGTCCTCCTGAGTATGCCCACTGTCCGCCCTGAGGGGTTATTGGTCTTAAAACCGCTTCTATTCCGTCATAATCATAAGTGGTTATGTATATGTTCCAGTTTTTCATAGCGGTGGTTTCAAGTACTGAAAGAGGAAGTGAAAAGGTTATTTTTGAAAACTGTTTTTCCACTTTTATTCCCGGAGCCGGAGTGATAGGCTGACCGTAACTGTCTGATCCTGCACCGGTACTGTTGTATGCTGAACACGACCATCCGGTTACATAGATCTGGTAATCCCAATCTAAACCGGCAGGCATCAGAGCATTCTGTTTTGGAAGAGCAGTGACTCCTTTTTTATCCGGACTGTCAAAAAATATCTGAAAAGTGACATGATCAAAACCGTTTGCCGGGCCCCAAACGTCGCTGAGTTCACGCATGGTTATTTCAATGCTCAGCATTGTCCCGATCTGCTGAACTCTTGCCCCTAGCATATCCTGCTGATTTTTAAAGGTAAGATCCTTTGGATAAGAGTATGTTCCCTGCGGACCGTTATCATCTCCCAATGGATCTTCAACAGCTGCAAGCTCGTTTTGTGGAATATCAAGTGAAAAATGAACTGTAGGAGAGTAATCAGAAAAGAGCGGTGTCTTTCCGAAGGCTTTAACAAAGAAAGTATGCTTGCCCGGAGTAAAGTCTGCTATCTTCACAGGAATACTCCACTCTTCATTTTCTTTCATGGAAAGATTTATAACCGCATACTCTTTGTCATCTCCGTCTATGATAAGCCTTACTGACTTTGCTCCGTTAGCTCTTCCGTGGATATAAAAATCATCTGAAAGGGTTTTTCCCTGGAGCTGCATATCAAGCTGCACCGAAACGGTTTTAGGCTTTAGAGTGGCTTTTTCATCAGTAACTTTATAGATTATAAAGGATTTTTCATTAAGCGAGGTATCAAGTTTTCCTTCATAAACCAGGTCATTTTGCGGTACATTCATAGACATAACAGGCTTCAAAACTGTACCGTCCTGAATTTCAAGCGTTATTCCGCTGGCATACTTCCTTTTTGAATTAGTGTTCATGAGAATCAGATATTTTTCATTTTCATACTCGATGCTGTAGCAAAGTATGCCTGGACCTGTGCTATCTGAAAAAAGAACCTTTATTTTACCGTATCTGAAGGCAGGAGTTTCTTTCCTCATTTTGTTTATGGTCTGGATGAACTTAAAAAGATCGGAAGTAGTATTAAAATGATCCTCTCCCATACTTGAAAATCCTTCTTTGAACATGGCTGCGCGTGTTTCTGTAAAACCCTGTTCTGTACCGTAGTATATTTGGGGTATTCCGGGTATGGTGTATAAAAGCGTAAGAGCTATCTTAAGGTCATTTATGGTTGCGCCCTTGAGGAATCTATCCATGTCATGGTTGTCCACAAAGGTTACCAGCATGGACGGATCTTTATATACTTCTTGTCTTTGAGTGAGTCTGTACTCAAGGTATGAAGTTGGCTTGCCCTCCTTGAAAACTCTTTTTATATCGGTCAGAAGCCCAAAGTCAAGCATTGAGTTGAATCCATAATCAAAGTACTTACTTATTTCAACGTCGGCAGTGTTTTCATACGGATTGGGGCTTATCCATGTCTCCCCGAAAGCTATAAAGTTATCTTTTCCAATTGATTGGGCTTTTTCGTAAATATTGTTTTCACCCTTGAAAAAATCCTGCCAGAACTCTTTTTCCACATATTTGGCCGTATCAACCCTAAATCCGTCTACACCTGCTGTCTCTATCCAACTTCCGTAGATTTCCTTAAGAACTTTCCGTACCTGTGGATTTTCGGTGTTGATGTCGTCTAAGTCTGAAAAGGATGTATTATAGATATCAGATTCACCGATAAGAGATGGAAAGTGGTATATAGCGAGTTCCCTCTGCTTGGGATCGTTGAAATCATTCATATCAAAAGGAGACTGCTGCGGCTTACTGACAGGTACAGATTTTTCATTAAGGCTGTAATTGCCATTGCTGTATATAATAAAGTTTCCGGTATGGTTGGGTACTATATCCTGAATAACGTATAATCCCTTTTCATGAGCTTTTTTTACAAATTCGGTATAAAGTTCGTTAGTTCCGAAGTGTTCATCTATCTTTGAAAAATCACGCGCCCAGTAACCGTGGTATCCTCCGTAATCTACAGAGTCATCCCACCACTGATTGGCAACAGGCGGGGTAATCCAGATAGCGGTAACGCCAAGCTCTTTTATATAGTCGAGCCGGTTGATCAATCCCTGCAAATCTCCGCCATTGTACTTTGAGTTTACACTTCCAGATTCTATACCTGTTTCAGTCTGTCTGTCATTGGAAGGGTTGCCGTTTGAAAAACGGTCGATCATAACCAGATATATGGCCTGATCCTGCCATCTGAAAGTTGATTGAGAGAATCCTTCAAAAAAAATCAATAAAAAAAGTGAAAAGATAAGAAAAGTTTTCTTCATTTATACTCCTCCCCTGAAAAAGATTGAAAGTAATATTATTATATAATAATATTTTATAAAAAAACAATCTACTCGTAATAGGTGATTACTCCTATTGAATCAGGTCCGAGATGAAGTCCAAGAACAACATCGATATAGCCTGTACGTATTTTTGAAATATCAATATTTTTTTCTTTTGCTCTTTCAGTTGCATAGGAAGCTATTGAAGTGTTCCCTGTGGAAATTATAGCTATTTCGTCGGGCTGTTTTTTTTCATNNAGTTCTTTAAGGACGCCGTTCATTCCGCGGATGTTTTTATATGGATGTATCTCCCCATCTTTGAGCTGAAGAATAGGTTTGAGCTGGAGGATAGAGCCCAAAAGAGCTTTTCCCTTTCCTATTCTTCCACCCTTATGCAGATATTCAAGATTTCCAACGGAAAAAAACACCCGTGTTTTTTTATGAAACTCTCTGGCTAAACGTGCAAGTTCTGCTATATCCTGCTCTCCGTTTTTTATTCTGTCTTTCAGGTGAAGTACCAGAAAGCCTAAAGCCCAGCTGGTGAGCAGACTATCTACAACTGTTATCCGTTCGGGCTCGAATTCTTTTGCTGCAAGGTTCGCAGAGTTTACCGTTCCGCTGAGTTTTGAAGAAAGATGAACAGAGATAATCTTATCGTATTGTTCAAGTGCTTTGCTGTATGTTTTTATGAAATCGTCAACCGATGGTTGAGATGTCTTTGGAATGTACTGTGTTCTCTGAATTTCATCATAAAAGACATTTTTTGATATCTGATCAGCTCTTGTAGATTTTTCACCATTCATTATATAAAGGCTTGCATACTCTATTCCGTTTTTTTCAAGCTCTTGCGCTGGTATGTTGCATGTGTTATCAGTTACTATTCCTATTTTCATTTTCCGCCTCCTGTTATGGAATATATATTTATGACTTATGGTCATAACATATTATATATTTATTAAGGTTAAAAACAAAAATATAATATGAAAACTTTTTTGCACAGGATGAGTTTCCCTCATAGGAAGAAATTATTAGTGTTAAAAAGAAAAAAATTCATTTAAAATATAAAAAAATTTATTTCATAAAAAATTTTAC
>DJGH01000045.1 GCA_002431635.1 Petrotoga sp. UBA5851
TATCAATTTTTCGGGTGTTTGTCGACTCTACTTTTATGATATCTGTCTAAATCAAAATTTCGCCTTACATACTTCAAGTGTTGGATTTTTCTTATCTTTTTCACTGAGTATAATCTCACCCACTTCTGGCCATTCAACAGCTATATCTTTATCATTCCAAGCAATACCCCCTTCGTATTGCGGATAATAGAGTTCATCACATTTATAGACAAACTCTGCATAATCAGAAACAACTATAAAGCCATGTGCGAATCCACGAGGAATCATAAACTGTCTATGATTTTCTCCAGAAAGAAGGACTCCTACCCATTGCCCATAAGTATCGGAATCTCTTCGAAGATCCACAGCAACATCAAAAACCTTACCGGAAAGAACCCGTACAAGCTTTGCCTGTGGATGTTTTTTTTGAAAATGAAGTCCGCGAAGAACTCCTTTTTTGCTACTTGATTGATTATCCTGTACAAATCGATAATTCAAACCAGCGTCCTGAAAATCAGACTCTTTATATGTTTCCATAAAGTATCCACGATTATCACAATAGGTTTTAACATCAATTATGTAGACATCTTTTATTTTCGTTTCATTGAAAACAAAGTTTCTCATAATGTTCTCCTTAATATTTGAATTTCCCATCTGCAACATTTTTTAAATGCTGTCCATACGGTGATTTTCCATATCGGTTTGCCGATTCAATCAATATAGCTTTACTAATCCATCCATTACGGTATGCAATCTCTTCTGGTGCTGAAATTTTAACGCCTTGACGTTTTTCGATCATTTGAACAAATTCGGTCGCCTCAACAAGGCTATCCATAGTACCAGCGTCTAGCCATGCAAAACCTCTGCCAAGAATCACTCCACTCAGGTTTCCCATACTCAAATACATATTATTCAATGTAGTGATTTCTAATTCTCCACGTGCGGAAGGTTTTACTTCTTTTGCCTTACTCGCAACTCCCTTGGGATAAAAGTATAATCCTGTAATACAGTAATTACTCTTTGGATTACTAGGTTTTTCTTCAACCGATATAATTTTTCCATCGTCATCAAACTCCATTATCCCAAAACGCTCTGGATCATTTACATAATATCCAAAAATAGTAGCAAGAGAATTTTCAGCATTAATCACCGCCTGTTCAAGTTTTTCTACTAAACCACCACCATAAAAAATGTTATCTCCTAATATAAGAGCACATGCTTCGTTTCCAATAAATTCTTCGCCAATAATAAAAGCTTGCGCTAAACCATCAGGAGATGGTTGTATTGAATACGAAAAAGAAACCCCAAATTGGCTCCCATTTCCCAATAATAGCTTAAAATTAGGAAGATCAGATTGTGTTGAAATAATTAGAATATCCTTAATACCAGCAAGCATAAGGGTCGAAAGAGGATAATAAACCATAGGCTTATCATATATTGGTAATAATTGCTTTGATGAAACCATAGTTAAAGGATAAAGCCTTGTTCCAGCTCCGCCTGCCAAAATAATACCTTTCATTTTATTCCTCCTTTAAGCTCTTAAGCTTTTTGATAATACTGTCAAAGATTGGGTTTTTACTTGCAATTGATATCGTTATATAGACAATAATACCTGTGAATATCTGAATTATCAAAATATATATAGATTGCATTTTTAGAAATGTTACTGAATATACAATTATTCCCGTTATGGCAGATAAGACTAGCCCCGATTTGATATCTTTTATATGTTCAATTATAGAATATCCTATGACTTTTTTACTAATTACGATCTGAACAAGCAATATACAAAAAGATACAAAGGTTCTAAATGCAACCAAAAAATAAAGGTTAACTTTTGCTAAAGCAAAAACACCTATTAATGTTATTCCTGACTTAAGCAATTCAAGAAACATACACAAACCGCTCTTTCCAAGTGCTTTAATCGCTTGACTTTCAACATACACAGTAGGAAGAGTTAAATAAAATAAACATTCTAATCTTAAAAATGGAACACAAGGAAGCCATTTATCGGTTAGTAACACTTTAACTAACGGTTCCGCTATAACTAACAATCCTACTAACAATGGATATAATACATAACTACAAGTCATCACCCCCATACGTGTGACTGCCTTTACTTCTTGAATACTATCCTGTTTTTGTGACAACATTGGGAAAAAAACACCTGAAATGGTAGAATTGGCGCTTGAACAAATAACTGTGGGAAACTGGTGACCACGTGTGTAATAACCAGCAATTTCAGTATTGTAAAACTTTCCCATCACAATATTGTAAACATTTTCTGTAATTGTTGCAACAATACTTGAAACAAGAACTTTCCAACCAAACGAAAAAAGAACTTTAAGCCTTTTAAAAGAAAAATGTAACATAGGAATTCTTCTGATCATCACCGCTAAAATTATTGAAGCCAATGTTTGATTTACAAGTTGTTGGGCAATCATTGACCAGATACCAAATCCCATCAATGCCATCGTAATACCTAAAATACCAGACACACCAATAGCAATAGCCGTACTGTAAAAATTATACTTAAAATTCAGTTCTTTAGATATGTATGCAATTTGAACCGAGTATATAGCACCAGAAAACAAATTAAGCGCCAACACCCTTAACAATACTTCAAGCTGTGGTTCACTATACCATTCTGCAATATATGGAGAAGCAAATAATAAAACCATATACATAACTAATGATAACAGAATACTTGAAATAAGTACTGTAGAATAATCAAGACTATCAACATCTTTTTTTTGTATTAACGCAGTATTAAGACCACTTTGTACAATAACGTCAGCGACAACAATAAAAACGGTTAAAATCGCAATCAATCCGTATTCTTCCGGAACAAGAATACGAGCTAAAATCAATTGAATTAGAAAGCGTCCAAACTGCACACTGATCCTTTCAATAAACTTCCAAGCAAATCCTTGAAATATTCCATTTCTGTTTCTCATATTTTTTCTGTTTCCTCAATTACAATTTTAATATTATTAGTTAATGTCATATCTTTGACATGTTTATATGTAGACAAGGCAAGGCGTTCTCTTTCTCCATTGTTATTTATGTAGAATCTTATTTTTGAAAGTAAATCGTCATAGGAAGAATACATTATTAAATCATCGCCAAACTCACGCTCAATTTCAGGATTTTTATCGACAATCTGAAATGCACCTGTACAGGATATTTCTGGTAGGCGCGAAGACCAACCGCTTTGTGATTGTAAACAATTAATGTTTAGCACAATTTTCGATCTGTTATATATCAGATTTGTTTCTGTATAATGAATATTTTTGTTAGCAAATGCTTGTTGCATTTTTTTTGATGTTAACCACTTTATGTATGATAACGGTTTTCTCTTTGGAGCATACTCACCATAAAACTTTAATTTCAAATCTGGTAAATCATTTACAAGTCTTTCTAAAATTACTTTTCTCTCATTATACATTTTTCCTACCAAAGAAACATCAATATCTCGCTCAATGTTATCAATTTTAAAGTACTGCGCTTCATCATAAGCTCCCATCTGTGGAAAGGCCTTTATCCCTCTCCTCCTTAATGCTTTAACATCTCTCATCTCATATGAGAAAACAAGATCAAATAAATCCAAATTATTTTCTGACTCAGGGTATAGCTCCAGTGAATCAGAAAGAAACAAAACCAATTTAGCATTTTTTTTCAGTTTGCATAATGTTTCTCTTTCTAAATCAAAAGAAAGAACTGAATAAATAATATCAGGCTTAAAAAATTCTGCTTTTGATAAAACGAGCTGATTAAATATCTTTTTTTTGTTGTATCTGTCCTTTTTCATAGAAAAGCCTAGATATGCTTTCAAACGCTTATAATACTCTTTTTCCTGTGGACCCAAATGTGACTGACATATGATTATTTCAGAATTGTTTTTTTCAAAAGATCTTTTATAGCTTTCACCATACCATCTAAAATCCGAACATGTTAGTAACACTTTATGCTTCATCTATTCTACATCTCCTATCAATAGAAATGCCCACAATAATAACAACTACTAGACTAATCCATATTACTGTTTCACAAAGATACCAAGTAAAAAATCCCATCCACAACAATGTCGATACCACAGAATATACTGATACTGTCTTTATTGTATAATTATTTCTTGCTTTTGAGTACGTTTTACCACAAATAAAACCCCATATAAATGCTACAAAAACCGCAAAAACATGGAAATCTGCGATAAAATCTTTCACATATGTTCCCGTATTTGCAGCAATTGGTATATAATAATTCTTTGCAATGCCTTCGAAAGTAATAAGTCCAAGACGTTCTAAAATATTAAACGCGAAAGCAAATGATGACTGACCTGGAGCAAAATATGGATCCTTTAAGTATGCATTTAGAACACCAATGGGTGATGCAAAATATGAGTATACTTTATAAACTCCATTCCCAAAATTATGCATTAGCTTTGCTAAAAGAGGACTAACATTTGAGTCTATTAATATCCACGAACTCCTAACACTGGTAATAGTAACAAAAACACAAACTAGAACTCCAATGGCTATTACAACTAATACCTTCCGCCACACTTTTCCGTTTTTTTTATTTTTATCGCGATTGAGAAATAAAGGCGTTAAAATCAGAATCAACGAAAAAACGAGATAATACCTTGTTCCTGTCATAATTGTCATTACACAAACTAATAATATAGGAATCACAAGAAACAGTCTAAATCCATATTTTTTCCAATAAATTCCAGAAAAAATAAGTGCTGCAAACGAAAAACACGATAAATATGGAATATTTATGTATCTTACTCCTTCGTCAATCCTATCGTTATATATTTTATTTGACAGTTGGATTGCGGTAACAATGCTCCCATAATCTCTTAACAAAGATACTAAACCTGACAAAATTGCAATTGCTGCAATAGACGAAAAAATCCATATCCATTTTCTAATGATTACTCTTAACAACTCTTCATCATACTTAGTAGTATTAAATGTTGAGCCATTATTTATCATTCCCGTACGCAAAATAATTTTTGTATTTGAACCAACTTGACAAGATACAACAAACACTATCTCAAAAAACAAGATTACCAGCCATGTAATTACTGTTATATCATGATAATAAATAAGTTTTAGTTCATATAAAAGAGCTGAAACACCCCAGGTAAATGAATATATGCAAATAGGGTTATTCCTTGTTGAATATAACCATTTCCCATATACATATACGCAAATATTAATCAAAATAAATAGGACAATCATATATTCCTCTCTTAAAATATATAGAATTTTTTTAATTAAAAGATGATCCTCATTATCTGATCTGACCTTGTTCCCTTGGATTGAACCAATATCTGAATATTATTCTTTTTACTTGTCATCTTGTAAGTAGGAATACGATATACTTTTTCTTCCTTCAATTTAACAAAGAAGCTTTCCATTCTTGCATTATCGTAGCATCGTCCGGTACTGCTTAAACTTTGAATTATCCCAAGTTGGTTTAGTTCTTTTCTGAACTCTGTACTTGTATAGTGACTTCCACGGTCACTGTGAAGAATGGTGTTTTTAAGTTTACCTAGTTGTTTTATGGTGTCAGTACATAACTCCTTCTCCTTTATTTCTGTGGTAGCTTTTGTTACAATACTGCGAAAAAACCAACTGCATCCTTTAAGATATCGTTAGCTTTCTTCAATTCTGTGTTTTCACGTTCAAGTTCAGAGATACGCAACCTTATCTCATCATCTGTAAGTTTAGGTTTTAATAATTCCTTTTCAGCTTTACGGTTTCTTCTCTGGCAGGAAATTGTATAATACAAAATACCTTGCTGTTCAGATGCTTTTTTCACTCCGATTTCATCAGATAATCTCAATGCTTCTTTTTTGAATTCTTCACTGTGTTTTCTAATTTTTAAATACTTTTTCTTCTGATTTTATTTTATCAATTTTTGGGGTATTTGTCGACTCTACTTATTTGGTAACTGTCTACTTGTCCTTCTACCTACTATTCGCTTAAAGAAGTTAAACACTTGTTGGAAAAAATCTATAGGTGATACAAAGAAAGCTGTCATACCAGCGCCAATAGCTTCTAAGTACCTTTTGTTTCTCAGATAGGCAACAACCATAACTGCATAATGTCTAAACCTTACAAACATTTTTTCGCGAGTTGTTAACTGTGGGAAAAAATTTTGTTTGAACTTATAAAGAGTATTTTCTCCATTTATCTTATTATTGCCTGACGAAATACCTCCATCCGGATGTTTATATATTTTCACATCATAAACCGAAAGATATCTTATCTTCAAGCCTGCTTGAATAGCCTTAAGCATCAAATAGAATTCTTGACCCATTTTGGCATCTCTAAATCCCCCAATTTCTCTCAACTTTTCAATTTTAAACATATATGTGGGAGTGCCTGTCATATGCCTCATTAAATGATATCTGAGAAGATAATCATTGTCAAATTTTTCAATATCCTTATATTCGCGAACATCGACAACAGTACCCTTATTGTTGTATATAACCATATTTTCAAAAGATAGATCACAGTCTGATTCCTCCATAAAGGCAACTTGATGTTCTACCTTCTCTGGAAGGTATTCATCGTCATCATCTAGAAATGTGATATACCTCCCTGTCGCGGCATCAATTCCTCTATTTCGTGCAAGTGAACCACCCATATTCTTTTCATTAATGAGATATCTAACTCTTGGATCAGAGAAAGAAAGTTCTACCATCTTTTCCTTGATTTTGTGTCTATTTCCATATGTTTCAGGACTGTCATCAATGATAATTATTTCCAAATTTTGGTAAGTTTGCTCTAACACCGAATTAACTGAGATATTCAAATATTCCCATCCACGTTTATACGTAGGTATTATTACAGTAACAAGTGGTTTATTCTCCATAGTTCGATTTTCCCTCTCTATTATCATATTGATTTTTCTTGTTTTCTTAAGTGCTGCCATCTAATATTAAATTATTTTTGCACACAGACAACCTTACCCTAAATTCTGTGCCAAGCATAAAGTTAGTCCGGTCTGATTTTGTGAACTTAAGTTGGTGATTTTTGATACGTATTGAGATGGAGTTAGTTCTCCCAAAGAACTGTGAGACCGGATGGTATTGTAATCATTTCTCCAGCTCTCAATAATTATTCTGACTTCATTGATGCTTTTAAATCAATGTTGAATCCAGACATTCCTCACAAAACTTACCGTTGAACGATTCGGTATATGCATTCTTAATCGGCTTACCCGGTTTGATAAATATGTGCTGAATCTTTTTATCATAAGACCATTTACTAAGTGCACAGTTTGTAAATTCAGAACCGTTATCGGTAAGGATCTTCTGAAAAATGCAATTCGGTTCAGTACATCGACTACTCTTGTTCCACTGAGAGATGTATCCGTCTCAAGAGCAAGGCATTCACGAGTTGCTTCATCTATTACAGTGAGAATACGAAATTTACGTCCATTTGTTAGAGTATCAGATACAAAGTCGAACGACCATCGAACATTAGGTATTTCAACTGTATTTGGCTTACCTCTTTTTTCGGAAGGACACTTTTTCTTACGTTTACGAACGTACAGCCCGACTTGTGTATATAAGCGGTATGTCTTCTTATGATTAATCTGAAACCCTTCACGAAGAAGTAAAATATGTAACCGCTTGTAACCATAACGTATGTGAAGAACTGCAAGCTCGGAAAGCCTATCAGTAATAGTAGCATCCTTTTCTAATTTTGATGATTGATAGCTTTTGAATGTTCTGTTTATACTCACAAGCCTGCACACACGTGGCTCGCTTAGATTTAATTCCTGTTGAAGCTCATTTGCTATCTCTTTTTTGCGGGCAGGCTTATTTCGTTTTTTTGAACCACCAATTTGAGTGCCTGATTGTCAAGCATCAGATCAGCTACAATTTGCTTAAATCTTCGGTTCCCATCTTCGAGCAGTTTAAGACGCTTTGCTTCGCTAATCTCCATATTTAGATTGTCCAGTGATAGATAGTTTGCTCAGAAATATTGTACTGACGAATAATTTCTTTGACTGGTGTACCGTTTTCGTGCATCTTTAGGATGTCTATGATCTGTTCCTCTGTATACCTTGTTTCATATGTGTATCCCCTCCCAGATAATTTATTATATCATCCAGGCTAACATTTCTGTTGGTTCAATCCAAGGGTGAAGGTAAAAGATATCAAAAAAATAAAATATCTCAAATTCTTGCAAAATATTTTGTCAACTACTCCAATATATATTAGTTAACAAAATTATTATGTATTTGATGTTAATTTTCAGTTTTATCATTTCTTTTATTTGTTTTTGTCCTTTGATAAAATTATCATTTTATTTTAGAACTTCTGCTGTTTCTTGTACATTCTTATCAAGTTACTTACTATTACTAGATGTACAATATATGATTCGCAAGTATGAGGTTATTTATTTTATCATACATTATACAGATCAGGTTTGAAAATATTTTTGTTTTTTTCTATCCAAGAAATTGTTTCTCTAAGCCCTTCTTCAAGAGTATAAGCACTCTTCCAGCCTGTCACTCTAAAAGTTTTTGAAGGGTCGCTGAGCAATCTCTCAACCTCTGATTTTTCAGGCCTGAGTCTTTGATTATCTGTCACTATATTTGCCTGTACTCCTGTAAGCTCTAGTATTTTTTTGGCAAGATCACCTATGCTTATTTCCTTTCCTGTTCCGAGATTGTACACATCGCCTATGGTATGTTCATTAAGACCTACGTGAATAAAACCGGCGGCTGTATCTTTTACATAATTAAGATCTCTTGTGGGAAGAAGATTTCCAAGTTTTATTTCTTTTCTGTCAGTCAGTGCCTGACTTATTATAGTTGGAATAATTGCTCGTGCCGACTGTCTGGGGCCGTATGTATTAAAAGGTCGTATTACGGTAACAGGTGTTCCAAAGGATCTGTAATATGAAAGCGCCATATGGTCTGCCCCTGTTTTACTTGCGGCATATGGAGACTGGGGATTGTAAGGGTGTTTTTCATCTATGGGAACATACTGTGCGGTTCCGTATATTTCGCTTGTGGATGTATGGACTATGCGTGAAACATTGTTATTTCTTGCAGCTTGAAGAACATTGTACGTTCCTTCTGTATTGGTTTTTATATATGCCAGAGGCGATACATACGAATATGGAATTCCTATAAGGGCAGCAAGGTGAAATACTGCATCTGTGCCCTTTACTGCATCATTTACAGAATCAAAATCTCTTATATCGCCAGTATATACTTCAATTTCTTTTTTGTATTCTGAGCTTTCAAGCCAGCCCCAGTTATTTTTGGAGTTATATCTTACAAAGGCCTTTACTGTAAAGCCTTTCTGAACAAGCATTTCGGTAAGATGAGAACCTATGAATCCCCCTGCTCCTGTAACAAGTACTTTCATAAATACCTNNGCCTCCCGTTAGTTGTTGTTAGAAAAGGTGCTGTTTATGTTTACATAATCGTCTATTCTCCCTATGTCATACCAATCACCGGGATGTTCATATATAAGAAGTGTAAAATTATTTTCAGTGAGTATCTTCCATAGTTCAGGCATATCAATTCGTGTATTCTGTTTGAAATTGTTTTTTATAAACTTGATAACTTTTGCGGATACTCCATATATTCCAGCATTTACATTATATGTGTAAGTCGGTTTTTCAACCCAGTCTATAAGTTTTTTCGTGGATTCATCAGAGTTTATAACTCCAAAATCAATTTTATAGCTTTTCTCTATTGTGGTAAGCACAAAATCTGCTCCGTCAACATGCAGGAGCTTATCTATCTCATTATAATCAACATCAGACAGAAGATCTCCGTTTGATACTATAATATCATCGCAAAAGTTCTCTGGTAAGAGGGTAAGGCATCCGGCGGTTCCGGTTGATCTTTCTTCTTCAATGTACTTTATTTTAGTTTTCATCATTTTTCCGTCTTTAAAGTAGTTTTTTATCATATCTTTTTTATAATTGACGGAAATAAATATATTTTCTATGCCCTGAGCTGTCATATTCTCTATTATCCGCTCCAGAATAGGTTTTTCTCCTATGGGAAGCAGCGGCTTGGGTATTTCATCCGTAAGGGGACGAAGACGCGTTCCAAGACCTCCGGCAAGTATAATAGAGTTTTTCATCATATGCATACTCTCCCGCTTGCCCATTGGTAAGTAAGCTTAAGGCCTTCTTCAAGACTAATCTTCTGTGAAAATCCATAGTCGGTAGAGATTTTCTCTATATCTGCCACAACATAGTCATAGTCATATTCTTTTCGGATCTTTGAAGGATCGAATATTGCATTTACTTTTCTGTTGGAAATACAGTTCATAATGTTTATAAGGGTTTTAATATCCGTACCTTTTCCGCTTCCTATATTATATACCTTTTTTTCATGAGATTTTTTTTCTTCGATCATCTTTTTTACCAGAAAGACAAAGTCTTCTATATAGAGATAATCACGTACTTTTTTCATATCGCCTATATATACTTCTTCGTTCTTTATAAAACCTTTCATCAGGTTTGGAATGAGGGAAATATCGTTCTGCATAGGTCCATATATGCTGAAATTTCTGAGTATATAGATATCCGTGGAGTATCTTGTATTCAGAAAGGTAAAGAAGTCCTCATAAAGCAGTGCGTTTAGACCTATTGAATTATATGGCTGAACAGTATCGTCTTCTCGGTACTTTCCCTCAAATTTGGGTTTATATACTCCAAAAGATGAAAAATAAATGATTTTGGAGATTTTTTTGAAAGCTACAAGAAGCTCTATAGAGTCCATGATCTGCCCTATATATGAATAGCTGAAAGGGTTATAATATCCTATGAGTAATGTTGCTGAATCGTTATCTTCATTTTCTATGATACTCTGTACAATACTTTTATTAAAAAGATTCTGGAGATTTTTGTAATTCTCAAACTGTCTTGAAAAACTTTTATCTATCCATTCTTCCAGGTTTATGGAGTATATCATTACATTACTTCCCCCTTCCGAACACAACGGTTTCCACTGTTCTTAAAAGTGTTGTAAAGTACAGTGAAAAAGAGTAGTTTTTTACAAAATATATATCGTAGCTCAAACGCTTTGAGTATGTCTCTTTTTCTAATCTGTCCACATACTCATAAAGAACCTGTGCATTTCCTGTAATTCCCTGTGGAACAGCTCTTCTGATGTGGTAAAACGGTATCTGACCTTCACAGAAAAGTATGTTTAGTTCAATATCCGGTCTGGGTCCTACAAGTGACATCTCTCCTTTAAAAATATTAAAAATCTGTGGGAGCTCATTGATCCTGAATTTTCTTAAAATTTTTCCAATTTTTGTAGGTTTATCAACATACTCTCCGTTCTCTTGTACTCTGTTCATTGTACGGAGTTTATATACGTAAAATATCTTACCGTTCATGCCATATCTTTTTTGCTTAAAAAATATTTCCTTTCCATCCTCCAGCTTAATCAAAATTATGCTTAAAAGAATTATGGGGGAAGATAGAATCAAAACTAGAGAACTTATGAGTACATCAAATACTTTATTGGAAAAATTAACTTTAGATTCTGAAAAAGCGATACTGTAATACTCTGGAAATCTTTTTATCACTTCAACAGGCGTCCTGTAGAGGTATTTTTCTATATAAAGCGGGAGGTACTCCACATTTATACCTTTTTCAATACAGAAAGTTACTATCTCTGATTCTTTATCTTCCAGCTTTCCCCTGCAAACTAAAAGAGTGGTATTTTCCTCTAAAAAGACTTTCTCAGGATCATCCGGACAGTCAATTATCTTCAGATGCCCATCGGTAGCAACTGTAATTTCCTGAAATACTTCACTCAGTTCATCATCATATGCCAATCTCAAAATTTTTTCTGTTGGGATTTTATTATAAAAAGCCCTGTAAAAAAACGACTGCAAAAAGGTAATAAGTGAAACGAAAAAAATATTATACAGAAAATGGAACCTGTTTATCGGAAGCCTGAAAACAAATATAAAAATAAAAACTATAAAAAATGCAATCATTATTCCCGAAATCATGCGCACTAATGATGTATTAAAGCTTTTAATTACTGACGATGTGTATATTCCAAAGGAATAAAAGCCTATAATAAGACTTACAGCCATAATAGATGATGCCAGGATATTTTTTGTGAGAAAAAGATTAAAACAAAGAATAAGAGTAAAATCAGATGCAATGAGAAGTTTTTTCATACAATCACCTCGTTTCGTTTACTTTCTTATCTTAAGCATAGTTTCAATAGTTTTAAGCATTATCTGCAGATCCAGCAGAGTTGTTCTGTTTTTTATGTAGTAAAGATCGTATTCTGTCTTGGTTCTGTATTCCTCCAAAGTTGTTGTATACTTATAGTTTATCTGTGCCCATCCGGTTATTCCCGGTTTGGCTTTAAGCCTGTTCAGATAAAATGGAATTTTGTCTTTCATCTCATCGTTAAACTCCTTCATTTCCGGACGCGGCCCGACTATACTCATTGTTCCCTTTAATACATCATAAAACTGAAGACTTTCATCTAATCGGAACTTACGCAGAAATCTACCTATTGTGAGCACCCTTTTATCTGTATCGTCACGCAATGTAAAATCCTTATCAGAAGTATTTTCATCTGAATTATTCTTAAGAGTCCTTAGCTTATGCATAAGAAAGTACTTTTGCCCTTGACCTACTCTATGCTGCTTAAAAATGACCGGCATTCCGTTCTCTATCAGAATCCATAAACCGCATACCGCTACTATAGGCGAAAATAATACAAGAAAAACTATAGAGAATAACAAGTCAATCGCCCGTTTGGCAGGCGAATATTTATAGTCCTGAAAGCTTACTTCATAGTAGCTTTTAAACTTTTCCGCAACAACAAGGGGAACTCTTTTAAGATACTTTTCAGCAATTATTGGTAGATAATCAACTTCTATCTGATTTTTCTGGTAGTTAAGCAGTTCTGATTTTACAAGGCTTTCAAGCTTTGGATCAGTTACAAGTATTGCATCCAGCATGTGCTGGCTGTCACCTTCTACTATATGCTCCCTGACCAGAGCCTTGGTTGCTTCCTCGAACGATCTGTCCTCTTGTGGAGGATCAAGTTCTTTTATGGCTTTTTTTATCTGCGTATAAAAATCATTTTCAACAATCTCCTGAAGCTTCTCCGGAGAAGGATTAATATACTCAATAAATCTGAGTTTTCCGAAGGATCTTTCTGTTATTTCATCAAGTATCTTTCCTACCTCTGCTTTTCTTCCTATAACAAGGTAGTTTTTTGGTTTGGTTCTTTTTAAATATATAGTGTGTTCAAACTTATGTATAAACGGGAAGAAAACTGTCGTAAAGAAAAGATTGAGGAAAAAAGGAGAAGCTTTGTTTATAAGGCTGTCTGCAAAAAACACATAAACAATCATAACTGCAAAAATTCCAGCACATGACCCGGCCAGTACTCTCAATACTGCCTCGTTTAACCCTGAAAAATTTTCCTGGTCATAAACTCGGAATGAATAGAGACCAAGAAGCATTAAAAAAGATATTATGAAAGAAGAAAGGGGACTGAATCCCAAAAGAAGGTTGAAAAAAACTAAAAGGGTAAAATCCAATACCTTGCATAATTTTCTCAAATCCACACCTCAAGTAAAAAAATGAAAAGTAAAAATATTAACATAATAGTATTTTATCACAGTTATATCAAATACTATTGGTAAAAAAGTTTTATAAAGATAAGCCGTATAAAATCAAGGATAACCTGTAATTGAAAATTATAAAGATTCAATAGTTTCACAAATATTTTATCACACAATAACTCTTTTGCAAAAGTGTATTTTTTGTTAACTAACCCTTAT
>DJGH01000075.1:0-873 GCA_002431635.1 Petrotoga sp. UBA5851
TATTACTGTTCTTATTATGCTTATATTTTCAGCTCTTTCCGTGTTTTCATACGGTCTGTCAATCTGCGGAGGCGGAGCATATGCTTTTAAGTGCATAGGTTTTTTGCAGGCACTCAGCGAAGAAGGATTCTGCCCAGATGAAGTAGCCAGTACTTCACTGGGATCAATAGCGGGTTATTTCATGGCATGCGGATACGATATGTCTCATGTGCATAAGCTTTTTTCCAAGATAAACTTTACAGATCTTTTTGATATCTCTCTTCCACTGAATGGCGGTTTTTTAAACTCTGCAAGACTAGGAGACTTTATCGCATTTTCGTCCGGTTGTGACAGCTACCTTGATATGCAGTCAGCCCTAAAAATGGCAGCATTAAATATGAACACTCTTAATGTAGAGTTTCTAGACAAAGGCGATCCTATAAAGGCTTTACGCGCAAGTACCGCCATGCAGGGACATTTTGAACCTGTTGTAATAAACTCTGATTTTTTTGCGGATGCAGGAGTAAAAGAGCTTAGTATAATTAATCCTCAGGAGATTTTTTGCTCAGACGAAAACTTTCTCATACGACTTACTCCTTCATATCGTGATACTTCGGATATTGATTTTAGAAATATTATAAACGTTATCTTTGCAGCAATAGAAGCCGGAGGCATAAACCGGGATCTTTACGCGGCAGATAAGCTTTCATACAATGAAATCTTTGATATTGAAAGTTCTATTCCCATAGATGTAAAATTTTTCAGTAAGGGCCTTGTTTTTTATAATGATGGATATCTTGCCGGGAAAAAGTTTTTGAATGAAAATCCGGATTTTTTTGAAAGAAATAATATACCCCAAAAAAACATTCAAAAAAAGACACTTGATATTGAAAG
>DJGH01000075.1:932-4977 GCA_002431635.1 Petrotoga sp. UBA5851
ACAGAGTCATACTTACGGCCACGTGAATTTTACTGGACAGTAAAAGCCGATATTCATCAAGAAAATTCTGACAAGTTTGTACGCTCATATATATACTCAGAGTTTCTTAATTCCAGAATCCGTGCGGGAATAGCTTATAAATTTAATGATACGCTCTACCCATACATAAGCCTTCAGACATACTATTTTCCTTTGCGATGCTTGCGCTTTACCGCAGAGTATGTTCATAATATGAGATACGGTATAACTCTACGGACATACCTTATGGAAAAGTATAAAAGTATTGTTTACGCCGACCTTTCATATACCCATGGCATAAAGGATGACAACCTTTTTACTTTCGGACTGACATTTGATGGAATGTACAGCTATAACTCGGCTAATCTTGGTCCTGAACTGTCGCTGAAGATACTTTCTGATCTAAACATTATAAATGGTATGCTTTCTATCAAGAATATCTATGGTGATGATTATATGAATCTGTCAGTAAGCTCTTCCTATAATTATAAAAATAATTTTAACCAGATACCAGATATCTTATGCAAGTATCCCTTTATTCATAAGATATCCCAACAGTATGCTTTAAAAATACCGTTGATAAAAAATCTCGATATCGACATGTTTCAGACTTTCCTGCTCCAGGATATATACGGAAAATTTTATTTTAACTGGGCTATTGATGATTTTATCCTAAGCTCTTTTCTTCCTTCCTGTGGTCTGTCGTTGTTCTTTCCGTTCAGATTCGCAGGAGTTTCCAACTCTTTTATAGAGTGCGGTATAAATTACAGAGACAGCTTTTCCTTCTTTTTTTCCCTCTCTGACTACCTTTTTTGATAAGAGTTGACAGAAGAAAAAAACAAAGGTATAATTAAGTATACCTAAAAAGGGGGAGTTTATATGGAAAAAATTATTGCCTGCTGTGGACTTACCTGCGATACATGTGACGCTTTTAAAGCAACCTCCATGAATGATGATACTCTGCGTGAAGAAACGGCCAAGAAATGGGGAGGCATGTACGGCGCTCAATTCAAACCAAAAGATATTAACTGTCTGGGCTGCCATTCCAATACGCTTTTCGGATATTGCAACAACTGCGATATACGTGCATGCTCTAAAAGCAAAGGCTTTAACAATTGCGGTGAATGTACTGATTACGTTTCATGCGAAAAAATCGCGAAGTTCACGGAGATGGTTCCTTCGGTAAAACCATTGCTTGATCAGATTCATAACTCAACAAGATAAGACCGGCTAAAAGCCGGTCTTATCTATATGTTAAAGCACACTTGACATTGCTGCACAATGAGATGTAGTATGATATATTTAAGAAAAGAACCTAAACAAACTATCTAAGGAGGAAAGGATGATGCAACTTAATAATGAATATGAGTACATTTCACAGACCAAAGTATTTGGAATACCTCTTATACATATAAAGGGTCATGGAACAGCCAAAGGAATAGTTGCCATAGATCCCTTGGCGTTAGGCATAATAAGCATAGGGATACTGCCGGCAGGTCTGATCTCTTTGGGAGCTTTAAGCACCGGAATACTACTTGCAATAGGAGGACTATCACTTTCTTTATTTACAGCAATTGGCGGAGTAGCTCTGAGCTTTTACCTTTCAATAGGAGGAGTCGGTATTTCGTACTTTTACTCATTGGGCGGCGCAGCAATCGCAAACCACTGCGCCATAGGCGGAGCGGCAGGCGCAAAGCTGGCCGTAGGAGCAAGTGCAAAGGGTAACCTTGCCATCTTTTCACAAAAGGGCTACGGACAGACAGTAATAGATTATACAAAGGTATCAGCAGAGTATGTCCTTCAAAGCATAAAGGAGTTGTATCCATATATATCAGGATGGTTTATTGAACTTGTAAAATTGACTATACGCTGAAAACAGCCTTTTACTCAAGGCTATTTAAAATTTTTTTTATTTGAACTGCCGTTTGATCATCTTCTGGTACAAGAGACAAAAATTTTTCAAAATCTTTTTTAGCTAAATCTATCTTATCTAAGCAATAATATGCTAGTCCCCTATTTTTATATGCCATCGGATAGTTTGGTTCAAGTCCAATCGCCATAGAGTAATCAGAGACTGCCTTATCGTATTGCTCTAATTCAAAGTAAGCATCAGCCCTATATTTATAGTAGTCTTTATAATTTTGATCAATCATAATAGCCGCAGAGTAATCAGAAATTGCCATATCATACTGTTTTAATTTTTTATAGGCATTTCCCCTTAATAAGTAACATTGACTAGAATTAGGGTCTAATCGTATAACTATAGAGTAATCAGAGATTGCTGAATCATACTGTTTTAAATGATATTCATAGATAAACCCTCTGTTCACATAACATTATTTATTATCAGGATCAAGTTTTATAGCCATTGAATAATCAAAAACAGCAGAATCATAATGATTCAGTTTAAAATAAAGATCTGCTCTTTCTATATAATACTCTTTGCGGTCTGGATAAAGTCTAATAGCCTCAGAATAATCAGAGACTGCCATATCATACTGCTTTAATTTTTTATAGGCATTTCCCCTTAGCCAATATAATAGGTCTGAATCCGGATCTAATTGTATAACCTTGGAATAGTCAGAGCTTGCTAAATCGTATTGTTCAAGATTATAATCATAGATAAATCCCCTGCTTGCATAGTAGTATTTATTATTTGGATCAAGTTTAATAGCCATGGAGTAGTCAGAGATTGCTGAATCATATTTTTTAAGTTTGGCATAAGTAAGTCCACGCTTCAAATATGCCTCTGTATTATTTGGATCAAGTTCAATGGCCATACTGAAACTGTATAATGCACAAGCATACTGCTCAGCTTTATAATCTTCTATTCCTCTATTCAGAAGAAAAATATAATCCTTTTTTATTTCTTCGGATTTTTCAATGTTAGCAACTGCTTCATTGTTGATAACATGTATTTTTTTGTCTTCGATTTCGACATTATCTAATGGCATTTTAAAAAAAACTTCTATTTTTCCGGTTAAGACATTCACAATTTTTATAGTTACCGTTGCTGTATTATTTTTAATTGTTACTTCTCCGCTTAAAAGATGAGTTATTTCTGTCAACTTACCTGTATCTTCCATACCTTTGTAATCGTTCAATCCAAGATACGATATATTTTTTTCCTTTCGTATTTTATACAGTTCATTGCTATTTATAATATCAGCACCAACCTTGTTTATAAATACTTTTAATATATCATATTCAACAATTTTTAAATCTTTTTCGGAAAAAAAATTTCCTGTTATTTCTTCTATTGCTATTTTCCAACCGCTTTTTATTGTGGATTTTAAACTTTGCAATACTTCCGCTTCCTCTGAAACAAACGACTTTTCTTGTGACTCTTGATTTCCAACCGAAGACCATGATGACAAAAACAATACTGATAAAAGAAGTATACATAATATAAGCGCTTTTTTCATCAAACTCCCCCTCAAAATATTAGCTAATTTGGATTCTGTGCTTATTCATCACTAAGCGATAATTCTTACTGCTTTTCAGTTAGCTTTTGTTTTTTCTTTTTTTGAAAATAACTAATATATTATATTATATATCTTTTAATCTGTTTTTTGTAACTCAAAATTTGTAAAAAAAGTCTTACATATAATTATGCTCCGTCTTTATCCGGAGAAAGTACTATATAATATTATAGATTTGATTAAGATGATACATTCCGGTTATGCCGTAGTTGTTCACAGCAAAAGTTCAGAATTTGGTTTTCTTTACTGTACTAAGTTTGCACAGTCACATTTTTTTTNNAAATGATATAATGTTTTATATACCTTTATAGGGAGATAATACATATGATAAAAGTTATTACTGACAGCACTTCATATATACCAAAGGAACTCAAACAGGAGTATGGAATACAGGAAATATCGCTGAGTGTATCTTTCGGCGAGGAAAGTTATTTTGAAAATCAGATCAGTAACGATTTTTTTTATAAAAAACTGGATGAAAAGAATGAAATTCCTAAATCTTCACAACCTTCTGTAGAGAGTTTTTGCTCACTTTTTGAGCCAAT
>DJGH01000075.1:4998-13531 GCA_002431635.1 Petrotoga sp. UBA5851
ATCTCTTATAGGCGTGTTTATATCTTCAAAAATGAGCGGAACATATTCGACCGCCGTTCTTGTAAAAAAAATGATGCTCGAAAAGTATCCTGATGCAAGAATTGAGGTAATCGATTCACAGTCCAACAGCATGCAGTTGGGGTTTGCCGCTCTTGCTGCAGCAAAAGCTGCAAAGATCGGGATGTCTTTTGAGCAGGCTGTTCAGGAGGTACGGCACAATATACAGTCAAGCCGATTCCTGTTTATACCCGATACCTTCAAGTATCTCAAAATGGGAGGCAGGATCGGCTCAGCAAAGGCTTTACTCGGTTCTGTGCTTCAGATAAAACCAATACTTACCGTAAACAACGGTACAACCGATGTCATAGATAAAGTGCGTACACGATCCAAAGCTATTGAAAAGATGATAGATGTTTTTTCAAAAGATACTGAAAAGTTTGGATTTTCTGAAGCTATAATTCATCATATCAACTGTGAAAAAGATGCACTGGAGCTTGCAGGCATAATAAAGGAAAAAACAGGAAAGGATATTAAAATAGCTGATATAGGACCGGTTATAGGAACCCATGTGGGTCCGGGCGCGATTGGAATCGTTTACTGCACGAAGGAAACTCTGATAAAATGATTGGGAGGCGGCTATGCAGGAAGAAAAAAATACATCACCGGTTATAATTATGAACGGTCTGAACAATGAGCAAACTCTCAAGGTAATGAAAGCAGTCAAGTCTATAGAAGGCATTCCGCGTATAATATTCGCAAGCACCACCCAGACAAGTCTTGAATGGAAAGTGAAAGATCTTTTGCAGGAGCTCAAGACCGAAGACGAAGAGTTCAGAAAGATGAAGGAAAAAGAGTAACTTCTTCTGAGCTTTTTATCAGAAAAAGTTACCGGAGATTATTTCACTATAACGGCGGAGGATTCTTTCCTCCGCCTTTTTTATCTGTACAGAAATTTTGGGATCTGGTTTTATAACTTCTTTTTTTACTTTGTCAGAAATGCACCTTAATGTATTGTCAAAGCCTGATCCTGCAGCGGCGCTCACAACCGCCCCAAGTGCTGTGCCTTCTCTGATGTCGGTTGTTATGATTTCTTTTTGTAGAAGCGATGCTTTATACTGCATCAAAACTTTGTTGTTTGTATTTCCTCCGGATGCATAGTATAAAGAATCCATCGGCAAAAAACTGTTTACTGCTTCAGCTATCTTTTTGCTTATAAGGCTTAGGTATATATAGCCGCTTTGAATTAAAAGAGGCGCTGTTATGTTATCGCATGCGTCCATTATATTAAAAAAATTGTTTTTCTTTCCGGCAATAGGATCCCCGCCCGTCAGAAAGATACAGCTTTCTCGCACTTCGTGCAAACTTTCTATCTCCCTGTTTATCTTTTCAAAGTCCTTGGGTTTGATATCCCGGCAGACCAGCTTCATAAGATATTCAAGGAACTTTCCGTAAAAACGGATGGAGTTTTCTGCATAGTACTGACTATCTTTAAATGCAGCTCCTATATTTCCGCTTTTTCCCATAAAGGGCCGCGAGGTATCCTGATCCGATCCGTTTTTGTTAAAAAGTCCCGCTATTGAACTGGCTGTTCCCATCGAATCGTAAATAATTTTATCTGTACCTATTATCCGGCATACTCCAAAAAGTCCTGTCATATGATCGTGACCAGAAGAAAAAAATGGCACACCGTCTTGTGTATAGCCAATAAGAGATGACATATACTTAAGTTCGCCGAGATTTCCACTAAGGATGAAAAAATCAATAAGCTCCTTGTTCCATGATCTTGTATGAACATTCATCATATAAGACCTGCATCCCTGAGTTATATCCCATACTGCTCTGCCAGTCATCATAAAAGGAATGTATGAACTGACCGGAATCCAGAAATCAACAGTCTGCGGTTTAATCTGATCCTGAGTCCAAAGTATCTTATATAATGAAAATATGTGTTCGTTTTCAAATCCCGATACACCATATCCTGACAGCGCTTCAGCTTTTTCTCCGTAAGAGTTTTTGTATGCAAGCGTACAGTCCTCATACCATATGATAGGATCTGTCAAAGCTTTTGAGTTTCTTATCGGAATAACGGATTCGCTTATGCTTGCACAGCTAACTCCCAGAATTTTATAGCTGTTTCTTGTCTTTGCATATATCTTAAGAAAAAATTCATATATTCTTTTTAGATCAAGAAAAGTTATACCTTCTATAATTTTTTTGGGGGTATCCTCTCTGTACAATCCAATAGTATTACCATCCTGTCCGACTGCAAGAATTTTCATTGCTGTTGTACCGATATCTACTCCCAAAAAGCAGGACTGCATCTTAAACCTCCGTTACCTCAACATTCTGTTTCTGCTGCTCATACTCATCAAGATTAAAAAAACCCGCACCGTAACGCAGTGTATTTGCCACAGCGCATGCTGTAGCTGTTATAAGTCTGGTTTTTATGTCTGTTGTTCTTTTGCTTTCAAATAAGTACCCGGCAAAAAAAGAGTCCCCCGAACCAACTGCAAAGTCAGAGTATGTCTTTTTAGGAATAGCTTTAAAAATCTTATCTGCGTAAGCTATGCAACCTTCTTTTCCGAACGTGATTATAAGTTCTTTTATACTGTGTTCCTTACGAAAAGCATTCACTTTAGGAATATCACTTCCGTCAATTCCAAAGGCGTTTAAAAATTCATCATTGTTAACCTTGATAAGATCCGGAGATGTCAGTGCAGCTTTCTCGAGCCATCTGCCGGCAATATCCACATAGATCTTTGCTCCTGATTTTTTAGCGCTGTTCAGCATCTGAAAGATATCTTCAGCTTCAAATCCTCTGGGTGCACTTCCGGAAAGAACAACTTCATGCTCTTTCTTAAGAGTAGTGTTGAAAAACTCTTTAAAGCTTTCTACTTCATCTCTGCTCATAAACGGACCGGGTTCATTTATCATAATCATTTCTTTACGGTTTTCATAAACCAGAGCCGTATTTACCCTGCTTTCATCAGAGATACCCCAAAAAACAGGATTAAGTCCTTCCTCTGTACTTTTTAGCCTTATTATGCTTCCCACATGGCCACCTATTATGTTTATGCAACGGTAATCCTCATATCCAAGAGATTTCAATACCCTTGACATATTCAGACCCTTGCCTGCACAGTACGATACCACCTTATCTCCGCGCTGGACTTTTTTTAGCTCCGGCTCTTTGCTGAATATTATCCACCTGTCATACCCCGGGTTAAGATTCAGAATCAGCAGACTCATACTTATTACTCCTTTTTATTAATCTTCAAAAAGATCGATTATCTCTTGCTTAGTCAGATTTTGAAGAATATTGTTTTCCGATACGAAAGCACTTGAAATCTCTTGCTTGCTGTTTTGAAGCTTTTCAATTTTTTCTTCAACACTGTTTTTGGTTATAAGCCTGTATACAAAAACATTTTTTGTCTGCCCTATACGATAAACCCTGTCGGTTGCCTGATTTTCCACGGCCCGGTTCCACCAGGGGTCGTAATGTAAGACATAATCGGCACCGGTTATATTAAGCCCTGTTCCACCTGCTCTGAGACTGCACAACAGTATACTGGTGTCAGTACTGTTATTGAACTTCTCGCATACCTCCGCCCGGTTTTCGGTACTACCGGTTATGGTAAAATAATTGATCTTTGTCTCATCAAGGTACTTCTTCATAATATCCAGCATACTTACAAACTGAGAGAACACCAAAATTTTATGACCGCTTTGCATAACCGTATTGGTGATACTTTTAAACTCCTCAAACTTTCCGGAACTGTTCTGATACCATTGAAACAAAAGTTTCGGATGACATGCTGCCTGCCGTAGCCTTAGGAGAAGTTCAAGAGCAGAGAATTTTATTTCAGAATCATTATTTATATACTTGAGCTTATATCTGGCCTGAGATAGAAGATCAGAATACATTTGTTCCTGTCTGTCCTCCATGCTGACATAGACACTCTGTATACTTTTTTGAGGAAGATCCTTAAGAACCTCTTCTTTAGTTCTTCTTATGACAAACGGTTTTATCTTTGAAGCTATACGGTCTTTACCTTCCTGCTGCACATATGTCTGCAGAAACTTTTTTTCTTCCCCTAAGAAATCCGGCATAAGAAAATCAAAGATACTGTATATGTCCATTATACTGTTTTCTATAGGAGTTCCGGTTAAAGCCAACTTATGCTCGGCAGAAAGAGTTTTTACAGCTTCTGAGGTCTGTGTCCAGCTGTTCTTTATATACTGTGCTTCATCAAGCACAATAAAATTATACTCTGTGCTTTGAAGCTCTTCACTGTTTCTTAAAGCACTGTAGGTCGCAATTATGATCCTGGCATCCGGACTGATATTTTTCCCCTGACCGTATATCTGACAGCTCATATCAGAAAATTTCTCTATTTCGGCTGCCCAATTATACAAAACAGATTTTGGGCAGAGTATCAGATCTTTTTTTGAATTCTTTATCCCTCCCAATAGCGCTATGGTCTGGACTGTTTTGCCTAATCCCATATCATCCGCAAGGATTGCGTTAATTCCATATCCATATAAGAACCTAAGATAATCAACAGCTTTAAGCTGATAATCCCTCAAAGGAAGTTTTGATACGAATGCAGCAGAAGGAACAGTCTCAAACCTGTCAAATCTTTCAAAGTACTCCTTCAGTTCACCGTCAGCTTCCTGCTTAAAATCAAAAAGCTTATAAAACGGAACCTTTCCGGCATTTCGTTCTATTGATTCAACCAGTTTTCTTACTTTCGTGGGAACCTCGACAATTCCTCCATCCTTGAGCACGATATACCCGGATTTTTTAATTTCTTCATAATACTGTTTTATATTCTGAGATTCAATACAGATATCAAGTTCAAACCAATCTGTATTTTTTGCACCTGATACTGTGACCCTTGGATTTGAGATAACCTTTATATCCTGTGTATAAAGAACCCTTATCCTTCTATCAATTTCAAGAATGCCTTCATTAAGGAATTTAACAAACTTAGACGGGCTCATAGACAGTTCTCCGTTTTTATCAAGCTTTACACCGGCTCTTAAAAGGCTTGAAACCACTTCCTGCTCGCAAACAGTATCCCTTATCATCTGCCCTGCCTGTCTGAATGTATATGAAACTCCTTCACAGCTTATCTTTAAATTGAATTTGAAAGTCTGGTCGATTCTGAATATGTAAAGCTCATAAAACTGTGGTCCCTGAAGCACTTTTATATCTGGAGTATTTGAAAAAAACTTTATGCCTGTTCCCATCAGTTTATGAATATAATTTTCTGTAATTTCACCGTATGGTATGTTCTCAACATTCTGCAAGACAAGCTTTGAAACATCAAAAGGATAGTTGATATCAACTATCCGGAGCTGTCCTTTTTCATCTATTACCACACAGTCCTGGAGCGAACTAAGCACCTTTTTTGCCGGCATACTTTCGCCGTCAGACTTAAGTTCAAAACGAAGATTATAGTTGTTATCACTGTTTTTATCAATAGTACAGCAAAGATTTACATCAGATCCGAAAGTTGCGGTTTTGTCATCATAAAAAATCTCTGTCATCTTTTCGCGTACGCTTCTGAAAGATCTAAGGAAGAGTTTCCCCGTTTTTATATCCGGATACGTAAAAGATTTTATGTCATTTTCTCTGGTATCACTGCCTACAGAACAAAAAAAATCATACATCTCCATTTCCATGGGTATGTACTCTTTTTTCCTTTTTTTCAACGGCTGTACATATATTTTTCCTCTTGTCGCATCCTCAAAAAGACCATAAGCATCGGCATGTTCAATGCACGCTTGTGCCTGTAGGCTGTCCAGAACGGTTTTTATATAATCACTTTTTTCACCTCTGCCATCAAGAATAGCCTTCTTGGCTTTTAAGAGCAGAAGTACCTGGTGAACACAAAGCTCTGTTCCGCTGTTACTGCACAGGCATGCCTTATGTATGATCTTTTCTTCACTTACTGAAACCAGAGTATCAAAAACCTCTGAGCCGTCTCTAGCTCTACCCTTTATTACGAGTGTTCCGTTTACTGCTTCAAGCTTTATATCAAAAACAAGAACTGTTTCGTACGATTGAGCAGCTTTTTCAAAAAGATCGTCCGAAATGGTGAGAAGTGTATGATCGATTGTTTTTAAAAACTTTTTCATATAAGTTTCCCCAACAAAAACCTATCCCCTTACGGGGATAGATATTTTTATTTTATGAGACCGTCAATTTCCTTTATAAGCTCCGTATATAGAGCTGCCAGCTCTGCATTGTCCTTAATGGATGAGGAGATAACCTCGGCCTGCTGCTTTATCTCGGTAAGCTTGAGTATTACTATATCTCTGTTGACAGGATCATCTATATACTGTACAAGCATGGAGTAGAAACTTTCAAAGTACTGGTAAGCTATAACAGGATCGTCAGGATCCAGCTCATGTATCTTATATACCAGGTTCCCGTTATCTGGGTTAAACCTGTAAAGGTTTTTCAGAGCCGCTACATGAAAAGTCCCTATTTCATTTATTTTATTCTCGCTGTCTGTTTTCAGAACCTGTATCTGTGAATCGGAAAGACCATTGTAGTAGTATACCAGATACGCAAGGTTCCTCAGATCGTTCTCTTTCTGCATAAGCTTTTCGCTTACTTCTGTTGAGGCAGCAGTAGACTGTTCCTCTACGATACCGGCTACTATGGAATCAATCTGCTCAGGGGTCATCTTTGATTCTTCAGGATAGACCGTTCTGAGCTGGCCGTATACGTTTATTTCTTCCAAAATAGCTTTTTTATCCGTTATTACCTGATCGGCGAGCATAGAGTATGAAATGAGCCATTCCTGAGGAACCTTTTCCATAGTCATTATCTTTCCTCTGTACTCCTCTTCAAGCTTTATCTTTTCATTCATATCAACAGTTTTCTGAAGTTTCTCTTCAAGTTCAAGAGGTTTGTAATTTACTGCAAAATCAAACTTGGTTCTGTATATGCTGAACCATTCTACAAGGTCATTTGTAGCAATGTCAAAAATCATTTTTTCTACTATTGTAGGACTTTCCATCATTGATTCAGGTGTCTGATAGGTCTCTGACTCCGTCGATAACTCAAGAACAAGATTGTTAAAGTTGTTGGTGACATAATTAAGAACCCTGTCTTTTGAGATATCTGTAAACTGATTTCTTAAAGAACCTATAAGAGCATCCTTTACAAATATACCCCTGACATAAGAATAAAAATTATTCTCATTTTCAAAAACGCTGGTCAGGTAGTCCCTATACATATCGTTGGTCATATATGCATCGTAGAGTTCTTTTGTCTGGCTCATAACCGAGTTCATATCCACTACAATACCTTTCTCATCAAGATAGTACTGTATTATGAGAAAATCCGCAAGGCTTCCAATGGTATAATACAGGTTCTGAGGCATATTTAAAAATGTGTCGTAACTAGGGTCACTCTGCATTATATCCAAAAGATTATTATAGTACTCCCCCATAGCCTCTTCCAGATTAACCTTATATTGATCCATAACCTTACCGTCTTCTTTCCTTACCAAAAAAGCAACATCCTGGGAAAAGGACATTACTGCAAACAACGACATAAGAATAACAGTAAATACGAGTTTTTTCATATGTTCCTCCCATTATAAAAATTTCAATTACGGTATTAATTTTACCATAAAAAACTTAGAATATGCTTGCAATTTAAATCTATTTATGCTATAATGCAACTAATAATATATAAACTTACTCTTTGTCGAGGGCCTATTTTTTCCGCCCTCGAAGTTTATTTTAGAGTAAACCGGAGGAATATGAAATGAAAGATATAAAGAAAGATATTTTCCAAGCCGCTCAGTCCTTTGCACAGGAGTTGGGACTGATAATTTTTGATATTGTAATAACTCAGACTAAAAGGAAAACCACACTTGAAATAATAATTGACAGCCTTACAAGCTACATAGGAATAGACGAGTGCGAGAACTTCTCCAAAAAAATTGATCCCTGGCTTGAGGAAAATGATCCTTTTGAGATGAAGTACGATCTAATTGTCAGTTCTCCAGGGTTGGACAGGCCGTTAAGAGATATAAGTGAGTGCTTACGGTTTAAAGGAAGGCTGGCCAAATTTATCCTTAAAGAGCCTTTGGAAAGCAGAACAGTATTAAAGGGTTACATCCAAGATGTTCAGGATGATAATGTAAGTATCCTTGAATCAGACAGTAAGAAAGTATTCACGTTTGATTTTCCCAAGGTAAAAAAAGCTAATCTTGAAATAGACTTATAATTATTTAAAATAAAGGTGATGGAGGTGGAATTGTGAATATCAACCTGCTTGAGGCTCTGGATGCTTTTGAAAAGGAAAAAGGAATAAGCAAGGATGCGCTTATCAATATAATCCAAAAATCCATAACAAGCGCCTACAAAAAAAACTACGGAACCAAAAACGTGGAAGTGCTTTTAGATAAAAGCCTCACCGCCCTTAATGTTTTTCAGATATGGAAAATAACAGAGGCTGTAAACGATCCAAATGAGGAAATATCTTTGGAAGATGCCCTGAAAATTG
>DJGH01000075.1:13547-28896 GCA_002431635.1 Petrotoga sp. UBA5851
AAAAGCCGTGCTGGGAGGGGAGATACGTAAAAAAGTCAATCCTAAAAAGGACTTTAACAGAATTGCCACTCAAACAGCAAAGCAAGTAATAATGCAAAATATAAAAGAGCTCGAGAAAAATACTCTCTTTGAAAAATATATCCCTTTGAAAGATAAGATTACAAATGCAGAAGTATCCAAAGTATCTCCTGACGGGGCTGATATACGGATAGGGAAACTTGAAACCAAGCTTCCCTCCAAAGATATGATCCCAAATGAGACTATGAAGCAGGGCGATCTTGTCAAGGTATATATAAAAGATGTCCAGTATACATCAAAGGGTCCAAGAATAATAGTTTCTCGTACTGTTCCTGAGTTTATAAAGGAGCTGCTTAAAACTATAGTTCCTGAGATAGAGGAAGATATAGTGAGTATAGTACGGATATACCGTGAACCCGGTATAAGAACCAAGATAGCTGTATCTTCCAAAGATCCGAAGGTTGATCCGGTAGGTTCATGCATCGGTGAAAACAGTTCGAGAATATCTGAACTCATAAACGAAGTTAAGGGTGAAAAAGTTGATATAATAAGATATTCGGACGATCCATCTGAATTTATTAAAAATTCTCTGGCACCGGCGGAGGTTCTTTCAATTACTCTTAACCCAGATAAAAAGGAAGCCACTGTAACTGTGCCTGAATCACAGTTCTCCCTTGCGATAGGAAAAGGCGGGCAGACAGCAAGGGCAGCTGCAAAACTTACCAGCTGGAAAATTGATATACATACTCCGGCTTAAAAATTCTAAAGCTTGGCTTAACAGTTCTAAAGCTTGGCTTAATAAATTTTGAAGGAGCCATTTTTAACCTAATAGTAGTATTTTAAGTGTAATATATACACTACGTTAATAATCATATGATATCATCATTTAAAATATAAACAAAAATACTATTAGGAGGCGATTTGATTGACACAACAGGATTTACTGAAAAGCGCCCTGAAAACAAGAAAACAAAGAATGACTGCTCAAAGGGAACTTATTTTGAGAGTCTTTATGGATTCTAACGGGAAACTGCTTAGTATTGACGATGTTTTTATGGAGATGAGAAAGAAAAGAAGTCACAGAACCAGTAAGATGACTGTCAAACGTGCGATAGATCTTCTGGTTGATCTTGGACTCCTTAAAGAAGTGCTTTTCGATGATGAGAATATCAAATATGAGTACGTTAAGACCCAAACCAACAGCGGAAATGCCATATTTGTATGTACTAAATGCGGAAAAGCCTTTAACGTGGATCTTGATCAGAAAATTCTCAAAGAACTTTTTAAAGATCAGTCTTTTCAAGTCAAAGAAGTATCTTTGAAAATTTCGGGAATATGTGAGGAATGTGCTGAAATACTTTCTAAATAGTCATTGAATGCCTGATTATGAATCAGGCATTTTTTGTTTTGAAAAAAGAAAAAAATATGGTAGAATACCTTTATCCGCTTTTCAATGAACACCCAAATAAGGAGGTGTTCAAAATTTTGTCGTTGTTCGGACTTTTAAAAACAGCTTTCAAAAGAAACAAAATATACGTATTCAACCACATGATAAACACTCTTGGCAGTTTTATTTTCGGATACGTATATGCATGTGTGTGGACGGCACTGCTTCAGGGTAAGCCTCCGTCACAGGTTAGACAGATGGTTACTTATGTCATGGTAAACCAGGCATCCCTTTGGGTAACCATGTTCCTGCCTTACGGATGTTTCCTTTACGAGAAAACACGGGAAGGAACTATTTCCTTTGATCTTCTCAAGCCTTACAGCCTTTTGCAGTTAAGCCTTTTTGAAGTCGGCGGCCATTGTCTTTACAATCTTTTATTCCGCAGTCTTCCGATATTCCTTTTCAGTATCTTTCTTCTGCAGATAGAACTGCCTGTTCCAAAAATTCTTCTTCCGTATTTCTTATCGCTTTTTCTAGCTTTTTTGGTTTCGTTTTTCCTGAATTATATTGTCGGTCTTTGGGCATTGAAGTTTTTTAATATCTCTGCCGCACAAAATACTTACTACTTTTTGATGAATCTTTTTGGTGGTTTTTTTCTTCCGGCTGAATACTTTCCGCCTGCCATACGCTTGGTTATATCAATTCAACCTTTCGCTTGCAGCGGCTATATACCTTCAAGCATCTATCTTGGAAGACTCAGCCCAATATACGGCATATCGGTTCAGGCTGTCTGGGTTTTCCTTTTGTGGACAGTATGCCGGATAATAACCGAAAAAGTTGTCAAAGACATTAGAATTACAGGAGGCTGATATGATATTTTCTACTCTTTTCAAAGCCAGTATGAAAACTCAGTTTGCAGACAGGACTAACTTTTTTGTGGATATATTTGCAAGCGGGTTAAGCATACTCAGCGATTTTGTTCTTATAGTATTTCTGCTTGGAAGCATGCGAACCATAAAAGGATGGACTTTAGCGGAAATTGCCTTCATTTACGGAATAACAGAAGGAGGATGGGGATTTTTCAGGCTTTTTGGAGAAGGTCTGCACAACTTTGAAGATCTTATAGTAACCGGAAAGTTTGATACCTTCCTCTTAAGACCTGTCAATCCTATAATACAGATTATGCTCCAGAAAATAGATTTTAAAAGAGCCGGCATAATCATTCAGGCTGTGGCTGTAGGTTTTTGGGGAATATATAGTATTAAAAGTGATTTTAACCTTGTTTTCTGGTTTTTATTACTTAAGCTTTTCAGTGTGATTATGACTTTTGAAATCAATATTTTCCTGGCAAGCATAGCATTTTGGACAACCAGAAATAAAGATATAATAGTTCTGGCTTTTTATTCCACCAAAAATGCTTCGTACTATCCTGCAGATATATATAACCGTCTGATCAGGGGCATCATCACTTTTATAATACCCGTTGCAACTACAGGTTACTACCCTCTTTCTTTTCTGACAGGAAAAAGCTTAAACATATTTTATCTGGCATCTCCCGCAATAGCCTGTACTCTTTTGATACTGCCTTGTGCCATCATTTGGAGGACAGGTCTTAAAAAGTATACCGGAAGCGGGACATAAGGAGGAAACCATGAGTTACATTCAAGTTGAAGGACTTACAAAAAAATATACTACTATCTCAAAAAAAACCAAAAAAGAACTGTACGCTCTGGATAATCTGTCTTTACAAGTTAAGAAAGGTGAATTCATGGGATATATAGGCCCTAACGGAGCAGGAAAGTCTACTACAATAAAGGTTCTCACAGGAATAATGGTTCCTTCTTCCGGTATGGTCAATGTAGATGGCCTTTGCCCATGGATAAACCGTAAGGAACACGTTAAGAAAATTGGAGCAGTTTTTGGACAGAAAACCCAAATGTGGTGGGATCTGCCGGTAATAGATACTTATAATCTTCTGCGAGATATTTTCAGAATATCAAAAACCAAATATGCCCAACAGCTTTCATATATACTTGAAAACCTTGATCTTCAGGAGCTTTTGGAAAAACCGGTAAGGTTTCTGAGCCTTGGCCAGCGCATGAGAGCTGAAATAGGAGCATGTCTGATCCATGATCCGGATATCCTTTTCCTGGACGAACCGACTATAGGATTGGATATATTTTCAAAAGAAAAAGTCAATAACTTTCTCAAAGAACTGAATAAACTAGGCAAAACAATCTTCCTTACAACACATGATCTCGAGGATATACAAAATTTGTGCTCACAGATAATGATTCTAAATAACGGACAGATAATCTTCAAGGGAAGCAAGAATGAACTGAAGGCCGAAGCAGGACTACCGCTTCAGGTAAAGGTGAAGATCAGGAAAGAATCTATCAGTCAGGATAACAGAAACTTTCTTTATCTGGATAACCGTTCGTTTAACCAGGAAAAATCTGAACTGACTGTACTGCTTCACGGCAAAGAAAAACCTGGAGATATTGCCGGTGCTCTTTTCAAATTATTTGAAATTGAGGATATAATTATAAAAGAGCCGGATATTGAAGATGTGGTAAAATATTTCTATAAGCAAGATGCTTAAGGAGGATTATATGGTGTTTGACGTTCTTTCTTACGGAATAACTGCTGCGGGGATATTAATATTCATCCTGGTATTTGCACTTATATTTTTTAACGTAGTTTTAGGCGTTTTAAAGGCAAGGCACAGCAAAAAAGAACCTCTCATAACCGTTCCTGCAAAAGTAGTGAAAACCCTTCAGGATACATCTGTTCAATTTTCTCAGATAAAACCCGTAAGATCAAAAGCTACAGTAAATAATTACTATATCACTTTCGAATTTGAAAGTGCTGACAGAAAAGTATTTGAAGTTTCCGCTAATGAGTTCGCCCAAATAAACGAAGGGGATAAGGGCAGGCTTTCATTCAGAGGAGATGTGTTTATCTCCTTTGAAAGACCGGTATAAAAAGCTTAAGCTGCATTAATCATCAGATAAAATATAAAAGTACTTCCGGCATCTATTTCGCTGCGTACATAAATATGTCCCGCCATTCTTTCTATAAATGCTTTGGCTATTGTTAGCCCAAGGCCTGAACCACCAAACTTTCTGCTTATGGAGCTGTCAGCCTGTGAAAAAGGCGAAAATAATCTTTCCATCTGTTCGGGTGACATTCCGATTCCTGTATCTTTTATCACAAAAACTACTTTTTGCATATCTCCATATGACCTGCCGTGAATTACGTTTAAGTACACACCGCCTTTTGTAGTGAACTTTATAGAGTTGTTCAAAAGATTAACCAGTATCTGTTTTATCTTCACCACATCACCAGAATAAGAACTCTTCTCATGATTAAAAAACTGTATCTTAAACTCCAGATTCTTTTCTTTTACTATAGGAAGAAAAAGATCTTTTATATCTCCAAGCACCTTAACAGAGTTGAATCTCTGACTGTTAAGCTCTATGCTTCCGCTTTCTATCTCAGATACATCCGTTATACTGTTTACTATCTCATAAAGGAACTCTGATGATGTCCTTGATTTTGAAATATAATCGATCTGGGTTTCAGAAAGCGGAGTATCACTAATTTGATCAAGATCTGCAAATATATCGCCAATATTATTCCTTATTCTTTCGCTCATAGCATGAAGAAAGACTCCCTTTTCATAATTTATTCTTTCAGCCCTCTCCCTCGACTCAAGAATCTGTTTTTCATACCTTATATTCTCGTCTATATCTTTAATAACAAAAATTTTGGATACAACCTTCCCATTTCTGGATACTTTTCTGGTTGAAGCATTGTAATACCTATTTTTCCAAAAAAAATTCCATTCATCGTCAAGCTCCCCACGAGAGTTAAAGTACTCTTTTATACTTGGAAAAACCTTTTCTGCATTTTTTCCCAAAACATCGTTGGTATGCATACTGAATATTTCGCAGGCCCTGTTGTTGAACTCAATTATATACCCTGCTTTATCTATCACTACCAGCCCGTCTGCCATATTGGATACAAGAAGGTCTTTCGCTATGGGAACGATATTGTATATTTTCAGTTTCACTATGGAATAAGCCATTATAACCCCAGAAATCAGGAAGAAAAAGGGCGTGTAGTTAAAACTGTACTTTATTATCTGAAGCAGGTGAAGCGTATTGAAAACCAAAGGAAAAAGCAAGGCACTCAAAAGTAAAAGATAAATTACCACATACATCCCTTTACTGCTGAAAACCTTTATAACCACCATAAAAAAAGAGACAACCAGAAAGGAGTACTCATACATGCTTATCCAGTAAAAAAAAGCTGTAGGGGTACCAAGTATGAAGGTATATCCGTCTTCGGTTATTGTGCCAATGTTTGTAAGAAGCAATCCATGAAAAGAGTTGGTTGCGACCAAAAGAAAAAATATTATTGATAAGGACACAAAAATAACCAGATGTTTCCTCTTAAAAAAAGGAAAAACACCGGTAATTTTCAGAGTAGTCCAAAACCAAAAAACCGGAAGCAGGAACATAGGAAGAAACTGCAAAGTGTACCAGAAGACCTTATCTGTAAAATTGACACAGACAATCTCGAAAAAAAAGCCCAGCGACCATAAACTGGCACATGCCATTGATGCGGAAAATGGATGAGCAATAGTTTTCTCACCTTTTCCCAAGCTAAACACGTTCAACAAAAACATCAACAAAGAACTTATCAGAAGAATCCAGACTCTAGGACCGACAATGCTCATAATAACTCACCGCTCAACTTTTTTTGTAATAACATTTAATATTATACACTAAACATTTAACATATGTGTGCACAAAAAAAGAATTGAGTTTTAAAATTATAAAAAAAAAATCGCGGGCTTGCGCTCGCGATTCTGACTTTTACTATAATTTGGGCAAACTGTATATAGCTGAAAAAAAGTGAAATATACTTCCTCCAAGAACAAAAAGATGCCATACTGCATGCATGAACTTAACTTTCTTCATCATATAAAATACAGCGCCGACAGTATAAAAAAGACCACCGATAAGCAAAAAGATAAAACTTATCCTGGGCAGGTTGTCCCATAACGGCTTTATAGCCATTATGACGATCCACCCCATGCCTATATAAGCAAGGGCGGCAACCGCTTTATACTTCTTTATATATAAAGCAGAAAGAGTAATGCCTAATGCGGCGAGACCCCATATTATACCGAATATGGTCCATCCAAGGGGTCCTCTCAGAGTAGTAAGAGTAAAGGCGGTATAGGTTCCGGCTATAAGAACGAATATGGATGAGTGATCAAGAATCTGAAAAACATGCTTGGCCTTTTCATGCTGAATGCTATGATATAACGTAGACATAGTATAAAGCACTACGAGGGATACTCCGAAAATTGTAAAGCCAACCACATGCCATGCCGTTCCGTAAATAGCGGCAAAAATTATAAGGACAACTAATCCGGCAATGCTTAACAGCCCCCCTATACCATGCGTAATACTGTTGGCGATCTCTTCACCCAAAGTATACTTTCTTGCGTCTTTTTTCATATTTTCACCTCCCTCTTGAAAGGCATCACAACTCTACTTCCAAGTATCTTATTATACCTTTATTTTATTAATATTCCAGCCGCTGCTGCTGCAATGCAAAGTGCGATAATTATAAAATCCCATATACCTGGTCTGGACGAACTGCTCTGAAGAGCCTTAATGCTGCTTTCAATAGAGTCTAGTCTTGCCTTTAACTGCAAATTTTCACTTTTAAGATTTTCCATTTCTTTTTTCAGGCTTTCAATTCCTTTTTTCAATATTTCTATCTCATTTTTATAGTTTTCTATAGCAGGATTAACGGTTGATTCAAAATCTGTTAGCTTCACTTGGATCTCATTGACCTTAATATCTATCTCCTCATCCAGGCTGATCATCTTTTCATTAATCGTTTTTATTAACTCCTCAATAGTCTTGATAAAGTCTGTCATCTGGGCAACACTGGAAACCGAAGTTTTCAAATAGTCATTGAGATACTTCTCAAGGGAAATAAGCTCCTGCTGAATCTCAAACTTTCGGTTAAGAAGCTCTTCAAGAGTCGGAGCAACCTGTTGCTGAACATCTGTAACCTGAGGATCCTGAATTGTTGTAGGAGAAGCCTGCTGAATCTGTGGCTCCCCAACAGTCGTAGGAGTAGCTTCTTGGGAAGACGAAAATGCAAGTGATACCAAAAGAACCATAAGCAGAACACCCAAAAGTTTTTTCATACTATCACCTCTTATATAATGTAAAACCTTTCCCTATATATGTTTTCTATACTTCTTCCACCATTCCAAACCCTTCAGAATTCTTAACCCCCAGCCCCCATTCAAAAGCTATTCTCATCATCTCATCACTGCCTGAAATGTTGTAAACTCCTGTCCAACCTTTTATTATTGTTTGTTTGTATCTTATAACCTTTTCATCTTTTTCATTTACTTTAAAAGGAGAGATATCGAAGGATCCTGAATGAACTCCTAAAATTGCTGCTTTTTTACTCATATTCAGTTTGATGTGCTCTCTGAACTCAACCGTATCCGGACTGAAAAATCTGACAAACTTTGACTCTTCATTTCTCTCTGTTTCATAAACGGTTATAGGACACAATGCTCTCACTTTCATATCGTTTTTTAGCTTATAATCGCTGCTTTTCAAAGAAATCACACCGACAATATTATCTCCCAGCCTTACCGTATTGTTATTAAGAAAGTAACTTACTACATGATCAGATATGTCAGAAAAAGGGGTTGAAAAAATAAAGTATATATCCCCGTCAAAAAGTATTCTTTTATCTCTAATCTCATACTTTGATGAAAAAATCCTGGAAAAACAAAAAGGCTTAAAATTTTGATTTTCATATACCTCTCCTACATCATGAACATCCTTGAACTTTTGGGAAATAACATTATATAAAAGACCTTGTATAGCATAATTGTAATGAATAGGAAGATCTATGTTTTTTCCCTTAAGATTTATCTTTATTCTCAATGCTAATCCTCCAAGCCTGACTATTTTCCATAGTCTACGTGTTTTTATGTTTCTGTTATATTATATCATACTTCTTTTAGGAAATTTTTTTGAATTAATATATCCTTTTATCTTTTAATCAAAAAAAAAGAAGACTGCTCATACCGCAGTCTTCTTTTGTATTATGCAATATTTTTGATTCTGAAGTCCTTGTTTCTGAATATTTCTATTACCGTTTCTTCATCGTGAATAACATATATACCCGAATACTTTGTAAGATACTTGTTGTCTTCTATTTTATTTTCAGGGATATACGTTAGTAATGCTCCTCTGGTTACTCTCCTGGATTTGCCGTTTTGAAGAATGAAACGGATCTCTTTTTCTTTCAGTCCGTGTCTGATAGCCTTTCTTAGAGCGTTTTTGGATATACGCATACTCATGCTCTCCCCTCCTTCATTGTCTTCAAATTATTATTCGACATTTACAGTTAAATATCTCCAGAGAGCTTTTTCAAAACCTTACATATTACCATCAACGGTCATCTTAAAACTCCAAATGCTCCGAAAGCAAAATATCTTTTCTTTCAGAAAGTGCGTTATTTACAGCGTTTTGTAGGATAAACTGCATCTCTCTGAAGTTTCCCGGATAGTTATACTCCTCCAGTTTCTCTATTGCTTTGATCGAAATTTTTTCTATCTCATATCTTCCGTTACTATATGGATTTATTTTTGGATTCTGAAGAATAAAATTTATAAGAAATCTTATATCGCTTTTTCTTTCTTTTAAAGACGGAACGGTTATCCTGTATCTAAACCTGTAATACAGATCTGATCTGAAAGTTCCCTTTTTTATATCTTCTTTTAAATCCTTATTCGTTGCCGCAATTATAAAAGCAGGAGCGGGCATTCCACACTCATCCGAACCGATGGGAATAACCTTAAAATCATCCAGGTATAGAAGCAGTTTTGTTTGTACCATAGGATCTGCTTCANNTCAGCTATTTCATCCAAAAATATGATCTTTCCGGCATTTTTGAGTATTTTTCCATGTTTGTTTTTTGCATCAGTGTAAGCACCTTCCCTACTCCCGAAAAGTTCAGTATCTACAAGATTTTTTTCTATATTCACAAGCGAAAACTTATACATCCCCGTGCCGGTTTCATTGGATATAATTTCTGCAATCATAGACTTTCCGGTTCCCGTTTCTCCTTCTATCAAAAGTGAAGGCGGAATAAGACCATCATAGTTGGATAAATTTATATTGGTTTTTGAATTATCAATTATTTTTTCTATTTCTTCAAATTTTGAACTATTATTAAGCTTGTACTGACTTATATTTTTGATGATGGCTCTGAGTCTGACCGAAAAATCTCTCATACTTTTATCATAGAATAAGCTTATATACTTTTTTTTTGTGTACGTTTCAAAAGGATCCCCTATCTCAAGCTTCCAGTTACTTATCTTTTTAAAGTTCATAATCTTAACGTAACTACGTTCATCCTTGGTACTTAACTTCTTATCAAGTTCCCTTATTATTTCTTTCAGAAGCTTTTCAAAGTTTCCCATTTCCTCGTACTCATATTCAAGTCTGTCTTTTCTGAAAACACCTAAAACATTGTACTTCAAAAATTTTTCCATAACTGTGCAGCTTATCTTTGACTTCACAGTAATTATCATGGGAAAGTACGGTTCAAACTTCTTTGCATTTCTACTGTCCTTTGTTGATAAAAACTCGCTTTCATCAACAATATAGCACTCTGCATCTTCATAGTTCTGAGTAAAAAACTTATCCGGATCTATATCCTCTCCTTTATCTTTAAACTGTCTTCTTAATGACTCTATAAACTTTTTCACAGACTCTTTGTCCTTTACATATATCATTTCATATCCCCCAAAAAGTATTCTCTATACTCACTGAATATCTGTAAAATAAACTCTGATTTTTCTTTTACGATCAGTGTCATTTCTGCTGCCAATTTCTCTTGTAATTGACTATAATCAAAATCTTGCTTTAGTATGCCTGAAAAGAATGAATTAAAATGCATGTTAAACTTATCAAAATCTGTACCGTCTTCAAACTTTTTGCCAATCTTCTTTTCATTCATATACGCAACAAAATAGTAAATGAACTCCGAGAGATCCTTTTCTTTAAGAATTTTTATATCGCTTTCAGAAAAATGTATGGTGTTGAAAACATCCTTATACTCATACATCTTCTGCCTGAAATTAGAATAATAATTTTCGGACTGACTTCCTTTTCCTGAGGTGAAAACGGAGATAGGATATATCTTCCCATCCGGTAAAAGAATTTCATAATTGTTTATATGATCCTTATCCAGAATAAAAATATTATTGCTATGATCCTCCTTTCTTGATGTTTTTGCTACAGCCGTTATCTTACGACCATCTAGCCGTTCATACACTGGAAAAGAATCGACAATCTTTTGAATCTGATCTTTAAACTTATTCTGGCTGGAAAAGTTAACCACAAAGTATCTGTCTTCAGTTTTTCCTATCTGATAGTAATACCTTTTTGAAAAAGCTGTTCCGGTTTCAAAAGACTCCTCAAACTCTTCTCCTTTATGTAAATACGTTTGAGAATAGTCATCAGATGCGTGTTCTTCGGGTATATCTTCTCTTTCCTTTTCTTCTTCACAACTACTTGAATTTATATTACCATTAAAATTTTTTAGATTCTGTTGCATTCTCTGTTCATTACTCTGTTTTTGATTCATTCGCCATCCCTCCTGAAAAACGAATAATTAACTCTTGGATGTGTTTCATTAAAAATCATTCCTTTACCGTCCTGTTGTTCTTCCATAACTTTTTTCATAATAGCATCAGAACTTTCAAAAGTAAGACATGTTAAAAAGCCTCTCAGTTTTGTATCTGAAATAAACTTCTTGAACGATTTAATTTTTAGATTACTTTTAATAAATCCGGCGAAGTTATAGAGTATCTCAAAGTATACAGAGTACGGATTGATTTTACCTAAAATGTCAACCCTGCCTGAGTCATAATTCTGAATACTGGTTAAAAAATCAATATAATCTGTTGCCTCAAAAGCACACTTAAAAATATATGAACTCACTGAATTCATGTTTAATGCAGAAGAACCAGAATGAAAAGTCTCCATTGAAAGCTGTGTGCCTCTTTCACCCAAAACATGTCCTGCCGTAAGACCGAGCATTTGACCATCTGTAAAAGGTTTTAGTGTTGAAATATCTTTTCCGAGATACTTTCCGGATACTCTGAATGTGCCGTCATCTTCTTTCCTTATCCCAGGAGAAAGAAGCTTCATATTATCTTTGTTTTTCTTTACCTCTTCAAAGTTTTCAGCACATACAAACACTTCTTTTCCGTTTATTTTAACGTATCTGTTCATAATAAAGTTTTCATAATATCCGTAAGATTTTATATTTGATATGGATTTCAAATCAACTTCAATATACTCTTCAAAACTACTGTCAACATATATACTACCAAGAAACTCCGTAAGTTTTCGCGTAAAGTAGCCTGCATCAGCTACATGAAGTTTTTTATCCATAAGAGTTCTTCTGGCTCTGGCAGCAACACCATTTTCAACATTATAGTAGCTTTGTGCGATAATACCATGCAAAAAGTTTTCATCCTTAGAATCTATCTTATTGTACATCTGACCGTACTGACTCTCTTTACCTCTGCACTGTGAAGACTCTATCTTTGACATGCTGCTGTCTTTATCCTTATGATTCTGTATCTCATAGATTCCCAAGGTCATACTTTTCTCGGTTGACTCTTTAAGCGCATCTTTCATAAGCTCATTAAGGTACTTCCTTATCTCTTGGGAACTCTTACCAAGAACTTCCTTTTTAACTTCAGCTTTTACTTCTTTTTTGTTTTTTCCATGCATAAGATACCTTCCATAAACTATATCTTGATCTATAGAGTAATTAAGATCAGAATTGCTTATAGAAAAAGGATTATTTGAAGGTAGCATTTTTTCGGCTTCCTCTTTGATTTTTCCATTCCACATTGCAGGAAAGTAAACAGCCATGGTATCACCGTCAAAGTCCGCATTAAAACCCTGACACACAAATATAGGCAATCCTATTGTATAATTTTCCCAGAACTTAGGATAGAAAGACTGCATAGAGTGTCTGACAAGCGAAGGCTGCCTGTTTAAAATTACCAGTCTGTCAGGCCATATTTGAGTAAAAAGCTCATTCAACCTTTCAGATACCTTTTTCCTATCTTCTTTACTTCCTTTCAGAGCATTTTTACTCAATTCCTGCGGTATCTGTTCTTTTTCTTCAACCTCCAAAGTTTTTATCATCTCAAGACCAAATTCGATGGGAAGCAGAACATTATCAACTGTAAGCTCTGTTATTCCATACTCTGTTCTGGGTTGAGGGGTTATTACGGCTCTGCCTGAGTTGTGAATCCTTCTCGCCACAACATAAGAACGCGCATATCCTGACTTCTGAAAAGAAAGATTTTTAAACTGTTTTCTCAACCCACTTGTTTGTTCCAGTTTTTCTATTACATCTTTTATAAGTGAATCAGCACGCTTCTCAAAAGTCACACAGAAATCATCAGTATCTAAATTGTTGACGATTTGATTCTTATCTCTGACTACAACCCTCAAAACAGTTTCATATTTTTCCAGAATCTTTTTTAGCTCGTTAAAAACTTTCTCATCCAACTCCTTAAGTTTACTCTTGATTATTTTTGAGTGGTTTGATTTAAACGAATTTAAAGCACCGACAAACTCTTCCTTCTCTTGATTCTGTTCATTGTATATGTACTTCAGCGCCCAACTGTTGCTGATGTGACCTTTAAATATTTCTGAAATAACCCTGCTGTACTTTTTATTAGGAGCATACTCGCCGCAGATCTTAGTTTTAAAGCCATCAGTCTGAATATTTAACCCTGCTCGCTTTAAAATTTCCAAATATAGATCTTCAGCTTTAATATCGCGTTCTTTTGAAATGTTAAGCTCCTTAAAAAGTCTGACAATCTCCATATTCCCATAACTTAAAAGAGCCCAGAACTCCATTTCTCCTATCTTCTGTCCGCCGTCGCGTGACTTTCCCTTCATCGGCTGGCATATGAGCTCCGATTCTCTGGCTCTGGAAATAAAATGTATCTTATCCCTTACACAATGATCCAACCTCACAAAGTATTGATATCCGCATACAAGATTATTTTTATATCCACTTACCTTAAATCTGCCAAAATCATCTGAACCCAAAAGTTTCAGCTTTTGCAAAATCTCTTGCTTTTCACCATATCCGTTATAGAACGGTCCGTACTTTTTGCCTTGAGGATATACAAGACTAGCATGCACTTCATACAGCTGCCCAAGATTCATTCTTGAAACAACACCCAAAGGACTTAACAGCATATCCAAAATCTTTTCTTCTCCGCCTATACTTACCCTGGGCATCTTATCCTCGTCAAGAATAAGAGAAACAGTACCCTTATTTCCATGCCTGCCCATTATCTTATCTCCGATTTCAAGTGGCTTTACAACTGAAAACAATATCCCTACCTTTATATAATACTCATTCGTATCTCCGGATCCATCCCTATTCTTAACAGGTATTTCCGGTTCATTCGGTATACTTTTTACTTCTGCCTTATACTTTCCGGTATAATAATGAGGTATCTTTTTACCGCCTTGCTTCTCTATAAAAAGAATATCGCCATATTCAACCATATTGCCAATTTTTACCTTCCATGAAATCTCTTTGTCAGCGTACTTCCACTGCGAACCAATTTTTTCTGGTGATTTTACATTTTTAGTACTTATAGTAAAATACTCTTTTTCTTCCACAATCACTTTCATACTTTCAGCAAATTTTGAACTAACCACTATACCGTCTTCAAAGTTAAACCCATGGAACATACCATAAGCAACAAGGGCATTTACTCCCAGATTTCCCCCTTCATATCCGGTATATACTATAGGCTTTTCAGCTTTTACAACCTTTACCGCCTGTTTTAAATTTTTCGCCCCCATCAGAACCCTTGCACCGTCAGAATGAAGCACAAACGGAATTTGTTTGACGGCATACGAAAGAGACTCGTTTTCTCCTATCTCCAAAGTTTTAGGTTTAAACCTCAGACTGCCTATATCGTAAATAAGATTATCACTGTCAACCAAAGTCAGATTGAGTCCTATCTTTTCCGATTCCGGCGTTTCCAGCATATCAAAAATATTTGTATGAGAATTATTGGGAAGTCTTATGCTCTCCGAAACCTTTTCTGAAGGATAGACCACCTTATATGGATTGCTTTTCCTCTCAATGTAGTTAAGATTCTCAGGTTCAAAGAAAACCGGAACCTTTACCCACAAACTTTTATTCTTATCTATCTTATGAAGTTTGAACTTATGAATACCTATCTTGTTGGAAAGCGTATTTATGAGAGAAAGCTGCACAAAATCGTTATCCGCAGCAAAACTTTTTTTCGTAGAATTCTCTATCGAACAGATGATAGCCATAAGATACGTAAGTATAGCAAGATAGTAGCCGGGAAGAATTATCGAACCTTCCAAATCAAGCATCTTCTTTGCCTCTCCAACAAGAACCTTTTCACTATCCTCATCAGACTCTTCATCCATATTGATACTTGTTTCTTCTTCACTAAGAAATTTGTCAAAAACAACCCACGGAGAGTACATCTTCTCCCTGAACCCATTATAAAAATAACCGTTTTCATCCTGCGTGAGAATAAGTATCTCGCTGTTTTTACGAATATCGTTGCCAACCTTAAGGGTTATCTCACATATATTACCAATCTTTTTCCCCTCATTATCCTTAAACTCACTTATTATCTTAAAATCAAGCTTCGCTTCTTTCAGCGCTTTTGTAACTTTTTCATTCTCTTGCCTAAAATTCTCTGACTTATTCAAAAAATCATAAAATCTGCTCTTGAAAACATCAAAAATCTTTTTAATATCAGGATTTTGAAATTCTTTAAAT
>DJGH01000024.1 GCA_002431635.1 Petrotoga sp. UBA5851
ATACGAGATAAACGTATTTTTAATACTATTTAGTATTGTTTTTATAATTTTTTCTGTTTTTACATTACTAGGTCTATTTTTAATTTTTGCTTCGACAAACTTCTGGCTTCAGGAAAAAATTAATTTTATACCTATACTATATTCTTTATTTAATTTTTCAAGATTTCCAATTACTATTTTTAATAAAAAAATCAAATTAATTTTGACTTTTATAATGCCTTATTTTTATCTAGGGTATTATCCGGTTAATTTTTTGCTTAAGATAGATACAAAATATGTTTATACAATTTTCTATCAACCGGTTCTTTCTTTGATATTTTTAACTATTGGAAGTATAGTATGGAAGATAGGATTATCAAAATACGAGAGCACGAGCATTTAGTAAAATCGGAAAAACGGGTACTATAAAAAACTGTGGGATTCACAGGTAAAATGGTATCATTAGCTCATCATGGCTAAAAACATATCTGCGTTGACGTGGGCACAAAAGGATCGATGTGGGCACAAAAAAAGCTATGTGGGCACAAAAAATAAATTTGTAGAGCTTATTTTTGAAAATTCCAAACAGTTTTTAATTTTTCATGAACAAATACCTTCTATACTATAAAATGTTATTCCAAATACATTTTATATAAGGAGGCAGGAAATGAAGAAAACTTCTTTGGCAGTCATGTTTACTACTATTATCGCAGTGTTTTTAGCTACTAGTTGTTTTGCTGATACGGGTAAGATAGTAATTGCTCATCGGGGAGCTAGTGGGTATTTACCAGAACATACTTTAGAAGCCAAAGCTCTTGCTTACGGGTTAGGTGCAGATTATATTGAACAAGATGTCGTAATGACAAAGGATAATAAATTAGTAGTAATGCATGATCATTATCTTGATACTGTAACTAATGTAGCTGAAGTGTATCCTAATAAAAAAAGAAGCGACGGTAGGTATTATGTAATTGATTTTACATTGGATGAGATAAGAAATCTTTCAGCAACAGAAGTTTTTGATTACAAAACCGGAAAACAAGTTTTTAAAAATCGTTTTCCTATATGGAAGTCCAGTTTCAAAATACATACTTTGCAAGAAGAAATAGAGTTAATTCAGGGTTTAAATAAAAGCACCGGAAAAGATATAGGAATATATCCGGAAATTAAAGCTCCTTGGTTTCATAGATATGAAGGTAAGGACATCAGTTTGGAAGTCTTGAAAGTGCTAAAAGAATATGGCTATACAACCAAAAAAGATAAGGTTTACGTTCAGTGCTTTGATCCAAATGAAACAAGAAGAATAAAAGAAGAGTTGTACCCAAAATTAGGAATAGAACTAAAGCTTGTCCAATTAATGGCTGAAACTGACTGGGAAGAAACTTTTGAGGAAAAAAACGGAAAATTGGTTTTATACAGCTATGATTGGATGTTCCAAAAAGGTGGGATGGCAAAAATAGCAGAATATGCTGATGGAGTAGGACCTTGGTTTCCAATGATAATAAAGAGTTCTTCAACAAAAGAAAATATAATAACTACTGATCTTGTAAGAGAAGCTCATGCTTTGAATATGGAAGTACATCCATATACATTTAGAAGTGAAAGTGATAAAATCCCGGCGTATGCTTCAAGTTTCGAGGATTATTTAGAAATATTTTATTATAAAGCCGACGTAGATGGGGTTTTTACAGATTTTACCGATAAGGCTGTAGAGTTTCTAAATAAAATGGAGTTTAAGAAGAACGATTATAAATAATTATTGAAATAAAAAATAAAGACACATCAAATAATATATTTGGGTGTCTTTATCGTATCAATATTTTTTATTTACATTATTCCGATTACCATTTATAAAAAAANNTGTCTTTATTTTTCAATAATTTCATTAGTATGTCAAAGATCCTTTTACTATACTTCCCGGAAAAAATGACCTTTGGTAAATCCTTCTTTCTGTATTTTTTGTGAAAAATCTGAAAAATCCTTTCCGGAAACAGCATTTTTGAAGGCCTTTATAATTTCAGTACTTTGCGAATAGTTTTCATTGGTCAGGAAAATTCTTAAATATTTTGGTTTCAACTCACTTATGAACTGTATTGCACAAAGCACTACTGAGTTAAGCACCGTCATTCTGCAGGCGGAGTCGGTGATTATGGGAAATACGGTATTTATTCTGTCTTTTAAAGAATAATCAGCGCTTTTACACAGTCCGCATTTACGTGTGGACATATTTTTTACTCTGTTTATAACACAATGCTTGGATATCATGAGGGGCATTCTGCCGTAAACGATTACTTCAAGTCCGTTGAAGTGCTTTGCCGTTTTGTTTATCTGTTTTATATCCATTTCCGGGGAGAGAGTAATCATACTTGCGCCGTTTTCCCTGAGAAAGGAGATGCCTGCGGTGTTAAAAACATTCATTGAAAAGTCACAGCTTATTTTTTTATCTCCGAAAGCAGCAATATGTCCTATATTACCAATTAGCAGTTCCTTTGAATCCAATATTTCTTTTATCTTCTGTATTTCTTCATCCTGTGTGATTCTTCCTAATGCCGGTATCAGCTGTACTCCTTTTTTCACAGCCTCGGAAAAATATTTTTTATAAAGATTAAGATCATATGAATAAATTCTGGTTATGCCTTCATCAATTGATGCTTTCAGCTGTTCTTCGCTGTATACTGAAGCGGTAAGCGAAGGCAGGCTGTCATCGTATATAAAATCTATATTCAAAATGTCAGAGTTCAAAGTTTTCAAAGCATCTCTACGGTTGAAGTTTTTTCTTAATTCTGTAATCTTTTCAAGCGCAGTTCTTCTAATTTCGTTTATGGAAGATATAGGAACCGATATCTCATTATCACATTCCAGATAGATATTTTTGAAAACATAAGGAGTGTTTCCGCACTTATTAAGCTGCTGTAGGATACGTTCTTTTGAAGTCGCTGTTTTAAGTGCCTTCTGAACAGTTTCCTGCGAATCACAGAAAATATTGTTTCCGAAATCATCCTCTACAATAAAAAATATTTTATCGTTTATTCTGGCTTTAAAAAATCCCTTGAGTTCTATCTTCCGTGTGTCCTGTTGAAATGAGGCGGCAGCGTTTTTTAACAACAGACTATCCGATGTTTTGTAAAGATGATCTTCTGTTTTGGGATTGCCGTCAAAGTTTATCCAAACTGTTTCCCCTTTTGATGCAGAGTCTGTTTTGCCTTTGTCCGACAGAATTTCTCTTACAGTCCAGCCATTATTTTCTTTTCCAGTGTTTCTTATGCCATCACCAACGGATAAGTTATCCTCAAGCTTAACCTGTATTTTTTCAGAAACACAAAGGATCTTTCCTATATAAATACCTCTGTTGTCAGGCCTTTCAGGAGCAACAACAGAGTTAAGAGGATTTTTAAGATATGCAGTTGTAAACTGGCGGTTGAAAATTTTTATTAGGTCCTTTTTGTCGGTTTCATCGGAGGGAGAAGAAGTAAGAATTTTTTTGTAGACTCTTACCACGGTTGCCACGTACTCGGGTTTTTTCATTCTGCCTTCAATCTTAAGGGATCTTATTCCGCTTTTAATTATTTCCGGCAAAATCTCGGAGGTATTGAGATCTTTTGTGCTTAGCAGATGCTTAAAAGGAAAAGAGATCTCTTTTCCGTTTTCAAGAAGTGAGTATTCAAGCCTGCAGGGCTGGGCGCACTTTCCTCTGTTGCCGCTTCTGCTACCTATGAAACTGCTCATGAGACACTGGCCCGAATAACTGAAACACAATGCTCCGTGCCCAAAAATTTCAGTTTCTATTCCTGAGTTTCTTGTTATATGTTCAATTTCCTGAAGAGACATCTCTCTGGAAAGTATTACCCTTTTAAATCCAAGTTTTTCAAGGAAACGGGCTCCATATAAATTATGTACGGTCATCTGGGTGCTTGCATGAAGCTCGAAGTCCGGGAGTAAACTGCGGATAAGCCATATGAGCCCGAGATCCTGCACTATAAGGGCATCAACATCGGCATTGTATAGGAAAAGTAGGTAATCAACTATCTCTTTAAGGTCAGTATCGCTTAAGAGAGTATTTATAGTTACATATACCCTTACGCCTCTTATATGGCAGTATTGAACAGCATCCACCAGCTGTTCTCTGTCAAAATTGTCGGCATACTGTCTTGCGTTAAAATCCTTACCGCCGATATAAACAGCATCGGCGCCATTCTGAACCGCTGCATAAAGGCAGTTCATGTTGCCGGCAGGAGCAAGAAGCTCTATACTCATAAAATCACTCCATATTTATCATATTCGGATATATTTAACCATTTAATTTTTTCAGATAAATAACCAAATTAATAACTGTTTACACAATAATATTCATAAGAGTAAAAAAAGCGGCGCAAAGCTGCAGTTCATTCTGCTGCGTCCCGGCTTGACAAGGAAAAAACGATATGTTATAATGACTGATAGTCATTATTTTTTTGTAAAGAATTATTTGATCCATATAAAATCACATTCGTGAAAGAACAAAAACACACACTGGAGAATATTTCCGGTTTTTATTTTAAAACATTATGACTATCGGTCATAATATAAATTTAACAAAGCAAAAGGAGGAAAAGAATTGAACAGAGTTGCCGTTACCGGGGTTGGAAGCATAAACCCTCTTGGAAAGACAAGCAGTGAGTTTGTAGAAAATCTAAAAAAAATGAAAACAGGAACAGGGTATATAACACAGTTTGACAGTACCGGACATAAAGTAAAAGTAGCTGCAGAAATAAAGGATTTTGACCCGTGTGAATACATAGATAAAAAAAGTGCCAGAAGATACGACAGAGTTTTGCAGCTCGCCGTTGCCGCAGCAAAAAACGCATTGAAAGATTCCGGACTTGAACCGCAAGGAGTATGGCGTGATAATGCAGCTGTGCTTGTGGCATCTGGTATAGGCGGATTCAAGACTCTTTACAGGGAGTTCGGGGTTATGGAAAAGAAAGGTCCTAAAGCAGTGAGTCCTTACCTTATTCCAATGATGATAGCCGATATGCCTTCGGGAATCGTATCCATGGAGCTTGGACTCAAAGGACCGAACTTTTCTACTATGAGTGCATGTGCATCATCGCTTCATGCCATAATAATCTCCTCTATGATGATAATGCACGGCTATACAGATATTGCTTTCGCAGGTGGTGCAGAAGCAACTATAGACCCTTTGCCGGTCGCAGCATTTGCAAATATGACAGCGTTAAGCCAGTCTGAAGATCCTCTTACTGCATGCCGTCCATTTGACAGAAAAAGAGATGGGTTTGTTATGGGAGAATCATCCGGTGTGGTTGTACTTGAAAACTATGAGCACGCAGTGAAAAGAGGAGCGAAAATATACGGATTTATAAATGGTTTTGGTATGACAGGGGATGCATATCATCTAAGTGCCACAGATCCCGAGGGTATACAGGCGGCACGGGCTATGAAGCTTGCAATGGAGATGTCTGGCATCTCTCCTGAGGATATTGATCTGGTGAGCTGTCATGCTACTTCGACTCCGGTTGGTGATCTTTCGGAGATAAGAGCAGTAAAAAAGGCTTTGGGGAAAAGTTCTGAAAAAGTATTCATACAGGCATCCAAGGCTCTTTTGGGGCATGGATTAGGAGCAGCGGCAGCGACAGAACTCATAGGAGCAATTCTTCAGGCACAGGAGGGATTTGTACACGGAATGCCTAATCTTATGGAACCTGACGATGAGTTCACTGGGCTTAATATGCCCAGACAGACAGTAAACGCTCCGATAAAAGTAATACTGAAAAATTCATTTGGCTTTGGCGGTCATAATGCCGCACTAGTTTACACGAAAGATCAGGATTATGGCATTAAAGGAGAAAAAAATTGAAAGGATTGAATATAAACGGTCTTGAGTCAGAAATTCCTTTGATTCAAGGGGGAATGGCTGTGGGAATATCTCTGGACAAGCTTTCCAGTGCAGTTGCAAATGAAGGCGGAATCGGTGTAATCGGAACAGCTGGAATAGGAATGTTTTTTGAAGAGTGCGAAAAAGATTATAATGCGGCCTGTATAAATGGATTGAAAAAGGTTATAGCAAATGCAAGGGAAAAAACATCCGGTATTATCGGAGTGAATATTATGGCTGCTCTTTCAAACTATTCGGATATGGTAGTAACAGCGGTTGAAGAGAAAATAGATCTCATAATATCCGGTGCGGGTCTTGCGCTTGATCTTCCGTCATATCTGCAAGCCGGAGCAAAGACAAGGATTATTCCGATAGTATCTGGATTGAAAGCGGCTACTCTCATATTTAAAAGATGGTTTTCACGTTACGGCTATATTCCTGATGCATTTATAGTTGAAGGACCGAAGGCGGGAGGACATCTCGGCTATAAAAAAGAAAGTATTTTTTCCAAGGAGCATCAGCTTGAATCTACTGTTCCACAGATACGGGAGTTGTGTGAAAAAATAATGAGGGATCACGGCAAACAAGTTCCTCTGATAGCCGCTGGTGGAATTTATGATCATACTGATGTAGAAGCTATGTTTAAGCTCGGTGCAGATGGAGTTCAGGCAGGAAGCGTTTTTATTGCCACTCAGGAATGTGATGCGGATATAAAGTTTAAAAATACGATAGTCAATGCAAGTAAAGAAGATATTGTCATTATAGACAGTCCGGTCGGAATGCCCGGCCGTGCAGTCAGGAACAAATTTCTTGAGGATGTCGGTAAAGGCATAAAAAAGCCTATAAACTGTGCATACAGATGTATTAAAACCTGCAACATGAAGGATGCACCTTACTGTATAGCCAGGGCGCTTTCAAATGCAGCAAAGGGAGATATGGAAAACGGCTTTGCTTTTATAGGACAGGAGGGATTCAGAGTGAATGAAATAACTACGGTAAAAGAAGTAATAAAAAGACTATTTCCGGAGTATGAAACAGGCCGTAAGCATGGAGGAAAAAATGGAACTTAAAATTGAACAGATTATGAAAATACTTCCACACAGGTATCCGTTTCTTCTTGTGGACAGGGTAATTGACTATTCTGATGAAAAAATTACTGCGATCAAAAATGTATCTGTGAACGAGCCGTTTTTCTGCGGACATTACCCACAGTATCCTATAATGCCCGGAGTACTTCTTATAGAAGGGCTTGCTCAGACAGCCGGGATATTGATACTGAAAAATATGGATTCAAAAAATATTTCTCCGCTTTTCTTAGGCATAGACAGAGCCAGATTCAAAAAAGAGGTACGGCCTGGTGATACTATAATGTATGAAGTACAGATTATTCAGAGAAGAAGTTCTGTGATAAAGGTTAAAGGCAATGTAAGCTGTGGAAAAAATATCTGTGCAACTGCGGAGCTGATGCTTGGAATGAAACAGGATGGAGGGAAAGAAGAATGAATTTCAGAAACACAAGAATAACCCAACTTTTAAAAATAAAGTATCCTATATTGGAAGGCGGAATGGCATGGGCTGGTACATCAATCTTGGCTGCAGCTGTTTCAAATGCCGGAGGACTTGGAACAATAGGCTCTGGTTCAATGGACAGACAGTTGCTGACACAAGAGATAAAAAAAATAAAAACTATGACCGATAAACCATTTGCTGTAAACATAATGCTTCTTAATCCGTATGCACAGGAGCTTGTTGAAACGGTTATAGAAGAAAAAGTTCCGTGTGTTGTTTTCGGAGCAGGAAATCCTGCCAAATTTCTGCCCCTGCTGAAAGAAAATAATGTAATAAGCATGGCTGTGGTATCGTCTGAAAACCTTGCCGTCAGATTAGAAAGAGCGGGTATAGATGCCATAATAGGAGAAGGAATGGAATCCGGGGGACATATAGGTGATGTTACAACGATGGTTCTCATTCCCAAACTCATGGACTGTCTATCGGTGCCGCTTGTTGCGGCAGGTGGCATTGCTGATGGAAGGGCAATGGCCGCATGCTTTGCCCTGGGTGCCCAGGGAGTACAAATGGGAACAAGATTTTTAGCTTCAAAAGAGTGTCAGGTGCACGAGGAGTATAAAAATAAAATAATAAAAGCCGGAATAAGAGATACGGTGATTACCGGTGAAAAACTTGGACATAGTGCAAGAGTTATAAGGACAAAGTTCGCAAAGAGAGTATGCGAGCTCGAGCTTGACTGTCCTGATCAGGCTGAAGAAATGTTGGTGGGCAGTCTTAAAAGAGCTGTAGTTAACGGGGATGTTGAAGAGGGTGCATTTATGGCCGGTCAGTGTATCGGTTTGATTGAGCAGGTTGAGAGTGTTAAGGATATTATAGAAAAAACAGTATTTCATGCAGAAAAAATATTCTGCGGTGGACAGGAGGTATAAAAAAATGACTTCTGTAGTTTTTCCGGGTCAGGGCTCACAGCATCTTGGCATGGGACGTGAATTGCTTGAAACATATCCGGAGTACTATGAGTATCTTAGTAAGGTAAAAGAACTTAGCGGAATTGATATACAGAAGATTATTTTCGCAAGCAGCGAAGAAGAGCTTACCCAAACTCAGAATGCCCAGTTGGCTATACTTTGCATAAGTTATATAAAATTTTTGTATGCAACCCGTAAACAAGGGATTAAACCCGATGTGGTTGCCGGGCATTCGGTTGGAGAATGGACAGCGCTTGTTGCCTGCGGGGCTGTCAGCTTTGAACAGGCGGTGAGTATGGTATATCTCAGAGGAAAGTACATGAGTCAATCAGAGAGTAACAATCAGGGGAGTATGGCAGCGGTTCTTGGTCTTGATTCGGAAAAAGTAACTGCAGAGCTTAAAAAATATCCCGATGTAGTGGTTGCAAACTATAACTCCCCGGTGCAGATAGTTATCAGCGGTGAAAAAACCCAGCTTCTTAATGCATTGAAAGATCTCAGCTCAGCAGGAGCTAAGAAGGTTGTGCAGCTTAAAGTAAGCGGACCGTTTCACTCTCCTTTCATGGAGCAGGCAGCGCAACGTCTTGCACAGGATATAAAAAATATCGAATTTTGTGATCCTGAAGTTCCAATTGTGCAAAATGTAAGTGCTAAGTTTGAAACAGATAAAAGGATCATAAAGGAAAACATCATACAGCAGATAACTTCTCCCGTAAGGTGGACTGAGTCAATTCAGACAAAACTTTCGGCAGGAGTGAAAAAATTTGTTGAAGCCGGCCCTGGAAAAGTCCTTACGGGACTTATAAGGGCTATAAGCAAAGAACCTGAGTTAATAAATATATAAGGAGGTGCGGGTTGAAACTTCAAGGAATGACAGCCGTCGTTACAGGCGCAGGAAGAGGTATAGGTGAAAAGATAACCGAACTTTTTATAGATAATGGAGCAACAGTTGCAGGAATAGATCTTGATGAAGACGGATTGCAGGCACAGCAGCAGAAGTACGGTGAAAAGTTTATTCCTTTTATATGCGATATAACTAAGTCCGGCGATGTCGATAAAACAGTAAAAAGCATTGCTGAAAAAACATTAAAAATAGATATCCTTGTAAACAATGCAGGAGTAACAAGGGACAATCTTTTTGTCATAATGAAGGAAGAAGAGTTTGATTTTGTTATAAATGTGAATCTTAAAGGAACTTTTCTTATGAGCAAAGCGGTTGCAAAAATAATGAGGAAACAGAAAACTGGAAGTATCATAAATATCTCAAGCGTGGTTGGAGTAGAGGGAAATGTTGGACAGGCAAATTATGCAGCATCCAAAGCTGGGGTAATAGGACTGACCAGAACGCTTGCCAGAGAGCTAACCCTTAAAGGCGAAGAGATAAGGGTAAATGCTGTTGCCCCTGGTTTTATAATGACAAGTATGACAGAGAGCCTTAAGGATGAGTATAGATCAGCTATAATAGGGCGCTCATGTATAAAGAGACTCGGCAATCCCCTTGATGTTGCTAAAACAGTTCTTTTTCTAGCCTCACAGGACTCTTCATTTATAACAGGACAGGTAATAAGGGTAGACGGAGGAATCTCCATATAAAATATTAAAATGCACAGGAGGAAAAAATGAACAAAGCAGAACTTTTTGATAAGGTGAGAGATATTATTTCTGAAAAACTGGATGTTGAAAAGGACAAAGTTACCTTGCAGGCAGTGCTTACAGATGATCTCGGGGCGGACTCGCTGGAGTTGGTAGACCTTGCCATGGAGATAGAAAGCAGTCTGGGAACAGCCATAGCCGACAGTGAGCTTGAAAAAATAAAAACTGTTGGAGATGTGGTGGAAACCCTTCTGAAAAAGATGTAAAAAATAAAACCATGCTTCTGTTAAAAGGAGCATGGTTTTTATAAAGTATGATACAAAGTATTATTAACATAAAAAGCAGTTTCTTTTAAAACGGTATATGATAAAATGCTTTTATTAATTAGCCTGCTTAACCATTTTTTGTTAAGCAAAAACGGGGGATTTATGGGTAAAACAACTTTGAAAGTCGCATTATGCGGCACTGTAACCTCGGTGGTATTCGGTCTTTCCTTTCTTTTTACAAAGAATGCACTGGATTTTGTCAACGTTTTTGACTTTTTGGCAATAAGGTTTACGGTTTCTTTTGTTAGTATGATGGCCATAATGTTTTTTCTAAAAGTCAGAGTAACAAGAAAACCTTACTATAAACTTTTACCTCTTGCAATATTTCAGCCTGTTCTTTACTTTATATTTGAAACATTGGGACTGGTTCATACATCAAGTTCCCAGGCCGGAATAATAGTTTCCACACTTCCAATCTTTACCCTTATAGCCTCAAGGATCTTCCTGCGTGAAAGGATCAAACCCGCTCAAGTTATATTCATGGTTCTTAGCTTATTAGGCGCACTTATGATAATAGGAATAAATCTATCAGACTCAGGTATTCTGGGCGATATGTACCTTTTATTTGCCGTATTTTCAGCGGTCGGATACTCACTTCTTTCAAAAAAGCTTTCTGCACAGTTCAATCCGTTTGAGATTACTTTTTTTATGATGTTTTGTGCCATGATCTTTTTCAATGCAGCAGGGCTTATTGATAATGGTATAGATTACGGTATTATGCTTAACCCACAGGTACTGGCTGCCGCACTTTATCTTGGAGTCCTTTCATCAGCAGTCAACTTCATACTGCTTAACTATATGCTGAGTAAAGTATCCCCCATAGTATCCTCTATCTTCGGGAATCTTACAACCGTGGTTTCAGTGGCAGCAGGAGCACTGATAAGAGGAGAAGCACTTTTTTGGTATCATATATGCGGAATGGTTTTTATAATAGCCGGGGTAATGGGAATAAACTGGATATCTTCACGTAAGGCTAAGGATTGATTCCGTAAAATCTGATATCCGGGCCATACTTTTCCGGAAGCTCAAAAGACCTGTCAGCAGGAGCCTTAATAACAAAACCGGCGCTTGCCTCAAGATAACGTTCATAGTTATATGAGGTCAAAGCAGCTATGCCATCAAAACCCTCCTTACTGTTAAAACCATATTTCCCGGATGGTTTATTCAGAAACAGGGCGATTCTGAAATCGGTCATAAGCTCAGAGATACTTTTTCCGCAAGCTTCCTCAAGAGCTTTAAAATCATTGTAAGGACTGTATATAATTTTTTTGTATAGTGTACTGTCAGATGTTTGTGAATAAAGATACTGGAAAAACAGGTAAGATAGGCTGTAATTATCCAGCCAGAACAAGTCGGGTCTGTTCTGTATAAGAGGAACCTTTCCGTTGCGTATGTTGTCCGAACCGTTATAGTAAGTTATTCTTGAAGTCTGTGTTCCGTTATAAAGATCCTCGGCTGCCATGGAAAGCCCTTCATCCATCCACAAACTTTGCATCGCAGACTCTTCTTTTATATAGTTTACATAAAAGTTTGACAGGTGCTGAAGTTCGTGCGTTACGGTAGAAAAAGCATTTTCAATTTTATATACTCCAAATCTGTCCGTCATAAGAGGATAGGTGTCTATATATAATAATGGACATTTGTTAGAGGTTGAATAGTTTAAAAGATCCGCCGGAGAAAAGTATCCCGCCACAAAACCTCCGGAACCGCTGAAACCGTCCTTTATGTCATAACAGAGCAGATAAACTGCTCCTATAGATTCAAGATCTGTTTTTTCCACAAAGTGATCATATATTAAAGGATAGATACGGCTTTCAAACTCCGCGGCCAGTTTATCGGTCTGCATAGAAGTTATTTTTGACAGATAAGATTCTTCTACCCAGACATAGCAGTGATCTGTCATTGATAGAAGGCGAGCCCGAACTGTATCTTTTTTACCCGTTTCATAGTTCTCTGTAATAAAATCTTTTAGGTCATTTAGTTTTGGAGGTTCACTCTTGGAAGTTAGGATAGGTATTCTATTGGTTAGCAGCATATCTGTATCAATAATTCTGTCTATAGGGTATATACTTTTATCTTCACTGTTCCTGAAAATCTGTGCAGATGGATACATTCCTTCTGTTTCACGGCTGTACACTACTCCCGTATCCTGTTTCACGGCCGTATCGGTGCTCTGATTTATAACAAGGATATATGCCCCGTCCACGGTCTGGGGTTTTTTGAAAAGCATACATGAAAAAAAGATGAAAGAAGATGAAAGTATAAAAAAGATAAGCAAGAGTTTTTTTAGGCTGCTCATAAGTGACCCCCTTTCTATGGTACTTAAATTATAACTCTTTCAAATCCATTTTATAGCAGTATGTATTTAAAAGTAAAACCCGGCTCTTATGGCCGGGTGATAAAGGAGATGTATTTTTGAAAATTCTTGTTGATGGCGATGCCTGCCCGGTAAGGGAGTTAACGGAATCAAATGCGAAAAAGCATGGGATTGCTGTTATGTACTTTATAAACGATAGTCATATAGTTCATTCTGAGTATTCTAAAGTAATAACTGTTTCATCAGGAAGAGATGTTGCTGATTTTGAAATAATAAAACATGCCTGTGCCAAAGATATAATCATAACCAATGATTACGGTCTGGCGGCAATGGCTCTTGCCAAAAGGACTTATGTGCTGAGTTTTTCAGGCTTACTCTATGATGAAAGCAATATAGATTCTCTTCTTATGCAAAGACACATAGGCATGAAAGAACGAAGAAACGGAAACTATACCAAGGGTCCTAAAAAAAGAACCAAACAGGATGATCTGAATTTTGACGCTGCTCTGAACCGGCTTATCGAAAAACAAATAAGTCAGGAATAATCATATTTTTTTAAAAAGTATTCGTGAAGAGTTTAGTACCGCAATAAGAGCTACTCCCACATCGGCAAATATAGCATGCCACATGTTTGCCAGCCCGAATGTGCTTAAGACGATAACCAGAACTTTTACAGCAATCGAAAAGAATATGTTGGTAATAGCCGTTTTCTGGGTAATCCGGGCTATTTTTACTGCAGTTATAATGCTTGCCGGATTATCGTTCATTATAACTATGTCTGATGCCTGAACGGCTGCCTGGCTTGCGGCTTTCCCCATAGATATTGATATATCGGCCTTCGCCATTACCGGGGAGTCGTTTATGCCGTCGCCCACAAATACAACGCTGTGGTTTTTCTTTTTTCTCAGCAGTATCTTATCCAGTACTTCAAGTTTTTGTCCGGGAAGAAGCCTGGAAAAAACATTCTCTTTTTTGATTCCAAGTTGTGAGGCAACCTCAAGTGCACTTTCTGTCTTATCACCGGTGAGTATATAGGTTTCAATCTTCTGATCTGCAAAAAACTCTATGGTTTGAACGGTCTGTGGTTTGACAGAGTCACTGAAGGAGATCTTTCCAGCATAATTTCCTGAAATACCTACATATATGCAGGTTCTGTCATCGTTTTTTCCGGTAAACTCCGCATCCGAAACTGCAATGCTTTCCTTTAGGTACTCGTATCTTCCGCATACCAGCTCAATACCTTCATATGTAGCTTTTATACCTTTTCCCATTACTTCTTCATACTTTTCAATCTTATTTTCATCTATTGTTCCATAATCTTTTGTGTATTTCTTCATTACCGAAACTGCTACGGGATGAGAAGAGTGGACTTCACATACTGCGGCATAGAAAAGCAGATCCTGCATAGTGTATCCTTCTGTCGGCATGATCGAAGTTATTTCAAGCTCTCCCTTTGTAAGGGTTCCGGTTTTATCAAAAAGTATGCTGTCAACGGCATTAAGACCTTCAAGGTAGTTGGTTCCTTTCAGCAGTATGCCTTTTTTGGATGCCACACCTGCTCCGGCAAAGTATGCCAGCGGCACCGAAAGAACAAGCGCACACGGACAGGAAACAACAAGAAATATCAGTGCCCTGTAAAGCCACTCTGAGAAATGCTGTCCTAAAAATACCGGAGGAATAACTGCCACCAATAACGCCGCAAGAAGAACCACAGGGGTATAGTATCTTGCAAACTTAGTTATAAACTGTTCTGTTTTTGATTTTTTTTCAGCGCTGTTCTGAACCATTTCGATTATTTTTGATACAGTGGACTCAGTAAAAGGTCTTGAAGCTTTAACTGTAATGAGCGAGCTCTGGTTGACATATCCGGAAAGAACCTCGTCACCCTTAAAGATGCCAATAGGCATATATTCGCCGGTTATGGCACTTGTATCCGCATAAGAGCTTCCGTGTACAATCACTCCATCAAGAGGTATTTTTTCTCCGGGTTTTACCAGAAATTCATCACCCGTTCGTATAGTTTGAGGAGAAACCTGTACGGTTTTACCGTCCTTAAGTATGTTAACATACTCTGGTTTAAGATCAAGAAGAGCCTTTATGGAGTTTTTAGTATTGTTTACCGCCATATCCTGAAAAAATTCGCCGATCTTATAAAAAATCATTACAGCTACCGCTTCTGGATACTCTTTTACCGCAAATGCCCCCAAAGATGCCACAGTCATAAGAAAATTTTCATTGAAAATGTTCTTGGCTGAAACTCCCTTATAGGCCTTTATGATTATATCCCATCCGGTTATAATGTATGCGCCCGCATATAGAAATACGCTTATATATGGAGAGTTGCCCATAAGAATGGCAAAGAGGAAAACCGCTACTCCTGCTGCAAAGGTGTATACTTCCTTTTTTGAAAGTTTACCGGGTTCGTCTCCGGATTTTTCAGCTGAATTAGACGTGGTTTCGACTACTTTTACATCAGGTTCCAATTTTCTTATTATTGAGTTGGTTTTGAGCATTATAGCCGCGATATTTTCCTGCCCAGATACTTCTATACTAAGGGTTTTGGTCATAAAGTTCAGAGTTGCTTTGTCAACTCCTTCTAATTTATTTACACGTTCTTCAATCTTTCTTGCACAGTTGGCACAGTCAAGTCCCTGAAGTGTAACTTCTTTTTTTAATTTTTTCATAGGACGCCTACTCTTCAAGATGATTTATGGCCTGGTCAAATATCTTTCTAACATGCTCGTCGGCCATAGAGTAGTAAACTGCTTTTCCTTCTTTACGGAACTTTATGAGTCTTGCCTGTTTAAGTATTCTCAGCTGATGTGACACGGCAGACTGCTTCATTTCAAGAACGCTTGCAAGATCACATACACACATTTCGCTCACGAAAAGAGCATCAAGAATCTTTACTCTTGTACTGTCACCGAAAACCTTAAAAAGCTCTGCCATATCATAGATAATTTCATCATCAGACATTTCTTTACGGACTTTTTCCACAATATCTTTGTGTTCTGAAACACAGTCACATGAAGGAATTTTCTCTTCGTACTCCATAATTCACCTCTTCTTATCTGCAAAGTATTCAGTAGATTATATGAACATATGAATATATATTCATATGAATGATAACTCATTTCCCAATAAATGTCAAGCAAAAAAATTGCAGATACTTAAGTATCTGCAATAAAATTAAAATGAATTTTTCAGGTAGTAGGTGTTGCAACTGCGCTTACAGTCAGTTTAAACATAGAATCCAAAAATGGATCGAAAAGTATTTTGGACCATTCCTGGGTTGTTGTGTAATCATGTCCGTCCATTTTAATGTCAATCTTATCTATTGCATAGCCCGGATCTGTTTCCACGTGGATTACTATGTACTCATAGTTGTTGTACGGAAACCAGCTTATTTTTTCAATTCCCTTGTTTTTATTCTGGCCGTAGGAGTAACTGGAAAGCCACCATTGGGCATAAACGGTTAAATCTTCTTCAATTTTGGTCATTGCGTCTACGGTGTATCCCGAACCATCGGCTTTGGTATCCCATGATTCAAAGCTCAAGCGTCCTCTTACAGGCGGCTGGGGAAGGTTTATAATAGGCTGCCCGCTGTGAACCTTTAATGTTTGGGGAACAGCCTGGGTTGAACCGCCGTTGCTGTTGAAGGTAACAGTCCGAAGATCTTTATCATTGGGCATACAGGAAGACAGTACAAATAATAAGATAAAAGAGATAACGGTAAAAAGTAACTTTTTTTTCAAAGGTATTCCCTCCTTAAAAGAGTTTTCTTATACGATTATACACTATACAATGTAAAAAAATAAAAATTGCAGATGCCATAGCATCTGCAATTCATCTATATCAGATTCTGCTTAAGAATCCATCATATTCTTTATCTGTACCTATGAAATCGAATATCAGGGTTCCTTCCCTGGAAAGATTTATGGCAGTTTCCAAGTCAATTCTCTCATGAAAAAGATCAAAATAATACTCATTGGTCTTTTCATCACGTTTTAGCTGCGCATAATTTAGGCTTTCCATTGCAATACTGTCCGAAAACGCATCATCCTCGTTCGTTCTGTGAAGAGCATAAAACGCATTTTCCTGAAGATAAAAGTCGTCGTAATACTCCAGAGGGTCTATCAAGACAAACCACTTCCTTTATTTTTATAAGATATATCTTACCTTATATCATATTTATGTAAAATTTGCAAGTGGCTGTCTCATACCTTATGTTAAATTATACGTTGTCAATTATCCAAGCACTCTTTTGACCGAAGTAAAGATTTATGGGTTGATTCAGCACAGGGAGTTGATTTTCCATGGAGTTGTACGAAAGGACATGAATGTTTTGTCCTCCGCAAAGCCTTACATCGTATTCAAAATGCGAACCGAGAAAGACATACTTGTCTATCTTTCCGCAAAGCATATTTTCACGGCCTTCTTTTTCTAGGTTTATTGCCTGGGGACGGAGGATGATGTTAGCGTCGTCTCCTTCTTTAAATGCTTTTTTGGTTATGCCGTAAAAGGTCTGGTTCAGTTCTTTACTGAAAACTTTTATCTGTGAACCTTCCTGTGCGATAACCTTGGCTTTTATAATGTTGACGGTTCCTATAAAATCGGCAACAAACTTGTTTTCAGGGTATGCGTACACTTCAAAGGGTGAACCTACCTGCATTATCTTTCCCTTGTCCATGATGACTACCTTGTCAGAAATGCTCATGGCTTCTGTCTGGTCATGAGTAACGTATATACTGGTGATATTAAGCTCTTTTTGGATTCTGCGTATTTCAAGCCGCATATTTTCACGCAGTTTAGCGTCAAGGTTGGAAAGAGGTTCGTCAAAAAGCAGGACTTTCGGTTCCATAACTATACACCTGGCAAGAGCCACTCTCTGCTGCTGTCCTCCTGATATCTGATCGGGTCTGCGCTTTTCCATTCCCTTAAGTCCAGTAAGTTCTATTATCTTGTCGGCTTTTTGTTTGACTGTGTTTTTAGGGAGTTTTTTAATTCTAAGTCCAAACTCTATGTTTTCTCGTATATTAAGATGTGGAAAAAGTGCATAACTCTGAAACATCATAGATATATCCCGTTTGTTGGGAGGATCATTGGTTATGTCTGTTCCTTCCAGAATGACCTTTCCTGATGACGGAACTTCAAATCCGGATACCATCCTTAGAGTTGTGGTTTTTCCACAGCCTGACGGACCCAAAAAAGTGACAAGTTCACCTTTGTTTATGGAAAGATTAAAATCTTCAACCGCGATATTTTCAACTCCGTCGCTTTTAAATACTTTTCTTATGTTTTTAAGTTCAAGACTCAATGATATCACCTCTGCCCGTTGATTAAGGATACTTTATTTTTAAGAAAAATTTTCAGGATACCCATAAAAGCAAAAATTATCAGTATGAGTATAACTGAAAATGCACATGCTTCGGAAAGTCTGCCGGAATCTGTCTGTGAAAGAATCTGTACGGTCATCAGATTCCAGTTGGCTGATACAAGAAAGATGGCTGCACTTATAGCCGTCATGGAGCGTACGAAAGAGTAAACACAGGCAGAGAAAAAAGCCGGTATTATAAGCGGCAGGGTTACTTTTCCGAAAACAGTTCTATCATCTGCTCCCAAAGTGTATGCAGCCTCTTCGATTGCCGGGTCAACCTGATTTAAAAGAGCCATTCCGGATTGAATACCTACTGGAATATACCTGAATACAAAGTTCAGCACAAGTATGGTAAGAGTTCCGGTAAGCAGGAGAGGCTTATTGTTGAAAGCCAAAATATATCCTATGCCTATGACTGTTCCGGGAACTGCAAAACTCAAAAGGGAGGTGAACTCCATAATCTTTTTCCCAGGAAATACTTTCCGCACAAGCAAAAAGGCAATTATCATTCCTAACACGGCCGAGATCGGTGTGGATGTAAGGGCAAGTGTAAGAGTATCTTTTATTGATTCAATGCCAACATCAAGTACATATCTGAAATTTTCCAAAGTAAGGGTATTGTTCATACCCCATATCTTGGAGAATGCTCCGAAAAAAATTATTACATATATCAGAAGTATAAATAAGCTTACTAAAAGTACAAAAAGAAAAAGTAGCCATTTTGCAAAAGGACTTACGCTTTTTATAGATGAGGTTGTAGGTTTTCCGGAAACAGTTATGTATTTTTTCTTACCGATCCAGTATTTTTGCAGTATAAAAGCTATAAGGCTTGGGAGCAAAAGCCATACTGCCATTGCCGCACCGCTTTTCAGATCGAACATTCCGGTTATCTGAAGGTAAGCTTGAACTGATAAAATCGGAAATCTTGAACCGGCAAGTATCAAAGGATTTCCGAAATCAGCGAGTGACTCTATAAAAAGAACAAGCATGGTGCTTGCTATTCCTGGAACGGAAAGAGGAAGTATAACTTTGAAGAAAACCTGAAGCCTGTTAGCTTTTAAGTTAAAGGCTGCAACTTCAAGGGTGGGAGATATTGTAGATATGACTCCGTCCAGAGTTATAAAAGCCACTGGGAAAAATGAAATGGTCTGTGCTATCATCAGCCCCCACAGTCCATAGACCGGGAAGTTTCTCACACCAAAAATTCCTGCCGTTATGAGGCCGTTAAAGCCAAAAAGCATTATTATGGAAAGTGCTCCTATGAACGGCGGAAATACCATAGGCATAAGGGCGACGGCTTTAAAAAAACGTTTAAAAGGAAGTCCCGCCCTGTTTATTGCATATGCGTAGAGAAAACCCAGAAAAGTTCCTATCACTGCGGTAAGCACCGCTACAAGGATAGAGTTGTAAAAGCCCTGTCGTATATATCCGCTTTTAAAAACGGTTTTATATACTTCGAGCGAGAAATTACCGCTATTGTCTGTAAAACTTGTCTGCAAAACCTTTATAAGCGGATATACTATAAAAGTAAAAAGAGCTATAAAGATAAGTATAACCATAACAAGGACTGTCGGATTTTTAAGAAGAGCTTTAAACCGGTTTTTACTTTCTTCTTTTATCAAGGTCATCTTTTCCTCCAAAAAAGGGGGAAGTTAATCCCCCTATTTTTATTTTACCGGAAGTACTAATTCAATCCATTTATCAGTAAGACGTTTTTTGTTGTCTGCGGCCCATTTCTCGTCAACCGTTATAAGCTTAATGGTTGAGAGAGGTTGAAGGTTTCCGAAGTTTACATCGCTTCTTACAGGATAGAAGTATGTTTTTGCATCAACAATTGCCTGCTGGCCGTTTTTGGACATGAGCCAGTCGACCAGTTTGGAAGATTCTTGCATATTTTTAGTTCCGTTTACTATTGAAACACATGCTGATTCGTAAGGAACGCCGTCTGCAGGGAATACTATTTCTATTGGATACCCCTGATCTTTGAACTCGAAGAAAGCAGGGGTGAACTGTATTCCGATACCTGCCTGGCCTACTCCGACGGTTTTGGAAGGGCCTGTTCCAGACTGGGTATAAGACTGAACATTTTTTGCTATTTTCTTTAAATAGTTGAAGGCTTCGTCTTCACCGTATATCTTGACCAATCCGGTAATAAAAGAGTATGCTGTACCCGAGGACTGTGGATTAGGATACTGTATCATGTTGGTATATACATATTTGGTCAGATCCTGCCATGTTTTAGGAACAGCAGCCTTTATCTGTTCCATAACCTTAAGGTTAACTCCTATTCCTATTGGGTTCATATAAAAAGTATGATAGTATCCTTCAGCATCATAAAAATCCTGGCTTATATTTTCAATTTTAAGGTTGTAAGGGGTGGTTAGTTTCTTTTCTTTTGCAAGAATGTGGTTTGACATCGGAGCGCCGAACCATACATCTGCCTGGGGATTGCTCTTTTCAGCCTCAAGTCTTGTCAAAGCAGGACCAGAAGAAAGAAAAACAAACTTTACCTTTACACCCGTTTCTTCAGAAAATTTGTTAAGGATCTTTCGTGCATTTGCTTCATCTACACTGGAGTAAACTATAAGTTCAGCAAACAAAGCACTTACAGAAAGAAGTATTCCTAAAAATGCTAAAAACTTTTTCATATTGGTATTGCCCCCTTTTTTTAGAGTTTATATAGATTCTAACGGAAAATTCTAATAAAAATCTTTTTGAATTGTATTAAAAATGTAATAAAAAACATTTTTGTAATAAAAAAGAATTTTCCGTAATAAAAACGAAAAATTCATTCTTAAATGGGTTTTATTGCCTATAGATAGGACTATGCTACTTTAAAGACTGTTCTTTCGATATCTTTTCCAGAATATCCCTAAAATAACTTATTACAGGATTATTTTCGCTGCCATAGTAGTATCCGTCTATTCGCAGGTCTTTATCAAGAATAAAGGTGCTAGTGTTGTCATCAAGAAAATAAAGCTCCCCTTTTATCGACTGTTCCCCGTCAGAAGGGATGGTATTTTCCGTATAGTATGGAAGTGATCTGATCCTTGACCATAAATCTATAATCAGCTCCGGATTTTCCAGCTTATATATTTTTCCGTCCATGCTAAACTCAATCCTCAGAGGAATACTTTCCTCAAGGCTGCTGGAAGATGATAGTCCTGAATCTATAAAGACTGGTCTGTCAAATTTTTCATATATAGAGTTAAGTCCGAAAAAAAAGATTAGAAACAAAACAAGAAAAAAGTTAAGGGCTGCAAAAAAAAGTTTTTTATTCAGACAGAATCAACCCCTTTACGCAAAGAAAGAGTTACACGTGTATAATTGTTCTCCTCGCTTATTATTGTAATGCTTCCGTTCTGCTTTTTCATAATTTCTCTGGCTATGAAAAGTCCCAGTCCAGAACTCTTCTTCTGATTTTTGCCTGTAGTGTAGAACGGTTCAAAAATTTTTTCAAGATCATCTTTGCTTATACCATCGCCGTTGTCTATTATATCAAGAAGATAAGTACTTTCTGATGACCTTCCGTTTATGTGTATAACCGTACAGTCGCTGTGTTTTATACAATTATCAAGTATATTCAGAATTACTTCCTGCGTCTTGGCATAATCCGCCAGTACTAGTAGACTTTGCAGATCAGCTTCCGTTTTTATGCCAAACTTGTCAAATCGTGGACTCAACGCTTGAATACACTCAATGACGGCTTTTTTTATATCAAAAGCGGAAATATTAAGTTCAAACTCGCTCCTTCCGAGATTAGACATATAAAGCATTTCTTCCACAAGCTCAAGAAGTCTTTTCCCCTGCTGGTTTATATATCCGGTTGCAGTTTCAAAATCTTTTTTGTCTTTTATCTTAGGTAGAATATCAGAGTATCCTATTATTGAGGTAAGAGGAGTTTTCAGCTCATGTGCTACATTATCAACAAATCTTTTCTGCTTCTGTTTCTCCTGCTTAAGGTTATTGATGTATTTGCTTAGCTTTTCGGCCATAATGTTAAAAGAACTGCTAAGATCCTGTATCTCATCGTTGGAAGAAATAGAAATTTTTTCATTGAAAGTTCCTTCGGCAATTTTATCCGCTTCATCCTTAAGCTTTACGAGAGGGCGGGTTATAGAATAAGCATAAAAATAACTGATAACGCCGCCTGTAAAAAGCGAAACAACCCCAAGAAGCAGAATTACGTATGTGTTTTTATAAAGAAGTTCCATCTCCTGTCTGAGAGGGTATACATATCTCAAACATCCGATCACTTCGTTTTCATGATAAATTGGGCAGGATATAAAAAGTGTCTGTGTCCCGCTGGTATTTTTGATTATATAGGTTCTTTTACCGTTTGATGCATAGTATACATCTTGATAAACATAATATGAGTTCTTTGGGTAGGATATGCCCAGAAGCTCCTTTCTGTTGTTGTAGATTTCGGTCTGGATGCCAAGTTTATTTCCTATGTATGCACAAAAAAACGGACTTTTTGAAATGAGTGAATCAAATGCCTGGGAAAGTGTCTGATTGGCAATAAATCCGGAGATGTACTTTTGATAAAAAGAAAGATCGGAGTTTAAAGATTCCACCGTCTTGTTTATTACTGTAGAGTAGAGAGTATTGATTATTATGAAAAAAATAGCCGAAAAAAGAAGAATAAGTATCATAGCATTCTGCAAGATTATCTTTGACCGAAGAGAAAAGCGCATATTATTGAACCTCAAACTTATATCCGATACCATATAAAGTTACAATGCTCTCGCCGTGTATTCCTAGCTTTCTTCGTATTCTCTGTATCAGGGCATCAAGGGCACGCGTATCTATACTACTGTCATAACCCCACACCTGTGTAAGAAGTTCTTCTCTCCTGAATACAGTTCCGTTATTTTTTACAAGCAGGAACAGAACATCAAACTCCTTCTTTGTCAGATACACTTCGGTACTGTCTATAAAAGCCTTTCTTGCAGACTGATCCATACGCAAAAAGCCTCTGCACAGAACGGCCGGTTCCTGTGTATGAGTCCTGTCCATTCTTTTTTCAATAGCCTTTATTCTGAGAATAAGTTCTCTGCTGTCAAAGGGCTTTGATATATAATCGTCAGCCCCGCAGTAAAGACCCATAAGTCTGTCATTTATCTGGCTTTTGGCGGTTAACAGGATAACGGGGGTATCTATACCGCTGTTTCTCAGCTCTTTAAGAAGCTCCAGCCCGTCGTACATGCCCAGCATTATATCCAGAATTATAAAATCAGGTTTTTCATGTCCGATAACAGATAAAAAATTTTTGCCGCTGTCTAAGGTTATTACGTCGTAGTTTTCAAGTATCAAAGACATGCGTACAAGATCAAGTATGCTCTGTTCATCGTCAACAACAAGTATTTTCATATTGTCTCCTTCGGCTTTTAATATCCACATTAATTATACCGTAAAGGAGAATTTTTCGTAACTTTTTGGTTTTAGAGAAACAGTAATTAGACTCAGTCACTATCCGGAACTGTTCTGACGATACGGAAGAAGCGGCCTAGATCGATGTAGCGATCTTCATCGGAATCAGACTGCTTGGATTTTGAACTTTTTCTTTTTACAGTAAATGAAAAAGTATAGTCGCTGTAAGTTTCATAACGCAGGACGAATCCGTTTTTATCAGTATATGTTTGTTCTGTTGCAGCAGAACATGAAAAATACTTTTCTTTTTGAAAGTTTTGATAATAGTTTTCAGTATAACTGTCTTCTACAGGCGTTACAAAGCTACCGGCTATAAAGTTTCCTAATTTATTTTTGTCTATGGGATTACCAAGCAATGTATAAAGCGCATATTCGTACTCTGCCTCGGTTGGCAGCCTGTATCCGACTACTTTTGAAGGATCATCGACCGGATTTCCGGAACTGTCGATAAATCTGTAATCACTGCCATATGCCCTTGGTATTCCTTTAAGATCTGAAAGTGCGTTGCAGATATCTTTATACTTAGTATAGTAACTCTTTGAAGAATAATTTTTTATTCCGCATGGTTCAAAAATGTAACTCAAATCATCATGATCATAATCAAACGCATCTTTAGTTATTAAAAAGTCATAATTCATTTTTATTCTATACTCTGATGTGTTTCTTATACTGAGATCGCCTTTTTTCAGCAAAACCATAGATAACTCTTCATTAATCCATTTTTGATTTTTATTATATGGTTCTATATATTTACGTATTGAATCGTTTAAAAAATCTTCACGCTCATAAAGAGAACTTCCGCGGAATAAAGCATTAGGGTCAACTCCCATCTCCAGTAAAGATCTGAGATAGAAACCGTTCCACAAGTACTTTTCGGTCAAACATGCCTTCCAGATTAACGGTATAGCATCCGCATTTTTTGAAGTTGAGTATACCTGGTTCAAATCCACGCCTTTTTCCTGGAGATATGAAAAAAGATTAATTGCATCTTTCTGCAAAGTATCTGAAACATAAAGATGCTTTGCAGTATCGACAATTGATTCACTTTCCCAGATACCAATCAAAAACGCAAGGCTTCCGTCATACTTTATGAGTCTGGAAGTAGAACGTAAATCAGCAGACTTTAAAAAATAAGGATAGTAGAAATCACCGAGAACTTTATTAAAACTGAAGCCTGGTATTTTTTTTATAAGACTGTCCAGCACTGTATAATCCGAATACTGTTCCGGTTGTGGATAAGCTTTCAAAAAAGAGTATTCTAGATCAATGAAATCATTTTTGTGATCCAGTACTTCAAGAAAAAGATCCCAAGTTTCATGTTTCATAAGATATGAAAATGTGTACAGATAATCAGGATAACCATAAAGCTCTTCACAGTCGATATTCATTAAATATCGCATTATATCGGTTTTTTTGTTTTTATAAGCTGTTTCAAAAACGCCGTCGATAACCATTCTTTCATAATTTATATCAGCACCATTTTCAATCAAAAGCTTTAATATGTCAAGGTTTCCGGATTCAATCGCATATATGGCGGCATTCTTTGGCAAGTAATCCCAGCAGGAAGAATCCGCATTTTTAGATAACAGGAACTTAATATTTTTAATATCCTCTTTTTTTACTGCCTCTATGAGTAAAGTACTTCCGTTTCTGTAACGCTCATTGATGTTTCTTATAGCACATGTGCTCAGATCATTCACTTTTCCGTCCAAATACTCTTTAAAAAAGGGTGGATTTTTACCAGGTATAGTACGTACAACAAAAAAAATTTTTTCAAAAAAGCTAAATCCAGCACCGGTAGAAAAACGCAGCTCTTTACTACTCCCGTTAACATAACAGCAACAAAAATGAGGATCAATATAGCTAAGATGATTAATATAGCTACTTGGAACGACACTAGGAGCTTTGTAACCTAATATAGGATTTACCATGTGCTCAAAAATATTAGAGGATATATTCCCAAAATTCATATCAAGTATAAATCCAGGATCATAGAAATTGGTTGGAGATGGTGATTTTGCGAAAAAGTTGTATATACTTTCTATATCCTTTAAAGGTATACTATCGTCTTTTCCATAGTCCATAAAAATTGCATTTGCAAGTTCTGCTTGAGTTGCAAGCCTGTATCCAAAAACATTAGACAGATCAGTTGTCGGAAGACCGGCCGCATCAACAAGTTGAAAGTTTTCATCATATGCGCAAGGCAGACCTTCTTTTTCTGAAAGACTGTTACAGTAATCAATGGCCTGCAGATATGTTTTTGGTTCGCTTTTGTCAGGCATACATATGTAATAATCATACATAAAAGTTATTTTGGTAAAGCTCCCACCCGATGAAGTATTTCCGTTCGAATGAACTTTATTTTTACCAAGATCAAGAAAATATATACTATCCAATTTATTTTGGTTATATGAACCGTTTGCGTTGACTCTTATTAAATTCAGCGATAATCCCACTGCTGATAAAAATATTAAAGAAAGCAATGCTGCTGTTTTTTTCATAAACATCTCCTGTTTTTTTTGCAATGCAAAATATAAAAACTAATAAGATATAATTCCGTTACTTAATGTCATTATACAATAAATACTTTAAATTTTATCATATCTGTTGTCGATTTACCTCATAAAAATATGGTAAGATTTATTA
>DJGH01000015.1:0-205 GCA_002431635.1 Petrotoga sp. UBA5851
GCCTTCCCATTCGTTTGTGTAGTTCAGACAGGCACAGATGTACCTGGTTCCTTTTTCTTCAAGCTCCTTGCGGTAATGTACATGCCCCATGATGGAGTACTTCACATCATATTTTTTTATAAGCTCCCCGTAACGGCTGCTTCCAAGAAAAGCGTTGAAAAACTTCCACATAGGGTGGTCTCTGACTGTAAATTCTTTATGTGTG
>DJGH01000015.1:285-13512 GCA_002431635.1 Petrotoga sp. UBA5851
GATTTCTGCATCTTTTTTTCCCCATTTGATGTAATCTTTATCTTTCCACTTTCTTTGCATATAGCTGCCTTCTTGGATAAGTTCTATAGGAAACTCTCTATCTGCAAATGAGTAGTCGTACCATCCGCATTCTCCGCAAACGACCCATTCATCGTTTATTATATAGTTCTGTGTACACAGGTTATGCTGATAATTTCCTAAAGCGTTGTATATCTTCCATGTGTCCTGCTGTTGATTTTCTATATTCCAAAGATCATGGTTGCCTGGAACAAAAAGGGTCGGAACAGTCCGGTCTGTTTGTTTTAAAAACTCAAGGGTTTTCTGATAATCGTTGGAGATATCTCCTGCAATTATAAGTATTTCAGGCATATCCTGCACAAGAACTTTTCTGAGCGAGTCAATAACAGGTTCTTTTTCGTTATGGTTTATGTCAATATGTATATCAGATATGACAGCAGCTTTCATATTATTCCTTCCCATAGAGATGACATTTTACAAAATGGTTGTCATCAATTTTTGTAAATTCCGGTTTTTCTTTGAAACATCTTTCAAAAGCATGCCTGCAACGGCTATTGAATGGGCATCCAACAGGGGGGTTAACTGGATCCGGAAGTTCTCCTTCTATAATTATTCTTTCTTTTTTATTTTGATCTAATGTCGGAACTGCGGAAAAAAGAGCTGTTGTATATGGATGAAGCGGGGCAGTGTATATTCTTGCAGCCTGTCCGTATTCGACAAACTCTCCAAGGTACATTATGGCTATTCTGGTGCTTATATAGTGAACCACGTTAAGATTATGTGAGATGAAAATATATGTAAGGTTGTAATTTTTCTGCAGGTCTGTCATTAGATTGAGAATCTGCGCCTGAACCGATACGTCAAGAGCAGAAACAGGTTCATCAGCGATTATCAGCTCAGGTTCAAGGATAAGCGAGCTTATTATACATATCCGTTGTCTCTGTCCTCCGGAAAGTTCACTTGGGTACCTGTTTAGGTAGGCGGTGCTGAAGCCAGCAAGTTCCATAAGTTCAGAAACTTTTTCCATTCTTCGTTTTCTGTCTTTCATTCCGTGTATTATAAGTGGTTCTTCAAGAATCCAACCTATTTTTTTCCGTGGGTTAAGCGAGCCATATGGATCTTGGAATATAATCTGTATTTTTTTCCTCAGTTCTTTGAGCATTTTGCCATCAACAAACGATATATCCTGACCGTTAAATATTATTCTGCCGGATGTGGGTTTGTAAAGGTGCATGAGTGTCTGGCCAAGCGTAGATTTTCCGCAGCCGCTTTCGCCGACTATGCCGAAGGTTTCTCCCTTCTGTACTGAAAAGCTTACATCATTAACGGCTTTAAGATACTTTACTTGGGAAAATATGTTGTTTCTTCTCAATGGAAAGTATTTTTTTAAATTTCGTACTTCAAGAATCGGTTTTTCCATTTTTTTCCTCCGTGTAAAAGCATCTTGTAAGATGTTCAGGTTCATACTCTCTCAATTTTGGGAGCTCTTTCCTACATTTTTCAAGAGCGAATGAGCAGCGGTTGAAAAAAGGGCATCCTTCTNNCTGAGTTATCGTAGATAGAAGGTACTTTGCCTTTAATGCTGAAAAGAGGATTTCCTTTTTTTTCTGGAGCAGGTATGCACTTAAGAAGAGCTTGGGTATATGGGTGAAGGGGATTTGAAAAAATCCTTCCTATGCATGATTTTTCTACAATGTGCCCGGCGTACATTACTATAACCTGGCTACACATCTCTTTTATCACTCCGAAATCATGTGATATGAAGAGGATTGAGCTTGTTGTTTGTTGGTTTATTTTTTTCAAAAGGTCAAGTATCTGTGCCTGAACAGTAACATCGAGTGCTGTAGTTGGTTCGTCTGCAATTATAAGATCAGGATTGCAGGCTATAGCTATGCATATTACAACTCTTTGGCGCATACCTCCGGAGAGCTCGTGGGGATATTTTTTGTAAAGGCTATATACGTCTGCAAAGCCTACACTTTTCATTATTTCATATACTTTTTGCTTTGCCTGGAACTTATCCATACGCATATTTATGAGAAGTGTCTCTCTTATCTGATCTCCAACTTTCATAAGAGGGTTCAACGAGGTCATCGGCTCCTGGAAGATCATGGATATATTTTTGCCGCGGGTACTCCTTCGTTCTTCCTTGTTTTTTGACAGAAGATTCATACCTTTGAAATTGATCTGTCCGCTTATGATAGCATCGCTTGGCGTAAGTCCTATTATAGAAAGCCCTGTAAGGGTTTTCCCACAGCCGCTTTCGCCTACAAGCCCTACAATTTCGCCTTTATGTATGTCAAAGTCAACAGATTTTACAGCAAAAAACTGTTCTTCTTTTTTTCTGAAGCTTATGCTTAAATCTTTTATCTCAAATAGTTTTTCATTCATAAGGCACCTTATTTTAGGCTTTCTAGATCCTGAAGTCCGTCTCCAAGAAAATTAAATCCCAGGACAAGAAGAGTTATAAATATTCCGGGGGCTATCGCATACCATGGAGCTATACTTATAAACACCTGTGACTCGTTAAGCATTCTTCCCCAGCTTGGATACGGAGGCTGAACTCCCAGACCGAGATAGCTTAATCCGGCCTCAGAAAGAACTGCCCGTGCAAATCCCAGGGTTGATGATACTATAATGGGAGAAGTCACGTTCGGAAGAATATGGAAAAATATAATCCTAAGAGGGGACGCACCCTTTGCCTTTGCACTTTTTACATACTCGAACTCTTTATGCTGCAGGTAACTGCTTCTTGTGACTCTTGCAAAGGATGGAATGGACATTATTCCTATTGCAGTTATGGTGTTTTTGATACCTACACCAAAAATTGCCACAAACATGAGTGCAAAAAGTATTCCCGGAAACGCAAGCATTGCATCCATGATTCTCATTGTTATTTCATCAAAAATTCCGCCTATATAGCCACTTAGCGCTCCTATAAGCACTCCGAAGACTAATCCGATGAAAACGGCGAGTGCTCCGACAAAAAAAGCGGTCTGTGAGCCGCTCATAACTCTTGAAAGTATATCTCTCCCAAAGTTGTCAGTTCCAAAGAAATGTTTAAGTGAGGGCGGACTGAATCTTTCTTTAATGTTCATCTGTGTAACTGGATACGGAGTATAGAAAATACTTACCGTCATCATAGCCAGAAGAAATATAAGTATGACTGCCCCGATTGTTATGTTGGTTTTTTTCATGCTTCACCTAGTTGAATCTTATACGCGGATCAATTATCGTATAAAAAATATCAATAATAAAATTTATTATTACTATCATCACCGATATGTAGACTATTATGCCCTGAACAAGGGGAAGATCTCTTGTAGTAATTGCATTTATAAGTAAACGTCCGATACCGGGAAGTGAAAATACCTGTTCAATTATTATGCTTCCTCCCAGAATGGTTGCGCTAATCATTCCAAGTATGGTTATTACCGGAATTATTGCATTTTTCAATATATGTTTTGAAAGGACCTGTGAAGTTGAAAGTCCTTTGGAATATGCAGTCTTGACATACTCCTTTTTCATCTCATCCAGAACCATATTTTTCATATATCTTATAACTGTTGCTATATTTGGTATTGCTATGGATACCGCCGGAAGAGTCAGTGATTTTATACACAGCAGCGGATTTTCGCTCCAGGATACATATCCGCTTACTGCAAACCATTTTAGGACTATACCAAAAAGAAACATGAGCAGAATGCCTGTCCAGAATGACGGAACAGCCATACCTATCTGTGAAATAAAAGATATAAATAGTCCCGGTATTCTGTTGTTGTACCGGGCACTTATTATTCCAAGGGGAACTCCAATAAATATTATGAGTAAAAGAGAGATCAGTGCAAGAATAAAAGTAACGGAAATCCTGTTTAGTATAAGATCAGAAACAGGGACAGAGTATCTGAAGGACTGTCCCATGTCGCCTGTAAAAACACCTTTAAGCCAGATAAAATATCGTGTGGCCAAGGGCTTATTCAGATTTAATTCTTCTTTCAGCGCATCAATCTGCGCCTGATCTGCGTCTACTCCAAGTCTTGACAAAACTGGATCTCCCGGTATGATCTGAAAGGATACGAATGTTATTACCGTAACAGCAATTATTGTAATAAGCATGGAAAAACCTTTTTTCAGGTAAAAATACATTTAAAATCTCCTATTTGGCAATATATATAACCGACATATCCTGTATATAAAGCGGATATACGGTATATCCTCCAATTTCTTTTTTCATGGCATTTATAAAGTTCGGATCCATTATGTAAACTGCGACGGCATCTTTTGTAAGAATATCCTGTGCCTGTTTGTAAAGTTCAGTAGCTTTTGCGTCATCTGTTTCTTTGACCGCTTTTCTTATTATTTCATCATACATAGGATTTGAATAGTTATAGAAGTTTCGTGAGAAGTCTGATACATATCTCTTGAGTATGTCGTATGCGCTTAACTTACCTGTAAGCCCTATTATTGTGGATTCATACTTTCTGTTGGCATATACCCGTTCAAGCCATACTCCCCATTCCACCTGTTCTATTTCTGCTATTATTCCGATTTTTTTGAGCTGTTCGACTATAACCTGAGCTGTATCAACATGGAACTTATAGTTTGAAGGAACTGTTATAGTTGTCCTGAAACCGTTTGGATAACCTGCCTGTCTGAGAAGCTCTTTTGCTTTGGTTATGTTTGTCTGATAGTAATCTTCAAGTCCCTCGCGGTAATATTTTTTCATAACAGGACTCATGTTGGAACCAAGTTTGGTACCGTATCCTAATGCGACTGCATTTATTATTTCATCTTTGTCTACAGCATAATTTATAGCCTGTCTGACCCTTACATCCGAAAAATATTTGTTCTGATGGTTGAGCGCCAGCAGCTGAACCATGTTCTGTTCGGATTTTATCACCTGAAAGTTGTCAGAAAGGAGATCAAGCTGAAGTACATCTATTCTGGGTGACATATCTATTTCACCGGAAAGTAGTGCAAGCAGGGCAGCCTGGTCATCAGTTATTATCCTAAACTCAACTTCATCTATCATGGGAACTCCTTTTTTCCAGTAATCATTAAACTTCTGGATGACGACTCTCTGTCCAGGAAGATATTCCTTAAATTTAAACGGGCCTGTTCCTATGGGGTTTTTATTCGGATCGGTATTGTTTTTTGGAATTATAGCAACAGTGAAGTTGGTTATAAAGGATGTGTTCAGTTCTTTCATGCTAACTACAACCGTTTCTTTATCTGTAGCCTTTACATCTTTTATAAAGCTGCTGAAAGTAGAGGAAAGAGGTTTTTCATTATTTACGCCGCGCAGCCTGTCCAGGGAGTAGATTATATCATCAACAGTCACAAGTGCACCGTTATGGAATTTTATTCCTTTTCTGAGCTTAAAAGTATACACAAGTCCATCAGGAGATACGCTGTATCTTTCAGCAACAGCAGGTACTACATTTCCGTTGGAATCTGCCTTTAAAAGTCCTTCAAAAACATTGAACATCATTTCTTCGGTTCCTGAAGCTGCGGCTTTATGAGGATCAAGAAAGTCCGGATCCTGAGGAACACGTACCACTACTTTTGCGGAAAAGATAAAAACCGGAAGCATTATCATAATAACCAATAAGAGAAGTATTATTTTTTTCATCTGATCCCTCCTAAAAGAATTTATATATCCAAATATCTTATATTCTCTGCAAGAATAACAGGTCCGTCATACTTTTCACGTGCCTGTCCGGCCAAAACTTCATGTTCTCCATAATGAGGAAGATGGGTAAGAATTAATCTACCTGCTCCGCATTTTGAAGCCAGCAGTCCACATTCTCCGGCTGTCATATGGCCTTGAACAGCATTGTAAAATTCATTGTATAATGAACTCTCACACAAAAGGACATCGCACCCCCTTGCAAAGTCAACCAGTCCATCGCACCACTGAGTATCTGAAGTATAAACCAGTGAACTTTGGCCGCTTAAAACTTTTACCGCATAGGCGCTTTTAACATGATTGTTTTTGAGAAACGAAATACGAATTGAATCTATGTCCAATGTGCTTTGAGAATTGATTTCAAAAGCAACAGATGCCTGTTTGTACTTCATTTTTTCAAAGTACTCTTCATCGGCGGGAGCATATACTCTTAAAGGCTCTTTTCTTCGTCCCAGCTGCATTGCCACAAGACTAAGATGCTGCATGCAGAATACATCGGAAAAATGATCCGCATGAAAGTGCGTTATAATAACGTGATTTATTCTTTCCGGATCTATATAATCATATATTTTTGTCAGTACACCGCTTCCACAGTCCAGAAGAACAGACGTTCCGTTCTGTGTGACCAGGTATCCCGAGCACGGCTGACCGTTGCCGGGATAAGCACCGCAGTATCCTATTATATCCAACCTCATTAGTATCAGTCCGCCTATAGCTCTGCGTATGGTTCTGCATTATTTTCTGTTTATATTATATACTATTCTTTTTTTTATAACTTTAACATATATTAAGATTTATTTCACCCGAACTGGCATTATCTCCAAAACATCGTATATACTTTTGCCTATTATTTTTTCAAAATATGTTTTTATCTCAAATATTTTCTTCCATTTTGGAATAGTAAGTTCATTAAATCCATATCTCATGGCAACATCAACGAGCCTCTGTTCAATTATGCAAAGTCCGTCCGAAAGTGCAAGGCAGTCGCAAAGCTGTATCAAAAGGTCGTAATCGTCATACTGTATATTTGCAATATAAGTACGTATAAAATTCAGTTCTGCATCGGTACAGTCGTACTCCCCAAGATAGGTATTCAGATTTTTAAGAGCAAATGAATGTGTCATAGATATCTTTGCTGTTCCATCGTATCCAAGTGACATCATATACTCATACCCACAGATTATGTGATGAAGATTCCTAACCCCCTCACGTCTTCCTATATCGTGTAAAAGACCTGCTGTATATGCTTTTTCCCGGTCAAGCCCTTTTATGTGTCGGGCTATTTTCTCAGCAGCATCAGCTGTGTTCTGTGAATGACCGATCCAATTTCCCGGATTCATTTCTGAAGCCTGTTTGAGTATATCGTGAGCAGTTTTTCTGTCTGGTGTATTCATTTTACATTTTCCTCCGGGTATATTTTATTATAAATGGTTTTTATAGTGATATTATAACTTGACTTTTGCTATAATTTACATGTACCGGAACTTTTATCTGCATATTTTTTTTACAGGAAAAAATATATTATTTTAAGGGAGGGATTTTTATCAGGTTTAATATTGAACAACTGCGGAAATTTGCCAGTAACGAAATTTTTGATGAATATGACGATGAAACAGACCAGCAGAAAAAGATGCCCCAGCCACCTTTGGAAAAGCCTTATCCACATGAAGGCAGGTTATTTGACCTCGTTTTACCAAAAGACTTCGTGGTTACGAATCTTTCACTGACCGAGCTGCTGAATAACAGAAAGAGCAGAAGAATTTTCAAGAACACTCCTTTGTCTTTAAATGAGCTTTCTTTCCTTCTGTGGAGCACTCAGGGTATAAAAGAGGTCATAAGAAACGGATATGCCTCTTTGAGAACAGTTCCTTCGGCGGGCGCAAGACATGCTTTTGAAACATACCTTTACATTAGAAATGTTGAAGGTCTTGAAGAAGGTGTTTACAGATACCTTCCGATAGAGCATAAACTTCTTCTTTCTTATACCCAGCCTGATCTTTCGCAAAAAATAATTGAAGGAAGCTATGGTCAGCATATGGCAGGTGAGTCTGCAGTTACTTTTATTTGGAGCGTTATTCCATACAGAATGGAGTGGAGATATGCAGAATGCTCTTATAAACTGCTGCTTCTGGATGCCGGACATGTCTGCCAGAACCTTTATCTAGCCTGTGAAAATATAAACTGTGGAACATGTGCCATAGGTGCGTACTCGCAAAAACTTATGGACAGCTTCATAAAAGCCGACGGAAAAGATGAATTTGTAATATACATGGCTCCGGTAGGAAAGTATTAAAAAGTTGAGAGAGGTTTAACCTCTCTCAACTTTTTATCTTTTTCATGTTTATCCACAAAGCATCGTATGAAATTATGGGATTATTTGGATTTCTTATATCAAGAACGAAAAAACCGTTTTCTCCGTCTGCCACATATGCATAATTCGATTTCACAAATATACTTGAAGCAAATCCTCCTGTTTTTACAGAAGTAACATAAAATGGTTTCTTGGGATCCCTTATGTTGAATATTTTTATTCCGTCTTCACCGCAGGCCAGTAAGGCATAGTTGTTGTATATTTCAAGATCCTGAACTCCTATAGTATACTTTTTTCCTATATTGTCTTCATAATCAGCACTACCTATAATTTTCATGGTTCTCATATCAAAAATATCAAAAACAGTAAAAGTTTTTGCCTGTTCATAACCCTGTATATCTGTAAGTCCCATATAAAGATAGTAGCGGTCAAAATATGGCGAACTCACAGGGCTTACCCATCCGACTCCGGTATCCTGAAATGTTTTGATAAATAAAGGTTTTTCTATTGCTGATATATCCAGTATTTTTATGAAACCTGCTTTTATTCCGCTGGAGTTGGTTCTGTATCCGGAAAGTATGAGATACTTGTCGCTTATTTTTATGTTTTTTATGGTCTGTCCGTCGTTTACTTCGCTGCTGTCAGTAATGTTGGAAATCTGTTTTATATTTTCCGGATCGGCAACATTGTATACCTTTACAATGTTGCCTTCTGCCGTAAACAGCATATCCATTTTTACATAAAGACCGTTTCTCACTGTAGGTGAAGAAATGGATCCAATTTTTTTTGGAGCAAGCGGATCTGATAGATCGTATATACTTATTCCTGATTTGTTAAGCATAGCATAAAGCCTCTTTCCTTCAAGAAAAAGAGCCTGAAGGCTGCCTGTGGCTTCAACTGTTTTTACGTACTTTGATTTTTTAACGTTTGATACATCATATATTTTGATACCTTTGTCATAATCAGCTATATAAGCATATTTGCCGTATACTGCAATATCTTTTGCCTCTCCGTTTATAAAAGAAAAATCCTGTTTTATTATTGAGGGTGAATAAATATCTGAAATATCCAGCACAACAAGTCCATCCTCACGGTCCGAATCTGAATTTATAAGAAGCAAAAGAATATTATCACTGATGTGAAAAGCTTTTATATCATCGGAGTACAGCTTTGTAAGATAGTTTACTCCGCTTTCAGAATTTACTTTGAACATATATACCCCTTGTTCCCTGCACAGAACAAAAAGTCTGTCACCATCAACGGCAAGCTCTGAAAAATCCCTGGGGAAACTGTACTTGCTCCTGAGATAAAGTTTTTTGGGATCAGTTACGTCAAAGATATATATAGCACTGTTTATTTCGCCTGCAAAAAGCATATTATTTTTGTAAAGAAGCTTTGAAGAACTAATTTTATAACGGCTGACAACTTTGTATGTATCTTCATTTGCCTCAATTACCTTAATACCTTCACGTCCATCTGAAAGATATATGTAATTGCCGTTTACATCGTAGGAAGAAACATAATCCTCTTCAAATATTTCATACAAAAACTTCATATTCTTGGAGTCTTTTATGTCTATAACTGCAATTCCACTTTTATCAAGAATACTGTCATAATAATCTATATACGCCTTATCTGCCGAAATTTCTATTTTTCTAAGAACATCAGCAAATTTCAGCTTTCCTACAATCCTTGGTTTAAGAATGTTGGAAATATCTATGCAGACAACTCCTACGTTATCTGCAATAGCGTATATAATCTTTTCTCCCAGTGCAAGATCTTTTACGTATCCTCCTAGGTTGAATGTACTCACAACCTTCATCTGTGAGATATCTGAAGCATCGTATATAATTATTCCCTCCGGACCTGCAGGTGTATATATATACTTAACTTCACCGGCATAAAGGAATTGACATACAAAAACCAGAACAATCATTATGGGTATATGATTTTTATTCATTTTTTCCATCACCTTCATTCTCCCTTATACTATATATTAATTTAAAACTTTGAAGGGTTTATTAAATTTGCTATAATTATAATGATCATTATAAAATCACTGTTTCTAAAATATTAGAAAGGGACGTGGGCAAAATGAAAAAAACTTTTTTTATGCTGTTGATAATCTCCACCGCTCTATTTTTTTCTTCGTGTGACATGTTGATTAACGTTATAAAAAAGCCAGAAGAAGAAAACTTTAAGGGTCTTACCAAGACCCAGGAGGAAAAGCTTGTCAGATATGCTTATACAGCATACAATAAAGGATATAATTATACTTTTGAGCAGATAAAAGGATTCGCCGATAATCCTTCCTACATAGCTGACGATAATGTACTGGCTTTTTATAAGTACCTTAATGGTGAAGTGACCTTAGACAGTATAAAAACACGTTCTGAAGACAGAGCAGAAGACAATTATGATTCCAGGGTAGCTGATTACATAAAAGAGATTTATTCAAAACTTTCAGGTTCTCTGTCAAACCAAAACAGTGACGGTATTTTCAATAAATTTGACGATGAGGTTCCTGTAAAGGCAAACGCATACAGAACTGCCCACAAAAATGATTTTAATCCGCCTTTAATTCCTTTTTCAAACCGTACCTTCCTTGTGACCAGAGTAAAGGATCTTCTTGACTACTATAAAACAAGTTCTACATTTTTCAAAACACATTTTGCAAAGGTATTTACCGAATCTGTTGATACCTTCGATACCCAAAAGTATTCAGAAATGCTTGTGGATCTTTCTTATGCGTATATAGGTTCGAACCTTTCCTTTACAAGCAGTATAGACAATTCTTTTTTCCGTTCAAGCGTAATTATAAAGGATATACCGGTCGAAATGGTTCTTGCTTTTTTTGTTCAGGAATCAAGGCTTCTTCCGGGATCCTTCAGAGCGGAAATTTCATCCAAAAATATATATGCTGTTTCATTCGGACTTGCACATACTCTTATCGATGCCGATTTTCTTGAAATAGCAGCGGCTTATGACGATATCGGAAATAATGATGCAGGTGGACGTAACTTTGATATTATATCCAGCCGTTATCTTGGCAATATAGCTAAGCAGAAGACGTACTTCAGTGACTACGACCTGTTAACCGTAAGGGGATCACTGCTTTATTCTTCGATATTCATGCAGTTGCTTTACCAGAAGCTTATCACTTATAAAGATAGTTTTTAATCTGTTCGGAGGTGTTTTTTGAAAAAGTTTTGGTTTTTTGCAGCTATATTTTTGGCATCCTTCACCCTTGTTTTTTCAAATGATGCGGAAAATCAGGTGATAAGTTTCAGAGATCCCAGGGCTATATTTTCACATCCGACTGAAAGGGATAATTTCATACGATACATGGCCGTAATGTATAATAAAGGTTATAATCTTTCTTTTGAATCGGTAAAATCAATTTCGGAAGGGGCAGGTTATACCTACGATGACTTTGTTCTCTCATACTATAAGTACTTTATAGGTGAACTTAATCTTGTTCAGGTTAAAGATCTGAAAACTTATGTCAGTGTAAGTACGGTTACAGCTGTAGCTACTCCTACAGCCGTTTCAAAGCCTGTAGAAACCAAACCTGTGGAAAAGCAACCAGAAGTTTTAAATTACAGGGATGATGTGAAAGAATATGTTAGCAGGATATTTGAATCTTTTACTGATGCCCGTTCAAACTGCAAATCCAGTGGCATGCTTGATTATTTTGACGAGATGGTTCCTGTAGATAATACTTATTACAGAGAGTTGTATAAGCTTAAGTATAACCCTATTCTTAGAGATGATTATCCTGAACGTACCGATTTGGTTTTCAGAATGAATAAGCTTATGGATTATTATTTTGAGTTAAGTGCCTCTTCTTTTAAGAGTTGGTTTGCTTATATTTTTCCGAATAAAGAATTTACCAAGCAGGATATAAACGCTTATTCAAAATATCTCGTGGATGTTGCTTATGCTTACAGTAATAGTTTTTTGACTTTTTACAGTCCGGTTGTTCCTATGGAAAGTTTTTTTAAGCAGAAGGTTATTGTTTATGATGTTCCTCCAGAGCTCATACTTGCTTTTCTTGTTGCAGAGTCGAGACTTGCACCTTTTTCTTTTCGTGTGGAGCAGAAAGGTAATTATGCCTATGCTGTTTCCATGGGTTTATCACATATTCTTATAGATGCTGATCTTTTAGATATTGATTATCCTGAGTTTGGTAATAAGAATGTTGATAGATATACTTTTGATTTTTTATCTTCTTACTATCTTGGAAATACCTTTGGAAAAGAGGACATATTCAGTGATATGGATCTGCTTACTGTAAGAGGTTCCTCGCTTTATTGTTCGATAATGCTTGAACTTATTTATCAGAGACTTTATGATTATTATTATGGTGTTTACTTTCTTGGTCAGTAAGTTTATTCTGTTTATGTATATATAAGAAGAAGCAGATGATGCAGTGATGTTCATTGTCGAAAAGCAACTAAAACGCATTTTCAAAAAGGATTTTAAACGTTGGTAACTTATGAACTGAAAAATTTTTTATCAACATCATGTTGATAGTTGATAAAAAAATTAAAAAGAGATGTTGAAGGTTTTTGAATGTTCAAAAGTTATGAACAGTTTTTGATTATTCGAAGTTGTTATTTAGTTTATCGACAGTCCATGTTGATAAATGGTTGCTAGTAATGTTGGTAAGTTTTTTATTACAGCGTAAACTCTCTTTTTATAATGCTTACATACTATGAACATATGTTGGTGTTCGTTGTTAAAAAGAATGTTGATTGTTGAAAAAAAAATACACTTCTGCCACACTTTTCTAAGACCTGCTTAAGGAAAAAGCTTTATTATGAATGTAAGCACAATTAGAAGAGAGGTGGAAAATATGTACAGATATATAGGATATACAGGTGGTATGACAGGAATAGGTATGTTTTTTGTAGTGGTAGCAGTTGTTTTACTGGTTGTAATACTTTCGGTCGTTCTTTATAAAGTTCTTGCAAATAAGAGTTCAAAAAATGAAAAACATGAAGTACCAACGAAGGAAGAAGATATAGCGATTGAGCTTTTAAGACAGGAGTATGCAAAAGGCAGCATAAATGAAGAAGAGTATGTAAAAAGGAAGACATTTCTTATAAACAACTAAGTATCCGGCGGACTTTGCCGGATATTTTTTGATAAAACCGTTACTTTAATATATGCAGATAGATAATAAAAAAGATATAAAATAACATTT
>DJGH01000015.1:13557-16006 GCA_002431635.1 Petrotoga sp. UBA5851
CGCCACTGTAAGAAGGAGTCAGAATGCAGTAAGCCACTGTTTTACGGGAAGGCGCATTCAGATGATGATTTCAAGCCAGGAGACCTGCCGGAAAGAACAAAACCACTATGACTTACGAGGATAAGGAGGTTTTAAAGGTGAGCTGTAAAAGTATTTTTTATATATGCTCTTCTTAAAACCCTTTTTCAAAAGAAAAAGGGTTTTAACATTTTATGTGTGCTGAATGAATGCTTAAGTTTTTTATTAAAACACTCTTTAAAAATCAAAGGAGAGCTAATAATGATAAAACAGTTGATAAAAAACAGTTTTGTTATGTCAAAGGTGATGTCGGCTTATGAGGCGGCATTAATGATAAAAGACGGAATGACAGTTGCGACCAGCGGTTTTACCCCCAGTGGCTATCCTAAAGAAGTTCCCAAAGCACTTGCAGATATTGTGGAAAGTACAGGAAAAAAAATAAAGCTTACTCTTTTAACAGGGGCATCGGTAGGAGAGGAAATAGACGGCAGATGGACTCAGGCAGGAATAATATGTAAAAGAATGCCTTATCAGACCAACAACCTTTTAAGAAATTCAATAAACAGGGGAGAATGTGAGTTTTCAGATATACATCTGAGTAACTTTGCCCAGAATATAAGGTATGGATTTTATGGAGAAATTGATATTGCCATAATTGAAGCTGTTGGAATAACCGAAGAAGGCTTTATTATTCCGTCAACTTCAGTTGGTGCGAGCCCTGTTTATGTGCAAAAAGCAAGGAAAGTGATTGTAGAGATAAACACATCTCTTAGTAAACAATTGGAAGGTTTTGCCGATGTTTATATGCCTGATGATCCTCCGCACAGACTTCCTATTCCTTTATTCAGTGCCCAGCAGAGAATAGGAACAAAGTATATTCCATGCAATAAAGAGAAAATAGCAGCCGTTGTTATTTCAGAGATACAAGATAAGCATACTGTTTTTTCAGAGTGTGATGACACAGCATTAAAAATTTCCAATCATCTGTTGAATTTTCTTCATAACGAAATAATAATGAACAGAGTCCCAAAAACTCTGCTGCCTTTACAGTCCGGAGTGGGAAATATAGCTAATGCTGTACTTTCCGGTATAGAAAAAAGTAATTTTTCAAATATCTCCTTTTATACGGAAGTAATACAGGATTCGATGCTAAAGCTTATTAAAAAAGGTAAAGCTGTATTTGCATCAGGAACAGCTCTTACACTTTCGACTGACTGTTTCAAAGAGTTTGAAAATAATATTTCATTTTTTAAGGAAAGAGTGGTTTTAAGACCGCAGGAAATAAGCAACAGTCCTGAAATAATAAGAAGACTTGGGGTTATAGCTATTAATACTGCGATAGAGGCTGACATATACGGTAATATAAACTCCACCAATCTTTTCGGAACACGTATGATGAACGGAATAGGAGGATCAGGAGATTTTGCACGAAATGCATATCTTTCTATTTTTACCATGCCCTCGGCCGCCAAAAACGGGGATATATCTTCCATAGTCCCTATGGTATCACATCATGACCATACAGAACATGATGTGATGATTTTGATTACAGAAAATGGCGTGGCCGATCTTAGGGGGCTTTCACCCAAGCAAAGGGCTATGGCTATAATAAACAATTGTTCTCATCCGTATTATAGACCTATGTTAAAAGACTATTTTTTAAGGTCACAGAAGTCCGGATCACTGCATACTCCACATAGGCTTGAAGAAGCTCTTTCGTGGCATGTAAGATTTCTCAGATACGGAACAATGAAAACCAATGCTGCGGACAGCGTTGTAGTAGGATAGAATACTTTAAAAAGATAAAATGGTCATAAAAAATGGAGTAAATAATAAAGCCCCGAAAATAAAATTCGGGGCCTTATTTAATTATAGACATATTATAGAATATCGTCAAAAGTTTTATTGAGAACCAAAGTAAACCAGCTTTTTTCATTTAACTTTAACCCGTTAAGTAGCCACTGCATTTCCATGGTATTGCGCATAAAACGAGCTCTTTTTATGAGATATTTAAGTTTCGGATATACCTCTGACATCATAGAAATGAAGTTTTCACCGTAGTTGTACATCAGGACAGACAGGTCATATGCAGGATCACCTAAGCCAATGGTTCCAAGATCTATGATACCGGTTATTTTATTTTTAAATTTGTCAAACTTAATATGATATGGGTTTATATCACCGTTTATTACACACAGGTCTGAGTTGAAGTCAAGCTCGTCATTTATAAGTGGAGCAAAGATATAGTTTATTTTTGAACGGGTGTACTGGTTAGGAACTATAGGAAGAATAAAAGTCTGAACATCCTCATATAACTTTATCCAATCTTCTTTTGACCGGTATGAATCCGAAAACCACGGGCCGTCTATTTTTAGTTCGTTTATGGTTTTTAAAAATAAAGCAAGCTCCCAAGCAATATTTTTCTGTTCAG
>DJGH01000015.1:16034-16429 GCA_002431635.1 Petrotoga sp. UBA5851
TTTTTATTGATTCTGAACTCAAATCGGTACCATGAATCATTTTGTAAGAACCAAAATCATTTTCGACAATATCAAACTCCGGAACATTGATTGAAGATATCCGGGCAATATTTTTTGATAAGATTACCTCTCTTTTAAGATAAATTTCTCCCCATTCTTCACGCGGGAACTTAAAAACTCTCTCATTGTTAAGAAAGGCTATAAGATTTACGCTTCCTTCTTCATTAAAGACAATATCGCTTTCTTTTGACTGTGGGAAAAAATCTTGTATTCTTTTATATGCGTATACTCTGTCAATCATTTTTTTCCCCCCTATAATTATATCTGTGGATAAGTAAATGATACTACATTTTATAAAATAATGCTATATGCACAGCGATATATTAATTTTTTTA
>DJGH01000028.1:0-33906 GCA_002431635.1 Petrotoga sp. UBA5851
CTAACTAAAGGGGTTCACTTCATTGAGGCCGGTTTATTTTTTGTACTCGATATACTCTCCTTCAAAATAGTAACTTACATCTCTGGGAAGAACTATTGTTTTATAGCTGTCCAGATTAACATAAACTCCAAATCCTTCACAAAGCTGATCCTTTATTTTACGGAATCTGAAAAAAGGACTTTCAAAAGCCTGAGAGTTGCGGCTTATCACGTAGCCCGCTCTGATGCTACTAAGCACCTTCAATCCCTTTTCTTTATGCACTGGCCTGTCTCTGCCCCAGTCGTAAAGCCTATAAGTGATGTCCGAACTTTGCTGTATTTCCAAAAGCATGCTTCCCGGTCCCATAGTATGAACCGTCCCTGCAGGAAGATATAATATATCCTGAAAATTAAAAGATTTTTTCTCAAGAACATCTTCCCAGTTTTCATTTCCGACAGCTTTTGCAATTGCGGAATTATCTTTTCCGATCATCGCCTGGCCACCATTTTTCAAAAAATACCAACACTCTGTCTTTCCTCTTTCATAATTCTCCAGCTCCCTAGCAATGCTGTCATCAGGATGCACCTGAACTGAAAGCCATTCAGAACATGAGATAAGTTTAAGCAAAAGAGGAAAATCAGATATTTCATCCCTGAGTACTTCATCAGACTTCCCGTATACTCTAAAGGTTGACAGTCCGTATAACTCATTGCTCATTCCAGGATAAAAAGAAAAAAGCCATGCTTCACCTATCTTTTGTTTGTTTTGGGAAGAAAAAATACGGTTAAGGTTTTCATCTCCCCAGACCTTTTCACAGACAAGCGGTTTAGAAACAAGCGGTTCGCTGATTTTCAACGTGTTCACCTCTTTAAATTGTTTTCACTGCTTTTATTATACCACTATAAAAGAATCATAATTTTTATTGTATAATTAACTTATATATGCTAAGAATCAATTTTATTTTATCTATAATATACCGGCGGTGTCCTCATGCACAAAAAGAGTCTGCTAAGGCGTTTTATAATAATCCCGATTGTTACTTTCTTTGTTTTCACTTTTTTAATCATCTTCATATTTGTGAACTTTGAGTACGACCGCTTTAACAGAGATAGCAAAGTCTATGAAGAGACGTATGTATCCTGTGAGAAGCAGGAGTTAAAATCCAGGATAGAAAAGATCATAGATTATATTGAATTTCAGCGTACATACACTTCCCAGCCAGAGGAAGATATAAAGAACGACATAATAGAACTCATCAGCACATTGAGATTTGAAAACGATGAGTATATTTTTGTTTTCTCAACCTCAGGCCAGGTCATGGCTCATCCGTATATCTCCGGAAAAACCAGCAGCGGTAATCCTATAAATATATTTGACCAGCAGGAGTATAAGGTTTTCAAAGGTCTCCTGGAGGTCGGAAGCTCTGAAGAAGGCGGATTTTTAACTTATCTATGGAAAAACTATCCTTCAGAACAGATGGAGCTCAAACTTACCTAATCGCGTTTTTATGCTCCTTGGGACTGGGTGGTATCCACAGGAGTTTTTATCGAGGATATTAATGCTATTGTTGACCAAGGAAAACAAACGATGTTGGAACAGATTCGAAAAACTATAATCATTATAGTAATAATATTTGGAATCGTGCTGACCGGATTCATTTTTTTGCTTTACTGGTTAACCAAGCTTATAGGAAGAGAGATAATGGGTTTTAACTCAAAACTTAAAACGGCCATCTATGAAGGAAAAGGCATTGACCAAAAGACTATAAAGTATAAAGAGATAAGCTCCCTGGTCAGCGATATGAACGAACTTATCCTTTCGTTTGCTGCAGCCCAGGAAAATCTACGTACAAGTGAAGAGCGCTGGCAGCTGGCCATAAAAGGCAACACTGATGGAATATGGGATATAAACTTTAAAACCAATACCTATTACTTCTCGCCACGTTGGAAAGAAATGCTGGGATATGCCGATGATGAGTTTGAAAATACCAATGCACAGTTAAGATCCAGGATACACCCTGATGACCTGCCGGTATTTGACAAGGCTCTTTCTGAACATCTTAACAGGCTAACTCCTTTTTTCAAAGTCGAATACAGGATGAAATGCAAAGATGGTTTTTACAAATGGATCCTGTCACGCGGGCAGGGACTTTGGGATAGTTCAGGCAATATAATAAGAATCGTAGGTTCCCATACTGATATAACAGAAACCAAACAGTCTGAAAAAATCCTTATGGAGACCATAAAGGTCAAGGACTATCTTTTAAAAGAAATTCATCACAGAGTTAAAAATAATCTCCAGGTTATCTCAAGTCTTTTAAACCTTCAGGCAAAGGATATCCATGATCCTTTTGTCATCGAAGTCTTCCGAGAGAGCCAAAACAGGATAAGAGCAATGGCAGTCCTTCATGAGAAGCTTTATGGAACTAAAGATATAACCCAGATTGGCCTTAAAGAGTATATAAGCGATATATGCCGCAGTCTTATACGCTCTTACGGGGCATACGGAAAGGTCGAACTTGATATTTCAATAAAGGATGTTTCTTTGGGTATGGAAAGTGCCGTTCCATGCGGGCTGATCATAAACGAACTGGTTTCCAACTCTCTGAAATATGCTTTTAAAGAGATGGGAAAAGGACTAGTAAAAATTTCGGTTCTCAGGGATGAGGATTTAAAGGTGGTTATAATTACAGAAGACAACGGAATTGGTCTTCCAAAAGACATAGATATTGAGAAACCTTCTACACTTGGTCTTCAGTTAGTTGTAAGTATAGTTGAGAATCAGCTCCATGGAAAGATATACCTTTGTGAATCTCAGGGAACCAAATTTAGAATAACTTTCAGGGAGCTGAATTATAAGGAGAGGATTTAGATGGGGGACAAAAGTAAGATACTAATAGTAGAAGACGAGGTAATTGTAGCCAAAGATATACAGATGTCTCTTGAAAACCTTGGATATGAAGTCTGCGGTCACGCAGTTTCCGGTCAGGATGCCATAAGCCTGTGTGAAACAAAAAATCCTGATATAATACTCATGGATATTGTTTTAAACGGTCCGCTTGACGGAATTGAGACCTCTGAGATAATCAGATCACTTTTCAGCCTGCCGGTAATATATTTAACTGCCTATTCCGACGAAGTCACTATACAGAAAGCCAAAATTACAGAACCTTTTGGATATATAATAAAGCCCTTTGAGGAACGTGATTTAAAAACGACTATTGAAATGGCTCTTTATAAGTATAAAACAGATCTGCTCCTGAACAATAAAGAAAAGTGGCTTAGCACCGTATTCAACAGCATTTCAGAAGGCATAATCACTACAGACATGGATGGGAATATTGAATTCATGAATAAAAGTGCCGAACACATTACAGGTTATAAGATAGACGATGCCTGTAAGAAACATTACAGTAAAATACTCAAAGCAACAAGTGAAGAAACAGGTGAAGAAATTTTTGATTTTGTTTCAAAGTGTATAAAAGAAGGTGTTGAAGTAATAATAAACGATTATGTGAACCTTATAACCAAAGAAGGTTTTGAAACTCCCGCAAACATAACGGTCAATGTTTTAAAAGACTCATCTGAGCATACTATAGGCACTGTAATAAACTTTGCAAATATGTCCGCTCTAAAAAACTATGAAAACGAACTCACTAAATATGCTACAACTGACAGTCTTACAGGAGTTTTAAACAGGAAAACCGGACTGTTCTATCTTGAAAAACAGATTCAGCTGTGCAAAAGATACGGAAATTTTTTCTCGATAGCTTATATCGATGTAAACTATCTCAAGGAAATAAATGAGAAGTTCGGAGAAAACTGTGGTGATGAAGTTCTTAAGATAATATGTTCGATAATTAAAAACGATATACGTGAATCAGATACGGTATGCAGATTAGGCGGAGATGAGTTCCTGATTCTTTTTTCGATGACCAGCATAGAGGAAGCCAAGATCGTTTGGGAAAGAATTGAGAAAAAGCTTGACATATATAATGCTTCAAAAGCCAAGCCTTTTGATATTTCAGCGGCATGCGGGCTGGCTCAGTTCGAGGCAAATGACGATAAAAATCTTGAAGAGCTTATTAATATCGCCGATGAAGAAATGTATAGAAACAAGATTTCCTTTAAAAATAAAAAATAGAACAAAAACATAAAACGAAAGCCTAAGGCTTTCGTTTTATGTTGCTGCTTGTTCATCTACAACTATAGTAACATCAGGGTGTAACTGTAAAAGGGTTGCTGGTATTTGGGTTGTTATTTTTTTGCCGGTTATCTTCTCAAAAATCTTTGATTTGTTCTTACCGTTTATCAGTACAACTATCTTTTTCGATCTCAGGATAGTCGCCATCCCCACAGTTATTGCCCTAGTAGGCACCTGTGAAATATCCTCAAAAAATCTTGCGTTTGCATTAATGGTTTCTTTGGTCAGGTCGGTAATATGTGTTCCTGACATCAGCTCTTTTGCAGGCTCATTAAAACCAATATGTCCGTTGAGACCGACTCCGAGAACCTGAAGGTCAATACCGCCCATATTCTGAATCTTTTCATCATATTCACGGCATTCTTTTTCGATATCTTTACTCATGCCGTTTGGAATGTTTATGTTTTTCCTTTCAACATTCACGTGATCAAAAAAATTGGTATTCATATAGTAGTGATAGCTGTTTATATTTTCGTGATCGACTCCGTAGTACTCATCAAGGTTAAAGGTAATTACCTTTCCAAAATCAACCTTTCCTTCCCGATAGCTTTTTACCAGCTCTTTATACATTCCCACTGGGGTTCCACCCGTTGCCAGACCCAGTACAGAATCTTTCTTCTGATTAATCTGATTCACAATAATCTCCGCAGACTTAAGGCTTAACTCTTCATAATCTTTACAAACAAGAATCTTCATATTTCCTCTCCTTAACAAATAATCAATAAAGCTTGTTTACAACTGCTTTCGCTGTTTCTTTGCCTGCTTTTTGCACATACTGCGTGTCCGTTGAGTACAACAGGCCGGTGAGTACTTCAACAAGATATATCTGAGCAAGAATTGACCTTCCTGCAACATTTTTTATAGGATTTTCTCTGGAGTATGTTTCTAAAACAACATCCGCATACTTGGTAATAGGCGATTTAATATGGTCGGTTATACATATCACATTTGCCCCGTGCTCTTTTGCAACACATACAGCATCAACGGTATCCTTAGTTGAACCGCTGAGACTTATTCCCACTACAAGATCACCGGCAGACATCGTGGCTGCTGATATAGACTGCATATGCGGATCTTCTATCGAAAAACTGGGATAACCAACCCTTGTAAGCTTATATTGGAATATTTTTCCTACTGCAGCGGACGATCCGACACCAAATATTTCTATTCTTTTGGCTGATCTTATAAAATCAGCGGCACTTACCAGTTTCTGTGGACTGACTATAGATGCAGTGCTTTCTATGGTTCTTGTACAGCCTATTTTTACCTTACGTAAAATATCCTCAGCGCTGTCTTTAGAAAAGAGAGTTATATCCTGGTCATCGTTTTTTTCCGACGATACATTCTCTATCGCAAGTGAAAGCTTGAAGTCTTGGAAAGTATTGAATCCTACACCCCTAACGAACCTGATTACGGTTGCCTCGCTGACTCCGGTAACAGAACTCAGCTCACTTACAGTCATAGGAAGTATGACAGAAGGATCTTGAAGTATATACTTTGCAAGCCGCTTTTCGGAAGGTGTAAGAGAATCATACCTTGAATGGATGAAGGATATGGCATTGGCTACCAACATGCACCTCTATGGATAAAATATTATTTCTTTACAGTTCAAAAAAAATGAAGCTTTACTACAATTACTATTATACACAAACCTTTCTTTTTATCGAAAGATATTTAACGGCAATTAAAAGCCTATACTAACTTTTAATTCTTTTTTTGGTGAAAATAATCTCTTTTTGACATTATTACTCCGTCCGGGTTAAGTTTTTCTTTTGTCTTACTTCGCATTAACCTGTCTTGTTGCAACTATATCGGCACCTGTTCCCAGAATATTTTTTACAAGAACCTGTCCTACCTTAACAGGAGCTGTAACCGCGCTTTTCTTTATGATTAGCATAATTTCAGATATAAGTTTTTTTGAAACAGGTCTATCGGTCTTTACTGACACAAGAGGCAGCTCTCCGTTAACTACTTTTATGCTTGATGGTATGATCCTTTTTGGGTCGGTAATCTCCTGTACCGCATACTGTTTTCCCCTCTCGCATGTGTACCCGGAAATATCTGATATCTTATTTTCTTCATCCATAATTATTTTGAGCTTACAGCCCATAGGGCATTGAACACATACTATCTCAACTGTCCGCATCTATATGACCTCCACGGTAAGTCTTTTTACCCGGGAAAGTTTTTCTTTGTCTATCTTTACATGTATCATTTCACTGGGAACATAATTTTTATTTTTTACTGAAAAAATAACATCTTCTGAATCTCTTACCACAAAACAGGCTTTTTCCAAAGGCTTTCTAACCCTTGCATAAATATCCAAACCCGTATTTTTAACATAAAATGACGGATTAATTATTCCTATATTGTTACCTTTTTCTATCTTGATCTTTTCATCCTGTTCTTTTCCAGCTGCATATAAGGCGGCATTTCTACCGGCATTTTCTCCTTCCGCCGAAACATAGTCTACAAGATCGTATATGATTACACAGTTGCCTGCCGCAAAAATAAAAGGATCAGACGACTGTCCGTTGCTATCGGTGATAATGCCTTTCGTAGCAGGATCCAGGCTTACTTTCCCGTAAAGTTTAGAAGTCTCCGGTATAAGTCCCACAGAAAGAATAAGTGTATCCACACTGAATACTTTTTCAGTCTGAGGCACAGCACAGTACTTTTCATCCACCCGGCAAACAACTACTTCGTTTATTCTGGCATTCCCGCGTACTTGGGTCACAGTATGACTAAGATAAAGCGGTATGTCAAAATCTTTAAGACATTGGTTTATATTTCTCGCAAGTCCCCCGGGATAAGGCATTCTTTCTATTACAGCCTGTACTTTAACTCCTTCAAGGGTCAGTCTTCTGGCCATTATCAGCCCAATATCGCCGGATCCAAGAATAATTGCGCTTTTTCCTATCATTTTATTTTCTAGATTTATGAATCTCTGAGCTACACCTGCAGTGTAAACCCCACATGCCCTTGAAGACGGAACAAGAAGCGAACCAAAAGGTCTTTCCCTTGCTCCGCAGGTATAAACCACGCTTTTCGTATTTATAAACTCTATCCCTTTTTCCGAAACAACTTTAATCTGTTTCTTTTGTGGATCAATATCAAGCAGATATCTCTGGGTAAGTATTTCTATGGATTTTTCCTCAATCATTTGTGATAATTTAAAAGCATACTCTGGACCTGTAAGTTCTGTTTTAAAGTAATGAAGTCCAAATCCGTTGTGAATACATTGATTTAGTATCCCTCCGCTGCCTTCATTTCTTTCAATCAAAAGTACCTTTGCTCCTTGCCTGCTGGCAGCCAAGGCAGCGCTCAGACCTGCGGCACCAGCTCCTATAACGGCAACATCAGTATTGTAAGATTTCATTTTCTCCTCCTCAATCCCTTGTGTTGCCAACGACAGGCCTGGAATCAGGTTTATTGTAACGTATATCTTCGTAGTTAATTCCGAGCTCTCTAGAAAGAATCTGCATTATTTTAAAGGTACAAAAACTTCCCTGGCAATCACCAAACATTGCTCTTGTCCTGAACTTTACTCCATCAATGCTTCTCGCTCCCCTTTTTATGGCCTGAATTATTTCACGTTCACTTACCTTATTGCAGGAACATATTATCCTTCCCGCCAGAGGGTCCTGTTTTATTAAAGTATCATACTCCTCGTCTCCGAGCTCGTTTATGTAGTTAACTATTCGTTTGCGCTGCGGATTAAAAAGAAGGTTAGGCTTAAGCGAGTATTTCTGTGATATCTGCTGAGCAATATACATAGCTACAGCCGGAGCAGCCGTAAGACCTGGTGAACGCATCGCGCTTGCGTTTATAAATCCTTGCGTTTCCTGACTCTCTTCAATCCAAAAATCTTTCTGCGGACTTTCCGGTCTTAAGCCTGCAAAAGTTTTGATGGCGTTCCTTATATCAACCTTAGGGATAAGTTGCTTGGTTTTTTCTATTATAAAGTCAATTCCGGCCTGTGTGGTAGATTTGTCCTCCTTGTACTCCCCGTCAAGATCTTGTGAAGTCGGACCAAGAAGAATACCTCCATCAACAGTAGGAAGTACAAGAACTCCTTTTCCCATCTTTCCAGGAGCAGGAAAAACTATTGTTTTTACCAGATCTGATGATGTGACCTTGCTTAAAAGTATGTATTCACCTCTCCTTGGATGAAGAGTCCTATAATCGCTGCATGCCATGGCTGCTATATCATCAGCATACAGACCTGCCGCATTGATTACTATATCGGCAGTATAGCTGTTTTTATCGGTAATAACTTTTTTTACTTTTTTATTTTGGATCTCTATACCAGTAACCTTTTCTTCCAGAATAAGATTCAGCCCATTTGTAACGGCATTCTCAACAGCGGCAATAGCAACTGTCCACGGCTCAGTTATTCCCGCAGTAGGTGCATAAAGAGCCGCTTTAACGGACGGATTAAGATTTGGCTCTATCTCAAGCGCCTGTTCTGCAGAAATAAGCTTAAGATTGGGAACATTGTTGTTTATACCTCTGTTGTAAAGCTCAGTTATTGTGTTTATCTCTTCTTCATTGAATGCTGCAACCAGAGATCCGATTCTTTTTACCTCAAAATCAAGCTCTTGTGAAAGGTTAGTATACATGGCATTTCCTTTAACACAGAACTTTGCCCTTATACTGGAGGGCTCATCGTCATATCCGGCATGTATTATAGCCGAATTTGCTTTAGTAACCTCCTGCCCAACATCAATATTTTTTTCAATCAGAGTAACAGAAACATTATATCTGCAAAGCTCGCGGGCAATAAGCGAGCCTACCACCCCGGCTCCTATGATTATAATATTCATTTATTCACCCCTGTCAGTCTACCCAGTCCATACTTTTTTCAATGGCCTTTTTCCAGTTCTTATAAAGCTTTTCTCTCATCATAGAATCCATGGAAGGCAGGTATTCCTTACCCTTTTTCCAGTTGGCTTTAAGCTCATTAATACTTTCATAGAACCCGGACGCAAGACCCGCAGCATATGCAGCCCCAAGAGCAGTGGTTTCTGTTACCTTGGGCTTAATAACTGGAACATTCATTATATCTGCCTGAAACTGCATGAGAAGATCGTTGTTAACCATTCCTCCGTCCACCTTCAGCGACTTGAGAGGAACCTTTGAATCTTTTTCCATGGCATTGATTACATCTTTAGTCTGAAAAGCTGTAGCTTCGAGAGCGGCACGGGCAATATGATGTTTGTTTACAAAACGGGTCAGCCCTACTATAGTACCGCGTGCCTTGCTCTGCCAGTATGGGGCAAAAAGACCTGAAAATGCCGGGACGAAGTATACTCCCCCATTATCTTCAACTTGACCTGCAAGCTCTTGTATACCAGAGGAACTTTCAATTATACCCAGATTATCTCTGAGCCATTGAACTAAGGCTCCGGCAATAGCTATGGAACCTTCAAGGCAGTATACCGGGGCACTTTTTCCTATTTTGTAACCTATGGTGGTAAGAAGACCGTTATTGCTTATTATGGGAGTGTTTCCCGTATTCATAAGCATAAAGCAGCCTGTTCCGTAAGTGTTTTTCACTTCACCGCTTTCAAAACAGGTCTGTCCGAAAAGTGCCGCCTGCTGGTCGCCAAGATCTCCGCATATAGGAATGTCTTCAAGCAGTACAGTCGTACAGCCGTAAAAGTCAGAGCTGGCTCTTATCTGCGGCAAAATTTCCAAAGGTATACCAAATATATCCAAAAGTTCTTTATCCCACTCAAGAGTTTTTATGTTCATAAGCTGCGTTCTGCTCGCATTTGAAACATCGGTTACGTGAACTCCGCGTCCAGGACCTCCTGTAAGTTTCCATATCAACCATGAATCTATGTTTCCAAAAAGAACCTTGCCTTTGTCAAGATCTTTTTTTACCTGTGGGATATTGTCTATAATCCATTTTATTTTGCTGGCAGAAAAATATGTATTTACAGGGAGACCAGTTTTTTCACGTATCCTCTCTCCGTATGTCCGGTTTAATTCACGGCACATATCATCTGTTCTGACATCCTGCCATACAATAGCGTTATAATAAGGCTTACCGGTAGTTTTATCCCACAGTACAGTGGTTTCACGCTGATTGGTTATGCCTATGCCTGATATCTCTGAAATCTCAATCCCAGACTTGGCAAGACCTCCTATTATGACCTTAAGAGTTTTTTCTATTATTTCAAGCGGATCATGTTCTACCCATCCGGAATAAGGATAAATCTGCCGGTGTTCCATCTGATCGAACGCCACAACGTCACCGCTTTTATCAAATATCATAAACCTTGTGCTTGTAGTTCCCTGGTCTATAGCACATACATATTTTTTCATAACTTCCCCCCCGAGTAACAGCTTTACTTCTTAAACCACTCTATTATATCGTCTGCAACCTTTTCCCTATCCACATCGTTAATGAGTACATGTCCGCTCTTTTCAAGAATTATTGTTTTTTTGACATCCGATCCTATCTTTTCCTCTATGATATCCTTAACTTCAAGCGGTACGGTTCCGTCAGACTTTGAAACAATGGTAAGCGCGGAAGATTTTACGTTAGGAAGCTCCTTTTCGGCCATTTTCTGAAGCTTAAGAAGCTCGGCAGCCATAGGAGGATAGTCCCTGTTCCAATAAACTCTTCCTATCTTATACATTTCCTTATCAGGATTTGTATAGTTTTCATCACGCATTATCTGACGGCTGAACAGCTTTATGAAGGGAGTATAGTAAATTTTTCTGTTTTTTGTTCTCAGTGCCGGAGCAGCAAGTACTATCTTGGGAATATCATACTTTGCCGCAAGAAGTATAGTAAGTAGCCCGCCCATCGAAAGACCAGCAACATAGACTTCTTTATGTGAAATTTTTAAATCCATATATGTATCCGCAACTTTTCTGATCCAATCATTGCGGTTCGTCTGGAGAAAGTCTTCGGGCGATGTGCCGTGTCCCGGAAGCCTTGGTATATAAACTGTATATCCCTCTTTGTTTAGTCTTTCGGCCACATAGATAAACTCATGCGGAATGCCTGTATATCCGTGTATAAGAAGAACCGCTTTATCCCCGCCTTTATAAAAACTTGGCAGTGCTATAGCAGATGCCAAAAAAGTCTGCCTTGGAAAGCTTTTGTAATTCATATAATCACCGGCTTTATCGTTTTTTTGTTATTATATCTTTTGCAGAAGTGACAATATCATCAGATGTCATTTTATACTTTTTCATGAGAAAATCAACTTTTCCCACTTCTCCAAAGTGATCTCTTACACCTATACGGCTCATTATTACAGGATAATTCTCACTCAGTACTTCCGAAACTGCACTGCCAAGGCCGTTTATTATGTTGTGGTTTTCAGCTACGACAACAGCTCCCGTTTTTTTGGCTGATTCGATGATTATGTCTTTATCGATAGGCTTTACTGTATGAATATTTATCACCCTAGCGCTTATCCCCAGCTTATCAAGAGTCTGCGCCGCGTTCAAAGCCTGCTTTAGCATTATACCGCTCGCCACTATAGTAACGTCCTTGCCTTCTTTCACGAGATGTCCTTTTCCTATTGTAAACTTATCGTCCTGATTAAAAAATAGTTCCTTGGTTTTTCTGTAAACCCTCATATATACAAGTCCGGGCATCTCATATGCCTGTTTCATAAACTGATACAGCTGTATTGAATCAACAGGTTCAACAATAACAGCTCCAGGTATGGATCTCATAAGGGCAACATCTTCAAAGCTCATATGAGTACCTCCGTTAAGCTCCGCCGTAACTCCAGGATCCATAGCAACTATCTTAACGTTAAGCCCTGCATAGGCAACGGATATAGTGATCTGATCAAATGGTCTGCGTGTTGCAAAGGCTGTGAAAGAACTTGCAAAAGGTATCTTTCCCATATTGGAAAGTCCTGCAGCAATACTTATCATACTCTGTTCAGCCACTCCTACATCAATAAACCTCTGTGGAAACTTATCCTTGAATACCTGCGTTCCCGAAGATTTCATGAGATCTGCTTCCAAAACGACTACACGGTTGTCATTCTGAGCCAGTTCGCAGAGCGTTTCTGAATATACCTGTCTCATCTCTTTATTTTCAAACATTTATTATTCCTCCTGATTATTTATATAATTCTTCTACAGCTTGTTTCCACTGTTCCTCAGTTATATTCATATTATGCGAGGAGACTTTTCCTTCACCAAGCTTAAAGCCTTTTCCTTTGACTGTATCCAGAATTATCATACTGGGTTTGCCCTTTGACTGTTTTGCACTTTGTACTGCTTCATATATGGCTCTAACGTCATGTCCGTCAACAGTCAGAACATTCCAGTTAAATGCTCTGTACTTATCGGCAAGAGGTTCAAGTGAGTTTATGTTTTCCACGTAATCATCTATCTGCATCTTGTTGTAATCTATGAAAGCCGTAAGGTTATCAAGTTTTTTGTTTCCGGCAAGCATCAGAGCTTCCCATACTGATCCTTCCTGTGATTCACCATCTCCGACTATCGCATATACTCTGGATTGCATACTGTCCAGCTTTGCTGCCATTGCCATTCCTACAGCTGCTGGAAATCCCTGACCCAAAGAGCCTGCAGTCATGTCAATACCAGGAGTTTTGAGCCTGTCACAATGACTCGGAAGATTTGTTTCGGGTTTGTTCAGAGTGTATATCCATTCATACGGAAAAAAGCCTTTATCGGCAAGAACGGCATAAAGAGCAGGTCCTGCGTGGCCTTTAGAAAGGACAAACCTATCTCTTTCTTCCCATTGGGGATTTTTTGGGTCAACTTTCATTTCCTTGTAGTACAGAACAACCAAAGCTTCTACGATCGAAAGGGATCCTCCGATATGTCCCACTCCGAGAGTTCCGATCATTTCAAAGATGATCTTTCTTATTTCCTTGCATTTTTCCTTAAGACCGACCACTTCTAACTCTGTCAAAATAATCACCTCATATGTTTTTTATTGCTGCACATAAAATTATACCACCCATACTTTTTGATATTGAAATATCATTGTAAATAAAAAGCACCTGCAAAGTTTATATCCTTTGCGGTGCATTCTTTTACTTTATTTCTATCTCTTCTTTATAAAGCTCATTGTACTCATCGTATATTTCAAAGAATACCCTTTGCACTTTTATCGCTACTTCATCGCATTCATCAAGATCTATGGCTATCTCATATTTTTCATCCTGTCTTGAAATATTTATATTGAGCATTGAACTCACGCCATCTTCATAGTCCTTTGAGATTCCATCGTCCAGAATATATGTAAAGCATGCTTCCTTTGATACAAATGCAACCACATAAAGCGTACTTATATCTTTCTGGTCGGTATAATCCATAGGTTCATTCAGAACTATCATGGAATTTTCTTTTATAAAAAGAGGAATCCTGTCAATCGGAGCATCAATATAATAATCGCCAGGTTCATACACCTGCAAGTTTCTTTCGTCCCATTTTTTTGCTGTCCAACCCAACCACCTGCATTGGGGAAGATGCACGTATCTGCCTGCGGCATTTGGCATATAAACAGGCGCTACCATAAGAGAGCGTCCATACATATACTGATCCTCAATATCTTTAACTCTTTCGCCTTCAAAATTCATACTGATTGAGGTTATAAAAGGCCTGAGGTTCTCAACACTTTCTATAAACTCTGAGTATGCATATGAAAGAAAAGCATACCGTAATTTTATAGTATCTTTCATATACTCCATGGACCTTGCATCAAAAGAGAACGGTTCCTGTTTTCTTGTTCCAAGGGCCGAATGATTCCTGAAAAGAGGAGTAAAGGCACCTAACTGAGTCCACCTTATAACGAGCTGTGAATCACTGTTACACCCAAACCCGCCAACATCAGCACCAGTATAAAAAAATCCACACATGTTTAAAGACTGCAACATTCTTATGTGAACAAGCATATGTTCCCACCAGCTCATATTATCTCCCATCCATATGGCTGTAAACCTGTGCGCACCACTGTAACTGCTCCTGGTAAGCAAAAAGTACCTCTTATTGGGCATTATATCTTCAAAAGCATCAGCCGCCGCTCGGCACATATTAAAACCATAGAGATTGTGAACGTCATCATGACATACAACCTTCCCGTCATCGGTTTTCTGGTAAAAGCTTTTATAGTCATCCCTGCTGTTGGACATTTTATTCATGCGCTCTCTCAAAGAGGCGCTTGCCCATCCGATATCTTCAATCTTCTGTCCAGAAAAGAAGTTTTTTACATCCTCGAGAATCTTTTTCATAGAGTTCTGTGAGTAAAAGATGGCAGGTTCGTTCATATCGTTCCAAAATCCTTCTATTCCATGGTCGGTAAGCGTTTTATAACTTTCACCCCACCATTTTCTTACATCAGACCGTAAAAAATCAGGAAAACATGTTAATCCCGGCCATACGGCTCCAACAAAAGGGTTGCCGTCTTTTCCATGACAAAAATAATTATTAGATATGCCTTCTTCGAACTTATCATAACCTTTCTGCATTTTGACTCCGGGGTCAACTATAGGAACAAGCCTGAATCCTTTTTCCTTCATTTCTTTTACAAAACTTCCGAACTGTGGAAATTTCTCTTCATCAACCGTAAAAACTTTATAATCTTTCATATAGTCTATATCCATGTAAATGGCATCGCAAGGAATTCCTTCTTCTCTAAACCTATCGGCTACAGAAGATACTGTTGCACTATCCGGATAGCTCCACCTGCACTGGTGAAATCCAAAAGCCCATCTTGGAGGAATATACGGTTTGCCTGTGAGCATAAGATACTGTTTTATAATATCTAGCTTGTCAGAAGTATCAAAGATATAAAGATCCAGATCTCTGCCGCTTACTCTTATTTCTAAGGTATCATATTCGGAAAATCCTATATCAAAAAGCATCTCTCCGGGGAAGTCTATAAAAAAACCGAACGATTTATCTTTGCCGTCAATAATAGCAAATGGATGCGAACTATAAAGGCTTTCTTTGTCAGGGGTGTGGTTCGGGTCATCGTTAGCATAAAGCCTGTATGTCTTTCCCCTTTTATTGAGGCCACCCAGATTTTCCCCAAGCCCGAAAACTCTTTCATCATCCTTCATCTTATATTTCAGTATGGTACTGTCTTTTTCCTGTATAAGTTCAAAGGGCCGGATACTCTGTTGGTCTTTAAAATCGAATCCTCCGTCATCAAGCACCGTTGCACCTGTTTTGAATGGATTTCCTATTCTGTAAACTGCGGTAAAATTTAGTATATCCGCTTTTCTAAACAACTCATCCACCTCCGGTATTTTTACGCTATATAAATTATACATTATTTCATATTGAAATTATTACTAGTAAAGTACCCTGTGCCAAATGCTTTAGGTTAAAATGAAATTACCCTCTGTGCAACATTCTCTATGAAGTATCTGTCATGCTCTATAAACAGTATCGTCGGTTCAAACTTAAGTAAAGTCTGTTCAAGAAGCTCCCGGCTTGCAATATCAAGATAGTTCAGCGGTTCATCCCACAAAAGAAGAGATGAGGGCTCGATAAGCGTACGGCACAGATCTATTTTTTTTCTTTCACCTTCACTAAACTCCTGCAAGGGCTTTAAAAAAATATCTCCGCTTACACCAAGTATTCCCATGACATTTCTGAAAACAGTTTCATCTACGCCGTTTCTCAGAATATTATCCTTAAGATACCCATCTTGCCACCTGGGAATCTGATAAGACCGCATTATCCGTATATATTTGGGGAAAAATATTTCTCCGGAATAATTAAGTATTTCTCCGGTGATACAGTTAAACAGAGAAGTTTTCCCGCATCCGTTTCTGCCGGTTATGGCGATTCTTTCACCTTTTTTTACACTGAGGCTGAAATTTTTAAATATCTCTTTTCCTCCTAACTTCAGTGACAGATCATAAATGTCCAATACAGCTGAAGGAGATTTTTCTTCTTTAAGAAGCTTTAGTTCGTATGATTTTTCTGTATCGGTCAGCAGTTCTTTCTTTTGTTCTATGTTTCTATTTATCCTTTTCTCAAAATTTACAGCCTGTTTCGCAAGTTTAGCTGATTTAGCACCTACAAACCCTCTGTCTATCATTGATGTGTCGGACTGACTGCCTTTATACTTTTCTTTTTCTTTTGAGCCGGATACCTGTCTGTAAAGTGATGATGCCCCCTGCAAAGATCTTATCTCACGGGTAAGCTTTTCATTCTGCTTTTCTTCCATCTTCAGCCTATTGGTGAAGTTATACTCCCAATCGGAGTAGTTTCCCTGCATAACCTCAACCTGAGACTTATTTATAGTAATTATATGGTCAACGCACAGATCAAGAAAGTACCTGTCATGAGATATCATCAGAAACCCGCTTTTGCTTTTCAGATACTCACCAAGAATCTCTCGTCCTTTCATGTCAAGATGATTGGTCGGTTCGTCTATAAGAACATATGAACCCTTTCTGAGGAAAACTGAAATCAGAAGGCTTCTTGTCTTTTCACCACCGCTCAATGTAAAAAAAGGCCGGTTGAGAATTTCTGCTCCTATTCCAATACTCTGCGCCTCTTTTAAAATTTCCGTATCTATTTCGTATCCTCCTGCAGCCTGATAGCTGTTCAAAACTTCCATATACCGGGCTATTGATTTTTCATCATTTTTTGAAAGCAACTCCTCCATCTCTTTTTCCATATGCTCATATGGGGCAACTGCATTCTTTATAACTTTAAAGGTATCGGCATCAGGATCGAAGTTTTGATAAGGAAAGTAAACACAATCAATATTGTTAATAATTTTCCCCTTTTGAACATCATAATTTTTCTGGATTATGTTTAGCAAAGTCGTCTTTCCGCGTCCGTTTCTCCCAATTAGACCTGTCTTCCACATAGTGTCTATCCTGAGATTTAAATTCTGAAAGATCATTTTATAAGGTGTTTCATAAAAAAAAGTTATATTGTCTATTATTATTTCTGCCATATCGTCCTCCATAAAAATAAAAAAACCGCAGGCAGCAAACCCGCGGTTTTCATTGTAATTATCTATAGATAATCCTTAAGACAAACAGTTCCACAAACCGGTAAGCTATCCTTGTTGATAAGTATTATTAATTTTTCTGATAACGGTTTGGGTAGTTTTCATCTTAACACTCCTAACATTTTTATTATTCAAATCTATTATAAAAAAGATATAAAACTTTTTTCATACGTCAATATTGATTTTAGGTTACTTTTTTGCTTTTTTGGACTGTACTGACTTCTTTTTCATTAAAACAGATATGTTGGCATCGGCATCTATATATCCTTCTATCTGAGAGGATTTGCATGACAGTATAGTGGTAACGCCCGGTCCATGACCCATCTTCACACAGTCTGAATGAACCACTACTCCGATTGATACGGCTCCCTTAAGGTATCCTCTTCCGAATGTATTATCACAATCCTGCAGAAGAACCAAATCACCGAACCGGAGTTTATCCAGTCCAAGTCTTTCCACCTCTTTCCTGTCGGCGGTCATTATATCATAATCACCGCTGTACGCAGACGAAGACCCGATACCTGATCCCATAAGATACGCAGGAATTTTTGCCGTAACAGGTACATATATCTTGGACTCCTTTTCTTTTATTTCTATCTTGTCAAAAAGCACCGGATCTATGTTCATCACAGCTATCTCCGGATAGTCCATGAGTTTGAGACCCTGTCCGTAAGCTTTTATAAGTATCTGGTCATTGACAGCCATTTTTTCCAGATCGTCATGTTCAAAATCAACAAGCACGTGTTCTATTCCTCCATGAGTACCTGTTACATAACCGATGGCACCTTTAGCATCACCGCTTACCACCCTTGCGTAGTTTCCGATGCAGGCAAGCATCATAAGGGCATCTGATTCATTTTTATCTTCATTCCTTATGGATACTCCCGGTTCAATATGGTCACCGCTCAGACCAAAAGCACAGTCTCCAACCTTAACATTATAGGATATGCCTCCTGTTGCCGGAAGCATCAGCGGAAAGCCTTCATGACTCACCCTGTAATTGCCTCCTACAGGATGATGTATCTTACCCTGAACCGATACCATTACTACTTTTTCTTTGTTTGTTTTTAACATAATTAATCCTCCAGAGTATAAAAAATATTATAATTTCAGACCGAAAAATACCGAGACAATTTTTGGATCGAACTGGGTTCCAGAATTTTTAAATATTTCTTCACGCGCCTGTTCAGCACTTAAAGGCGCTCTGTATGGTCTTAGACTGATAATCGCATCGTAGGCATCGGCAACCGATATTATCCTTGAAAAAAGAGGTATCTCCTCACCCTTAAGTCCTTTAGGATAACCTTTTCCATCAAAGCGTTCGTGATGGTAGCGTACGATCTCTGCGATCTGCTTAAGCTCCCCCTGCTTTTTAAGAAATATATATCCATACTCAGGATGTTTTTTTATTTCTTCATACTCAATATCGGTAAGCTTAGAAGGTTTATTCAGAATAGCCTGAGGAATAAGTATCTTACCTATATCATGTACAAGCCCTGCCCAATAAACCATCAGAACATCCTGCCTGTTCATATCCATCGCCCTGGCTATCTTTACAGCTATCTCGGCTACGCTGTTAGAATGGCCTTTGGTATAAACATCATGAACCTCCAGTATATTTATCATGGTCATGATTATATCCTTCTGCATTCTTCCTTTAAGATCTGTGTATCGGTTATATGTAAGAAATGATGACGCAGTTGCGGAAAAAACCTTCATAGCTTTCACAGAATCCTGGGAAAAAGCTTTCGTACTGTCTTTGGCAATATCAAGTATAAAGTTTCCGACAGCCTTTTTATCCGTAAATATGGTTATTATCATGCGCTGTTTGCATGGTTCTATCACTTCAAGAGATTTGCGGGCTTTTTCTTCATCAAAGAACTTGTATGCTGACTGAGGATCAACTATCATAACATCCTCGGTTTCAATGAGATCCGATGCGGTATATCCTACGTCCTGAAGTTTTTCAATACTATGTCCCCTGCTGGCCATAAAACATATATCGTCATCCCTTACCAGACATAAAAGACCGTAGTCGGCTTCTGTAACTATGTCAAAAAGTCTGTTGAAGATGTAGGTGAAATAATCTTTCTCTGACTCGCCTATTCTGTTTATAGTACTTGTTATTACTTCAAGAAGAACCTCAAGCTTGGTGTAAAGATCGTGAATATCATTGTACGACTGTTCTATTTCTTCATTCATGGCTATAAGTTCTTCATTCACAGCACTCATACTTTCATTTTGAGTATACTTCTTGACAAGGAACATGAAGGAAAGCTCCAGTATAAAAGCACCAATTATGGAAAAGACAGCAAGCAAAACCATACCTCCCGCAACATACCTGGCATTTTCCAAAGCTTCCTTTTCACTTATTACAGTATAAAAGATCCATTTAAGTTCCGGAATTTTTTCATAATAAGCAATTCTGGTGTTGCTTTTCTCACCGTAAGTTATAAAGCCGGATATATCTGTGGATTGTTCCAGTATCTTTTTGTAAAAAGTGTAAGCTCCAATTTTATCAGCCTGCGTATGAAGCACAGTCATTCCGTCATGCAAAAGAGCAAACGAGTAATCCGTCTCATAGTTTTTATCAGACTCGACAAGCTTTATAAGCTCATTCATTACAAAATCTATCCCTATAACTCCCAAAAGCTGTCCTTCATTGTCATACACAGCTCTGGCCACCGAAATTATATTTTGCTGATTATATATATCCTCATAGGGATCTGTCATTATAGTTATCCCAGGATTACGGACAGCCTTTTCATACCATAACCTTTCTCTATGGTCATAATCAGCAGGTAAACTTATCTGTGGATAAGATATGAAACTTCCGTCGGCTGCTCCAAAATATAAAAGATTAAGTTCCGAAAATGTTTCGATGATATTCCTGAATTTCATCTTTATTTCAAGGCTTTCAGCCTCAGAAATATCTGTTTTAAAATAACTCTCCCTGCCCAGCATATCGCTGAGATCCAAAAACTTCTGAATAAAGATCTTGACAGAAGTAATTTTATCAGCATTGCTTATCTGAAGATAGTGTTGAATATTTTTCAACTGTGAATCATATGTATTTTTAGATATTTTATAAGAAAAAAACAAAACAGGAATAAGACCTATCAGAACAAATATAGGCAGGAGTCTTTTATACCATAGTATTTTTTTCAGCATACTTTTCAGGCTTGCATACTCATCAGTTCTGTTATATTTAAAAATACAATGAGTCTGTTGTTTATTTTTATAACTCCCTTTGATTTATCCCTATATATTTCATTCTTTGACGATATATTCTCAAGACTGTTTTGATCAACAGAAAGAACATTTTTAACCTCATCAACAAAAATACCTATCTCTTCTTCATTTATTTTTAGGATCAGTATATTTGAGAACTTATGCTCCTGTCCGAGCGAAACATTAAGTATCTTTGTTATATCAACAACAGGAACTATCCTTCCTCTGAGATTGATGAGTCCTTCTATGAAATTTTTTGAGTTGGGAACAGGTCTTATCTCGACCATATCGTATACTATTTCAACATACTCCACTTCAACTGCAAACTCCTGATTGTTAATCTCAAAAGACAATACATCAACCATTTCCGCATCTCCTTTCATGAAAGTGCTCCCAGGTCTAATATGAGTGCTATTGATCCATCTCCAAGTATTGCTCCGCCATTGAAGGTATCAACATCGCTTAGAAGCTTTCCCAGGGGTTTTATGACTATATCGTCCTGTCCTAAAAGCACATCTACGATTATTCCGTATTTTTTATCTCCAAATTTTACGATTACTATATTTTTGTTTTCATCATACCCGGAATCCTCCTCACCGAAAATCTTATGAGGTCTGACAATGGGTATTACTTCCCCCCTGAGCATAAAAACCTCTCTGTCCTGGACAAACTTTATATCTCCTTTCACAAGCTTTTGGGTAGTATTTATATTTTCTATCGGAACTGCATAGACATACTTTCCGATATTGACAAGCAGTGCCCTCATTATTGAGAGTGTCAGCGGCAGACGTATATTGAACCTCATCCATGAACCCTTCTGGCTTTCAGTACTGAGACTGCCCTTAAGGTTTTCTATTTTCTGTCTCGGACCGCTTATTTCCTGGGGGATCACCCCTCTTCCGTCGCTCTGTATGCTTATAACCACACCGTTTCCCTCATACTTTGCGCTAAGCCTTATTGAGCATTTTTTGTTCTTGCCTTTGGTGATTCTTTCATTGGGATCCTCAAGATCCTGAATACTGAAGTTCAAAAGTTCCAGTATAGGCTCACTTATCTCTTCGGATACAGTTCTGTCAAGCTCGGTTTCTGTTCCCTGCATTATGAAATCTATTTCCTTTCCGCTCTGCTTTTCCAAATCTCTCATTATCCGCGGAAATTTGCTGAATACTGTTTCAACATTTACCATCCTTACCTTCATAACCACATTCTGAAGATCCAAAGTAATTCTGGAAAGCTGGGAAAGACTTTCATCAACTTCCTTTATGTTGTACTTTCTTAAAGTGTCGAGTATCCTGCTTTTGGCTATAACAAGTTCAGCCATCAGATTCATGAGCTCGTCCAATTTTGCGGTATCTACTCTTATGGAATCTTTTTCATTCATAGGCTTCCTCCTCTTCAACTTTAACTTTCTTCAGAATCCGTTTCATCAAATTAACATTAGCACTTATATTATATCACTATTATTATAATAATTTGAACTTTTTAATCTGATCATCCAATGATTTTGCCAGACTGTTTAGTTCTGCACTCATTTCACTTATATCATGAGACATCTGCATCTGGCGGTTTATATCGTTCACAGCATTGGTTATATGATCTTTTATATTGTTCACCATAGTACCGGCCCCTGTCATGGCTCCAGCCATCTCCTCTGTGGAAGCGCTTTCCTCCTGGGCATTGGCACTAAGAGTCTCTGTCATCTGCGATACTCTCTGGATCTGATTCATTATATTTGTAAACTTCTCATCAATCCCTTTTGCAGACACGTTTATATTTTTTATTATCTCAACTGTTTCAGCAGTAACTTCGTCCGCCTGTCTGCTCATACTCTGAATTTCTCCAAGGATCTCTGATATATTCTGAGTGGCCTTCTTACTCTCTTCTGCAAGCTTTCTTATCTCATCGGCAACAACAGCAAAGCCCTTTCCGGCTTCTCCGGCTCTGGCTGCCTCAATAGCAGCATTTAAAGCCAAAAGATTGGTCTGCTCTGTAATGGAGTTAATACTCTGAAGGATTTTTCCCACATTTTCACTGCGCTGAGCCAGATCCATAACTGTTGTACTGGTCGCATTCGCTTTCTCCACCGCATTTTCTATGGTCAGAAGAATCTCCTCAATTGACTTTTTCCCTGTCTCAGCAGAACCATTAACCTCTATAGCACTGCCAGCAACCTCCTGTGTGGATTTTGATATGTTCTGTGCGCTTGAAGCTATTTCCTCCACACTAGCTGTTATTTCTTCTATTGAGCTTGCTGTGGACTGGGTTTCATTGTCTATGCCTGTTGATTTCTCATAAAGGTTTTTCCCTGTCTGGCTTGATTCATCCGCATTTTTTGAAAGATGTGAAGCTGTCTTGCTTATAGTCAATGCTGCTTTTTCTATATTTTTCATAGAGATATTCAGAGAGTCCGCCATGTTGTTCAGCGAGCCTGCTATTACTCCTACTTCATCCTTTGATCTCACCTTAAACTTGACTGTAAGATCGCCTTTTCCGAACTTTTCTATCTCTGAAGAAAGTGCAACAAGTGGTTTGGAAATCGATGTCGATACTAAGAAAATTATGACCGCAACTATTACTACTGCAACTAGGGCTATGATAATTATTATCATCAAAAGACGGTTTGTTGATTCCAAAACTTTATTTATAGGCACTACTATTCCGAACGACCAGTACTGTCCGGTACTTCCGATCTCCATAGGAGTGAATATATAGTAAGCATCTGAATTAAGAAAAGAAGAGTGCTCCTGAATATGGAAATCTATTCCATTCTTGATATTGTTTAATACTTTTTCGGCTGTATTGTCACCCTTTCCGGAAAAAGTATCTACATCCTTAAGATTCTTGCCTATTTTCTCAGTATTATTGCTGGCCACATAATTTCCCAAAGACGTGAACAACCTGGCGTATCCTGTCTCATAAGGTTTTATACTTTCAATTACTGCCTGGAAAGAGTCCAGTGAAAAATCAACTCCGACTGCCCCCAGAAATCTTCCGTCTACTATTATCGGAACAGTATAGGTGCTAAGAAGCATATTCCTGCCGTTTATGCTGTAGTAATACGGCTCCATAATAACTTCTTTGCGTGATGATTTTGCAAGCGTGTAATATTCAGATACATCATAATCCATACATGCTTCAAGACTTAAAGCACCGCCTGCCTTGTTATAGTAAGGTACAAACCTTCCAGTGGCATCATGCCCTGGTTTATTTACATACTGTGAATCTTTCCCGTCAAACATATCTTTTTCCCAGACTGTCCATATTCCAAGAAGAAAATCATTATCCTGAACTGCTGCTTTTAAAACCATAAGAGCATCGTTCCTATCCTGTGCCTTCTGCTGAATCATTTCTTTGAAAATCAAAGACAACATACTTGCAATTTTAGCCTGAGAATTTATTGTATCAAGCATTCCTTCACCCGAGTTTTTTGACATTTCGTGGCTTTTGGCAAGAGCTTCATCCATAATAATGGCTCTTGCAGTAAAAGAAACAATTAACGTATTGGCTGCAAAAAGAATCACAACAGTTGTTATTACCCAAAGTAGAAGTTTCGTCCTAAAAGATCTTCTCATAAAGCTACACCTCCAAGATAGAATACGCCCTATAATAATTTTAACTCAAAAAGGTTTGTTTGTCACTAAAATGTTTATTATGTTAATAAAAATTTTTATACGTTTAATATTCGTAAAGTTTTCCAGGATTCATTATATTATTCGGATCAAATGATTTTTTAATTTTCAGCATACTCTCTATCTGATTCTTTTTAGTTATTGAAAGAAGATTCTTTTTTATAAATCCGATACCGTGCTCGCCGCTTACGGCACCTCCAAGTTCACATGCCTTAAGGGCTATCTCTGAAAGAATTTTTTCTGATACTTCCCTCCATTGCTCACAACTACTGCCGTTATTAAGGGGAGCAGGGTGAAGATTGCCATCTGCCGCATGACCAGCAACAGGTATATCGACTTCGTACTTTTTTCCTACGGCTTTTATATACTCAACCATAGCAGGAATTTCAGATATCGGAACCACAACATCACCTGTCGGAACATTAGGATCAATAGCTTTAAGACTTTCGAGCCAGTTCCGCCTTATGCGCCATATTTTTTCGGAGTTGTTTCTGTTATCGGCAATATAAACATTCAACGCTCCCATATCAAGAAAAAGTTTTCCAGCTTTTTCATAAAGCGTTTGGATCTGCTCTGAATTTTCAGCTTCAAACTGTACTATCATATATGCCTGTGCCTCCTGCATAAACGGAAGCTCCATATTATTATATGAACAGCTATACTTCACAGAAGTGCCGTCAAGAAACTCAACGGCACTGGGCAGCACGGACGAACTCCTTATCACAGGTTCTATTGAGGCTATGGCCTTTGCTACACTTTCAAAAGGAACCATAAGGTCAACTGTCATACCCGCAAGCGGAACAAGATTAAGAAAAATTTTTGTTATAACTCCTAAGGTTCCCTCTGATCCGATAAAAAGATGAACCATATCATAACCGCTTGAGTCTTTCCGTCTTTTCCCACCGTACTGAACTATGCTACCGTCTGGCAGAACTACTTCCAGACCCAGAACATGATGGGAAGTATTTCCATATTTTATTACTTTGCTTCCTCCGGCGTTGGTTGCAACATTCCCACCTATAAAGCTTGAATGGACACTCATAGGATATCCAGCATAATAAAGCCCTTTTTCCTGTGCTTTTTTACATAGATCGTTAGTCACTACTCCGGGTTCTACCACAGCTACCATATTTTGAGTATCGATCTCCAAAATTCTGTTCATTCTTTCAAGGCTCAGAACAATCCCCCCGTACAGCGGAACACATGCGCCTGCAAGTCCGCTTCCAGCTCCCCTGGGAGTTAGCGGGATATTTTGTGCTGCCGCAAATCTTACGATCTGTGAAACCTGTTCGGATGAACAAGGCTTTACTACCGCCTGTGGCATATGCGCATAAAAGCTTCCGCCAGCCTCATCGTGACTATATGCCTGAAGTGCTGAATCATCTTCATATATAACTGCGTTGTCCGTACATATATCCCGGAGTTTTTTTATGTTTTCTGATGTGATTTTACTATACTCTTTCATTTTTTATCACCGCTCCTGTTTCCTGAAGTTTTTTAACAAGCTTTTCCAGAACTTCATTACAGTCACCTATTATAGAAAGATCAGAAATATTGAAAATATTACTGTCCGGATCTTTGTTTACAGAAATAACATGCCCTGCACCGGAAATTCCTGCAATGTGCTGAACCGCTCCGGAGATACCAAATGCAAAGTATACTTTTGGGCTCACTGTTTTTCCAGAAAGCCCTATCTGATGGGGATAAGCTACCCATCCCATGTCGACTGCCGCTCTTGACGCACCTACCCCGCCTCCAAAAAGAGATGCCAGCTCATACAATCTCGAAAAATTCTTTTCGTCCTTCATTCCCCTTCCACCACCGACAATTACTTCAGCCTGGTTCAAAGCAATCTCTGAACTTTCATCCTGCCTGAATCCGACATACTCATAGCTGCTTGTAAAAAATTCTTCTTCTACCTTCTCCTCAACCATTTCCCTGGCTGATCCTTTATGCTTAAGCGGTTTTTTTGCCATAGGTCTCACTGTAGCCATCTGAGGCACGGTATAAGGCGTTTTTATCGTAGCCATTACATTCCCGCCAATTGCAGGTCTTGTCTGAAGGAGAAGACCTGTCTCATCTTCTATGGAAAGCTCTGTACAGTCTGCCGTAAGACCCGTCCTAAGCCTAGAGGCAACCATAGGCATGAGGGTCTTGCCGAAAGTGTCCGCAGGAGCTATAACCACATGCGGAGAGTACTTTTTTATCATATGGCATGCAGCCTTCATATATATGTCAGGAAGGAAGTTTTTTAGCCGTTCATCCTGTATTGCATAAACTTTATCCGCTCCGTATAAAAATAGCTTATCTACTTCATCATTTTGAATTTTTGAACTTATAAATACCGAACAGAGTGATGAGCCCAGAGAATCTGCCAGAGCTCTTCCCCATGTAAGCAGCTCGAAAGAAGTTTCGGTCAGCCTGCCGTTAATTACTCTGGCGAAGGTCCATATATCTTTACTCATATTATTCCTCCTATAAAATATTCTTTTCTTTTAAAAAGTCTACTATCTTCTGTGCTGCTTTTTCGGGATCAGAATCAGAAAATACTTCTCCGTTCCTAGTCAGCTTTGGGTAAAAGACTTTGCTTACCCTTGTCGGAGATCCTTCCAGCCCGCAATCAGCTTTATCTACGCCTATATCCTGTGCTGTCATTATCTTTATGGATGCAGATCTTGATTTCATCATTCCATTATAATCCGGAATCCACGGCTCATTTATTTCTTTGACCACACTTATGAGAACCGGGGATGATACTCTGACAAGTTCATAGCCGCCTTCCACAGATCTTGTTGCGAGTATTTTTCCGTCTTCTTCAATTTTTACTTCCGATACGAAAGTCAGAACCGGAATATTCAGCTGAACAGCCACACACGGCCCTACCTGTCCTGTTTCACCGTCGGTAGCTCTTTCACCTGCAAAAATAATGTCAAAGTCTCCCAGTTTTTGCAGTCCTTTGGACAAAACATGCGCCGTAGCCCATGTATCCGAGCCGGCAAAAGCTCTGTCAGAAAGCAGAACACCCTCATCACAGCCCATTGCAATGGCCTGCCGCAAAATACTCTGGGCAGCAGGTATTCCCATGCTGACAGCTGTCACTGTGCTTTGCTGAAAATTTTTCTTCATTCTTACCGCCTGCTCAACAGCATAAGTATCCAAAGGATTCAACTCTGACTGCAGATTATCTCTCTGCATAACCCCGGTAACAGGATCTATTTTTATATTTTCCGTTGCCGGAACCTGTTTTACAAGAACAGCCATCTTCATTTATAAACACCGCCTTCAGTCAGGAATTATAAAAACTTATATTTTAAATCATTTTTTAAAGATAGTATAGTATCATTATATATTAGAAATGAAAAAAGAGCTATTTTTTCGGAGGTATGATGTGGACAGAGAAGATGTCATAAACAGAATAGTACAGGAAAAGGGAACTGATGCAATTCCCATTCTTATTGAGCAGCTTGAAAGCCCTGACCCTCAGGTAAGCGATATTGCAGATGAAGCGCTTATGCTTCTTGCTTATGAAGGCAAGGATATAATTATGAATCATTTTAAGGAAAGATTTTCTCTTAAAAAGAGAGATGATGTGACTCTGCTTTACCTGGCACAAATTCTTGCACATATAAAGTCAACTGAAATTGTTCCTTACATCCAGAAGATGTTTGATATGTTTTCTGATGAACGGGCAGTTCCCCTGCTTGTTGAATGTTTATTGAAAGTCACCGGGGATAAGAAGTACCTTGATATGCTTTACGCATACTCACAGGATATAGAGTTTGAAGAGATAATCATAATGGCACTGGGAGATTTTCCGTCCAAAAACTCTTTGGACAGGCTTATGGAGCTTTACGAACTTTCCAGCGATAAATCGATTAAATCTCTTATTCTTGAAAGTACATTAAAGATATTATTCTCGGATATTGAACTGGTTTCTTATGTAAACCAGAGAAGCCCGGAGATATCGGAAAAACTGAAATGGGCACTAAAAAATACTAACTTCTAGGAGACACCTATGGAAAATTTTTTTGAGGATCTTTATCTCAACGGCTGCGAAATTAAAAAAAATGAGCCTATGAAAAATCACACCTACTTCAGAATTGGCGGCATAACGCAGGCTATGCTCCTTCCCAAAACCACGGAAGCTATGGTTTATACATGTAAAAAACTTTTGTTGGAGGGAAAAAGCTTCAGGATTATGGGCTACGGCGCCAATCTAATCGTATCAGACAGGGAACTGGATTTTTTTGTTATCTGTACAAAGTATCTTTCAGATATAACCTTCTGCGGAACGGCCGTTACTGTCCAGTGCGGAGCTCCGACGGCAAGACTTTCATATATGGCAGCACAAAACGGTCTTTCGGGACTGGAGTTTGCAAGCGGTATTCCTGGCTCTGTGGGCGGGGCTGTATTTATGAATGCAGGTGCATATGAGGGAGAGTTTAAAAATATCGTAAGAAGTTCTTCCGTCTTTGATAAAAAAAATATGGAGGTACTTTCTCTTAGCACTGATCAGATGGAGTTTGGATACAGAAAGAGCATCTTTCAGCAGGGCAGATATATATGTCTTGAAACTAATCTGGAACTTTCACAAGCTCCAAGGGAAGAAGTTATTGAAAAAACCCGGTTACTTCTTGAAAAAAGATGGAAAAAACAGCCGCTTGACCTGCCTTCTGCCGGAAGTTTTTTTAAAAGACCAAGAAATGATTTTTTTGTAGGAACAGCAATTGAGAACCTTGGTATGAAAGGATTGAGAATCGGAGGAGCAGAAATATCCAAAAAACATGCCGGATTTATAGTTAATACAGACAATGCCACTTTCGACGATGTGATGAAACTTTCGGAAATAGTAAAGACTAAAATAAAAGACTCTTATAATGTTGATCTTGAAACAGAACCGGAAATCTGGAAATAAAAAACCCGTGCCTTAAAGTCAAAACTTTAAGACACGGGTTGATTTTATTATCAGAAGCTTAACTCTGCACCAAGATCAATTCTGCTGCCAAATACCGGATTGTTTCCGTCAAGTTTGTCAAGAAATGTGACATAACTTACATTAAGACCCTGTACCACACTGTACGAAATTCCATATTCAAACTCCGTGTTGGCACTGAAAATATTTTGAATCATATCAACAATGTGCTCATTACCCTTGAAAGATCTGGAATACTTACCGTAAGCTGTAAAAGGATATCCTTCAAATGGGCTTACCGCTGCGAGTGTTCCGTAAATCTTTTCATTGGAAATCTGAACCTTGGATATATCAAAGTTTTCACCTACTGCCAGATCATAAGAGTATCTTATATTAGCTGTTATAACTTCAGGAATTGTGAATGCAACATCGTATATTCCGCCCAATCTCTCTTTATCTGCGGCGATAATAGAGTTGTAGTTAGTGCTTCCCTTTTCGTAGTTACCGTCAAGATAGCCCATAACGTAATTTTTGCTCATATATGCAATTGGGAAAAGTCTCATTTCAAAGAAATTTAGGTCAAGTCCCGCTCCGGCTGCAACTCCGTAACCGGTTGTATTTACGGATGTATTGCTGTTTGAAGTCATTATGTATCCGCCTTCCACTCCCAAAGCAAGTCCGAAAAGATCAAAATATGCGTTGGCTGAAGCAACTACATCTTTGTTGTTTGATTTTCCAAGATAGTTGGTGGCACCAAGTGCTGAAACCTTAATAAGACCCAGCGGTATCTGAGCGTCGGCGTATGCTAAGCTTGCAGACTGAACCAGTTTGAAAGGAATCCATGAGCCTATCTCAAACGGAGCGTGTGCTTTTATATTAAATCCGTTCTTTTCCCCAAGCCTTGCATCAAAAGCCTTGGCAAGCGGAACATTATACCTGTACATGACCGTACCTAAACCAAATGTCTGATTCGGCATGAGTCCGTATCTTCCGGCAACTAGTCCAAAATCAAGTTCAAGAAAATTAAGATTTAATGCATTTAAAACACTGTTGCTTGCCTCAGGAGATATCCCGGGATATCCATAGTAAAACTTGCCGCCTATCTCAGTCTGATACGCATTGAATCCGATTCCGAGTTTCATGAAATCCAGATCAACGATAGGTGTTATACTATACACAAGATATTTGTTTCCAGATGCATCTTTAAAAGTCGAAAAATACGGGTTAATCGACAATCCGGCCCCTAAAACACTTGCTGCGATAACGATAAGAGCAGTAACGCTTAAAAGTATCTTCTTCATTTTATTACCTCCTTGAAAGGCTTATACCTGATATATTGATGCAAAAATTAATCGCAGCCGCAGTGATGTTTCAAAATCTGTAGCCTGTCCGTGCATATGCTTCAAATCAATTATAGCACACACAGTATGTTAATCATATATTTTCAAACCCTTCTTAATACGTAATATCTATGAAAAAATACATTTCACTCTCTATTCTTTTGCTTCTGAGTTCCAAACCTTCCACAAAAAGATCATTTTATTGATTTAAGCTCATAAGCGGCTTTCTCCGGAGGAACGGAATTTATATTATATCCGGTTCCCCACTCAAAACCTGCCAGATTATAGAGTCTTGGGATTATTTCAAAGTACCAGTGGTAATATCTCTGAGTTTCAGAACAAAACGGAGATGTGTGAAGCACCAGATTAAAAGGAAAATCTCCCAGCAGCCTATAGAGAAGTTCAAACGAACCTTTTAAGGCATATGACAGATTTTGTACACCAGAGGCATCATCCCTTAGACAAAGAAATGAATCGGCATGAGTTCTAGGCATTATCCATGTTTCATAAGGAAATCGGGACGCAAAAGGTTCAAAAGCAATAAACCCCGCATTCTGAAATATTATTCTTTCCCCTTCGGACTCTTCCTGTGCAAGGATATCGCAGAAAACACACTTTTTATTATCGTTATAGTACCTTTCTGCTCCTTTTAACTCATAACTGGTTGAAACAGGAACTGTAGGTGTTGCAACAATCTGCGAATGAGGATGATCAATCGTAGCTCCTGCCTGTCTGCCGTAATTTTTAAATATCTGTATATACTTGATATCCTTATCACAGCTAATTTCTATGCTTCTTTGAATATATGCGGTTATTATTTCTCCAAGCTTTTGCGGTTTCATGCTCCAGATTTTTTCTTCATGCTCCGGACTTTCTATAACCACTTCATGGTAACCATAACCCTGAGAGCTTACATAAACCCCCCTTGTTTTCTGAATAAACGGTTCATGAACAGTTAGTGCGGGATACTTATTATCGACCACTCTTAATGTCCATCTGCCGTCTTTTTCATATACAAGCCTGCTCCCGGGTGTTTCTTCCTCCATTCCCGGCTCAAATGGACAGTGAGCATCATTGCTTTTCTGCGCAACTACTTTTTTCCCTGCTCCCGGCCTTAAGGCTCTGTCCTGGGCAATTATTACCCACCTGTCAGAAACAGGATCTTTCCTCATCTGCTGCAATATTACCACTTCTTTTTCGCCGAAACGGCAATTTTGTAAAGCTCTTTATACTGACGCGCAGTATTTTCATATGAGAAATCCTGGCTCATACAGTTTTCAAATATTCTTTCCCAATCGTCGCGGCTGTTGCTGTATGTATAAAGAGCTTTAGCCACTGACATAAGTAGCCGGCACGCCTCATAATCATAAAAACCAAAACCAGTTCCCAGTTTGGTCGTAGGATAATACTCCCTCACTGTATCAGCCAGCCCTCCGGTATATCTAACAACCGGAACTGTACCGTACCTCATGGCATACATCTGTCCAAGACCGCACGGCTCATATCTTGAAGGCATAAGAAATATATCCGATCCTGCATATATTTGCTGGGCCAAGAGGCTGTCAAACTTTATATTGGCAGAAAAACGCCCTTTATATTTTTCTTCATAATTTTTGAAAATACTTTCGTAATTCGGATCTCCGCGTCCAAGTATGACAAACTGAACATTGAAAAGCATCAGATAGTCCATTATCTCATTCATAATGTCCAGACCTTTCTGCTCATAAAGTCTTCCCACAAAAGATATGACAGGAGCGTTTGGATCAATGTTGAGTCCCAAATCTTTTTGAAGTCTTGCTTTATTCTCCATTTTACTTTCATAGTCAGTTATAGGTTTATAAATGTTCCTGTTTTGCTTAGGATCGTATATCTCATAGTCAATTCCGTTTGTTATTCCGAAAAGCTTATCTGAACGTATTCTTAAAACACCGTCCATGCCTAGTCCATACTCCTCGGTTTGGATCTCCTCGGCATAGGTTTTGCTCACAGTGTTTATTATATCCGAAAATATTATTCCGCCCTTGAGAAAGTTAACACTTCCATAGAACTCCAAAGCATCTATGTTGAAAAGATACGAAGGAAGTCCGGCATCAGTTATGCTCTGGCTTGTAAACTCTCCTTTGAATCCAAGGTTGTGAATTGTCAAAACAGTGGCGATTTTATTAAGCACAGGATCATCACGGTACTTGGTTTTAAGATAAACTGATATAAGCGATGTCTGCCAGTCGTTTACGTTGACAACTCCGGTCTGAGGCTCTACTTCTTTTATAAGGGTTATGGAAGCATCACAGAAAAAAGAGCTCTGATAGGCAAGATCTTTGTATCCGTATATTTCTTCTGTTCCGAAGAGAGAGTCGTTTTTTATAAGATATATCTTAAGGTCTGTATCAGGCATAGATGTTTCGTATATATCAAAGGTTCCGGAAAAGGTATGAGACTGAGTCTTCATGCCAGACTTTATTTTTTCTATCTTCCATGTTTCGCAGTTCTTTTCTATTGCTTTATGAAAAGGCATAATTACATATATTTCCTCACCAAGTTTTTTTATGTACTTTGGCAGGGCGCCGGCAACATCAGCTAAGCCCCCTACTTTTACCAGAGGAGCCACTTCAAAAGAAACATAAGCAATCTTCATCCGTTTTCCACCTCCTGCTAATAATTTCCCCCGTCCTCTTCAAAGATACCGTCATATTCAATTGAGTTAGCCTCAAGAAGTTCAGATACAGCATTAACGTCTTTCATGCCTACCTTAAGTGTAACAGACCTTTTCCCGTTATTTACCTCCGAAGTTAAAAGAGACAGTATATTTATATCTTTTCCTGTAAAAATATCAAGAAGGGTTCGGAGCTGGCCTGGTCTTTCATTGAGAGAGACAGTTATCTTAGTTCCGGGTTCATCCATGCCGGAAACACTTTTAAAAGCCTTTATTATTTCAAATATTCCTACTGTTCCCACCGGATAAAGATCATAATCCACAACCGGCAAAACTGTTATTCTGTTTTGCTGTATTAAGTTAAGTGCATCCTCAACCATGTCGTTTTCAAACAAAAAACTCTCAACCGGATCTAAAATATCCATAAGTTTAAGTTCTTTATCGAAAGATTTTATATAGTCCATCTCCGCAACAGAGATACAGTTATACAGGGTTTCATCCTCCCTGAGAACGATCATAACATCAACATAAGAATTAAATCTTTCAACAAGAGCGCTTACCTTCTCTGTAAGCATCGCTTTCTGAAAGTTCGTATTAATATAATTTTTTATATACATGTCTTTCCTCCGGCCGAAACATAGACTTGGTTTATTAATATTATAACATCAAATGATTCAAAAAAAAAAAGGACCGCATTGCGGTCCCTCCAATAACATACTATAATGTTTTAAGCTTCTCATCTAATTCCAAAAGTTCATCATTAATTTTTTTCCATTCTTCTTCAAGGAAATCATCATGTTCATAGGGTCCCATATACTTGGCAATAGCGTTTTTTTCTATCTCCAGAACTCTTTTTCTTTTAAGAAGTTCCTGCTTGTCAAAGTTATTCATATACTCACCCCCCTTTAATATTATTTTACCATATAATTACATTTCACGCAACAAAAAAAGTCATTTTTTTTGTAAAA
>DJGH01000028.1:33985-40421 GCA_002431635.1 Petrotoga sp. UBA5851
AAAGGCGGTAGATAAAGTGTTCCTTGACAATGTTGCTTTAGGAAGATACGTAGAAAAAAGATCTTTTATGCATAATCTCGACCCTAGGGTAAAGCTTCTGGGACTTTTTGTGCTTGCGGGTTTTGCTTTTTCCATCAATAGTGTTTTTGATATAATTTCCATGTCGGTATACACTTTAATTCTCATGATGCTCTCTGGTCTAAGCTTGAAATACTATCTTAAATCCATGAAATCCATATGGTTTCTAGTGCTTTTTGCCTTTGTAATGCAGCTTTTTTCATATGAAGGAACTCCGGTCTTTTCCTTTTGGTTTATTACTATTACCGATAAAGCTCTTTTCAATTCAATGGTAGTCACTTTCAGACTGCTTTTTGCAATACTTATATCCACAGTACTTACACTTACAACATCTCCGACATCTCTCGCACATGCCATGGAAGATATACTTAAGTGGTTCTTCGTCCCTAGATCTTTTGCACATGAACTGTCTATGGTGATGACCATAGCCATAAGGTTTATTCCTGTAATGGCAAACGAGGCAGACAGGATTATAAAAGCACAGATGAGCAGAGGTGCAAACTTTGATGACAGAAAAATAAGCGGCAAGATAAAAGGCATAGTATCGATAATAATACCTTTACTTATATCGGCTATGAGAAGAGCCGACGATCTGAGCATAGCGATGGAAGCCCGAGGCTACCATGGCTGGGAAGGACGTACAAGATTTAAAGTTTTTTCATGGAAGCTTTCAGATACATTTTTTCTTATCACGTTTATCGCCGTGAGTGTTCTGATAACTATTTACTGAAAATAGAAGTTCATTTTGTCTTTATCCAAAATGAATATGCTGTTGTTTGACTTTTTAAGCAGACCTTCTTCTTCCATTTCTATTATGACTCTTGAAAGGGAAGGCCGTGCCACCCCCATTACAGCAGAAATTTCTTCGAGCGTATCATTAAGTATTACCGGATTAGTTTTCTGCTGATTATAAAGCCTGAGGATATAGAAACAAAACTTTTCCTTCAAAGATTTTAAGGTACTGAGCCATAACTTTTCAGATAAAAACTCTATTCTGTTACCTATATCGGTGAGCAGGTTATCCAGGATTTTTTTATGCTTTATACACATTTCCGTGACTCTTTGCTTTTTCATGCTTATCAGCGTTGCTTTGGAAGCAGCGGTAATATCGACAGGCAGCATATTATTTTCGGCAAACAGAAAACCTGACGCAAGTATGAAAGGTGCATGGATCTTTTCCACCTGAACGGCTTTACCGTTAAAATCTCCCATCTCTGTCTTGACATCACCATAGAGCAGTATCATCAGATCTTCTATTTTTTCACCCCTGAACTTTATAATCCTTCCAGGTTCATAAGAACTGTAGATAAACCTGCTTTCCTCAAAAATATCCATTAGCTCACCTGTATCAATACCGCTGAAAAGACTTAATTTCGATATCTGAAGAATATCCGGATGCATCTGCCGTCACCCCCCGTAACAATTGTTACCGACTTTCATTCTTTCTTTTATTATACTTAAAATGAACTGAAAATAAAAATAAAGAGGTGAAAGTATGAGCGAGCTTTTCAATAAAAAAGAGTACCTTAAAAACCTTATCCTCAGAGTCAAGGATGACGGAACCGATACCCAGGATATTAAAAAAGAGCTTAAAAAAGCTATAGGCGAGCTATCCCCGCTTGAGATATCTCAAGTTGAGCAGGAACTTATCGAAAACGGTCAGATAGATGTTTCTACTATACAGAGCGTTTGCAACGTCCATCTGCAGATGTTTAAAGAGTACATTGAAAATGAAAAAATTGATCTTCCTGACTGGCATCCTATAAGCATTCTTATGAAAGAACATACTTTTATGATGTCAGCTGCGGATAACATAAGAAACTGCTCTTTGGAACTGAAGGACAAAGAAAATATAAAAGATGCCATTGAGATCTTTTTAGAGCTGAACGGTTTCATAAGCCACCTTGCAGATATTGAAGCCTACTTCCAAAAAGAAGAAAATATTCTTTTTCCTTTCATGGAAAAATACGGTGTAAAACAACCTCCTGCAGTAATGTGGAAGGAACACGACCAGATAAGAAAGATACGTAAAGAACTGTCCGATATGAAAAATAGCAGAGATCTATCCCAGGCCAAACAAAAGCTTGAACAGCTCAGCATACAGCTGAGCGAAATAGTATCCATGCACATATACAAAGAACACTCCGTCCTCTTTCCCACAGCGCTTAAACTCATATCAGAAGATGAGTGGAAGGAGATACGCACGCAGTTTGATGAAATCGGATATGCAGGATATACTCCAGATAAGTTTTTTTTCGTATCCAGTGAAGATTCTGCCATAACAAATGATTCTGTAAAACTTCCGAGCGGCGAACTCGGTCTTGAACAGCTGATGGGAATATTTAACACGCTTCCCGTCGATATAACCTTCATTGACAACCAAGACAGCGTACGGTACTTCAGTGAAAACAAAGACCGCATTTTCGTCAGATCAAGAGCCATAATCGGCAGGCACGTACAGAACTGTCACCCAGAAAAAAGTGTTCATATCGTAAATCAGATCCTTGAGGATTTTAAATCCAAAAAACGTGACAGTGCCGACTTTTGGCTTAACATAGGGGAAAAAACAGTTTACATACGTTACTTTGCCGTACGGGATACCCAAGGACAGTACCTGGGAACCCTTGAAGTAACCCAGGATATCGCCCCTATTAGAAAAATTTCCGGTGAAAAAAGAATCTATTCACACGAGTAAAAGTTTTATTGAATCTTTACTTTGCAGTAGTTACAGAATGGAAATCGTAAATTTTATCAAACATATCCCTGCAGCTCAGCCTATGGGTAATTATAACTATGGAAAGCTCCGGATAAGCATCGATAATGTTTTTAAGTATCTCTTTTTCCATATTTTCATCCACAGAGGAAAGAACCTCATCAAGAAGAATTATTTCAGGCCTTTTCAACAACGCCTGGGCAAGGTTCAGCCTTGCCTTTTCTCCTCCTGATATGGTTTCTTTGCTTATCTTTTTACCGTCCTTTCTGTCACTGTAAAATTTTTCAAGATGTACTATCCTCATTACTTTCTCAACTTCCTGCACACTAGAATAAGGTTCGCCGAAAAAAAGATTTTCATCAATGGTACCGTCAAAAACGATTCTATCTTGATTGAGCAAAATTATTTTTTCTCTCAGATACTTAAGAGATATATTCTTTTGCTCAGTACCGGAAATTTTTATCGATCCTCCATAGCCCTGAAGTATCCCTGTCAGACAGTTAAAGAAAGTACTTTTTCCTATACCGCTTTCCCCTGTTATCATTATCTTTTCACTCTTACCTATACTGATGTCTGGTATCTGAACCGTTTTTCCTTTAAATCCGTACGAAACTCCGGCCGATGTGACATCAAAACCATTGAGCTCCTTTACACTTCCCAAGTCCTCACTTTCAAGACTCAAAATGCTGTTTATCTGCTGCATATAAGGCTTCATTCCGAAGAAAGACAGTATGAAACCGTACAGATCTCTGGTAGCACTTACAAAAAGCGGTATGAATGTATACAGTATTATCATGTCACCGCTGCCTAGACTGAACTCTTTTACAAAGTTTATCCCTAAAACTATTATGATAAGCGGAAGCAGACTGGTAACTACCTTTAAAAAGCTCTGCCAGCTCTGAGTATAAACCGCAGTAAGAACTATTTCCTTGTTAAGCAGGGAGTGTTTTCCGGTAAACCGGTCATAGAAAAAATCATGAGAGTTAAAAAGCTTTATATTTTTTATCCCTGTAAGTGCTTCCACACTTTCACCATACATCTCCCTGTACATATTCATGGTTTTAGCCTCATGTTTACGTATTTTAACGCCGAAAAGATACGTAACCAGTATTATAAAAGGCAGTGTCATGAGGATTACCAAGGCCGAAGACGTGTTTATCCTGTATATTATGATAAAGTATACAATGGCCTGAATCAGACTTATAGGAAGAAGAATAAGCGCCTGATAGAATACCGATACCTTGTTGGTGTTATTTATAATATCCCCCCATATCTTTCCGGGAGAGTTATCTATAAAGTAAGTGAACCTTGTCTCCATGATCTTTTTGAACATCTTAAGCCTTAGATTTTTTATACCGCTGTATAAAAGCTTGTGAGACAAAAAAGAGATCAGCGTGTCCACCATAAAAAGTATCCCGTATATAAACACTATAACAGCAAATACTACCGCGACCGCTTTGCCGTCCTTTACACCGGTACTACTGTCGATAAAGCCTTTAGTGTACTGTGAAATCAGAAAAGAAACCACCACATTCACAGCAGTTACAAAAATAAGGAACAAAGCTAGTTTTTTGTTGTTTTCAAAAAAAATTTTTATCCCCTTTTTCATACTCCCTCCCCGTCATTCTGTGAATATCTGACTTTACCCAAATATTTAAAATCTGAAATATAATCACTTATGAAAAAATCCGAACAATAGGCTTTCTCAAACTCTTTTTCCAGAAGCTGCGGATGTTTGGCGCTGATCTTAAGTCCGTTACTCTTGCAGACATACTCGGTAAATTTTTTTATCTCTGCCTGCTTATCAGTATATCCGTCATAGCTGTAATGAAAAACAAAAGCATATACAATATATTTTTCAAAAATTTCATAGCTGAAAAAAATTGAAAAATAGCTGCAGTAAAACTTATATCCCATGGCAATTGCCGACAAAAGTCCAAAAGGCGATGATGTCTTGGAACCGCAAAAGTATATGCATTCAAGAGTACCATCCGTGGAAAAACCACTGCCGGGAAGGATAAACTCAGGCATAATTTTTAAAGAGCCATGCGTATACCCCTCAAATAAAGATGCTAGCCCAAAGCTTTCTTTTCTTATTCTTTGGGTCATAGAGTGGTAGTAGGTTTCAGAATCATAGTTCAAAAAGTTGTTCAGATATTTTTTTTCATGACTCTCATAAAGCTTTTTCATCTCCTGCGGAACTCCTGTGGGAAAGATGGCCTGTATTTCTGCGGGCACTTTATAAACGATTTGATTTTCGGAAATTTTTTCAAAGACGGACTTTTCCATAAAAAAACTGCTGTTTCTATATATAAACTGAATCTTATTCTTTTTCAGGTATATCATATGACTCATATCAAGTGCAAGGTTTTCAGAGCAAAGCGTGATAAACATATAATCACTCCCTTTTCATTTGCAGAGCAGCATCATAGATTATTTTATCTATACATATCCTTCTGCTCTTGTTTTTTTCAGTCACGCCCTTTCTAAACTTGTATCTCCTATAGAAACAGCTTATCTGAGCTGCATAGTACTTCTGTTCGGCGCAAAAGCTAAGATATCTGCAGTCATTACAGCCGCAGTCGTCTATCCCGTATTGGGTAAGAGCATTAATTTCACTCTCCTTTAACGGTGCAAAAACGGCACTCTCTGCCACATTCCGTATGAAAGTTCCTTCTATCTGTCTAACATCGTTAAATCCGAAGATATTATGCGTACCGTTATACTTCTCTTCCATCTCATAAAGGTAGTGACACGGATAAAGATCTCCGCGGGGTGAAATAGTCGTAACATAATTTGAAGCGTCATAACAGCTTGAAAGTGAGCTGCGGATCTTTTTTCCGCAAGAAAAGTCTTTCACTGTCCGGATACTTTCACGCAGATTCCAAAACTCTATGCTTTCATTATCCGAAACCATATCCGTCATGATCTTCTTTAGCCCGTTTTTAAAGATTTCACTGTCCAATTCGCTGGTATCAAGATTAATATCGGGATTCACATTTACCTTAAAACCAAGAGCTTTAAAAAATATATAATCTTCGAAAAGATTCATATAGTTTTTTACGGTAAGGGTTTTGGCTATAGATATACTATCTTTCTTAAGTTTCTGAGAAAGAAGGTTGAGATTGCCCACAACGGTTGAAAATGTTGCTGAACCATCTGCAAATACCCTTGAAACATCGTGCGAAGCTTTTATACCGTCAAGACTGACCAGAAGATGGAAATCATTATTTTCTAAAAATTCAATAATTTCACTGTTGAGTATGCTCAGATTAGTTGTTACAGAAAAAAAGTCAACTTTGTCTTTCACGCTTTCAGTTATAAGTTTCATCACTTTAAAGTTTAAAAAAGGCTCTCCGCCAAAGAAATGAACCTTATATACTTTTTCGCAAGTGCAGTTAATCAACTCTGCAACTCTTTGAGCCGTATAAGCATTCATGTCCCCACTGTTTCTGAAAGAACCGTTTAAATTTTGGAAACAGTAGCTACATCTAAAATTGCAGTTTCCAGTCAGAGAAATCCAGTATACTTTATTCATGCTCTCCCCTCATTATTTTTTATTTTCCAATATATAGTGTTTTATGTTACTTTTGAGTTTTTTATAATTATCTAATTCAAAAATATTATATCATATTTTATTATAAA
>DJGH01000073.1:0-190 GCA_002431635.1 Petrotoga sp. UBA5851
AGTTTATGGCTCCGGATGAGGGGCTCGAACCCCCGACCTAATGGTTAACAGCCATCCGCTCTACCGCTGAGCTAATCCGGAATATATAAGTAAGACATAAATTATTATAGCACTGGACACAGCGATTTGCAAGAAAATTTTATGTTAAGTAATCTTTAAATATAGTAGTGCCTTATTATTCCGAAAAAGA
>DJGH01000073.1:252-9641 GCA_002431635.1 Petrotoga sp. UBA5851
TCCAAAAGATCATAGGCATAGGCATCTTTATCTGATTTCAGAATTGAAAGAATCTGGAACACTATCTTTTCAAGTGTTTTAAGATTTTTTTCCTTGCTCAGGCGCAAAAGGTCTGTCAAAGCTTTTGTTACCCAAGCCTTCTTTGATGAAGCGTCGATACTCTGATACTCTTCAAGCTGTTTTTTTATATATGAGCGTACTCCTTTTAAATCTGTGTTATAAGAGTTAAGCTCTCCAATCGTATCCATTCCCTGCACGGAAAATTTGGTAAAGTCTTTTTTAAGATCGTAGTACCATATTTTTTCCATAGTAAGTGCCAAGGGTATTTTTAAGCTTACCAAAGTACCGGTCTTTTTCTTTTGGAAAGAAACTGCTCCGCCCAGAATCTCTGTATAGTCCCTGACAATGCTAAGACCAATACCCAAGCCTTCGGTTTTTCTTGTGAGTATATTTGAGGTACTTGAAGAGAAAGATCCGCTAAGCCTATCTATATCCTCCTGGTTTATTCCACTTCCGCTGTCTTGTATGGAAAAATCAAAGAAAGATTCCTGGGCATTGAATTCAAACCATATATCACCGCTGTCTGTAAATTTCACCGCATTGTCTAAAAGCTCTTCCAGAATCCTTCTTAGTTTTTTGCTGTCGACAAAGATGGTTTTTTCATCGTAAGTAAAAGGAGCATGAATGAAGTGAAACGAAAGTCCTTTTTTGAAGCATAGGTTTTCGTATTTGGATGAGATTTCCAGTACCAGATTACCTGGATTGAAATCTTCAAGAAGCATAAACTTGTTTATAGAATTTTCTTCAAGATAGGATCTTTCTATCAGCCTGTCAAATTTTGCCAAAAGTTCTTTTGAACTGTCTATCATAACCCCCAGCATCTGCAGCTGCATTTTGTCTGAGAGCTTGCTTTTTAAATGCTCTGAAAAACCGATTATAGATTGCAGAGGAGTTTTTATTTCATGTGAAAGTATCTTTAGAATGTTGGTTTTAAAGCCTGCGGAATTTTTAATTCTTTCCTGTGAGTCTTGAAGTGCCTGTATAGAACGGTTGAAGTTTTCATAAAGCTGTTCAAACTCATCCAGTATAGTTTTGAACTCATCATTATTCATATAGGCTTGGGAAGGTTTTTTACCGTTTTTGATTTTTTGAAGGTAAGAAAGAATGTAGTCTATCGGCTGGCTGATGTCTTTTTTTATCTGATGTCTCAGAAAAAACAGAAAACCTGAGAATACCAAACCGAAAAAAATAATTCCAGCTACCAGATGAAGTATGAAAAAGTTCATACTCTCTGGCGGAAGTGTGTTTTCATGAAGATAACTTTTTATAACTGCAGCGGCAACAATATGAACTATGAAAAGTAATATAAGAGTATATATAATAAAGGTAGAAGTAATTTTTTTATTGATTTTTGAAGAAAATGAGCTTTTATTGTCTTTAATCATATATAATAACCCCCAAATAATAATGGATACTTTCCTCAGGAGGAAAAATGTTTCTTGAACGGATAGCTGATGTGCTTATATATATAGGGAAAAATCTTTCTTTTTACGGAGCTAGTGCAACAGAAATAGAGTACTACATATCAAAAATTTCTGATGCATACGATATAGATGTGAATATTGCAGCCATAGGTACGGTCATAACTCTGACTGTGGTTGACGATCATGGAAAATCAATAACAAGGATTGAAAGAGTAAGCTATTCGGAGATCAACTTTGAGAAGCTTTCTCTGTGGGAAAACATGATAAAGCGTGTAACAGAAGAAAAACCAACTATATTTACGCTGAAACAGTGGATAAAAGATATTGAAAAAAAGGAAAATTCACTCGGAATAAGCTTCTGGAAAAATATTATAGCAGTTTTCATTGCGTCGTTCGGTTTTTGTTTTGTATTCCGCGGAAATTATAAAGATGCAATCGCCTCAGGTATTTCGGCACTTTTAGTTTACATGGCCACATATAAGATAACAAGCAAAATATTCAGAGACTTTCTTGCCGGATTGCTTGTATACTCTGTGATAAAATTAATATCAAAGATTGTGTCAATAAGCATATTTCCTAGCCTGGCAGGGGGTATCATGGTCTTTGTACCCGGTCTTCTCCTTACAAACGCTATTATGGAAATAGGCGATAGAAATCTGGTTTCTGGAAGTTCAAAACTCATGGAAGCCATATTCATGCTTGGGTCTTTGGTTCTTGGAGCCGCCATGGCTTCTGCACTTTGGGGATAAGGAGGAGATATGGATACGGAAATAATAACCAGAATTCTTATGGCTTTTTTGGCTACCGGAGGATTTTCTTTCTTATTTAAGACTCCCAAAAGACTTTTACCTATTGCTTCTTTGACAGGGGGACTCGGTTGGGCAGCTTATGAGGTGATAAAACTATTCTATGGATTTGAAAGTGCTATAATACTTTCGTCAGCTGTTGTAGGATTTCTTTCACACATATTTGCCAAAATATTTAAAACCAATGTGGATCCTTTTATAACGGCGGGTATAGTACCGCTTGTTCCGGGAGCCTCCGCCTTTTTTGCCGTAAAAAGTTTTATCGACAAGAACCAGTCACAGGCTTCGAACTTCGCATACGAAACTTTTGTGTCTGCTTTTGGTATAGTAATAGGAATAGCAATTTCCTCGTATGTATCTAAAATACTGAATAAAAAAGATATTGACACAGAAAAAACAATCTGATATAATTTAACGGACAAAAAATAATACCGTGCCTTCATAGTTCAACGGATAGAACGGTGGATTCCTAATCCGCAGATAGGTGTTCGATTCACCTTGGGGGCACCATATCCTTAAGTGCAAAAGTGTCGGAATATTCCAGCACTTTTGCACTTATAATTATATTTTAGCATAATTTGTTCAGAACTTAAACTTACTTATAATACTAGCCAGTTCAGATGCAAGACTGTTGAGGGTTTCACTGTTGGAACTGACCTCTTGTGCGCTTTCTGACTGAAATCTTATGGAGGAAGTCATTTCATTAACCTGTTTGGTTATTTCTTTTGAAGCTTTAACGGAAGCATCTATTGATCCTGCTATTTCCTGTGATGAAGCACTCTGTTCCTGACTGTTTGCAGAGAGATTTTCTACCGAGGTACTTATCTGTTTTATGTTTTCTATTATCTGTCCGAACTCTTTTTCTATTTCAAAAGAGCTTTCAGATATTTCATATATGGTTTTTACTGTGCTTTGGGTTACTGCATCAACACCTTTTATTCCTGTCCTTATCAGTCCGAGAATACTTTCTATTTCTTGGGTAGTCCGCTTGCTTTCTTCAGCCAGCTTTCTTATTTCTTCAGCAACCACGGCAAAGCCTTTACCTGATTCGCCGGCTCTTGCTGCTTCTATCGCTGCATTAAGTGCAAGGAGGTTAGTCTGCTCTGCAATAGAACTTATCTTTCCTACAACATCTTCTATATTCTGTGACTTTGCTTCAACGTCCTTTACTGCATCAATGGTGTCCTTAGCCTGATCTCTTGCCTGACTTATTCTGTTCACAATGGTTTTAATGCTCTCCAATCCTTTTTTTGAAGCCTGGAGTACCATGATCGAATTTTCAGATAGATTCTGCGCCAGATGTGAAACATTCTGAGCTGAAAAGGCTACTTCAGAAACCCCATTATTTGCATTTTCAATAGATTCAGAGGTGGATTTAACGTTCAGAAGAATATTTTCTGCGCATTCTTGAAGTTCCTCGCTTGCCTGACCTGATTTCATAGCAAGTTTTGAAAGATCTGAGGAGGAGAAATTAATCTTTTCAGATGAAGATTTTATACTGTTGAGGATTGAAAGCAGCTTTTCGTGGAGACCTGAAAGACATGATGATATTTTACCTATTTCGTCCTTTCTTTTAGTATACTGCTTTATTTCCTGTACACTCTTTTCAGAAAGGTCGTATCCTGCAAGAGCCGATATGGAAGCAGTGAGCTTGTTCAACGGTCGTTTCAATATTCTACTGATGAAAAATACAAACACAAGGATAAGAGCAAAAGAGATTATTGAAATATATAAAATAATGGATAAGATACCTTTTCTAAGAGAATCTTCAAGCTCTTTTGTAGGTACTCCGGCAAACCACATTCCTATTACCCCGCCCTGACCGTTTTTTAAAGGGATATACTTTGACTGAAAGCTTTCTCCCACTACCACAGCCTGACCTTCAAAAACCTCTCCTTTTTTCAGAACTGTTTCCGAAACTTCTTTTGAAGCAGCAGTTCCCACAGCCCGTTTTCCATTTTTATCCAAGACATTTGTAGAGACTCTCATATTGTTAAGGAAAACGGTGACGTACGCTCCGGTTTTTCTTTTTATGATGTCCAGGACATCATAGTTATTGTTGATAACAACTGTGCCTTTATACAAAATTTCTCCTTCGGTCCGCCATTCCCCGGGGTAAAGTTCGTCTTTGAGCATTAATCCAAGCTCGGTCACAGAGTCAATCTGTTTATAGCTTACGGATGTGCTGAGCTTTGTAAGCTCCGATGCAAAAAAAAGTGTAAAGAATACCAAAATTACCGTAACTCCTGCCATAACCAGAGAAATAACCCTGATACTTAAAGATTTAAACATAGTAACCTCCCAGTATGATGATAATAATATAAAAAATTATGTATAAAAATATAATAAAATATGAACCATGTTATTAAAACTATTATATCAAAAAATAAACTCCTTTCAAAAAAGGAGTTTATTTTTTATATTAAAAGGTATGTATGCTTAAAAATCAAAACCGTATGAAACGGCAAATTCAAACTGAAAATCCGGTAAAGACATACTTACAGCAACGTCCTTGAACATAAAATCATATTCAGGCATCTGTGTCGCTTCAAAGAAAAACGGTCTGTAATAACAATAACCTTTGTTGGCGTATAGTCTTTTAACCCTAAACGGAGGTTTCACTGATAAAGACATGCAAAGCCCTTTGAACTTATATTCCAAAACAGCTGCCGGTGATAAAAGAAAAGCCGAGATATATGGTGGGACTGCGTAAAGAAAAGGTTCGTTGTTATGCTTGGTAAAGACAAAGTTTTTTCGTGTTTCTATAACAAACTGAGAGTATTCAACACCAAATGCAATGGATAAAGCTTGTGAAAGCGTACTTTCCTGCTGATTAATAAGATCAAAGATCAAGAACGAAGAAGTCTTGACTGAACCCATCAGATATGTTGAATCAAACAGCGGAGTTACATCAAGATAAGAGGATGCTTTGAAAGGTCCCCAACGGTAATTAAAATTCAAAAAAAACATGGGTGAAAAAGTTTTTTCCAGTCCAGGATAAGAGATACTGCATGTTTTTGTTGCACCCGAGCTTTCCCGTATTTCATAAGTATCGTTGTAGGCAGGTACCTTTACGTAAATTGATGTAGGAGTAGTTACAGAAAAGCCAAGATTAATGTAACTCTCAAGATTTATGACAGTATCAAGAAAGTTTATAAAAGAACTTGCAAATACAGATAGGCATAAAAGCATAAGCATAACCGAAATAAACAAGAAATTCTTCATAATTCCTCCCTGTACGGTAGTGTAGGTTGCATTTAAACTCTTTTTTTTAATATGAAAAGAAAAAAATACTTTTAGACATATAAATTATACAACAATTTTATTTGTTGTAAGCAAAAAGTGTTTTTATTCACACATCTTCTGAAAAGAATGAATTGGAAGTCACTCTTTTCCGAGTTCGTTTGCCAGGTCTTTAAGTTTTTCGCCGAAAAGTTTAAGTTCCTGAGGGGAAAGAAGATTTTCGATATTTTTTAATTTATTAAGACGCTGCATAATAAATTCATATGAACTTTCCGTATCCTGTCCCTTCAGCTCGTTTATGCACAGAAGAAAATCTGTGCTAACCCCAAGAGCCACGGCGATTTTGGCAATTGTCTCTGCGTCGGGCTTAGCTCCTTTTTCTATTCGGTATATAGTTGTAAAGCTTACTCCGGAAAGCTGCGCCAGTTTTTCCATGGAAATTTTCTTTGACACCCGTGTTTCTCTTAATCTGAGACCTATTTTATAAAAATCTAACAACAGTATCACCTCAATTTTAATTATACTTTATATATTGCAAGTGTGCAAAAAGTAATTTAAAAGCTACAGATATTTAATTGACTTGTTTTTCATAATTGCAATATAATCAAAGTAAGAATTATTTAATAATTGCATAATTATAGATGAAAGGGGGAAAATATGAGAAACAATCTTAAAACATTGAGAATACAGAAAAAGATGACTCTTGAAGACGTAGCTTTCAAATCCGGACTTGCGTTTACAACCATATGGCGGATAGAAAAAGGACAGATAGTTCCTACAATTTCTACATGTGCTAAAATTGCCGTTGCGTTAGGGGTAACTCTTGATGATCTTTTTACTCTGGAGAGCATTAACGAAAAATAAAGGACAAATTTTTATGGCCGATATTCTGCAGGGGGATGCAAATTGAAAAGTACAGAAAAAAAATACTTTTCCAGAATTTCAAAAACATCTGATGAAAAAGACCTTTTTTTTACTGGAGATATACAAAAAAAGTATATGATTTTTTCTGAAAAAATCATATCAGACCTGATATACTTAGTATATACGCTTAAGGAAGAACTGTATACATGCTCTAAAGTCAATGAAAAAATAAAATTATATTCTCAAAGAACAGAGAATATAATTAAAAAGATAAAATATTGAGTATAATTACAGACTTCTGAAAAAAAATCTGAGATCTTCTTTTTCCTGTTGTGAAAGCTTATGCCAGCGCTTACCCTGCACGGCTCCTTCCAGTGCGAACAGCATATTAATGCATGCTTGCCCGTCAATGTTCTTAATTTTTTTGAAAGCCTCCTTGCTTCCTGCATCAAGCAGTTCTGTACTGTCATGTATTCCTGCTTTTATAAGCAGAGCCTCAAGAACGGCTCCAATGTTCTCCATTTCAGATAATTTCAACTGAAAACCACCTCCGTGTGTTCTTTTCAGTGTAAATTATATCAAAATAGGCATTTAATAAGTATTCTTTTTTGGTATAATGTAAATATGTATCCTAAGCATTTCAGACGTAACATATGTTACCGACATAGTTGGCTTTTTTGGGTATGATTTAGTTGCAAGCTGAAAACTATCAGGAGGTGAAAGTATGTCTATGTTCTGTTATCAGTGCAGTGAGGCAGCCAACAACACAGGTTGTACAATTCAGGGGGTATGCGGTAAAAGTGCTGATGTATCAAATCTTCAGGATATGCTTATCTGGGTTTTGAAAGGTATTTCTTACTATGCACAAAAGGCCAGGGAGCTTGGTGCAAGTAATGAAAATGTCGATTTTTTTGTCATCCAGAGTCTTTTTACGACGATTACAAATGCCAATTTTGACCAGGAAAGGATGACAATGTTTATAGAAAGTGCTTTTCAAGCACGTAGGACAATAAAAGAGCTTTTTGAAAAGAAATATTTTGAAAAGTACGGCAAAGAGTTTACAGAAAATGTTCCACAGGCGGCAAGCTGGTATAAAGCCGGTGGTACTCCCATATATGAGCTCAAAGGTTCTGAAGTTGGAGTTCTTATGGACAATAATGAGGACATAAGATCGCTGAAGTACTTTCTTATCTTTGGGTTAAAAGGAATAGCAGCCTATGCCGAACACGCATATGTTCTTGACAAGAGTGACTCAGGAATATTTGCATTTGTTGAAAAAGGCCTTGCAGCTACATTAAGAGAGGATATAACCGTTGATGAGCTCCTTGGTCTTATTATGGAGGCTGGTAAGATATCTGTCGATACCATGGCGCTTCTTGATGGTGCTAATACAGGAACGTATGGAAAACAGGAAATAACCAAAGTGTTTACGGGAACATATGCAACTCCCGCCATACTGGTCAGCGGACATGATCTGCGTGATCTTCATGATCTGCTTGAACAGACCAAAGATAAAGGCATAAAAATATATACCCACGGAGAGATGCTGGCCTGCAATGCATACCCTGAGCTTAAAAAATACCCGCACCTTGCCGGAAATTTTGGTACCGCATGGTACAATCAGCAGAAAGAGTTCGAGGAGTTCGGAGGAGTCATACTTATGACCACCAACTGTCTGGTTAAGCCAAGAGACTCATATGCGGGCAAGCTTTTCACCACAGGTGTGGTAGCATACCCCGGCATAGAACATATTCATGACAGAAAGCCCTCAGGACAGAAGGACTTCTCAAAGGTTATAGCCAAAGCTCTTGAAACTGGTCCTATAAAGGCACGTGATGGAAAGTATATTACAATAGGGTTTGGCCATGACCAGATAGCCGCTGTGGCAGATAAGGTTGTGGATGCAGTCAAGACCGGCAAGATAAAGAAGTTTTTTGTTATGGGCGGTTGTGACGGAAGAAACCCAGCCAGAAAGTACTATACCCAGTTTGCCCAAGAACTACCTAAGGATACGGTAATTCTTACGGCGGGATGTGCCAAGTACAGGTATAATATGCTTGATCTGGGAGATATTGACGGGATACCGAGAGTTTTGGATGCCGGACAGTGCAATGATTCTTATTCTCTGGCAGTAACAGCACTCAAACTGAAAGAGGTTTTTGGAGTTGCCGATATAAATGACCTCCCGATAGAGTACAATATAGCCTGGTACGAACAGAAGGCAGTTGCCGTTCTACTTGCCCTGCTCTATCTGGGTGTGAAAAATATAAAACTTGGTCCTGTTCTTCCGGCATTTCTATCTCCGGCTGTGGCCAAAGTGGTAGTTGAAAAGTTTAATATTTCTCTTATAAATGATGTGCAAAGTGACATGGAGCAAATGCTTAGATAAAAAACCGGGTTATCCCGGTTTTTTCTTTTAGACTGAATGTGTTATAATATATGTATACATAAGTATATCTTATTTTGATAGAAAGTATCATTACTTAATACATAGGTATGATTTGGTATAATTATAAAAGGTACTTCCAAAAATTTTATAAAACATCTGGAGACAATCCAATGAAAAAAAATGAAAAGAAAAACATCCTCATAATAGGTTATACCCATCCCAAGCACGATAAAAGAGTCATTCGTACCGTTGAAAGCCTTTGCAAACATTACAATGTATTCTACCAGTATGCTGTATCCCCCGGGGAAAAAGATTCTGAACAGGAGAATATTTTTTTGGGTAATGTAAAGTTTTTACCCTTGATATTTGACCCAGCAAAAGAAAGTACCATGATAAAAAAATTCACAGCAAGACGACCTTTTGATAAAAAACTACTTTTGATTATAAAAAGCAGAAAATGGGATGCCATATACTTTCATCATTTCTGTCAGACCTTTCCCGTCGGAGCTTTCAGGCTGGCAAGAAAGAATTCGGATAAAATAATTTATGATGTACACGAAAATCATCCGGAAAATTTTTTGAATACTCTTCATGGAGTAATGA
>DJGH01000073.1:9666-9864 GCA_002431635.1 Petrotoga sp. UBA5851
GATAAAAGAATTTTTTATGTGGAAGGTGTTTAAAAAACAGCTTATTTTATCAGACAGGCTTGTGTTACTTTCCGAAGACTTTAAAAAAGAAGTATTTTCTAAAACCGGAGTGGAAAAGCCATATTTTCTTATGCCTAACTATGCCTGCATGAAAGCAGCGGATGTAAAAAAAGAGAAAACCGTGGTTTATGTCGGCAA
>DJGH01000073.1:9884-20297 GCA_002431635.1 Petrotoga sp. UBA5851
AGTGAGATTAAAATAATAAAAGAGCTAGTCAGACACGGTTTTAAATTCAGAGTCATAGGTTCGAAGAATGAAACCTTTAATACAGTTGAGCATGAATGTACGGGTTTTCTTCCCTATGGTATGATGATGCAGGAGCTTTCCAAAGCTTCTTTTTCAATTGTTTCATACAGTACTGTTTCAGACTCAGGGTATATGAACGATATTCTTTCTCTTCCCCACAAGTATTATGATTCTCTGGCCGCAGGAACCCCGGTTATCGTAAAAAATTCTTTTACCACGATGTGCAATGAGGTGCGTAGGTATGGATGCGGTATTATCATAGACGTTCATGATGTACCTGCCAGCATAAATAAAATTCTTAAGGCTTATGAGAACTATGGCTCCTTACAGCAGAACCTTATAAACTGCATTGATAATTTTGTCTGGGATAAGGAAAAAGAAGAACAGTTTATAAATTTTATAATTTAATCATGCGTTATTCTAAAATGAATATACTTATATTAAAATAAATATATATATTATTTTTTAAAAGCTTATTTTTAAGAGGTGTACGATGAAGATTCTTTTAGCCAGCAGCGAAGTGCTGGACAAAGATTGCCCAAGCAACGAAAGCGTTCGGATAATGAACCTCGAAAAGGGATTAAGGGAGAATGGGAACACTGTTGAAGCATGTTTTTACAAAACACCGGAAGATCTTTTTTCAAAGCTAAAAAGTAAAATAATAAAAAATGAGAGCTTTGAAAAAAATGTTCTTCAGATAAAAAACAGCTTCAAAAAAGTTGATGTTCAGGGCTACGACGTTATAAACCCACATGATGTAGTATGTGCCGGAGGGTTCAGCGGAAATATGATACTATCGGTTAGCGGATACTTTTCCAGGGAGGTCATAGCCCAAAGCAGTGCCGATAAAAAAAAGAAGCTTGAACTGTACGATGCCGCTATGTCAGTGGAGAAGTCAGCTATAATGAAGTCCAAGGCCATAATTGCATGCAGCCGTAAATTAAAAGGCTATATAAGCGGTGTTTTTAAGTATCCGGAAGAAAAAATATATGTTGTAGGCAATTCTGTTGACAGCGATATGTTCTCCCCGGCAGAAAAAGATAAGGTAAATTCAATACGTGATGAGTTTTCATTCGATAAGCAAAAATTTATGGTTCTTATTCCAAGAATAAAAAAAGTACCCGACAATATAGACAAACTTTGCCGTATAATAGATTCCCAAAAGATTAATGATGCTTTTTATGTTTTTTGCGGATGGGAAGACCTCAGAAGCACTATAGAAGAAAAAGTCTTAAATAAAAACAGGTGCTATTTTGTAGGTGAAAGCTTGATTGAGCAGCAGGCGGATCTATACAGAGCCAGTAATTTTGTGCTGGATACGTCTGTCTATTCTGATATAGCTGAAATAAACGACGGACAGATTCCACCGGCAGCACTTAAAGCCCTTTCCAGCGGTGTAGTCTATGTATGTCTGAAAAACGATACCTACGAAGAAAATTTTGTGGACGGACAGAATATGATAATGCTAAAGGACTTTGAAAAAGAGGTTTTTGAACTTGTATACCAGAAACTTACCGCAGCAGGTCATTTTATGGAGGATATCGGCAGAAATGCCAGAAAATTAGTGCTTTCTGATGAAAAAGATTATTCTCATTATGCTAATGCTAAGAAGTACGGTAAAATCTTTGAATACGCAATTACTCTTTAACAAGGATGTGAGGCTATGTCCGAATTAAGGTGGAATCCATTGCTGAGAACATATACAATGGTTGCTTCAAACAGACAGGCTAGACCCGATATGCCCAAAGACTGGTGTCCATTCTGCCCGGGCGAGGGAAAAAAAGTACCGCCTGACTATGATGTATTTTCTTACGATAATGACTTTCCTGCTCTGAAGCTGAATCCCGATGAAATGAAAGTAAAAAGCACCGGGATATACAGTGCTGTCCAGAACTACGGAAAGTGTGAAGTTATACTGTATTCTCCCGATCATAATGCAAAGCTTTACGAGCTTTCTCCACAGCATATAGTAAAGCTTATTCATTTATGGAAAGACAGGTTTATAGAGCTTTCAAAAGATGAAAAGATAAAGTATATTTTTGAATTTGAGAACAGAGGGGAGGAAGTGGGAGTTACAATGCCCCATCCACATGGACAATTGTACGCATATCCATGGATTCCGCTGAAAATAAAAACCGAACTTGACAGCTGTCGCGACTACTATAATGAGCATGGTGAATGTCTTATATGCTCTATGAATGATGAAGAAAAAAAGTTTGGTGGAAGAGTTATCTTTGAAAACACTTCATTTATGGCATATCTTCCGTTTTTTACGGACTATCCCTATGGAGTTTTTATAACAAGCAAACGTCATATAGACAGTTTTGTTGGTTTTATGCCAAAGGAAGAAGAAGATCTTGCAGATATACTTAAAAATATTACAGGGGCTTTTGATAACCTTTTTGATAGACCTTTCCCGTATATGATGTGCATACATCAATCACCTGTAAATTCAGAACAGGAGTATAAAAATAACAGTCGGTACTTTCACTTTCATATTGAATTTTATACACCGCTCAGAGATAAAAAAAGAATAAAATGGTATGCATCCTCCGAAATGGGAGGCTGGGCTGCAGCCAACACCATGAATGTCGAGGACTCAGCCAAAGAACTCAGAGCAGCGCTTGAAAAATTTCTCAAAAGATAATAAGCCGCCGTCGGAGCGGTTTTTATATAGTATATAGAAAAAATAAAGGAGAGAGTCGAGTGCTAAAAAATCTTAAACTTAGAACAAAACTATTTGTACTTATTCTTTTGCCTGTAGTAACCGTTATTACCGCAGTATTTTTGTTTATCGGAATAAACACATATACAGTCAGCCTTAAAAATGCCGAAAGTATAGGGCGTGTCAAGAGCCTTGAACTTTCTTATATGCTCAGTGAGTATATGAACGAAGTATTCTCTAATGCAAGAAGCATTTCAGGACTTATACAGGCTATGAAAGAAAACAATAACCAGGACAGAAACATAGTAAACATGACAATGAAAAAGCTCCTGGAAAGAAATGCAGAGTACTTCGGCATTTATGCGCTTTTTGAACCGGACTCCTTTGACGGAATGGACAAAGAGTATGCATTAAAGGAATCATACGATGAAACAGGCGTGTTTAGCGTGTACCATTACCGTGACGGTTCGCAAGTTAAAACCAAAACCTTGGATAATTACTCCCAAAGACAGAGCTTTGATTGGTATTGGACACCCTATTCAACCAGGAACGAAAGTATAATAGAGCCATATCTTGATACACTCTACGGTAAAAAAATACTCATGACAACAGTTGCTGTTCCTGTGTTATACGATGGAAAATCAATCGGAGTTGTAGGAATAGACCTTACTTTTGACAAACTCATTTCCATGAATAAAAATATTTCACTTTATAAAACCGGATTCGGCAGGATAATGACCAACAGCGGAACCATAGTTGCCCACCCGCAGGAAAAAGCGTTGTTTTTGCCCGCAAAAGAGATAAAAGAAGAGGAAAACTTTGCAGCAATAACCGAAAGAATGAATAATAATGAAGTCTTTTCAGTCTTTTCAGCCTCGCAGAGTTTGGGCAAGCAGGTATTTGCAAGCTATGTTCCTGTATTTCTTGGAAACAGTACAAAGCCTTGGATTGTCGGAGTTGTTGTCGAAAAAAGCGAAATGCTTGATGATCTTTACAGCCAGATAGCAATATTTACCGTTTCGCTTGTTGTGGCAGTAACCCTAATAATGTTTGTAATAATAGTTGTGTCTGTTCTCATAAGCCGTTCCGTGTCAAGTGCTTCCAAAATAGCGGACTCTATATCGAACTACAATCTCAGGACAGAGATTCCCAAACACTTCTTAATCCGTAAGGATGAAATAGGAGTGCTTATAAACTCATTGAATAAGATGCAGCAAGAACTTAAAGTAATTGTCAGAGATATATCAGAAAAATCAGAGACGGTTGATAAAAATTCACAAGCCCTTTCTCTTACCTCAAAAGCCATGGCTGCATCAAGTGAGGATCTTGCAGTAAGAATGCAGCACATAGCCCAGGGCGCTTCTGAGCAGGCACAGGAACTTTCACAGATAGTCAAGTCTCTCGAAGAGTTTGACAGGAATATGGAAAAAGCCTTTTCTGAACTGGAAAACGTCGGAAACGAATCCAAAAATGCAAACGAAAAGGCTGTAACAGGAAAAAAAGAAATGGACAGCCTCATAGGGTCGATAGAAGAAATAAAAAAAGCCTTTGAAACGGTAAACGGTAAAGTTCAGCAGCTTCAAAGCTCTGTAAGCGAGATAAGTGGAATAACGCAGATAATATCTTCAATTACCGAACAGACCAATCTTCTGGCGCTTAATGCAGCAATAGAAGCCGCAAGAGCCGGTGAAGCCGGAAAAGGCTTCAGCGTTGTTGCCGATGAGATAAGAAAACTTGCAGAAGAATCAAAGGCTTCAACAGTAAAGATAGTTGAACTTGTAAACTCAATCAACAGCGATACAAGCGAACTGAGAGATACATCAAAAAATGTCGAAAAGTTTGTCAACCAGCAGACACTGTCCGTTGAAAACACTGTTCTGTCTTTTGCACAGATACTTACAGCGGTACAGAAGGTTGATCCGTTGATTCAGAAAACCTCGTCATCTATGGACGAAATAGTGAGATCAAAAGAAGAGATACTTAGAAAGGCCGAAAAAATAAATACGATTACCCAGGAAAACAGTGCCTCTACAGAAGAAGCATCTTCTAGTTCCCAGGAACTTTCGGCTTCATCGCAGGAGATAGCCGCTATGTCAGGCAGTCTGAATGAGGTTGCAGACAGGATGATACAAACAGTCAAAAAATTTAACACCTAATAAAAAACTGTTAATTAATGTATATCCTTTCTGAAAAAGATTTATGAAAGCTGCCGGCGCATATGCGCCGGTTTTACTTTGCTGTTTCTTTTTTAAGCCTGTAAAGTGCACAGACAAAAGCAACAACACATAGAATTAAAAGAAGAAGTAATACAAAAAGCATCTCTCCAAGAGCAAGACACTCGTTCATGAGTACTTTCCTCAGGATATTTATTACATGAGTAAAGGGGTTAAGATAAATTACTGTATGTAAGTTTTTGGAGAGAGTTTCAGAAGGGAAAAGCGCCGAGCTCAGAAAAAATGTCGGGAGTACTATAGCGTTCATAACAGTTTCATATATTACTTCGTTTGCAAGCAGAAGGCTCATAGTATATGTGAGACATGAAAGGAAAAAAGCTGTCAGAAACAGTATTAACAGCATATATAAAAAATTTAACAGGTCAGATGGAACGCTTACAGAGAAAAAAAGTGCTATAACCATGAGGACAGATATTTCTATGAAAGACAGAATAACAGTTTCAAATGTCTGTCCAAATACAATAGATACTCTTTTTACAGGTGAAAGCAGTATTCTGTAAAAACTTCCGTTGTTTTTTGTGATATAGTTTATAATTCCACCGCCGCAGCATGCGGAAAAAGTCACTAAAACCATTATCCCAGGCAGAATAAAAGCATTGTAATTGCCTGTGGTACTGTGCATGGTACTTGCACCGACAGTTCCGTAAAGCATCATCCATAGGAGAGGCTGAATCAATGTGATAACTATGGTTATGGGATTTTGAACTCTCCATTTCATACTTCGATAGAGTATATTCAGCATACCGTCTCGTCCTCCTTTCTTTCTTTTTTTGAAGTCAGTTCTATAAAAACATCTTCAAGGCTTGGCAAGGTTATCTCTGCCGATTTAAGATTAAATTTTTTTTCTAAAAGTGCTTTGAGTATGATAGGAAAGATAGATTCTGTGGCATTAGAAATAAAAAGGACGGACTCCCCCCGGATATATGAAGAATTGCAGATATTCAAACTCTCAATATAACTGCGGCAGGCAGGTAAAACTTCCTTTTCTTTAAGGTCTATCTTTACCATGGTATTGCCAGTAATTCTTTTAAGTTCATAGGGACTGGCTTGGATAAGGTTTTTCCCATCTTTTAGTATGCAGATGCTGTCACTAAGAGTATCGGCTTCTTCAAGATAATGAGTGGTTAGAAATACTGTGGTTTTAAAGATTTCTTTTATTTTCAAAATCATTTTCCACATGGCTCTTCTTGATTGTATGTCCATACCTGTTGTGGGTTCGTCCAGAAAAAGGACTTTAGGAAAGGATATCATATTCATAGCAATATCAAGCCTTCTTTTTATTCCGCCGGAGTATGTTGATACCGGATATTTTACATAATCAGAAAGTTCAAAACTTTCAATGAGCAGTTTCATTCTCTGATTTATCGTTTTATTGTCAAGCTGATAAAGCCTTGCCTGAAAGATAAAGTTTTCCTTTAAAGACATATGGGTATCTATAGATATATTCTGTGAAACGCAGGATATCAAAGGTCTTACATCGTCTGGATTTTTTTGGGTATCTATATCCAGGATGAAGGCTTTTCCTTTTGTGGCAAGGCATTGAGTCGTAAGAATTTTTATAAGTGATGATTTTCCGGCACCATTGGGACCCAAAAGTGAAAAAACTTCACCTTCTTTTACCTGTATGTTCAGGTTGTTCAAAGCGTTCACACCATTTCTGTAGGTTTTTGAAAGATCCTGGGTTTGTATTGTATACATGCTCTTTCTCCTTTATGCTCTTTTTTTAACTGCAATCCAGACTTCGCAGTTATTTGCCTTTGTACTGTCCAACGGATAAACTTCTATATCCGGAAGGTTTGCATACTCGTATCCGGAAAAAGCGAGCCACTGGGTAAAAAAAACTCTGAATATGTTCTGCACACTCAGTCTGAAATCACCTTCACAGCTGAATATTACCCAAGTTGCGGGTTTTATGCTGCAGGAACAAAGACCGGAGGGAATTTTTCCGTCTATAGACGATGCAATATAATAAAAAATATCTTTGGGATCGTTATAGACACTAAGCCCATATATTTTTTCATGTTCGAGGGAGCATAAGCTCAAAAGTTTACGGTAGGCCGGCGTTTTTTTAGTTTTTTGCCAAAAGCATGGAATCTTTTCAAAATTTTCTTCAGGGTTGCGGGTCATTCTGGTTTTTAATCCGGCAAAGCTGAGGGCTCCTTTTTCCTGAATACGGTATCTTAGGCCTTCGTATCCGGTCAAAGTTATTGATAGGGAAAGCTTTGAAAAAGAGTTAAGAATAGCGGATTCCGATTTGGCAAGGCTTGGACTTATTCCGTGTATGCTTTTGAAAGCCCTATTGAATGCAGAGAGCGACGTATAACCGTATTTCAGACTTATCTCAGTGATGCTTGTATTTCCACAGCGGATATCAAAAGCTGCCAGAGTCATCTTTCTTCTGCGTATATACTCTGAAACTGATATCCCGGTTATATAGGAAAACATTCTCTGAAAGTAATAAGGAGAACAACAGGCAATTTCGGAAGCTTTTTCGTATGAAAGTTCATCTGTGAGATGGTCTTCTATATAGTCTAAAGCTTTATTAAAACGTATCAGCCAGTGCATTTTATCACCTCCGGATAAAGTCTAGCATGATATAAATTTAATGTCTTGCTTTTTTCTGCCAGCTTTTGTAAAGTAAAAAAAAAGCACCCTCAATGAAGTGAACCCCTTTCGTCAGATTTTGTCTAACTAAAAGGGGTCAGTTCACAAAGGGTGCTTTCGGTTATATCTAAAAGAAGTTTTGAAAGTCTGAAAATCCGTATCCTATTACATCCGAGCTTTCCTGAACCACTACAAAGGCTTTGGGATCTATGGTGTGGATTTTTCTTACGACCTCGCCTTTCTGTTTTTTATTTACTGCAACATAGATCATATTCTTTTCCTGCTGGGTATATGCTCCAGTTGCCTTTATTATTGAAGCTCCCCTGTCCATGTTTTTCATTATAAAATCAAGGGTTTCTTCTCTATGGTCTGTTATTATGGTAAGAATGCAGTTGGATTTTATCATCCTTACAGCATAATCTACGACTATGCCGTTGAGTATTACAGATACAACAGAGTACATGCCTACTTTCATATTAAAGACACCGCCTGCCATAATTCCTATGGTCAGGTCAATGAAGAGCAGGTTGATTCCAAGAGATACGCCCGTATACTTTGAAGCTATTTTGGCAAGTATATCTGTTCCCCCTGTGGATGAGTTTACAGAAAAAACTATGGCCATGCCCAGTGCAGAGATGAAAACTCCTAGAAATACTGCAAGAAAGTAATCATCGGTTGTAAATTTAGGGAACGGAACCATCCTGTCAAGAAAATCTACAAAAAAATTCAGCACGAAGGTGCATATTATGGATCTGAGTCCAAAAGCTTTTCCTATTAGTATGAAGGACAAAATAAAAAGTATGATGTTTACCGCATACATTATGATTCCTACAGGAAAGCCTGTAAGACCGTTAATGATTATCGCTATTCCGTTTGCCCCTCCTGTTGCTATTTTGTTTGGCATGAGGAAAGAAACCAATCCTACAGCAGTTAGAAAAGTTCCTAAAAAAGAAACGATGTACTCTTTCAAAACCTTCTTATTCAAAGAGATCCCCTCCATGTTAAAAAATCTTTCTTATCCGTGAGCAGGAAAAGAAAGATTTTTTGTATATAAATACATATTATCTTTTTACTTTCCAATCCAGGAGAAAGCAGTAAAATATATTTCAGGCAGTTCTTCTGACTTACAGCTTAACCTACTCGTCTGCCTTCCCGATCTTGCGATCAGTGACTTCCTGACTTTCGTATCTGTTTACAGCGGCCGGACCGTTCCGGATTCTCACCGGATTATCTATTAAGACTGGTATCACCTGAAATGGTTATTTACTTTTCTAAAAGTATTCTATCATAAACCTTATGGTTTTAAAAGACAGAATAAATGAAGTCAGCGTTCTGTGTAAAGGTATAGTTCCAATGGCATCATTTTTAGGTATACTTTCTGTAGAAAGTCATTTTAATAAGGGGGAGTAGCAATGAAGATCAAAGTTTTTAAGATGTCATCTTTTACAGAAAGCATATCAGGAGGAAATCCTGCGGGAGTAGTGCTACAGTCCGCGGAGTTAAGCCATTCCCAAATGAAAAAAGTAGCAGCTGTGGTGAACTGTTCTGAAACGGCATTTGTTTCTGAGTCAGATAAAGCAGATTTTAAAGTACGTTTTTTCACCCCGGTAGCAGAAGTGGATCTTTGCGGACATGCAACTATAGCGACTTTTGCACTTATGTTTTTAAAGAATAGGATTCAGGTCGGAAGTTATACTCAGCAGACCAAAGCGGGAGTTCTTGGCATAGAAATTATGCCGGATGGTCAGGTAATGATGGAACAGGCATTACCTCAGTTTGGAGAAGAGATTGACAAGGCTGAGGTAGCAAAGGTTTTTGGCACAGATAAAAAAATATTTTCTGATGAACTTCCTATTCAGGTGGTTTCAACAGGTCTGAGAGATATCATCGTCCCGGTTAAGTCTTTTCAGTTTTTAAACAGTTTGGAACCGGACTTTGATAAGGTTGGTTCATTAGCAGTTAAGCACAATAGTGCAGGCTTTCATTTTTTTACTAAGGATAGAAACGGGTTCGATGCGTCCTGTAGGAATTTTGCCCCTCATCTTGGTATAGATGAAGAACCGGCGACAGGAACAGCAAGCGGTGCACTTGGATGTTATCTTGTAAGAAGAGGGATCTGTGCATCCGAACGGGTACTTATTTTTGAGCAAGGTTACAGTATGGAAAAGCCTTCAGTTGTCCGGGTTATTGTGGCAAAAAGTAATACAAGCATAACTAAAGTTAGGGTTGGAGGGAAAGCAGTCTTTTTGGAACAGGTTGAAGTTGAAATATAAAAGTTACTTATTTTTTCTTTACAAAAAGTGTTTTGTGTGGTATAATTTAACTGTACACTTAAAACTCCGGCTTGCCGGAGTTTATTTTTTTAATTCTTCACACATCTTCAAGTACTTCGGATAAAATTTTTGCTGCAGCTTCCAGTTCTTCTTCATTAAGTCTGGCGACAGAAAGTCTGAAACTAAGAGAGTCGGAGTCATCATGGAAAAATATTTTTCCGGGGGATACCATTAATCCTTTATTAACAAATAAAGCATAAACCTCATCGGCTGAGAATCTACTTTTTATAATACTTATCCATAATGTGTATCCTCCTTCCGGTACAATTAATTCTATTTTTCCAGGCTGAACATGTTTTTCTATATGGTTTATAAAAAAGGCCATTCTTTTTTTATATATCCTGTGCATTTGATTAATATGTTTTTCATAGTAGCCGTTTTTACAAAACTCATAGATCGCAACTTGGTTTATAAGATTAGAAGAAAGGTCTGAAAGCCTTTTTATATAGGTCAGTTTTTCGATAATACTTTTTTTTGCGGCAATCCATGAGATACGGATACCCGGAAAGAGGATTTT
>DJGH01000073.1:20337-20526 GCA_002431635.1 Petrotoga sp. UBA5851
CAGTAGATAACATTCCCGGTGCTATCGTATGACTTCAAAGGGAGCGGAATCTTTCCTAAATACTTCATTTCTTCTTCGTAGGCATCTTCTACGATAAAAATATTGTTTTCTTTACAAACTTGCAGAATATTATTTCTTTCGTTTTTTGACATAGTAAGACCTGTAGGGTTTTGAAAATCAGGTATAAGG
>DJGH01000074.1:0-147 GCA_002431635.1 Petrotoga sp. UBA5851
AGGTCTTCATAGCGCCAGGTCAACACATGCCGCAGGTATAGTAATATCTGAAAAAGATATTGCTGAAGCGCTGCCGATTCAGGCGGGAGCGGTTCCTGTTATTGAGTGGGAGATGAAAGAGCTTGCCTTTGCAGGTATTGAAAAATT
>DJGH01000074.1:156-8669 GCA_002431635.1 Petrotoga sp. UBA5851
TACTATCTTTGGATACAATAACTTTCGCAAAAGATCTGAATATTGATTATACTAAAATTGAAAAAAAAGACGAGAAAACTTTTTCGGAAATATCAAAAGGCTTTACGGCTGGTTTGTTTCAGCTTGACTCATATACAGGTCGCAAGCTTTCCGTAAAAATCAGACCACGAGATTTTGATGAACTTACGGTTCTTTTATCTATAAATAGACCCGGTCCGCTTGATTCCGGCATGGTAGAGGAGTATGTTTCCGCTAGTTCTCCTGATTTTCTGCGGAAGATCTTTCCAAATACTCATGGTGTACTGATTTTTCAGGAACAGATAATGTTTTTAGCACAAAACATCGCTAATTTTTCAATTGAGCAGTCTGATATGCTCCGTTCTGCTCTTTCAAAGAAGAACACTTCAAAAATACTCAGTCTCAAAAAGGATTTTTTAATGAATGCATCTTTGAAGATTGGAAAAGATGATGCTCAAAGGCTTTTTGGCTACATTGAAAATTTCGCCCAGTACTCATTTCCCAAATCTCATGCTGTTGCATACTCCTATCTAACCTACAACTTAGCCAGAGAAAAATTTCTCAATCCTGAAAAATTTTTTCTTTGTCTTATAAAATACAAAGGACTATCTGAGTCTATAATAAATGAAATACTTGCACTGGGTATGAATATCGTTGCTCCTGATCTTTTCTTCCCTCAGGGAGGTATTGTTCAAAAAGATTTTATCCTCCCTATGAGTTGTATAAAAGGCATCCCTCAAGCCATAGATCTGAGGACTCCTCAAACTACAGATTTTATAGGAATCTTTGAGTATCTTGAAAACATTGGACTAAACAGAGTTGTGATAGAAAATTTTATCCGAGCCGGTGCTTTAGATAAAGTGGATTTTAACAGGAAAAGATTACTCAGACAGATGACAGCCATCACACAGGGAAGAATAAGTGAGCTTGAGGATATTAAAAACAGTATATTTGGAGATATCAAATCTTCAGAGAAAAAAGAAAAAGATATTTCTGAAGAAGAGCTTATACTTTATGAAACCGAAAGCTTAGGATATCCCATAACTGTTATAAAACAAGCTGGTCTACCTAAAAATATTTATAAAAAGTTCTTTGATTCATCCAGAAAAATTGAGTTTTACGGCTATCATTATTTGAAAATGCTTATTGACTCTTCTGGAATATACTTTATAAGAAATTTTTCAAAAGTTCCTACTAAGATTTTCCTTAGGTTTTAAACAGAAGATCATTTAATTTTCTGTTTCTAATCATTTTCGACTTATCCGTATTACAGTAAGTGTGTTATACTTTATATTGATGACATGACAGGGAGGATTTTTTGAATGAGAGCATATCTTGGAATTGATCTTGGAACAGCCAATACACTTGTATACTTAAAGGGAAAAGGAATAATAATTAATGAGCCATCGGTTATTGCTATAGATAAAGTTTCGGAAGATATTCTTCAGGTTGGAACCGAGGCAAAAAAAATGATTGGAAAGACACCAGCCAATATAGTTGCAATAAGACCTTTGAGAGATGGAGTTATTGCTGATTATGAAGTTGCCATGGCAATGCTGAAATACTTTATAAACCAGGCACTTGGTGGTTTTAACCTTATAAAACCTACGGTGATAGTGGGAATACCAACCAATGCTACTGAGGTTGAACGCCGGGCGCTTAAAAATGCAACACTTGATGCTGGGGCTGGGAAGGCTTTTTTAATAGAAGAGTCTATGGCGACTGCCATAGGAGCAGGACTTGAAGTTGAAGAAGCTTCTGGAAATATGGCAATTGATATCGGCGGAGGAACTACTGAAATAGCAGTAATTTCGCTTGGTAACATAGTTCTTTCAAAATCAATACGTATCGCCGGTGATGAGCTTGATCAGGCTATTGTCAACTACATTAAGGCTAAGTACGCACTACTGATAGGCGACAGAACTGCTGAGCAGATAAAAATTGAAATAGGGAACTGTTTTGAAACTCCTGAATATAATAATCTTAAAATTGATGTTATCGGTCTTGATATGCTCAGCGGACTTCCTAAACGTGTTGTCCTTTCAGGTATAGAGATACGTGAAGCTATATCGCTTCCAGTCTCAAAAGTAACGGAGAATATAAAATTAGCCATCGAAAACACACCTCCAGAGCTATTGGCAGATATTGTCAATAAAGGAATCTTCCTTGCAGGCGGAGGAGCTATGCTTAAAGGAATGAAAGAACTGATCGAAAAGGAAACGAAGATACGGGTTGTTGTTGCCGAAGAACCGCTGACTTGCGTAGCTCGCGGAGCAGGTCTTGTGGTAGATAAAATAAATATCCTTGAAAATCTTGAGAAAAATAGAGCTATCTAAAAATGAAAAAAAAACTTTTTTTTCTAAATCTTTTTATAATTCTGGCTATCTTTTTTAATCTAATAAAGAGTGCAGAAAATATTTTCTACTGGATTTCTTATCCGGTAGATTTTTTATTTTCAAAAGTACAGCAGAAGTTTTTATCGGCAGGCATCTCCGCAGACAGCTTTGATAAAATACTTGAAACAATCGAATCTTCACCTATACGAGTGGTAGATACTATGGAAATAAAGCTTTCCATTCCCTATGGGATAATAATGTCCGATGATCTTACTTCTTTTACTGTCGCAGCCAATAAAAAGCCAAAGCTTAACTCTCTGGTAATCGATGAAAATGCCAATCTTCTGGGCTTTGTATGCGGAGTATTTTCAAACAGAGTTGAGGTTAAGAAACTAGGCTATGGGAAAAATGAATTTTTCGGGGAGATTGAAGGCTTGGATGTTCTGATAAAAGAGTCCGAAGGGAATATTCTTGTTGAGCTTCCTGAGAATTTTACTTTTGAATCTACTCAGGTTTATATAAACATACCAAAGTACCTGCTTTCTGTGTCTGAAAGCAGCACTCTGATGACAGGAGAGTTTGTTTCACAATACTACGCTAATTTCTTTTTGTTCCGATCAAAAAAAGCATCCAATCCTGTGGTATATTTTTTGGAGGAATAAGCCATGAATATTTTACTATCTTTTTTAGTTGCAGTATCTGCAATAGTAAGTTCTTCCTGGGATAAATGGATGGGATCGCAATTAGTTTTTTCAATGCCTTTTCTAGCCGTTTATTTTAAACATCTCGATATGAATGATGAAAAGCGTTTTATATTTGCAATTGTTTATACCTTGTTTTATTTTGCAAACAGGTACGATATAGGCTTTATGGCAATTCTTTTTTTTGTTTTGTACTTTTTGTGTGACCTTTTTCTGTCAAAATTTAAGCATAATTTCTGGACAGCACTACTATACTTTTCCATGCTCTCTTTTTATCTTAACTTTCTGAGTTTTTCCTTTTTTTCCTTTTTTACAGGGATCATTTTGATCTCCATACTTTATTTTCTTAATCTGAGGCTGATAACTCATGGTAGATAGCAGAGGTAAGTTACTTTATCTTATTTTTGCAATAGGAATACTTATACTTTTGACAAGAGCTTTTTATCTTCAGGTTTTCAAATGGAGTACCCTAAACTTTGAAGTTCAGGATCTTAATACCAGAATAATACAGTCTGACTCGCAAAGAGGAAGTATATACGACAGAAACGGAAAGCTTCTGGCATGGAATGAAAAACTCTTTCAAGTATATAATTTGAGTGAAGAAATCGACAAACAAACAGAGGAACTTATACGTGAAATACTTAAAAAAAGTGATCTTGACCTGGATTCAATAATAGACAAGCTTAACTTCCAGCGAAAGATAAATTTAAGCATTAGTGCTGCCCTTGCAAAAAAACTCTCTAATATTAAAACCTTGTATGTACAAGAAAAAAGTATACGGAAGTATGCACATGTATCTTTATATCATATATTAGGCTATGTTGATATTGAAGGAAATCCAGTTATGGGACTTGAAAAAATTCACGACAAAATACTTCGTGGACAGCCTGGATATAAGATCGTAAATCTTACTCCTATGGGAAAAATAAAAAGTACTGTTGAAGAAACTTTTTCAATTCCAGGGGATGATATTTACCTTACGATTGATTTGGATATACAGATAAAAGCTTTTGAAGAACTTGAAAATTCGGGCTATCCTGGATCCATAATTGTTTCCAATCCGCAAAATGGAGAAATCTATGCTCTTGCAAGCTTTCCTACACCTGATCCAAATATGTTTTCCAGAGGATTAACAAATCTTGAATATAGAAGGCTCTCAAACAATACAAAAAAACCATTTATAAACCGTGCTATATCAGCTCTTTATCCGCCTGGCTCAGTCTTAAAACCTTTTATTGCTCTTTCCTCTTTAGAAGCGGGCCTTGATCCAAACAAGACTATCTTCTCTGATGGCCGTTATGAGCTTAAAAACTCTAAAGGACAGGTAATCGGATCTTTTACAGACTGGAATCTTGTCGGACACGGAACAACCGATCTAATAAAATCTCTCAAAGAATCTGTAAACTCTTATTATTATTGGCTTGGCGAAAAATATGGAATTGATTATCTAAAAACGAAATCTGACTTTTACAATATAACAGGAAAAACTTTTATTGATATCCCGGGTGAGTCTTCCGGAGTTTTTCCGGATCAAAAATGGAAAAAAGATAAGTTTAACGAAATATGGTACCCGGGGGAAACTCTCAACGCCTATATTGGACAAGGGTATGTTCTAACTACTCCAATAGAGATCCTTAAATTTTACAATATCCTTGCTGCAAAGGGAAAGTACTACAACTTTCACACTTTTCTAAGATCATCAAACACATTGGAAAAAGGTTCATCGATAATTTATGAAGTGAATCTTACAGAAAATTACGAAATAGACCATGAATACTTATCGCTCATACTAAAGGGGCTGAAAGAGGTTACAACTCCTGGTGGAACTGCATACGATGCCTTTAAAAACTTCCCGGTGATAACCGCAGCAAAAACCGGAACCGCTGAAGTTTCGGGAGGAAAGAAACCACATGGATGGTTTGCCGGATATATGCCTGCGGATAACCCTAAATATTCGATAGTTGTTATGGTTGAAAATGTAGGTTATGGTTCGCATGTATCGGCACCTATTGCAAAAAATGTTTTAGACCTTATTGTTAAAAAAGGTATTTAAAAGTGATCTGGCTGTTTTGGTTGCAGCAATACCTCCCTTTCCGGTTTCCCTGAGATCTTCTGATAATGATCTGCCTACCTTTCCCATGGCTTCAGTTATCTCATCGAACGGTATAAGGCTCTTTATCCCGCTCATAGACATTTCCGCAGAAACAAATGCAAGTACTGAAGCTGCCGGATTTCTTTTCACACACGGTACCTCTACAAATCCGCCTACTGGATCGCATACCAATCCCATTAGGAATTTAAGACTTAGGGATGCTGCATTCTCAACTATCTGAGGAGAACCTCCTAAAGCATAAACAACAAGAGCTGAAGCCATCGCACATGCAGAACCGATTTCAGCCTGGCATCCGGCTATTGCACCGGAAAGGCTTGCTTTTCTTCTTATAAATTCACCTACGGCCCCAGCCACTATAAGACTTTCAGAAAGGGATTTAAGATCAACACCCTTTTCTTCATGAAGAGCAACAACCACACCAGGAACCACCCCACTGGAACCAGCTGTAGGACAAGCAACTATCTTGCCCATACAGGCATTGCTTTCAGAAGTGGCGAGAGATGCAAGAATACTTTTGGAAATTAAGCTACTGAAAATCGATTTGTTGCTGTTTCTATACTCATTGTATAACCCGGTGTTAAATCCAGTCCATCCGGTTAGGCTTACAGAATCAGAGTTCAGTTTGTCTTTATATGTTTTAATCATCTGTATCACGAATTTCAACGACTGCTCAGAGAGATATTCAGGATCAGTACCATTTTCAAGCATCTCCCACTCTTTTACTACCTCAGCCAGTGGCTGACCGGTTTTTAACGATAGATCCACAAGTTCCCGAAATGAGCTGAACATGCTTTTTCTCCTTTATATTTTTTCCCGGAGGATTTATGTATATAATACAATATGGTTCAAAAGAAAAAATTGAAACTATTACAGAACTTGTTAATGAGGTTTTCAAAGATTATGTTATCCCTATAAACTGGACTAAAGAATCTTTCCTGCTTGATATGGCAGAAAATTCAATTTTTCTGGAGCACTCTCAGATACTATACTTTGGAAAAGAAAAGTTGCCTATCGGGTTCTGTATTACATCTGCTAGAGAAAAAAGAGCACGAATAGACTCCTTTGGCATAAAAAATGAATATAGAAAAACTGGTGCTTCTTACTTTCTTATAAATAATGTTTTTTACGATCTTTCAAAAAAAGGATTTTCATCACTGCAGCTTGAAGTCGAAAGCAGTCAAACTCGTGCAGTGGATTTTTATATTAAAAACGGTTTTAAAATCTCTCGTAACCTAGATTCTTTTATATTACCAGAAAAAACCTCATGCTATAAATTCAATTACTCTTTGAACTGTGAAAGAAGTTCAATACGACAGGACATCCTGCTAAAAGCTAAAAGATCTCCTAACTGGCAGAGGGAAATAACTTCCGTTTATAGCAGCAAAAAAGATTACTTCATGAACCAGATACGATCGGAAAATAAAGAAATAGGAAAAATGCTGTGGGGAAGAACAGAAGATACCACCTATATTGTTGATATATACCAGACTGACTTCACTGTCAAGTATAGTAATATTATTCAAGATGCTATATCCTATCTGAGCTCCTTCGGAAAGCCTTTAATCACCGTATCTCTTCCTCAAAATGATCCACTTAATTCTGTATTGCTGGCATTAGGCTCTAAGATTTTTCTTCAGCAATNNNNTCAGCCTTTAAAAACACTTTGAAGAATCTCTTTCTGTTTCCTTTCCAAAATCATTTTATCAACTGATGAATCTTGGCTGAGAAATACTGCCTCAGCAGTCTTTCTTCCTATGCCTTTTATTGAACTTAATTCTCTTACAGAAAGATCCTTCATGCGTTTAGAATTATCTATGACAGTAACTGAACGCGACCCATAATCAACAACTTTTCCGTCAAAAAAAACATCCATTTTTACATCTGAATATGTACCGCAAAGTATAGGATAAGTTCCTATCTGCCTTCCAAATGAAATTTCCCCTCTGTTTTCCTGAGGAAGTATATTTCTTATCACCGTTCCAATAGGAAATACTCTTTGCAGCATTAGAGAATCATATTCAGTCATAAATTCCTTAAACCTCACAAAACTTTTTTTATCAAAAGATACTTTTTCTCTGTTATCATAAAGAAAAGTTCCAGGAAAGACCATAACCTGCCTTACATTTATGCGTCTGAGCATAAACTTTTTATCATAAATCATCTTTAAATACTCTATATTTTTCTCATATGTATCTTTAGTCTCACCAAGCAGTCCGTACAAGATGTTGATACCCGGAAGAATCTTGGGAATCATATCGCTATCCCTCCAGCCTCCTTCTTCGTTTACTATCTGTACTGCCTTTAATATGCTGTCATTACTGTTGTAAAGACGGTTTTTCTGAGATACTTCAGGATCAAAGGTTTCAACTCCGAATGAGAGAATATCACCTGAGGTATTATACTTAGCTATTGTTCCTATAATCTTCCTGCATTCCTTTTCATATTTTGCTATAAAATCTGCATTGGCATTATCAGTATGAAGAACATCGGACAACCCTGATATTTCTGAATAAAGCTCTTCAAAAAGAGCCGGATTGGGAAGATTTTTATTTACAGCGCTTCCGTAAGCCAGAAAATTTGCGCTTCTTCCGAATCTGAAGTTTCTAACTCCCAGCGAATTAAGTGTTTTTATTTCCGAAATAACTGAACTAACCTTTCGTTCACGATAAGCCCCATGTGTTAGAGGCTCAGTACAGAATGAACAAAAACCGTCCTTTCTGTCGCAGCCGCGGGATACGTCTATTTCCAACATTACATTAGGAAACATATGATGCTTAGTTACTATCTGTGCTCCCAAAGTACTTAACATATCGGTAAGCTCATAATCAGACCTTTCTTCAAGATTATAATCATCAGAAACCGGATATTTGAACAAGAACTTTTCAATATCGCCCGGGATTACAAAGTCTACCGATTCTTTCAGATAATCTTTAAGTAAAAGTGCACTACTGCCTCCTTTAAGAGTATAACCCCTTGCTATAGGGCCTCCAAGTACCTTCAATGGCCTGGAATTATAATCAAATATCTTTTTTATCTCATAAAGAGAGATTGGAGTAGCCATAAAATAATGACCAGGAACAGTTGTTCCAGCTATGATTATTATGTAATCATATGAATCAAAAGAAGAAAAAAAATCATTTTTCCTTATTTCATCAATTGTTATGTAGTCTGTTTCTATTGAACGGTAAATCAATGCACCGGCACTGTATCTTATATACGGCGATATATATGGCGGTACGCCTAAAACAGAAGGTTCATCAACATAACCATCAATTATAACTGCACGCAAGTACCCACCTCCTGTTTTTCATCTAAAAAATTCTATCACTACTTTATTACACCCGT
>DJGH01000074.1:8722-19420 GCA_002431635.1 Petrotoga sp. UBA5851
ATTATAAACTTTTATACTCTAATTTTACTATTTTTTTTGCTTTTTCCATATAAAATGGTATAATTAAATTTGTGTAATATTTAATTTGAAAGGAGAGAGAATCGATGGCCAAAAAAATTAAAAGTCTTGGGGGAAGATCCTTAAAACCGGGAATTTCTAAAAAAGCCGATATGGGACAGCTGCTAAAAGAAGCTCAAAAAGCTCAGGTAGCTATGGAAGCAGAAATGGCGGAACTGGAAGAAAAGCTTGCATCACAGGAAGTTAAGGCAAGCAGCGGAGGCGGAGTAGTAACAGTAACTGCCGGGGGCGATCTAAAAATTAAAAACATTGATATATCTCCAGAGCTTCAGGGAGAGAGTATTGATATAATTAAAGATATGATAATAGCCGCTACCAATGAAGCTTTAGAAAAAGCTTCCGAACTGAAAGAAACCGAATCTGAGAAAATTTCTCAAAAGTATCTGAGCGGTTTTGAAAATATGCCTAATATATAACGGAGGTGAGTTTCATGAACATGCTTACAGTAAGGGATATTGATCTGAACTCAAAAAAAGTTATTATGCGGGTGGATTTTAATGTTCCCGTAAAAAACGGAAAAATAACAGATGATACAAGAATAACTGCGGCTCTTCCGACTATCAAATACGCTATAGACCATAATGCAAAGGTTATTCTTCTCTCGCATCTTGGAAGACCCAAAAATGGTCCTGACCAGGAATTTTCTCTGAAACCGGTTGCTGAAAGACTCAACGAGCTTATGCCATCTCTGGTTTCTTTCGTTGAAGATACCCGCGGTGAAAGCGTTAATAAAGCTGTGGAGAACCTTCAGCAAGGACACATACTCTTAATTGAAAATACTAGATTTGAAAAGGGTGAAGAAAAAAATGATACGGATTTAGCCAAGTATTGGGCCGGTTTGGCAGATATCCACATAAATGATGCTTTTGGCACAGCACACAGAGCTCATTCTTCGAATGTTGGAATTGCAAGTTATATTCCCAGTGTCGCCGGGTTTCTGATGGAAAAGGAGATAAAATTCCTAAGCAAGGTCACTTACGAACCGGAACATCCATACGTAGTTGTTCTTGGAGGAGCAAAAGTATCTGATAAAATTAATGTCATAAACCATCTTCTTGAAAAAGCAGATAAAATATTGATAGGTGGAGCCATGATGTTTACCTTCCTCAAGGCACAGGGCAAAAATATAGGTTCTTCCAGATACGAGGCTGATAAAGTTGATTTTGCAAGAGAACTCCTTGAGAAAGCAGCTTCTAAAAATGTGGAAATAGTACTTCCAGTCGATTCTACTGTTGCAAAAAAACTTGAAGCAGGAACAGAAAACCGGCTTGTTTCAATAGATGATGGAATTGAAGAAGGATGGATGGGATTAGATATCGGACCAGAAACAATTAAACTTTTCTCTGAAAAACTCAGTGGTGCCAGAACAATTATATGGAATGGACCTATGGGAGTTTTTGAAATACCTGATTTTTCTTATGGTACAAAAGAGATTGCAAAAAGAATATCCTCAATGACAACCAAAGAAACTATAACCGTTGTTGGGGGAGGAGATTCCGCTGCCGCTGCCGAAGAGTTTGGAATGGCACAGATGTTCTCCCATGTATCCACAGGTGGAGGTGCTTCGCTGGAGTATCTTGAGGGAATAACCCTTCCCGGAATCGCCAGCATCTCTCAAAAAAAAAATCTAGGCATTAGGAAATTCATTCTCGCTGGCAACTGGAAGATGAATAAAACGCCTTCGCAAGCTGCTGAGTTTGCTTGTACTATTGTTCCAAAACTTCAGGAGTTTAAAAAAATAACTTCCGTGCTATGCGTACCCTTTACCGCTCTTGAAAGAGTATCTGAGTATGTGGACAGAACTCATGTTTTCACTGGTGCGCAAAATATGTATCATGAATCAAGCGGTGCTTTTACCGGTGAAGTATCAGCTTGTATGCTTAAGGATATATCGGTTGATTATGTGATACTGGGACATTCTGAAAGAAGACATATCTTCCATGAAGGTGACGAACTGATAAATCAAAAAGTTCTTAAAGCACTTGATGAAGGACTGATTCCCATATTATGCGTCGGCGAACAGCTTCAGGATCGCGAAGATAATCTCACATTCAATATAATAGAGCTTCAGGTAAAAAAAGGCCTTAAAAATGTTTCTGCCAATGATTTGCAGAAGGTTGTTATCGCGTATGAGCCGGTCTGGGCAATAGGAACTGGAAAAGTAGCCTCTCCAGAGCAAGCACAGCAAGTCCATGAGTTTATACGTGAGCTTATCGCAAAGTTATATTCAAGACAAGCAGCAGATGGTATTACCATACTTTATGGCGGAAGTGTAAGTGAGTCAAATTACCTTGGCTTGTTCTTGAAAAAAGATATTGATGGAGGTCTTGTTGGTGGAGCATCACTGAAACAATCTTTTGTAAACCTTGCTTCAATAATGGATTCTTTAATAGAATGATATATCATGGGTGGATTTCAAATCCACCCATTTAATTATCATTAATATCCTGATAATTTAGTTTTGTTTAAAAATATGATATAATTTCCCATGGGGGTGATAAGATGCCTAACGATACCGAAAATAATTCAAGCAAAAATGAATTTCAGGATCTTTTGAGCGAAAAGAAAAAAGAAAACCGTTTTCCAATGAAAAAAATCTACTTGCTGAGTACAATAGGTGTTTTGTTGCTTATTTCGGCACTTATACTTTTTTTTGTATTTTCCGGCAAGAAGCACGAACTGACTTTAAGTTATTCCATTCCTAACACAGATATAACAGAAGACATTCAAAAGATAAAAGTCAGTATTTCTGGGAAGACAAGTTTCGTAAAAGAGTACGGACTAAACGATCCTATTTTAATACCCAAATTAAAAGAAGATAACTACTCGATCGAAGTTTCTGCCATAAACTCAAAAAACTATATAGTTTTTTCGCACAAAGAATCAATTTTTATAAAAGACAAAACAAGCAAAGATTTTTTCCTTTCAAGAGAGCAGGTTCTTTATGACCTTAAGCCCGTTAAGATTGGAAATGATCTATCAGTAAATCTTCCCGCAGGATTTGACAAATATCTTGTATATTCAAAAACCAACGATAAATTTGAATTTTCGTACGAAACATCTATCAATACCGTATCTTTGAAAGGATTTTCAACCCTTGGCACAGAGTTAAAGTTTTCAGTTTTAAAAGACAGCCGAATATACGAATTTTCCGACGCATTATCTCTTTCGGCGCTTATACCCCCCGTACCTCCCAAAATAATATCGCCTGAAAACAATGAGCTTATAATAAGTACGAATTATTTCTTTGTCTGGCAGCCTGCAAGCGTTGATTCATTAGATCTAGCTTATGATTTATACCTTAAACAAGATGATGGAACTGAGTTTAAAATTGCAGAAAATATAAAGGATCTTATGTATGAGTATAAAAAGCTATCTCCTGGTAAAACATATACTTTGAAAGTGATTGCAAAAAATTCTTTCGGACAGTCCACTGAAAGCAATGCTGTATTTAGAACGGCTTCGGCAGAAAAAGACCAAGAGTACCTGTTTGCTCCAAGCGGAAGGATGGGGGTTACAATCTATGAAGTAAAAGACCCTAAAAAACCCACAGAACTTTCTAGCATAAAGCTTGACGGTAATGTAACTGACGTTATAAAAAAAGAAAACTATTTATATATATTAAGAGACCAGTCCGGATTCACCATAGCTGATATAAAAGACCTTAAAAATCCAGTGATCAAAAAAAATGTTGATGTAAAAGATATAAACGGTATAAAGATAGTCGACAACTATCTTTTTACAAGAGTAGACGGAGATAAAGTTTACGTATACTCACTTAAGGACTCATATGTATCGCCGGTATACCAGGGAGAGACTTCCATAAAGTATTACGGCTCTTCAAAACCAGTCATACAGTATGTAGAGAAGGTTGTTGAGAAAACGGCTACTCCAGTTGCTATTAAAGTAAGTATTATTTCTTCTGAGTATCCCATAAATATAGACTATAAAAATAAAGTCTATATAACAGAATTTTCTATGATTGTTCAGAGCGATAAAGCGAAAAACCTCATTTCCGCTGATTCAGCGAGAGTTGTTGAAACGCTGAGGATGATCTTATGGAAAAAGACACGTGAAGACTTTTCCAACTCCACAAGATTCGGGGTGATTCTTGAACAGATAAGAAGCGGTGTCAATGAAACATTTAAACTTTCGGAAAGCGACGGAGTGAAAACTGTAACCATGAAAATTTCTAAATTTGAATAGTCATAAAAAAAACGAAGGGGTTTCCCCTTCGTTTTTTTATTGTGCATCAATAATAAAAAGATATATATGAGTTTTGTCTTTTCCATTTAGAAAACTTATAAGTATTTCAGAACTATCGATATGAATTACTTCACCATCATTGTAANNATGAATATAGATGACTTTCATAACGTTTCAGATTCTCGTGAAGCTGTGAAATAAGAAAATCTTCTTTATCAAGCTTTTTTTCATATATAGAAAGAAGGTTTTCAGAACTCTCTTTTAAATCCAGATACATAGATGAAAGACTCGTTACGGTGTCATTGAAGTATTCCTCATCATCAGCAAAATTTATTGCCATAGAAATATTTCCCTGAGAGTATCTGCCTGAACACTCAAGAGCTTTTGCATATGCTTTTTCCTCATCTTCCGAAAAAACTATTAATCCGTAAGTATACATATTCTGTCCTCCCGAAAAAAGCTATGGAGCAAAGCTCCATAGCAGGATATAAATGATTAAAATTTTTCAAAGTGTTCTTTAAACTTACTATACAGTTCTTTAGCCTTTTTTTCATACTCAGATTTGCTAGTCCAGACATTTGAAGGATTAAGAATCTCAGAAGGAACACCTTCACAAACTTTCGGTATCTTAAGATCAAGTATTTCAAATTTTTCGAAATCTTTTAATTCTCTGTTAATAGCTGCATTAACCAGTCTCTTGGTATATCTGAGTTTTATTCTTGAACCCGTACCGTACGCCCCGCCTATCCAACCTGTGTTAACAAGGTATACCTCAGCCCCATAGCGTTTTACTTTCTCAAGAAGCATCTGTGCATATACCTTAGGATTCAGTGGAATAAAAGGTTTTCCAAAGCACTCTGAAAACGTAAGAGAAGGTTCTTTTACTCCTCTTTCTGTTCCTGCAAGTTTAGCGGTATATCCAAGTAAAAAATAATCATAAATCTGTGCTTCCTCAAGCTTGGCAATAGGTGGAAGTATTCCGAATGCATCAGCAGAAAGAAAGAATATAGTCTCCGGATGCGAGGCCTTTCCGTCTGATTTTACATTTTCAAGCATATCTAGTGGAATACATGCACGTGTATTCTCGGTGATAGTCTGGTCAGAGTAATCCGCAATCCTTTGATCATTGAATACAACATTTTCGGTCATTACACCATATTTCAGTGCATGATAGATCATAGGGTTTTCATCCTCTGAAACGTTTATTATTTTTGCATAGCTACCGCCCTCATAGTTGAATATACCTTCATCATGCCATGCATGTTCGTCATCACCTATAAGAAGCCTATCTTCAACTACTGAAAGAGTTGTTTTTCCTGTTCCCGAAAGACCAAAGAAAAGAGCTGTGTGCTTATTTTCAGAATCGGTATTTGCAGAACAATGCATAGAAAAAACTCCTTTAAGCGGAAGAGCAAAATTCATATATGTAAATATCGACTTTTTAATTTCTCCGGGATAAACGGTTTTCCCGATTATGACTTCTTTTTCACTCATATCCATTATGATGAAAACATCGGAGTTAGTATTATATTTTGCTTTATCAGCAGAAAAATAAGGTGAAGCATATATGGTAAGTTCGGGTTTAAATTTTTCTTCATCTGCTGGTATGACAAGGTTTTTATATGCTAGTGCCTGAACAGGCGAACATGTTATAAGCTGCACATTCACCCTATACTTATCATCAAATCCGGCATATCCATTCATAATGTAAACTTCATTTGAACTGTCCAGATGAGCCTTGAGCTCCTGCCTCAAAGATATGAAAGTTTCTTTACTAGTAGGCTGGTTTATAGGCCCCCACCATATTTTATCCTTGGTAAAAGAATCTTCTACTATATACTTATCCTTGGGTGATCTACCCGTAAACGGTCTGGTATCAACATTTACCGTTCCGTTTGAAAGAAGGTTGCCTTCTTTTTTTTCAATAATCTTTTCAATAAGATAAGATCTTGACGGGTTTTTTACTGTAATCTGCTTTTTCTGCATTTTTTCCTCCTTCTAATCACTATAATATTAAAGACAGCCCTCAAGTTTTTACTTAAAGGACTATCAGGAAAGCTAATTTTTTTCACTTATCACAATAGATATTAAAACATTTTTAGACTCAAAAAAAAATCTTAGTAATAAGGAACTGTCTGTAAAAAAAAGAGTTTATTATTATATAATGACAATTTTGAACGTTAAATGCTTTAATGAAGGTATCTTTTTAAAGTAAGTTTCAAAATAGAAAAAGTGTCAGGAAAACTCCTGACACTTATCTTTTTATTACAGCCACTCTCTTTCAAGATAATGAGTATGCAGCAAATGATGAGCCTTTTCACTTGCGGGTTTACCAAGATATTCCTCATAAAGAGCCTTTATCGCGGGATTTTCATGCGACTTTCTTATAGGCATGTTTCTGTCTGCTCTGTTCAATGCCTCGGTTCTCTTTTTTATTATATCAAAGTTACCATGATGGAAAGGCTGTCCGCCGCCGCCTACACATCCACCTGGACAAGCCATTACTTCGATAAGATGCAGCTGCAGCTTTCCGGCCTGTATATCTTCAAGAAGTTTTCTTGTATTTCCGAGTCCGTGAGAAACCGCTACTCTTACGGTCATTTCTCCTACTTTTACCTCTGCTACTCTTACACCTTCGTATCCTCTTATAGCTTCAAACTCCACTGCTTCGAGATTTTTGCCTGTTATCCATTCGTAAGCAGTTCTTAATGCAGCTTCTGCGACTCCTCCTGTTCTTCCGAATATTACAGCAGCACCTGTTGATTCTCCCAATGGCGAATCATACTGTCCTTCAGGTAGAGTATCAAAGTTTAATCCAGCCTCTTTAATCATTCTGGCAAGCTCTCTTGTAGTAAGAACGTAATCAACATCTTTATACTCATCACTGGAGTTTATTTCCGGTCTGCCTGCTTCATATTTTTTTGCAATACAAGGCATTATCGATACAACTGTCATATCTTTAGGATCTATATTATTTTTTTCTGCATAAAAACTTTTGGCTATCGCTCCAAACATCTGTTGGGGAGACTTAGCCGATGATGGCATTTCGACAAGTGACGGGAATTGATGTTCAAGGAACTTGACCCATCCCGGACAACAGGATGTTAACATTGGCATATACCCGCCATTTTTTATTCTGTCAAGAAACTCTGTTGCTTCTTCCATTATTGTAAGGTCAGCTGCAAAATCGGTATCAAATACTTTATCAAATCCAAGAGCCCTTAAAGCGCTTACAAGCTTGCCTGTTGATATTGTACCCGGCTCATAACCGAACTCTTCGGCAATTGCCACTCTAACTGCCGGTGCCGTCTGAACTACAACATGTTTCTTAGGATTATCTATTTCCTGCCATACCTCATCGATATATGTATGAGCAACAAGGGCTCCTGTGGGACATACAGCCACACACTGCCCGCAGAATGTACAGTTGGTCTGTTCAAGCGGGAGATCAAACGTTGGCTTTACAACAGCATCAAAAGCTCTGTCAACTGCGGAAAGCACACCAACCGTCTGGAAGGAATTACACATGGTCTCGCACTTTCTGCACATTATACATTTGCTGGGATCTCTTATTATGGCTGCAGATACATCCTTTTTATGAGTAGATTTATTTCCCATATAAGGATTGGTTGTAATAAATAATTCTGATGCAAGATCCTGAAGTTCGCACTGGCCGTTCTTTGCACACTTCAAACAATCCTGAGGATGATTGGATAGGAGAAGTTGAAGAACAGTTCTTCTTGCATTTACTGCCTTTTTTGAATGAGTTTTAATAACCATTCCTTCTGCAATAGGAGTAACACATGCAGGAGCAAGGTTTCTTCTTCCGGCAACTTCAACCATACATATTCTGCATGATGCAGGATTATTCTCTATTTTTATGTCATCCAGCTTCATATGGCAAAGAGTAGGAACATATCCTCCGGAAAGCCTTATAGCTTCAAGTACAGTTACATTTTCCGGTACTTCAACTTTTATATCATTAATTATTACATTTGGCATTATGAAAGTCCCTCCTTTTATATTTTACTTATAGCGCCAAATCTACATGTCGCATAACAGGCGCCGCATTTTATACACTTATCCTGGTCAATAACATGAGCTTTTTTGACGGTACCGGTTATAGCCTGAACCGGACATACTCTGGCACATGCTGTACATCCAACACATTTTGCCGGATTTATATCGTATCTTATGAGGTTTTTACATACTCCGGCCGGACATTTTTTATCCTGAATGTGGGCTACATACTCATCTCTGAAATAATTGATTGTTGAAAGGATAGGATTTGGAGAAGTTTGACCTAGTCCACATAATGCCGTATCTTTAATAACATTGCCCAACTGTTCCAGTTTATCAAGATCCTCTATGACAGCCCTCCCGGATGTTATTCTCTCCAGTACCTCATGTAGTCTGTAATTTCCTATTCTGCATGGTGTACACTTTCCGCATGACTCATCAACGGTAAATTCAAGATAGAACTTGGAAACATCGACCATACAAGTATCTTCGTCCATAACAATCATACCGCCTGAACCCATCATAGAACCTAAAGCAATAAGATTATCAAAGTCTATTGGTGTATCAAGGTACTTTGCAGGAATACATCCACCCGACGGTCCGCCTGTTTGGACAGCTTTGAACTGCTTGTTGTTTCTTATTCCTCCGCCTATCTCATAAAGAATTTCTCTTAAGGTTATTCCCATAGGTACTTCAACAAGTCCGACATTGTTTATGGCTCCGGCCAATGCAAAGACTTTTGTTCCGGGGGACTTCTCTGTACCAAGCTTTCTGAACCAATCTGCTCCTTTAAGCAATATAACAGGAATCTGCGCTAAGGTCTCAACATTATTGATTACAGTTGGCTTTTTCCACAAGCCGCTGTTTGCTGGGAAAGGAGGCTTGGATGTAGGTTCTCCTCTCTTACCCTCTATTGAATGGATAAGGGCTGTTTCCTCACCACAGACAAATGCTCCGGCACCGAGTCTTACTTCTATGTCAAAAGAGAAGTTTGTTCCCATAACGTTTTCACCGAGGAAACCATACTCTCTTGCATCATTCAATGCTTTTCTTAATCTCTGAACTGCTAACGGGTACTCAGCTCTTATATAAACATATCCTTTCTGTGCACCTATTGCATAAGCAGCTATAGACATACCTTCAATTACCGAATGGGGATCTCCTTCCATAACGGACCTGTCCATGAATGCTCCCGGATCTCCTTCATCGGCATTACATATAATGTACTTTTTATCACCCTTGGCTCTCTTGGCAAAACTCCACTTCATACCGGTAGGAAAACCTCCACCGCCCCTTCCCCTCAGTCCTGAATCAGAAATACTCTTAAGGACATCGTCCTGGGACATTTCGGTGAGTGCTTTCGCAAGTGCTGAATATCCGTCGTTAGCAATATACTCTTCAACGTTTTCAGGATTAATCGCTCCGGCATTTCTGAGAACCACTCTGATCTGTTTTTTATAGAAAGGCATCTTTATATACTCTTCTATCTTCTCTTTTTCTGACGGTTCAACATAAAGAAGTCTCTGAACTCTTCTTCCTTTTATTATGTGTTCGTTTACAATATTTTCTACATCTTTTTCTGTTACTTTAACGTAAAACGTATCGTCTGGAAGAACTTTCACTATAGGTCCCTGTTCACAGAATCCGAAACATCCGGTTCTGACTATCTGAACTTCATCTTTAAGTCCTTTTTCTTCCAGTGCTTTATTGAAAGAATCTATTATATCTCCGCTTCCTGAAGAGGAACATCCGGTTCCGCCGCAGATCAGGATAAACTGCTTATATTTTCCCATTATTTTAACCTCCAATCTTATTTTGCAACTTGGTGTGTTTTACCAATTATTGAGTCCTGTAATAATTCGCCATCAATTATGTGCTTCTGAATAAGTTCACCGGCTCTGTCTTTAGTCATTTTACCGTATATTATGGAGTCTTTTCCAGGTTCGATAACTTCAATTGTAGGTTCGGAATGGCAGTATCCCATGCAGCCTGTCTGAACTACGATAATATTGTTCAGCTTTCTTTTGTCAATTTCCTCTATAAGGGCTGAAAAAGTTTCTTTAGCTCCTGATGCAATTCCGCATGTACCCATTGCAACTTTCAATACAACTTTGCTTTCGCTGTCAGCTGTTTTCCTTACCTGAATTTTTTCTTTTGCCTGTTCTTTAATCTTCATAAGGTCAGCAACACTTTTTACTATCGGCATTAAGACTCCCTCCTTAATATTTATTATACATTCTGGGTTTTTGCTAACTGTCTGTACTCTTCCAATATTCTGGGAAGATCCTCTTTCTTAAGTCTGCCGTGAACCTTTTCACCTATCATTAAAACAGGCGCAAGTCCGCATGCTCCAAGGCATCTTACTGCGTGCAGTGAAAAAATACCATCTGAAGT
>DJGH01000074.1:19437-23657 GCA_002431635.1 Petrotoga sp. UBA5851
GAAGTTACTTCGCCTTCTTCAACTCCAAGAAGCTTTTTCAGTTCTTCGTAAAGAGGACCTGATCCTCTTACGTAGCAGGCAGTTCCAAGACAAAGATTAATTGGATAGAGCCCTTTCGGTTTCATGGTAAAGTAGTTGTAAAAAGAGACTACACCATATACTTCTGAAGCATGAAGACCTAATTTTTTTGCAATAAGTTTCTGCACCTCTACTGGTAAGTAACCTATTATTTCTTGCGCTTTATGCAGAGTATGGATCAGATAACTTCTCTTCACTTCCTGATCCTTGCCTTCAAGCTTAAGCGTGTCAACATAATCCGCAACATCCCTTAGCTTCATTTCCATAGTTTCGTTCATCTTTTTCCCTCCTGCTGATATATGAGTAATTTTATCCACATTGATGAAAATTTCACAAATTCACAAAACAATTTTTCATCAACTTGTACAATTATATTATCTTTATTTGTTTTTTTGTTAAAAAAAGAGAAAACATATCATTGCAAGATTTCCTAATCATTTTCATTTTTTTCTAAGAGTCCTGCATATATTTTATCTATCTTCTCTTTTTCTTCCCTAGCGATTCTAAGCTTGCTTTTGGCCTGCATCAAAAGCTCAAGTGCCTTTTTATAAAGATCTATAGCCAGATCAATATCTACAGTTTCATCTTTAGGCTGATTTTTAAAAAAATTGTTTATCTCTTCAATATAAAATATCAGCTCTTTGAATGAGAGCTTACTTATATCCTTACTATTTATTTCAAAAATTTTATCTGTCAATTAGCCTGATCCTCCTTTCTGATAATCTTTGCACAGGCTTTTCCGTCAGGAAAGTACATTTCAACCTCATCGTCAAGATTAAGATCTTTGACCCGGCTGATCAAATATGAGTTTTTCCTTATTACAGCCCCATTGTTCATAAAAGCGCCAAAAGGACTTTGGCCGGTTATTTCAGCATACTGCTCATTAAGATAGTTTTCAAAAAAAGAAATTTGGTCATTAAAAAACATGCCTATTTCACTCTTTTTGCTTTCGATCAAGGCATTTTTGTACTTAAGTTCAGAAGAAACGCTTTCAGAGAATGTTGATAGAATAGTGTAACTGAAATTTTTTTCATACAATGAAAAAATATTCTCAATAGAATTATCTATTATTTTGTGAAAATCGTCAAATGATTTATTCTGATAAAAAATGCAATTTTCCAGAGTTATTCTCATTAAATCGGTATTTTTAAGTGAAATTAAATCTTCTATCGTTTTCTGATAAAAATCGAAGCTTTCTTTTAAATCGCCGATTTTTCCAACAAAAATTTCATCTACTTCGTCAATCTGCCTAACAATATCTCTTGCAGCTTCTGTTGGAGTGGAATACCTTTTAAAACTCACATAATCAGGGATACTGGTATCCTGTTCATGTCCTATTCCTGTCAGAACAGGTATTATTTCATTAAACTTGGCTATATAGACACCAAGTTTTACATCATCAAAATACATTAGATCACTTTTTGAGCCTCCCCCTCTTATCAATGCAACAACATCATAAGGAATCTTCGACTTTATTATCTTAGTCATTGCATTAATAACGCTGTCCACGGTTTCTGCACCTTGCATGAGAGTAGGATATAGATGGACAACCGGTATATTTCTGGCAGCTATAATATTCTTTTCAAAATCTTGGTAACCTGCTGCTGTAGGTGAACTCACAACAGCAATTTTTTTTATAGGTTCAAGTTCATTCAGTGTTCTTTCTTTTATCCTGAGAAATCCTTTTTCTTTTAAAAGAGAAAGAATTTTCATTTTTTTTAACTCTATATTGGAGTCGCCAACCGGAAAAAGAGCTTTACCTGTCATGACAAATCTTAGATTGCCTTTCCAAAGAGTAATATTCCCCATAAACTCCCATTTTTTACCTACAAGCTCATTGGGATTTTTAATATCAAGCCTTTCAAGTACATATGAGGCATATGAGTTTGGGAAAAATACCGTCATTGAGTAGTTTGAAGCTCCTGTCTGCTGAGAAAGTTCTATATAAAGATCGTTTTTGCTGCTGTACTTTGCAGAAGAAACATCCCCAATAATTTTTACACTCTGATTATAAAGATCGCTTGATGTAAAAATTCCATTTATATAGTCGGCAAGATCCTTTAAGGAAGGAAAATCCATATTATTCTTCCTCTGTTTGCATGATATGCATCTTACCGCTCAGTACCACCGTAAACTCTCCCTTTACTTCCTTACGTTGGCTAAACTCTTTTATTGCCTGACTTACAGTAGTACGAAAAAACTCCTGATGAATCTTTGTCATCTCTCGTGCAAAAAAAACTTCTCGGTCGCCTAGTATCTGAAGAATATTTTCCAGAGTCTGAACAATCCGATTGGGTGAGTCAAAAAAAACCATTATATTTGGAAAATCAACAAGAGTCTTCCACATCCTACGCTGATTTTTATCTCTGGGAATAAAACCCAGAAAATAAAACTTTGATCCTGGAAAACCGCTGGCTGCTATAGCAGTTACAGGAGCACTGGCGCCGGGTATGACATCTATTTGAATGCCAAGTTCGTAACATCTTTCAACAAGTTGATATCCTGGATCAGAAACAACGGGCATACCAGCATCAGAAACAAAAACGGCAGTTATACATTTTTTTAGCTCAGATATGGCAGGTTCTAACGTCCGTTCAGCTTTGGCCTCACAGAATGTAAAAAGTTTTTTTTCACCGATAGCATAATGATTCAGAAGTTTTATAATTACTCTTTTATCTTCGGTAAAGATCATATCGCATTCTTTTAGAGCTTGTAACGCTCGTGGTGAAATATCTTCAAGGTTTCCTATTGGAGTTGCAACAATTATAAGTTTAGCCACGTATCACCTCATAAAAAAGTTTTAGAAAATGTTCCTTGCATAGTCCGGCAATTTCAGAGTTTTTATACTTCTTCAGTCCGGTAACATCAATCAAACTTTCATTGGTAAAAATTTTGTTCACAAATTCCGAAAGATCCTCTACAAATGTATTTTTTTCCTCTATTTCCATTAAAAATAATTTTTCTCCGGTCTGAGGCATATTATATTTTATCATTTCTGCTGGGTTTAAAATCTCATCTACAATTATTTCAGGATCATACTCAAGAAAATATCTGTTTTTTACGACCACCGGATACGTGGAAAGCCTATTAAACTCCACATCAGATGGATTAAGACTACTTTCATCTTCATACCTTGACTGAATATCAATTTCTGTTTTAAAATTTCTTGTCCATGAAAACTTTTCAGAAGAAATTTCCAGTCTGATCCGTTCTCCTTCATCAAGATACCATTGAAAGATTAAAGATCTGGTTTTTGCTTTCCTGATAAGGTTCAAAGCTACTGTCTGATCATCAAAAATATACTTACGTTCTTTTTCTATCTTCATTTTTATCACCATCTTTTTCTTTTAGCATTTAAAATTTTATCATATTTCATATCTATAAGAAAAGAAAAAGGACAGCTTCTGCTGTCCTTTGGTGCCTGGGGCGGGACTTGAACCCGCACGAGAAAAGCCTCATATGGCCCTCAACCATACGTGTCTGCCAATTCCACCACCCAGGCATTGCTCAGTTTCTCAGTTTAACGTTTTTTATTATACACTATAATTTTTTGTTTGTCAATATGAATTTTTATTTTTCATTTGTAGTTTACTTTTATTTCATTATATATTGCGTCATCTACCATACCATAAACATTTAGTCCAAGGGAAAGACTTTTACGGATAATGGATGAAGAAATATCTATGATGGGACTTTGAAGTTTTATGAACTGTCTAGTACTTCCCAAAAATCCTCTTTCATCAAAAAATCTTGGATAAACAACAAGCTTGCACAGCTTATAAAGCTCCTCTGCCATATACCATCTGTTAAAAGAAAGAAAAGAATCCTCCCCTATAAGCAAATACACATCACTATAACTTAAAAGCAGTTTAGTAACAGTATTGTAAGTATACGATCTTCCGTCTAAAGTGCTTTCAATATCGCTGACATAAAACCTTTCGCACGGAAATGTTTTCCGGCACCACTTCATCCGCTTATCGTAGGCAGCAATATCAGATCCCATCTTATGCGGAGATATAAAAGTAGGTATTATTAAAAATTTTTCTGGTTTTAAAAGATCATATGCTGCTTCAGCAACTATTCGATGCCCTACATGGGGCGGATTAAATGCTCCGCCAAAGACCACTGTCATCAAAAATCAC
>DJGH01000003.1:0-10473 GCA_002431635.1 Petrotoga sp. UBA5851
CCACTGTCATCAAAAATCACTCACCTTATATATTCAAAGGCAAATTCTCCGCAATAAATAGTATCTCCCTCAGATACTCCGGCTCGTCTCAATAACTTTTCCAATCCGTTTTTTTCAAGTATGCCAAGAATTTTTTTCCTTGAGTCCATCTGAAATATATTGAATTTTGAAAGAAGCTGAACTATATCTTCCCCTACTATTTCATACTCATGTTCCGCAATTCTGACAACCTGATACTTTATCTTCATTACCGTCTCAACTTTAACAGGCTCTGCATCAAACTTGATCTTTTCGGGCATACTTCTTTTTAATTTCTCATATTTACGTATTTCCTCTTCCCTTCTGTCTTCTATTATGCTGTACATAATGCCTTTAAGTCTGTCAACATTATATCCGGTATAACACGAGATGGGAATAACAGGTTTTCCTATAGCCTTTTCAATTTTCGAACAAATAGTGACAAGTTTATCTTCTGAAAGAGTATCCGTCTTATTTAAAACTATTACTTCTTCTTTTAAAGATATATCCTTGTTAAATTTTTCAAGTTCCTTTCTTATGCTATAATAATCATTAACCGGATCTCTCCCTTCATACTCTGAGCCATCAATTATATGAACCAGAGCAAAACATCTTTCTATATGTTTAAGAAACTTATCTCCAAGGCCTATCCCTTCATGGGCTCCTTCAATCAGTCCTGGAATATCGGCAACCACAAAGGATTTTCCTTCATCTACCTTAACCACTCCAAGATTTGGAATAAGCGTAGTAAATGGATAATTGGCTATTTTTGGTCTTGCATTGGAAATTTTTGATATCAGACTTGATTTTCCTACGTTAGGAAATCCGACAATACCTATGTCTGCCAATAATTTAAGTTCAAGCTTCAAAACTTTTTTCTCTCCCTCAATACCTTTTTCGGATATTCTTGGAGCCTGGAGTGTTGAAGTGGCAAACTTTGAATTTCCACGTCCCCCGATGCCTCCGCGAGCGACAATAACGTATTCGTTGGGATATTGGAGATCTGCTATTTTATCCATATCTGGATAATTATATATTACCGTTCCAACCGGTACTTCTATAACCATATCCTCCCCATCGCATCCGTATTGATTTTTTGTCTTTCCGTTCTCCCCGTTCTCGGCCAAAAACTTCTTTTTATATTTGAAATCCACCAGAGTATTTTTCTCAAGTACACTCTGTATTATGATATGTCCACCGGTACCACCGTTTCCTCCGTCCGGACCGCCAAATGGCGCAAACTTTTCACGACGGAAACTTATTGCTCCATCTCCGCCTTTTCCTGCTGTAATCTCTATTATAGCCTCATCCAAAAAATCAAACTCCATCTATTTCCCTCCGTTATTTCCTTTTTTCCCAAAAGTTTTTTTTATACTTCTTACATTAAATCCAAAATCTTCCTTTTCTTCATTGTCTATCGGTTCAATATGTATTATAACATCTCTTATATATGGATTTTCTTTTTTTATTTCATTTTCAATATTCTTAACAATCATGTGAGCTTGATGTACAGTCATCTGAGGATCAATTTCTATATGCATTTCAACAAAATAAATATATCCGGACTTCCTAACTCTTATTCTATGAGGATTTTTTACTTGATGAAAACTTTCCATTCCTTTTAAAATATCGTTGTATACATCTCCTAGTTCTTTGGAACCGTCCATTAGTTCATTGGAAGACTCCATGAAAAGAGAGATTCCGACTTTAAAGATAAAAACTGAAACAAATATAGCCAGCAAGGCATCTATCCACCATATTCCGGTTATAAATATCAAAAAAACTCCTGCAAGAACCGATATCGAAGTAAATACATCATTACGCATGTTAAGTGCATCGGCAACAAACGAAGAACTGTTTATTTTTTTCCCTATTGCAAGTTTATATCTGTATAAGAAAAATTTTGTAAAAACCGATATGGCTGAAACAATCAGTATCAAAGAAACATCCTTTATTTCAGACTGTTTTCCGCCAAGTCTGGAAATAGCACTTGAAAGAACTTCATATCCTGCATATATTACTATAAGAGAAAGAATTTTTGTTATGATAGGTTCAATTTTTTCATGTCCGTAAGGATGAGATTCATCGGCAGGCTTGCTTGAAAGTTTTGTAGCAATAAGTGTAAGAAATGATGTAAAAATATCTGTTACAGTATCAATTCCATCGGCTGTAATCGCAAGACTTCCTGTAAAAAAACCAATTGAAAGCTTTAAAAAACCTAAAACTGCATTTCCAGCAATTCCTATTAACGAACCTTTTCTTGCCATACTCTCTCTCTGTTTTATAGTAATTGATTTATTATCTGTCATATCTTCCCCTCCCGGTTTTTGATTTTTTAAGACCAAAAAAGTTTTCAGAGTGGAATTTTTATGTTGCTTTCTCTTAGATGAACGCTGTAATGCTGAATTTTCTTTTCAATGTTATATTTTATTAAACACAAAAAGCAACACATATGTCACCTCCTTTTAATATTTACTCGACATATATAAGTGAGATTATACTAAAATTACATAGAATAAGTCAAGAAAAAATTATTTGTTTTTTAGCCTTGTTTATTGTATAATTAATTTGGAGGTGAGATACATGTTTGTAAGCATTACAAAGGATTCATTTATAGCCGCCGAAAGAGTACACTCAATTATTCCTCAGGATTTTATACAGTTCAGAAGAATGAAAAAGATGTTTCAGGGCGATGATGTCCTTTCTGAAGGCGAAAGGCGAGGAAGGGCCGATGCCTCAAGCCAGGAAGAAAAACTTGATGAGGAATTTATTAAAGGCAGTACAAGCCTTATAGATATTACTTATGGCAAAAGCGTTGAAACCATAATATTTATGGACAGTGGTCATCTTATATTAACTTGTGTGGAAGCCAAAAAAATAATTGACAAAGTAAAAAAATCAAGGAGGGGCGAATCATGAGTATTCCAATGCCGGTTGTAATAGAATCTGACGGCAGATATGAAAGATCATACGACATTTATTCCAGACTTTTAAAAGACAGGATAATATTCTTAGGCACTCCCATAGACGACACTGTGGCTAATGTTATTATCGCCCAGATGCTCTTTTTGGAATCGCAGGATCCTGACAAGGACATATCACTTTATATAAACTCTCCAGGAGGAGTAATAACTGCTGGTTTGGCTATATACGACACCATGCATTATATAAAACCGAGCGTATCCACCATATGTCTTGGACAAGCTGCATCAATGGCTGCGGTACTGCTTGCTGCGGGTGCTAAGGGAAAAAGGCTTTCTGTACCTAACAGTAGAATTATGATTCATCAGCCTTCTGGCGGCATGGAAGGAACAGCAGCAGATATAGAAATACAGACCAGGGAAATTCTTAGGATGAGATCACAGCTTAATCAGATACTCAGTAGCCATACCGGGCAACCTCTGAAAAAAATTGAAAAAGATATTGAGAGAGATTATTTTATGTCTGCGCAGGAAGCTCTTGATTATGGTCTCATAGACAGGGTTTTTGAAACTAAGAAGACCGATGATAAAAACAATAAATAATCGGAATGAAAAGACGTGGCCGCTATGCGGCTATGTTTTTTAATTAGGGGGAAAGCATGAAAGATCAAGAATTTACTCCTATGATTAGGCAGTACATGGAGATAAAAAAAGATTATTCTGACTCTATACTGCTTTTCAGGCTCGGGGATTTTTATGAAACTTTTTTTGATGACGCAAAAACGATGAGCGATACCCTCCAACTTACTCTGACAAAAAGAGCCGGACATCCTATGGCAGGCATTCCCTATCATGCGCTTGATAATTACTTAAAAAGACTGATAGATAATGGTTTCAAAGTTGCCATCTGCGATCAGATGGAGGATCCTGCTTTGGCAAAAGGAATAGTTAAGAGAAGTGTAACCCGTATTCTTACACCGGGAACAGTGGTTGAGGATTCCATGCTTGATGAGGGAAACCGTTTTTCAATTCTAATTGATAAAAAAAACAACTTTACCTTTTCAATATTTGACTTTACTACAGGTGAGGTATACCTCGACAGTATGGATAGTACAGACGAAGAGATGATCGATTTTATGCTTTCCTACGGAATTGTTCAGATTCTGCTTTCTTCTAATCTAAAATATATGCTGAAAATTATAAAAGAAAGACGTCCCGGAATATACTGCGAGGTTGTCGAAGATTGGATTCTCTCGGGAAATTATGATAGCCACCTTAAATCAGTTTATTCGGTAAGTTCTTTGGATTTTCTGGAGTTTTCCTCTTGTGAGCTTGTCCTGCTGGATGGTGTTTTCAAATATCTTGAAACCACACAGTTCAAAACAATAAAACATTTTCACTTTCCTAAAAAATTCAGAAGCAGTGATTATATGTTCCTTGACAGCAATACAATCTATAATCTCGGTGTAGTACCACAGCCAGAGCAAAGAGGGAAAAGTCTTTTTGATACTTTAAATTACTGTAAAACCAATATGGGAAAGAGATTTCTTGCTGAAAACCTTAAGCGCCCGCTCACAGACAGCACACATATAGAAAAAAGACTAAACGCAGTACAGATGTTAACCTCTGATAAAAAACTTCTAACGGAAATTCAAGATAGTCTCTGCGGGATAATGGATCTTGAAAGAATTTCAAGCAGAATCTCAATTCAAAAATCATATCCGAAAGATATAAATGCACTTTCATCATCAATTGAAAAAAGTTCTGAGCTCTCATACATCATTATGCAAAATATAGGCTTATATGAAATTTTTGGCGCCATACCTACGTTGATGGATGTTTATGAAAAAATAGGAAGATATATCTTTGAAGATGCCTCTAATGATGTTGGAAGCGGAATGGTCATAAAAGATGGAATTTCCAGTGAACTTGATGAATATAGAAGTATTTCAAGAGATATCGACTCTGTTCTCAGGGAACTTGAAAAAAGAGAAAAAGAAACAACCGGTCTTTCAAGCTTAAAAATAGGAAGAAACAGGATCTATGGTTTTTATATTGAAATATCAAAGGTTCAGGCACAATCTGCTCCTTTATCCTACACGAGAAAACAAACTCTGACAAACTGTGAAAGATTTGTTACCCCAGAACTTAATGAACTTGAAAAAAAAGTTTTGGTCGCACAGGAGAAAATAAGGAAGATAGAAACTTCCATTTATGATGAATTTATAGTTTCCCTATCTTCTTACCTAAAAAGAATAAAAGAACTGTCAGCAGTTATCTCTGAAATTGATCTTGCCTGTTCCTTATCTCAAGCTGCCATCAGAAACTCTTATATAAGACCTTTCTTCGTAGAAAAGCAGGAAGAAATTGAAATAATAGAGTCAAGACATCCGATGGTTGAAAAAACTGTGGATAATTTTCAAAAAAATGATTTTGCGATAAGCGGAGGGAAAAACTTTATTATTATAACCGGTCCGAATATGAGCGGCAAATCAACCTATCTCAGACAGATAGGCTTGATAAGCATAATGGCTCAGATAGGCTCGTTTGTTCCGGCACAAAAGGCTTTTATAACCATTTATGACAGGGTCTTTACAAGAATAGGTGCCAAAGATGATGTCGTATCTGGAAAGTCAACATTTTTGGTAGAGATGCTTGAAATGTCTGGAATCCTAAGCAACTCTTCTCAGAAAAGTCTTATTCTACTGGATGAAGTAGGCAGGGGAACAGGAACTCTTGACGGAATAGCCGTTGCCTGGGCAATATCGGAGTATCTTTTCCAGGTTATAGGAGCGGTTACACTTTTTGCCACACACTATACTGAACTTACCATAATGTCAGAAATATATGAATGTGTTGCAAACAAAAGAGTACGAATTTTAGAATCAGAAAACGGTATTGTCTTTCTTCATAAAATTGAAGAAGGAAGCAGTAGCAGTTCTTATGGAATTGAAGTTGCTAAACTTGCAGGGTTTCCTGCAGAGATAACTCAAAGAGCTTTAGAGATACTGGAACAGCTCTCTGATAAAGCAGATCTGGAAAACCGGCTTAAAAGAATCAAAAATATAAAACGCCGCAAATATCGGCTTGACGAGAATCAATTAAAAATGTTCTGATTTTTATGATATAATTACTCTTAGATTGATTTTACAGGAGATAACTTGATGGAAGACACCCTATTGAAAAAGAAGCTTGAAGATATAAGGCTTTATATGCGAAGTAACTTTTTGGACTGTTTTATAGTTATTAACTATGAATCCTCTTCCAGAAGTACAAGCAGGTTTCTTACGGGATTTCAGGGCACATTCTGCATTATCTTCATATCTCAAGAAGACTTTGATTTTTATACAGACAGTAGATATCTGGAGTATGTCGAATACGGATATAAAAGTCTGAACGTGAAGATATACGACGGAAATCTCATTCAGCTGCTTAAAAAGCTCCTATCTGCTTTCAAGCCTGGAGCCAAGATCGGTTATGAAGCCTCAAATATAAGTGTACGTTTTTACAAAAGATTTTTTGAAGTATTCAAAAATTTTTCTTTTGTAGGTTGTGAAGATATCTTTCTTTCTCTAAGGACTAAAAAAAACGCGTCTGAAATAGATAACATAAAAAAAGCTGTTATTATTTCCGAAAAATCATATCTAGAATCAATTGAAAGGTTCGAATATGGAATGTCTGAAAAGGATTTCTCAGCTNNCTTTTGGAGTACAGGATGCGTATCAACGGTGCAGATTCCTGTGCTTTTGAGACAATTGTGGCTTCTGGAAAAAGAAGCTGTATGCCTCATGGATATGCTTCAGACAAGAAAATTGAGAAGGGCGATATTGTAATTGTAGACTTTGGTGCATGTTTGAATGGCTTGAATTCTGATATAACCCGTGTTTTTTGTGTTAATAAAATAGATCCAAGGTATAAAAAGGCTTACGATGTTATTTTATCAGCTCAGAATTTAGCTATTGAAGCTAGCAGACCGGGTATGCTGAGCAGTGATTTGGATGGTGTTGCACGCGGAATCATTAAAAAGTACGGTCTCAGCAGTTATTTTACTCATACTCTTGGACATGGTGTGGGCTATGACGTTCACGAAGAACCAAAAATAAGCAAAAACAGTTCTTATATCCTTGAAAGCGGAAATGTATTTACCATAGAACCAGGAGTATATTTTCCGGGCGACTTTGGTGTACGAGTAGAAGATACTATACTTCTGACAGAGAAAGGACATCAGAACTTCTGTTCGCTCACAAAAGAGATAATAAAACTCTAGTTTGATTGTCTCTTTAAAAACAAAAATCTAAAAGCACTGAGGAGGGAAAAAAATGCCAGTAAATCAACATAATACATTTGGAGAAATAAGTATTTCTGAAGCTGTTTTAAAAGATATTACACTAAAGACGGTTGAAACTTTTCTGAAAGCAGAAAAAATATATACAGATAAAGTAAAAAGAGATCTTCCAAAAAACGTCCGCATTACAGCAGACGAGAACGGGAGTGTTTCAATAGGACTCAAAATAACGGGAAAGTACGGTGAAAACTTAATTGATTTTACAAAAAAATTGCAAATACTCGTTAAGGAAGAAGTAGAAAAAATGTCTGAGATAAATGTAGCAACAATTGATATAACTATTGAAGAACTTGAGTATCCTGAATCTGACGATACAGAGGAACATGAACTTGAAGAAGCTCAGGAAGAACACAATGGCGATAATGGAGAGGAACAGGCTAACAAATAATAATTTAAGAAAGCGAGTGTCAGAATGGAAACCCCTTTACGGATTCTTAGAGAATGTGTTGTAGAAAGTACTTTTCAAATTAATTTTTCCGACGTGTCGCAGGACATGCTTATTTTTTCTTTGGAAGACAGTATGAATTTTAAAAAACTTCCTAAGAAATATTATTCTGTGGCATACGAGTATGTCGTAGGGATTAACCAGAACAGGCAGCTTATAGATGCCATTATAGAAAAGCATCTTGAAAATTGGACTTTTTCTAGACTTGGTAATATAGAAAAATGTATTCTGCGCATGTCTGTGTTTGAAATTCTTAAAAAACCTGAAATACCTTTAAAAGTAATCTTTGATGAATCAGTAGAGATATCAAAAAAATACTGTGACGATGAATCTTCCAAATTTGTAAACGGAATTTTGGACAGAATTTCCAGAGATTCTGATATAATAAGCCATAAGGCCAGTGATTGAAATGCAAGAGCAACCGCTATACAAGCTTTTAAGACAGATGGATTACGATCAGTTGGATGAACTTGCGCAGGAAATACGCCAGTATATAAAAAAAGTGGTATTTTCCAACAACGGTCATCTGGCATCAAATTTTGGAGTTGTAGAACTCACCCTGTCATTGTACAGGGTTTTTGATCCTTCACAGGATGTAGTTATATGGGATACCAGTCATCAATCATATGTCCACAAACTGCTTACCGGAAGATGGAACTCTTTCAGTACTTTACGTTCTCTGAACGGCATAAGCGGATTTACAAGTATAAAAGAATCCTTCTATGACCGTTTTGGAACTGGGCATGCAGGCACATCAATATCTGCAGCATTGGGATACTCTCTTGCAGATTCCTACAAAAACAATAACCGTTCTGTAATTGCGGTAATCGGTGATGGTTCGATAAACTGTGGAATGGCTCTTGAGTCGTTAAATCAACTAAAGTATCAGAATGCAAATATAAAGATAATTCTAAATAATAACGACATGTCTATCTCCAATAACGTAGGAGCACTTGCCGGTATTTTTTCTCGTTTAAGAGCCAAACGCGAGTATTATCAGTTTAAACAGTTTGTAAAGGACTCTTTGAGCGAAGCGCCTTTCGGCCAGGATCTTGAAATTGTTCTCAAAAAAATTAAGGATTCCATAAAGTATAGCGTTTACAGAAGTCCTGTGGGATACTTTGAAGATATGGGCATTAAATATTTTGGACCAGTTGATGGTCATAATATAAGTGAGTTGGATGTAGCTCTTTCTCTGCTTAAGGAATACAACGACAGCCCTGCGATACTTCATGTAATAACTAAAAAGGGAAAAGGTCTTGAAGAAGCAGAGAAAAATCCTACTAAGTTCCACGGCGTTTCAAAACCTTCAGAAAACAAAAATCCTTCGTACAGTACAATAGTAGGCAAGGTTTTGGCTCATTTAAAGGGATATGATTTCATATCTTTTACTGCTGCTATGTCCGATGGGACTGGACTTGAAGAGCTAAAAAAAGTAGCTCCGGGAAAAGTACTAGATATGGGTATAACCGAACCAAGTATAGTCACTGCTGCTGCAGCATTTTCTCTCAATGGTATATTGCCAGTTGTAGCTATATACTCGACTTTTATGCAACGGGCATTTGATTCAATAGTACACGATGTTGCCTTACAAAACGCACCTGTTCTTTTCCTGCTTGACAGAGCAGGACTTGTCGGAGAAGACGGACCAACCCACCACGGTGTTTTTGATATTTCTTTTCTCAGGCTCATACCCGATATCAGGATATTAACTCCTCTGGACGGTCAGGATCTTGCGGACATGATATATACAGCGGTTGTAAACGGAATAAAGGAACCTACCTTTATACGCTATCCAAAAGAATATGAAAACAATACCATCCAGAATATCCTTGACAGTTTGAAGACTGTCAACGAAAAATGGATATATATTAAAAAAAGTACTTCCAAAAATTATATTCTTGGAGTAGGAACCATATGCAAAACACTCAAAGAATGCGTAAAAGACTACGATATAAACGTCATTGGAGTACGAAGCATAAAACCCCTTGATACGGCAGTTATGCAGGAGCTTACTCAAAAAGCAGAAAACATACTTGTTTTTGAAGAGGGCTCTTTAAAGGGCGGATTCAATGAAGAGATATTTAAACTATATGGAAAAAATGTTTTGCCTTTCGGAATCAAAGATTCTTTCATTCCCGCCGGTTCGCGGCAGGAACTTTTGAATATGTGCGGACTGGATCATCAGAAAATAAAAGAAGCAATTGATGCTTTTATAAGGTCAAAGGAGAGGGATATGGCATGAAAAAACTTATTGTGATGTCGTTATTGTCCTTTATTATTTTTATATCGGCATTTTCTTTCGATATACTTGTAAATACCAGCTATTCATTCACACTTGACGCAACTGTTCAGACTTCTTCTGGCATACCAAGCGCTTATGATAGGAGTCAGAAACTCAACTATACAGGTATAAGGGTTAGCTATCTTATTCCTACTGAGGACAGTAAGGAAATTCTTTATGGTCCGTATATTGGATTTTTTTACAATCTATTTGACAAACAGACAGGATCATATCCCCAGCTTAATGCAGATGTGAAAGATATTTCCTACTCCATGGGTCTAAATGTTGTTTATACCTCCAAGCTTTTTCAAAGCATAAATTTTGACGTATGTGCATATGGAGGAGTTCATACTGATGATAATTTTAAAACATACTCCACAGAGATACTTATGAGTGGTGGATTTAACTGGGATTTTCTGTTTATAAATGCCGGATACGATATTCGATACTACTATGTGAA
>DJGH01000003.1:10517-58289 GCA_002431635.1 Petrotoga sp. UBA5851
TTCTATTCCTATAACCTTGGGGGTGAGTTTTAAATTTTGAGTAATTTCAGAGCAGATCTTGAAATAGAAAAAATATTCGAATTGATCTCCAATTTTTGTGTTACTCCATACGGAAAAGATTATTTTTATAAAAATATCGTCCCTATAAAAGATTATAATATATTAAAACGTGAAACTATCCTTTCACAGGACGTTTTTGATATCTATAAATCCGGAAGGGAGTTTGAACTTTATGGCCTGGCTGATATAAGAGAGATTCTAGGAAAATTGAAGCAGGGTTCTTTTCTTGAACCTATCGAGTTCAGAAAGATTGCTAATTTTCTTAACCACCTTAATGTAGCCTTTCCAAAAAACGAAGAATTTTACACTGAAAGACTTCTCATGATACTTCAAAGTATTGTTTTGCACAAAGAATACGTTGATAAAGTTTATAAAACTGTATCGCAGGAAGGTGAAATTATGGACTCTGCTTCGGCAGAGCTTTCGCGTATACGCAAGGATCTTAACAAGACACGAGTCCTTGTAAATTCAAATATAAACGCTCTTGCCCAGAAGTACGCCAAATACCTTGCTATAGATAAGCCCGTTATACGTAATTCAAGACTATGCTTAGTAGTGAGAGGCGAGTTCAGAGGAAATGTACCAGGAATGCTCGTAGGAAAATCTGATTCCGGTTTTTCGCTGTATATAGAACCTGAAGCTACTGTTGAACTGAACGAACGCATAATCATACTTTGTGATGAAGAAAAAGCCGAAGTATACCGCATTCTTTCAGAACTGAACTTCACTACAAACAAGATTTTAAACTCACTTGAAAAAAATATTGAGATCGTATCTTATTTAGACTGTTTAATAGGAAAAGCACGTTACTGTATAGCTTACAAAGCAGATTTTTTTGTACCTGCTTCTCAAGCCTCGGCAATTTCCTTTGTTGATCTTAAGCATCCTCTGCTTGAGCAGAAAAATGCTGTTCCACTTTCGTTTATCCTTGAAAACCGCGGCATAATAATTACAGGTCCTAATACTGGCGGTAAAACTGTAGCTATAAAATCAATTGGAATAGCTTTTGTTCTGACTCACAGTGCCCTGCCTGTAACAACTGTCGGATGCAGTATCCCTTTTGTTGAAAATATTCTTACCGATATAGGTGATGAACAAAGTATTGCACAAAACCTGAGCACCTTTTCAGGACACCTAAAAAATCAAAAAGATATAGTCTCCCAGGCAGACGGAAAGAGCATAGTCATTATTGATGAACTTGGAACTGGTACTGATCCTATTGAAGGAGCAGCTTTAGGCAATGCTCTTATAAAAGATTTATTGGACAAAGGAGCTATGATATTCATCACCTCTCATCTTTCTGAAATAAAAACATTCTCTCTCAAGGAACCCAGGCTTTCAACCGCATCAATGTCATTCGATATCGATACTCTAAAGCCAACTTATCATTTTATGATAGGAGTTCCAGGAGCATCTCATGCAATAGAAATAGCCCAAAAAATGGGTTTTGCTGAAAGTATCATAACTCAGGCAAAAGAAAATATAGATAAAGAGTACATAAAACACGAAGAACTTTTTTCCAAGCTCAGCACTGTATATGAAAATGTTGCAGCAGAAAAGGATGAACTCAAAAGAGAACGTATTGAAGTGGACCGACTTAAATCCCAGTATCTTGTACAACTTGAATACTTAAAGAAGAAAGAACTTGAAAAGGCTGATAAAGAAATCTATAATCTTAGACTGAAGATTAAGAGTATTAAGTCTGAAATTGAATCTCTTATAAGTATGGCAAGGCAGGATATAAGCAGAAATAATTTTTCCTCCATAAAAGAGTATCAAAAGGAACTCTCTCGTATAGGAACCGAGATAGAAAACCTTGAACCTCAGGAAGAGCCTTCAGAAATGATTGAAGATTTAAAAGTAGGAATGACCGTGGTTCTTCCGGGAAAAGAAGAGGGAATAATAGAACAGATCAAAAGCAACAAAGCGGTTATTAAGCTTCTTAACTCGCCTGTCAAGCTCACATATGACCTTACTCAGATCAGGCCTTCCAAAAAAGGAAAAACCGAATCCATAAAAGATCAGTCTTTTCAGGCCAACCCTTCGGCTAAGCAGTTTTTTAAAGAGCTTGATATTCGCGGGCATACAGTTGATGAAGCCATACCTGAAATAGAACAGTATATATCAGAACTGATAATGTATGAAAAACAGTTTGGATACATTATTCACGGAAAAGGAACAGGAAAGCTTTCACAAGGAGTATGGAAGTATCTCAGAGCCTGTAGAAAAATAAAAGGCTTCAGACTTGGAAAAACAGGCGAGGGTGGAAGTGGAGTAACAGTAGTGGAGGTGTAGCTTAATGATATTTGCTCTGGATGTAGGAACAAGAACTTTAAAGGCTGTTCTGGCAGATATTGATGAAGAGGAGAACATTATAATTCACCACTGTATCATGAGAGAACATGAAAACCGTGCTATGATTGACGGACAAATTCATGATATTCATAAGGTTGCCAAAGGAGTCAATAAAGTAGTCACCCAGCTTAAAGAACTTTCTGGGGAAAAAATTGACACCGTAGCCGTAGCTCTTGCCGGAAGATTTTTGATAACCTCTACTGGAGAGTCTTCTATGGATATTTCTTCTATAAAATATATCCAGGAAGATACTATCCGCAAAATAGAACTTGATGCTGTCAAAACGGCCACTGAAAATCTTGACAACTTCTCATCCGGTATGTATTGTGTCGGTTATTCAGTTCTGTACTACAAGCTTAACGATGAGTGGATAAAGAAACTTGACGGGCAGCGCGGCGAAAAAGCCAGTGTAAAAGTAATTGCCGCATTTCTACCCAAAAACGTTGTTCAGGCCATGATGACAGTTCTAGAAATAAATAACCTGACTCCGGTACATATAACACTTGAACCTATAGCCGCTATGAACTTAATAGTTCCTCCTGATCTTCGAAACCTTAATATCGTAATGGTTGATGTCGGAGCCGGAACAAGTGATATTGCAATTTCTTCAGATGGTACCATCATAGGTTACGGTATGGTTCCCCTTGCCGGTGATGAGATTACTGAGGCAATTACCAAAGCACTTTTGGTTGATTTTGTAACTGCAGAAAATATCAAAAGAAATCTTTCAATACAACAGGAATTTGTATATAAGGATATTCTTGATTTTGATCAGAAAACTTCTGCTCAGGATATAAAAAATATAATTGCTCCCGTACTGGATGAAATTACTTCAAAAATATCTGAAAAAATTCTGGAACTTAACGGAAAACCTCCAGTAGCCGTTATGATTGTCGGGGGTGGCGGAAAGGCAGCTGGTTTCAAGGAAAAACTGGCCGAAAAGCTTTCACTTATACCAAATAGAGTAGCTTTGAAAGAAGCTTCGAGTTTAAGTACTCTTGTTTTTGAAAATGAAAAGCTTAACGGAAGCGAGTTTATCACTCCCATAGGAATCGCCAACGTTGCCCTTAGAAAAGAAGGAAATGTTTTTAACACTGTAACCGTAAATGGAAAAACTGTAAATATGATGATGATAGGAAACGATCTCACCGTTATGCAAGTTCTCCTTCAAGCAGGATACACTATAAACCAACTGATAGGGAAACCTTCTCCTGCCATATCTGTGGAAGTTGATAAGAAACTGGTGATAAAAAAAGGAAATATGGGAAAAGAAGCCCCAATAAGAATCAATGGAATTCCGGCAACTCTAAAATCTTTTATAAAGCCTTCTGATTCGATAGAAATAGGAGAACCTCAGTCTGGCCCCGAGCTTATACTCAAGGTACGAGACATAATCAATCCGGGTGAATACTATATAAACGGTGAGAAAAAAAATTTCATTCCTCAGGTTTTCCGCAACGGACAAAAACTTACAGCCGATACTATTATAAACGATACTGACATCATTTCAACCAAAAATCCTTCTTTAAAAGAGTTGATAGGAGAGTTTCAGAAAAATGTAGTATTCACACTTAACGCAGTTCCTTATGAAGTGCCTGCAGGTCTGGCTGTAAGCAAAAATGGAGAAATACTTTCTGACTCATATCTTATAAATTACAATGACAGGCTGGAAATACATCCGGTCAACCTTCCTTCAATAAGGGAGTTTACCTGTACAGAATTGAAAAAAAGAAAAGTACTCTTCAATGATCAGATTTTGGAGATGCCATGTGAGGAGATCATTGTAAAAAACTCCGGCAAACCAATTGATCTGCAAACAACAGTAAGCGAAGGCTCGAACTATCTCGTAGAAATTGTTCCTAGAGATCCGACTCTTCTTGATATACTGGCATTTCTATCAATTGAAACTCAAAAAATTCNNTTTTTTATCAACGGAAACAGAGCAGAAAGTTTTATTCAGCCTCTTTCTGAAAATTCTGTTGTAAGGTTTAATTACTCATGATAACAGGCATAGGTACGGACATAGTCAGGATTCAAAGGCTTACAGATCCATTAATAAAAAAAATCCTTTCTGAAAGCGAGTTTAGGATGTATCTTTCTTTTTCCTCAGAAAAAAGAAAAAAAGAGTTTGCGGCAGGACGCTTTGCGGCTAAAGAAGCTTTGATCAAAGCCAGCGGTTCATTTATCCCTTTTGATCAGATCGAAGTTCTTGCACTTCCGAACGGTAAGCCTTTTTTCTCAAAATCAACTCATGATTATCTTTTTTCTGTGCTTGGAAACATTAAGCTTCATATTTCCATTTCGCATGAAGATGAATATGCGACAGCCTTTGTACTTATAGAAAGGAGTGTGCCAGAAGAAAATCTATGATCCCGAAAAATATAGTAAACGAATATGAACAATTGAAAAACGAAGTACTTGCACACAATTATAAATACTTCGTCCTTGCCAATCCTGTTATTTCAGATGAAGAGTATGATAAGCTTTTCAAAAGGCTGGTTGAGATCGAGTCTCTTTATCCCCAGATAAAATCTCACGACTCTCCATCTTTCAGAGTAGGCTCGGCCGCAGTATCTGGTTTTGCAAAGATTCCTCATTCAATACCGATGCTTTCGCTCGACAACACATATAATGACGAGGATATAAAAGCTTTTAATGACAGGGTATTGAAAGGTCTTGATGGGCAATCTCCGGAGTATCTATGTGAACTGAAAATCGATGGAGTTTCAATATCTCTTAGTTACGAAAAAGGAATACTTGTTCAGGCACTTACAAGAGGTGACGGAATTGCTGGCGAAGATGTCACAATAAATATTAAAACCTTGCATTCGATACCTCTTAAGTTGAATGCTGATATAGATCTACAAGTCCGCGGCGAAGTCTATATGCCTAACAGAGAGTTTGAACGGATAAATAACGAACGTGATGCCTTAGGTCTGACAGTTTTTGCTAATCCTAGAAACGCAACAGCAGGTACTCTAAAGCTCCTTGACAGTATGGAAGTTGCTAAGAGGCACCTTAGTTCATTTATGTACTATATTATCGATCCTTCTGCATTAAAAATTGAAACACAGCTGCAGGCTCTTGAGTATCTTGATAAAATTGGTTTTAGCGTAAATAAAGAGTATATGCTCGCCAAAAGCATTGATTCTGTAACAGAGTACTGGAGAAAATGGGATACACAACGGAAAACTTTGCCATATGAAACTGACGGCATTGTTGTAAAAGTTAATTCATTCACTAAGCAACAGATTTTAGGTCAAACCATAAGATCCCCAAGATGGGCAATAGCATATAAATATACTTCGGAAAAAAAGATTACTCGGATAATCAAAATCAATTTGCAGGTGGGAAGCACAGGAATAATAACTCCGGTAGCGGAGCTTGAACCGGTGCAACTTGAAGGAACAACAGTAAAACGAGCAAGTCTTCACAACTTTGAGTATATAGCAGAACGCGATATAATGGAAAATGATTACGTTCTGGTTGAAAAAGCAGGAGGAATAATTCCCCAGGTAATCCGTTCAATACCTGAAAAAAGAAGTGGACAAGAGAAAAAAGTCATTTTTCCGCAATCCTGTCCGGTATGTGGTTATACCACAGGAAAACTTTCTCCACAGGAAGTTGCAGTGCGATGCCTTAACCCGCTTTGTCCGGAAAAAATTATCCGCAGTATTGAAAATTTTGTATCCAAAGATGCCATGAATATAGACGGTATGGGTCCTAAAATAATTGAAAGGCTTGCTCAGGCAGGGTACATAAAGGATATCTCTGATATATACTATCTTGATGAACTGAAGATAGCTTCCCTTGGAAGTGGAATAGGAATCAAAACCATATCTAATCTTATGGATCAGATAGAAAAATCCAAAAATTCTAGTCTTGAAAGACTTTTGTGTGGAATAGGAATACCTTTGGTAGGGAAAAAAACCGCCAGAGATCTGGCAATAAATTTTAAAGATCTCAGAGTAATTGCTAAATCAAGCATTCATGAACTGACAACCTTAGAAGGAATCGGAGAAGATATGGCACGTTCAATAGTCTCTTTTTTTTCTTCTCAATCCAGCTGCACACTTGTGGAAAAGCTAGAAAAAGCCGGAGTAAACTTTATCTATAAGCAGGATAAGGTTTCTGATATACTTAAAGATATCATAGTTTCGGTAACCGGAGAACTACTCCGGTTTAAAAGAAAAGAGTTTGAAAAGTACGTACATGAACGCGGAGGCATTTTTTCAGATAATCTTACAAAGAAAACCAAGATACTGGTAATAGGGCAAAATCCATCTTCTAAAGCAGAAAAGGCCAAAAGTTGGATGATCCCGTCAATGTCGGAAGAAGAATTTTTTGAAAAATACAGATGAACTTTATGAAAACTGTAAAATCCCGGTATATAATAGAGTATATATACTGTCTTATATTTGTTTTTACGCTAAAGGAGGAGAAGTATGCTGAAAGATCTAATAAACGAAGACCTGAAATGTTATATGAAACAAAAAAATGTTGCAGCACTTAATGCAGTAAAACTTTTAAAAACCGACATAAAGAAAACCGAAGTTGATACTATGACCGTGCTGGATGACGAAGGTGTGGTTAAGATTCTTAAAAAACAGATGAAAATGAGAAAAGAATCTATAGAACAGTATACCGCCGCCGGCAGAACTGATCTAGTACAGAATGAAGAAGAAGAACTTAAATATTTGGTAAAGTATCTTCCACAGGAAATGTCAGATGATCAGCTCAAAGTGATCATCGACCAGGTTATATCAGAATTGAATGCCACCTCTTCAAAGGATTTTGGAAAGGTCATGAAAGAAGTTCTGGCAAGAACCAAAGGAAAAGCAGACAATTCAAAAATAAGCGGGATACTAAAGGGACTTTTACACTAAGATGATGAGAAAAACCTTTTTTATACTTATACTGATATTTTTATCCGTAACAGCTATATCTCAAAGTATTTCAAAGGACTCCATGATTCTTGTTGTAATGAAAGACACTCTTATGACTTCAAAGGTTGCACAAAAAATACGTGAGCTTGGAAGTTACAGTTATCTGGTCAGACCTTTTAAGAAAGTTCAAGAAGGCTTTTCGACCGAATGGACAGAAAAAGTTTTCGATAGTCTCAGCTTCATCGGAGATGTCTATTTATACATTGATTACAATGATTTATCCAAAAAAATGAGTGCTTGGGGAACCTTTAAAGATTCTTCGTTTTATCTTGAAAAAGATACTTTAGAGACAGATGATTGGGCATACAGGTTCAGTGTTGAGATTCTTGAGTACATTGCTTCCCAACGGCTTGTCAAAGACAGTACATGGAAGCTGCTTCAGTTGACATTCTATAAAGGCGTTGATGAATACCCCTATTTTCAGGATAATCTCCTTTATTATATATCCGACAGATATATAGGAAACAGGGAACTTTATATCTGGAATATGAATACAAATCTGAAAGAAAAAATACCTTTAGAACAGTCCTCGGAATATTTTCCGGATATTACACCGGACGAAAAATTTATTGCTTTTCAGAGTTCAATGTTTGGAAAATGGGATGTAGTACTCTATGAAACAGCAAGCAAATCCATAAAAAGGATTTCAACAAGTAGCTATAAAAATGCCTACTCCCCATACTGTTATTCTGATACCCTTATTCTTTTCTCTCAGGATGAAACAGACAGATCTTCGGAGATTTGGATGTATGATACGGTAGAAGCAACTTCACACCGGCTGACATATGTTGATAACATGCTTAAGTTTCTTCCGGCTAAATACGACTCAAATAAGATTATTTTCAGCGGAACCAATCTAATAACAGGCGATACCGGAATTTATGTTATAAACGATGATAAAACGGTATCACCGCTGATTGATTCACAGGTAAATGAGACAGACTGCTGGTCAGATTCAAGCAAGTATATTGTCTTTTCAAAGCTTATAGAAGGTCGTTATAAGATTTTCCTTTACAATGATGGACAGAGTTCTATAAAAACGCCCTCCATTGATGACGACTGTTATTACCCGACTTTTGACAAAGACAGAAATTTTATCTTCTTTACAGTTTACTATAAAGATAAAGAACCTGACGTATTTGTTGTAAGATTCTAAAAAAAACTCTTTACATTCTTCAATTTTTATAGTAAAATATAATAGTTGTGCCGGGATGGCGGAATTGGCAGACGCGTAAGATTCAGGATCTTATGAGCTCAGGCTTGTGCGGGTTCAAGTCCCGCTTCCGGCACCATTTTTTTATGAGGTGTTACATGAGGAGTGTTTTCAGCGATTTTACAGAAGATTTTTTTCAAATAATCTCTTTCAGAAAAGAAACTTGGGAAGATTTCTGGCAAGAATACAAAAGACAGAAACCCAAAGTTATAAGTGAATACCTCCGTCTCAACGGTATATCTGATGCCGATGCAGTGAGAAAACTCCTAACACTTGGGAGAAGATATATTGACATGGCTTTCTGGTTCAGGCAAGAATGCTTTTCAGAAATTAAGTACCGTATAGTTAAGATGCTTACAGACAATCCGCAGAAGTACCAGCTTGAACGCGGAGATTATTCTGTTCATGTAGTATGCATGTTTGGAGAAAAACCCTATGAAATGATAGATACTTATGCTGGAACAATAATAGCCGTTGATTTTTTATATTTTTACAATCATCAAAAGGAATTTTCTTTCGAAACCATTATTGATCAGGCGATACTTGATTTTCTTTCTAAAGTTCCCTTTGATAAAAAGAAAGCTGACTTTTGTATCTTACTGGAAGAAATTAAAAAGATAGTAAACGATACCCCTGACAGAGCTCAGGCTATGTCAAAAATTGTATCAGCCATGTCTAAAAGAATTAATTATTACAACTGGGTAGGCTTTTATCTTACGGACAATACCCAAAAAGATACTTTGATTCTGGGACCGTATGTCGGAGAACCCACAGAGCACACAAAAATACCTTTCGGAAGCGGAATATGCGGCCAAGCAGCTCAAAACAAGACAACTTTTGTTGTGGGTGATGTTTCGAAGGAGAGCAACTACCTTTCCTGCAGCTCTAAGACTCTTTCTGAGATAGTTGTTCCTATAAAAAATTCGGACAGCTTGGTTTTAGGAGAGATAGATATAGACTCTCACGTTATAAACCCTTTTGATAGCAAGGATACACTTTTTCTTGAAGAGATAGCACATCTGATTGCTGAAAAATATTATAAATAAAAACAACCGCTGAGAAACATTCTCAGCGGTTGTTTTTATTTTAAATCCACTTTTATTCCGATACTGCTGAACTTATTCTTTATATCCTCGTATCCTCTGAATAGATGATCTATTTCTGATATCTGCGATTCTCCACAAGCGTTAAGAGCAGCAATAACAAGTGCTGCAGCCGCTCTAAGATCTGTTGCCATTATCTGTGCCCCGGAAAGAGTTTTTACTCCGTCTATTATAGCCGTATTTCCTTCTACCTTAATTTTTGCTCCCATTCTATTCAATTCATCAACATGATTGAAACGGCTTTTAAATACATTTTCAGTCAAAATGGACCGTCCCGGAATAAGCGATAGCATTACCATAAGCTGCGGCTGAAGATCTGTCGCAAAACCAGGATAAGGTTGCGTTTCAACCGAAACACTTTTCAGATATGAAAAATCCATTGCAGAAACTATCATCTGTTTTTTATGTTTATCGTACTTATAATTGAAATTCATGTCATCAAACAAGGAAAAAAGGCTCTGAAGGTGATCATATTCGATACCGTCTATGCATAGGTTTTCACCTAGCAGAGCTCCCATAACGGCAAATGTTCCGGCTTCTATTCTGTCATAGATAACAGAGTACTCTATTCCGGAGAGTTTTTTTACTCCTTTTACTGTTACAACAGGAGTTCCGCCTCCACGAATATCTGCTCCCATTCCCTTAAGAAAATTCACCAGATCCAAAATTTCAGGCTCAAGTGCGCAGTTGCTTATCGTGGTAGTAACTCCATCCAAAAGAACAGCAGAAGTAATAATATGCTCAGTTGCTCCAACACTTGGAAATGGAAGATTTATACTCACATTTTTTTCTGATGATTTCAGTGCACCAATAACATAGCCATGTTCTACGGTACTTTCAATCCCAAGCTTTAAAAGACCTTCAATATGAAAGTTCACCGGTCGTGCACCAAGAGCACATCCACCAGGAAGTGAAACCTTTGCTTTTTTTGCCACAACTACCAAAGGACCATATATATTAAACGACGCCCTCATCTTCCTTACCGGCTCATAAGGTACTTCAGGGTTAATAAGACTGTCTTGCAGAATGACCAGCATATCACCAGTTCTTTCTACTTTCTTACCTATAAAGGTTAGTATTTCTATCATCGTATTTACATCCTCGATCTGAGGGACATTTTTAAGAACTACCGTATCCTCTGTAAGAACTGTGGCAGCCATTATAGGAAGCACAGCATTTTTTGCACCGGAAACCTTTATCGTACCAGTAGCCTTCTGCGGACCTTTTACATGCATTACCATACTTGGAACATTATCTTTCATAACTATCTGCCCCTTTATCGTCATTTAGTTCTTCAAATATATCCTGAAGACTAATTCTTTCCAACGGTATATAGTGTTTTACAACTCCGATATTCCCACATCTGTCACAAAGCATTTCAAGCCTGTCTTGAATCCTGACTGTAATCTTTTCAAAGACCTCATCAACAATATCTGTAAGCAGTATTACAAATCTATCTTCATGATACCTGGCTATAAAATCAAGCGGTATTCTTACACTTTCACGCAAAACTTTTCCGACTTCTCTTTCCATACGTTTTTTAGCTTCACCGAAACTGCTTTTCAGCGCAGGAATAGTAAGAATTATTATCCCACATTCTTTTTTTAGCTCAAAAGATTTCTGATAGTATATGGCAAACAACTTATCAAAAAAATCTTTTGAATAAACTCTTGTGTTTTCGTCTATTATTTTTCTGGTAACCAAATTCTGGACAAAATCATCGAAAGAATTAAACTCGTTTTTCACCAGTTCATTATACTGCTCCACCAGATAGTCCATCTCCATAAGTTTCTGTTTATAAAGTTCCACTTCCCCTTCAAGTTCCAAAACTCTTTTCTCAAGTTTTTTAACTTCCCCAGAACTATTCATAGGTCGCTTAACCTCCTGTAGATATTTTACCAATTCCAGAATTTATTGCCAGATGGACTTATTTTCCCCTGAACTGCCTGCTCTGCAAGATCTTTTACTTTTTGCGAAAAGTAAATAACAGACTTATCATCAGTATATGAAGGCTGTCTGTAAATAAGAACAGGTAAATCTTTCCTGTAGCCGCTCAATACTATTGAAGCCTTAAACACTTCCATTATGGTCTGAGAAAGTGTTTCTGCCGGATACTCCCAAGCAAGTACAAGGATATCCTGTTTATCGCTTAAAAAGACATTCTCCTTAAAAACAATGTCTGCCGACACTTCATCATACGAAAAAGTGATCATACTTCCACTTTTTTGGATAAGAGACTTGTAGGCATTTTTATCATCTCCGCGCGAGATTGAAATTACCGGAAATATCCCGGCTGCTTCAAATCCTCGGATCATCCTGTAAGTATGTTCTGCTATCAGAGAGTACGAGGAGTTGAAAAATTCTGTTTTATTCTCTGAGTCTTTAGTAAGTAGCCGTAAATTTCCAAAAATTACAAAATCAAATCCCTTACGTTTAAGAATTACTCCTATATCTCTCGCAAGCTTCTGAGTGATCTCAAAGTTACGCATTGCTCCGATGCTAAGATAACAAAGATCCTGGTCAAATTCTGATAGATCAAGAATATACCCACTCAATTCCTGAGTAGGCACCTGGTCATCTATACTATCATAAATACGCCCAACTCTTGCAGAACAACAAAAAAAATCAGTTCCAACTGCTGTAGCTACTGTTGCAGAAAATATCAATATCATCAGAATCAAGAATTTTTTCAAGTATCTGAGCAACTCCTTCTTCATCATTTGTAGGAATAATATATTTGCACACTTTTTTTACATTTTCTGTAGAATTTCCCATCGCAAAAGAATTTTCTGTAAGCTGGAGCATTGAAATATCGTTCTGTGAATCTCCAAAAACGAAAGCTTCCGATATATTTGCACCGAGTTTAAAGGCCATAATTTTTAATGCATTTCCCTTGGACACACCAACCGGAACAATATCAAGATAATTTCTGAAAGACATTACACTCTGTGCACCCGAGAAGTACTTCCCAACATACTCCTGAACAACAGCAAGCTTTTCTGGCTCATCTATAACAAGCAGTTTATTCGGTCCCGATGATGCATATCTGATAAGATCAGTTAAGTTCTCATGTACTATATATTCAACAGATGCGTGCGTCGAATAATCTTTTATCTTGTCGCAATCTTTATAAGTATAAAGCTGATCATCTATATATACTTGAAAGTAAATGCTTTTTTTGAGGAAATACTCTGAAATTTCCAGAGCTGTATTTTTATCAATAGATGATTCATATATGAGTGATCCTTTTGCATCTTTCACTCTGCCACCATTATAAGTTATCAGATTTGCTTTACCCACAAATGAGGGAATGTATTTTTTCAGTAGACTAATCGTTGAAGAACACATTCTTCCCGTACAGATTACAATCTCAGCTTGCTTACTTATTCTTTCCAGCGATCTGACTGTTCTGTCGCTCATTCTTACGTTTGAGTCAAGTAATGTTCCATCAATATCAAAAACAAATAAATCCATAACTTCCTCCTGCTAGATTCTATCATAAATCTTAATATAAAATCAATTATACTATCTCTGGGCATCTTTTGCATAAGCAGAAAAACAAAACACTTGAAGTTTTTTTAATACAGAAAAAACATCTTTATGATAAACTTTTTTTATAAGGAGATGTTGCCCTATGAATATAATAGATACTCATTGCCATATCTGCTCGGAAAATCTTATCCCCTTGCGTAAAGAGATACTTGATCAGTGTTCAGAGCTTAGTATGAAAATTATAGAAGTCGGCTATACACTTGAAAGTTCAGAATCAGCCATAAAACTCGCTGCGGCAAACAATAATATATACGCATCTATTGGTATACATCCCAGCGAGTATACTGCTGAAAAACCTCAAGAGCTGTATTCCCGCCTAAATAGTCTGGTCTTATCTCCCAAAGTGCTTGCTGTTGGAGAGATTGGTCTTGATTTTCATTGGGAAAGCCCTAAACCTTTTCAGTACCAGCTCCTTGAACTTCAGCTTGATCTGGCAAAAAAAAGAAACCTGCCCGTTATTTTCCATGTGAGGCAGGCTTATTATGAGTTTTATGAATTTATAAAATCTTATGATTTCTTATCAGAAAATGCTGTAGTACACTGTTTTTCATCAGATATCTCATGGGCTCGTCCACTTTTGAATCTTGGCTTTTATCTTGGCTTTGATGGTCCTATCACTTATCCTAAAAATGATGCTCTGCGGGAAGTTCTAGCGTTCTGCCCACAAGAAAAAATCCTGTGTGAAACAGACTGTCCGTATATGCCTCCTGTTCCATACAGAGGAAAAACAAACAGACCAGCCTATATAGTTGAAGTAATTAAAAAGATCTCTTCAATCAAGAATATAAATTTTTCAGACATGTCTGATATACTCTATAATAATGCTCACAGACTTTTCAGGATTGATCTCTCGTAAAAATCTTACTTTTGCTCGACAATAGAAAGAAACTTTATCCATACCTGATCTGATATCAGTACCGGATTTGATATATCGCTTATGTCGAAAACCAATGCCCCATCTTCTCCACAGGCTGCATACAGTTTGTTTTCCGATATCTGCATACTTATCAGAGCTGTATTCATGTAGATACTTGTTATCTTATATATATTACTCATATCCTCAAGCGAAAATATATCAATAAAATAATCACTCGCAGCATATAGTTTGTTATCATTGAGATACAATGATGTATACCCATAATTATTTTCAAGTTGTACGGAATACTTTAGATAAATATTTTCAGGATTGCTTACATCTATTATATCCAAGCCATTATCTGATGATGAAAAAATAATATTGCCGTTAATGTACTGCATCTGTCCATAATATGACTCAAGCATCAGCGTGCTTTTCAATACAGGATTGTATGGATCTGAAACGTCCAAAAGACTTAGTTGTCCTGAACTGTTACTGTATACATAGATACTTTCACCGTATCCATACATGTTTTCAATACTATCAAAACCAACCATTGAAACGAATGACGGATACGCAGGTGAATTTATATCATATATGGCTATCGAATACTGATCATTTATGTAAAGATACTCACCATAAGCATATACACTTACGGCATAATTCTCAGTATCAATATCAGTAAGATAGGTTATGTCCTGAATATCTGAAATATCGTACGCTCTTACTCCACTGCTTCCATTAGCAACATAAAGCGTATCTCCAAATACCCATGTGCTGTTAACATAATCCAAATCCATAAAATTGTATTTTACATAAGAGTCTTCTGCTGATGAAATATCAAGAACCTTCAAGCCTTTTGATGAATCCGAAACAAAGGCATAGTTTTTGTACAGCTTTATATCACAAGCATAGTCCCCAAAGTTTGTAAAATTATATATCAAAGGTTTTTTGGGATTGCTTATATCGGCCATAAACCATCTTCCGCCTGCAGTACTCATATAGGCTATACCATCAGAAACTCTTGTATTCTTTATATAATCGTTGACAAAAAGCTTGCTTACCAGCCTTGGTTTAGACGGATTAGATATATCTACTATCTTAAGACCCTTATAACCGTCTGACATATAAACATAATTGGAGTATACATAAACCCCCTCGCAGTAATCTTCACAGGGAAAAACGGCAAGCTCCTTAATATTTGTTTTGTCAGTGATATCTAGGATTCTCATTCCGGCAACACCTTCAGCCGTAAATACTGTGTTTTTCGAAACAAACAGATCTAAAATATTTTCACCGCTTTTAAAGACATTAATCGGAACTATACTTTTATCTTCATCCATTTTGAATATAACAAATCCCTCATATCCGCTTGCAACATAAAAGTATTTTTCCTGTGCCGCTACAGCCGAAACCAAAAAAAATAAAAATATAATAAAGGCCAGACCCTTCTTCATAATGATTCCTCCTTTAGTTTTTGAGTCTATTGTAAATATTATATCTTGACTATGTAAATTTTTTGTTTCTCAAACTAAGTAAAATTAATTGCCTTATAAAACAGAGAATTTAATGATAAAATATTATTTGTGAAAAAGAAATCGGAGGATTACATGATTACTCTTTACAATATGAATGAAGAAAAAATGATGACTCTTGCCGCAATCACAGCCGCCCAATCTTTCGCAGGGATGAAGATACTGCTTTACGGCGATCTGGGAAGCGGGAAAACTTTTTTTGTTCGTCATTTTATCAAAGCATTATCAAAAGACTCAAATATAAATGTTTCTAGTCCTACTTTTCCGGTGCAGCGTATATATGACACAGCTCCAAGAACCTCTCATGTTGATCTTTACAGGATCGCAGACCCTGACGAAATAGAGTATCTTGACATTTTCTCTGATGAGACAATGATCTATCTTATCGAATGGGCAGAGTACCTTGATTATCTTATGCCGCAAGAATACCTGAAAATCCGTATTGATTATACAGATAAACTTGAACTTAGAAATATCACTATACTTTCAGATTCTGAAAAATACTCTCTTATAATAAAACGCATAGATGAATGGAGGAAAAATAATGAAAATAGGAATTCTGGGACTTAAATCAACCGGGAAATCCACAGTTTTTTCTTTACTTACAGACTCTGTTTTTGATGGCTCTTACAAAACAGATGCAGTTGAAAAAACTGCCAAAGTAAAAGATGAAAGAATTGATTTTTTTTCCGATATGTTCCTTCCCAAGAAAACAACGTATGCAACACTTAATTTCATTGACATTCCCGGATTTGATTCAAAATCCGATCAAAAAGAAAAAACTCGTATTCTTCAGATGATACAGGCTGTCGATTCAATTATTCTGGTAATACGAGCTTTTGAAAGCACGGTTATTCCATGGCCACAGGACAACGATACTACATTGAAACAACTTGAAACCTTACGCACAGAACTCATAATAAGAGACATGGAGGTTGTGGAAAACCGACTTGAGAGACTTCAGGCAGATAAAAAGAAAAAGAAGAGCACACCTGAGATGGAAAAAGAAGAGGAACTTCTAGAAAAAATCAAACAGGAACTTGATAACGGAGATTTTTCAAGCAAGCTAGCGATAAACGACGAAGAAAAAAAACTTATAAGTTCCCTCGCACTTTTGACACTTAAGCCTATAATTGTCCTTTTGAATATTGACGAAGAACAGCTTAAAAATGCTAGTTATAAAGGCCGGGAAGATATTCTCACCGACTGTGGAAAACAGAACTTTGCTTACCTGGAACTATGCGGAAGGATTGAATCCGACCTCGTAGAGCTTTCTCCAGAAGAAAAAGAAGTTTTCATGACAGAACTTGGCATTAAGAAACCTGGCATTGATACGCTTTCAAAAATTGTATACGACCATATTGGACTGATATCCTTTTTTACCGTAGGGCAAGATGAAGTAAGAGCATGGACAATAGAGAAAAATACTTCCATGAAAAAGGCCGCAGGAAAGATACATTCTGATCTTGAAAAAGGTTTTGTAAAAGCTGAAGTTATGAAGTCAAAAGACCTTATAGAGTATAAAAGTGAAGAAGTACTGAAGTCCAAGGGGTTGTGGAAACTTGCAGGAAAAGATGAGATCGTACAGGACGGAGACATCCTTAACATAAGGGCAAACACCTGATGTCAATCCAGAATATAAAGCTGGTTCTAGAGCATCGTGATTATTCCAATCACTGCCAACGAATCAGATCCGACATCACAAGGCTCAACAGTTGGCTTGTGAATCCAAGGACGCTTAACGAAAGGAAGATGTATCTTTTTTATCGTACTGCCGGGAGAAATATTGAAAAAAAATTCATTAGCAGGCATATTAATGATTTTCAATTTCTTCTTATGCACATAATAAACAATCCAAACTCTTCCCGGTTCAATGACCTCAAAAATTACTATAAACTTACGGATGATGAACTGCAGACCTTAAAATTTCTTCTTTATCCGAAAAAGTTTGCACCGGGTGGATTCAATATCGACTTAAAAAGATACAATATTGAATTCTATTGTGCTGATGCCATTTTGAAAAAACTTGGATTCAGGGATTATATTGATCTTTATGCGCTGATGAAATTTGTTCCGTATGATGCGGACAGTCCTATAATAAAGAATTTTTTAAATGAGGTTCTCTGTATTGATCCGTTAAAAACCAAAAAGAACTACTTTATGAAGGTAAAAGAATTCTATCTTTCCTTCAGTGAACTGGAACGTCAGATTATAGACTTTCGACTCAGCAGTATCTCTTATTATCATTACAGACTTTTAAGCTGTCCTACAGTCCGTGGGGCGGTAATAGACGGAAGTAATGTCATACGGCATAACTCCGAGAATAAACTTCAGAGGCTGCTTGATCTTATAGACAACCTCTTTATAGACGAAATGGTTTTTCTCCCTGCAGTCATTGTTTTTGATAAAAACATTGAATATGTTTTGGATGTATCCGAAAGGGAAAGTTTCCGAAATTTTGTAAACGACAGGTTTGTCTATTTTAATTCACCTGCGGACGACCTTATTTTAAGTATATCGGGAAAGCTTGACTATTATATAGTATCTAACGATAAGTTTAAAGATTATAAAGCAAATCAGGAAAAGATTCTTGAAATACGGAGGTTTTTGGATGTATAATCTGGAGGAATATGACTACAAGCTTGATCCAATGCTTATTGCGCAGAGTCCGGTTGAACCAAGGGATTCGTGCAGACTTTTAGTTGTTGACAGAAAAGAAAAAACGTTTGAAGATAAAATTTTCAGAGATATTTCACAATACATAGGAAAAGATGATATTATCGTTCTTAATAATACCAGAGTAATACCGGCAAGACTATTTGGAAAAAAAGACAGCGGAGCAGAAATTGAAGTTCTGCTTCTTGAAAAACTAGACAAACCGAATATGTGGAAGTGTCTTGTAAAACCAGGAGGCAAAATAAAATCATCTTGCAGACTTATTTTTTCTAAAAACCTTTCGGCAAATGTAATTGAGCATCTCCATGACGGAAGCAGGATTATCGAATTTGAAGGCATCGATGTGTGGAAAGAGATATGCCTTATCGGTCAAACCCCACTTCCTCCTTATATACATGAAAAGATAGATGATCCTGAAAAGTATCAGACCAAGTATGCAAAAGTAGAAGGAGCAGTGGCAGCACCAACTGCTGGATTACATTTTACTTCAGAATTAATAGAAAAAATTAAAGCCAACGGAACCAAATTTGCCGAACTTACACTTCATGTAGGTTTAGGTACTTTCAGACCAATTAAGGAAAACGACATTCGTAATCATGAGATACATGAAGAATATTACAGTATAGACAAAAGCACAAAAGAAAAAATAGATGAGACTAAGAAGAATGGCGGACGGGTAATTGCTGTGGGAACTACTGTAGTAAGAACCCTTGAGACGGTAGGGATATTTCCGGACAGACTGTTTGGAAAAACTGATATTTATATATATCCTCCATTTGATTTTAAATATGTAGACTGTCTGATTACTAACTTTCATCTTCCTAAATCTTCTTTACTACTATTAGTAAGCGCTTTTTCAGGTCATGAAACTATCATGGATGCTTACAAAAAAGCGGTAGCTGATCGGTATAGATTTTTTTCATTTGGGGATGCAATGTTTATAAAATAAGCTTTTTGAAGAGCTTATAACCTTTGGGGGGCATAGATGGAAAGGTATAATATTATTGATATTTTGGGGAGTTACTCATACTGTCAGGACTTTCTGGTATCTTTTAAAGATCGGTTTTACCGTTTGAGAAAACTCAATAGTCCTGAAATTTTTGACATGGCAGCTTTTTCAAAATTTGAAACTGAGCTGGAACCTTTCAAAATCTTTGGACTTGTGCTTCCGGAATTTCTTAAGTTTGATTCTGAAAGACCTGAACTATTCTACCCTTACCATAATGAAAAATCTTTTACAGGCGATATCTCAAAGAAAAATTACATACGCTCGCTTTACTTTTTTTTCGATCTGATTGATAAAGTAGTTCATGGCGTAAATTTTATACCTAAATGTCTTGATATTAGGGATCTTTGTTGTGATAATAATCAGAACTTTTACTTTATAGCTCCTTTCTTTAAAAACATATCTGACCATTCGGTCTATTGTCTTTCCGAAAACTCCGAAGAGGCTCTTATATCTGTCATGAATAGAATAATTAAAGACACTGATATACGTCTTAGGGGAACCTCCAGGAGATTAGATCTATTTTTCAACGATATCCAATCAAGAAAAATTGACTGTGTTTCAGAGTATTACAGTTTTTATAACTCCTTCTTTAAAGACATATGGCAGATAAAACCTAGAGAACCCTATTTCGTAGACAGAAAAAAAGAAAAAGAGCTTATAAATCAGATTGTTTTGGAGAACTTATCTTATAAAAAGCTACTTGTCTACGGACCACAAAGATCAGGGAAAACGTCTTTGCTTTCTGTAATAAAAAACGAGATGATCTCCTCAGATGATTACTCTGTTATAGAGGCCCACAGCAAACAGGATATTTATTCCGGTCTTCTTCAGATAATAAGTGCCATAGAAAATATAGATTACACTGTGCTCAACGATATATCAAACCTCAACATAAAAATTTTCGACCTTCTAAACATCCTTAATACACATAAAAAATTTAAGATAGCAGTTTTTATAGATGACTACCATGACTATGAAAATGTTTTTTCAGATCTTCTTTCACTCATGGAAAACATAGATTTTCAGTTTCCTTTAATATTGATTGTATGTACAAACAGTTATGAACTGGTCTTAAAAAAGCAGTACAGTAATTTTATAAAGATCGAGCTACGGCCTTTTCAGATTGAAGATACGGTAACTGTACTCACTTCAATGCTATCTTCTTCATTTGCTAAAAAGAACCAGGACTTCATAAATTTTATCCAGAATGTTTCCAATGGTCTCCCTGGAAATATAAAAAGCCTTATACACGATATGGAGGAATCAGGAACACTTTTTTTCAAAAACGGCGATTGGCAGGTTGATTTTGATAAAATTGAGCTTAATGACTATTACTCTTTTATCCTGGAAAAAATTTCAAAAATCGAACCGGTTTTCCAAAGGGAGCTTTCTCTTCTTTCGGTTTTAGGAAATAACTTCCAGAAACAGGATATAAAAGAACTTTCCATTATTCTGGGAAAAGATTTTGATATACAGGGCTTGTTAAAAACCGAAATACTGCAAATAGAAGCAGAACATTACCGGTTCTTTGATTCACTCTATTGGCAGGCTTTTTATGACAGACTTGACAAGACTGAAAGAAATAAAATTCATGTACTGATTTCAAAAAATATAAATGAGTTCAGCAAAAAAATCTGGCACCTAAAAAAAGCCAAGCAGGATGCTCTTATCGCTCTAAACTTTACACAAAAAATGAAACGCTGCATTGATACATGGAGCGATATTGAGTTCATTGATTTTGGATACAGCGAACTTCAGAATATGGGTCTTGCAAACGATTGCGCTACAGTCATATATATCTATACCTCTATCATTTCCGAAAATTATATTCAGATTTCAGATCTCATAGATTCTCTGAAAAAAAAGAGATGGATGCGGTTTTACTATCTTCTTGCTAAAAGCTTTTTTTCTCCAAGGCAGACCATAGAAGAGGTTGATTCAATACTAAATAATACAGGAAACTCTGACTTTCAGATCTTATATCTGAATTATGTTAAGTTGCTTGCATGTTCGTTCCTGGAAAATCTTGGCGATCTTAACGAACTCGAACAGATCTTTGAAACAGTAGAACATATATACTCCAAACACCGCAACTTAAGAAAATTTACAGAAATATACCTTGATTCATGTATTGCATTTGACTCAATAGTAAAGGCTTTTGATAGAATAAGATCTATAAATATTCTTGAAAGCGCTCTTTTGCTGGCAAAGCAACAGAATCTTAAAAAATTTGAGATTGCCATTAATACTGCTTTAGCTCATAATTATATCAATGAAAGCCCTGTGCTTTTTGAAAACATGCTTAAAGAGATAACTATCCTTTCAAATAAATCCAACGATTTTTCAAGACTTGCCACTGTATATGCAACCCACTCATTCCACAGTCTTTACTCTGGAAATGTAGAAGAAACGCTTAAAGGCATACAGGAATCACAGAAGTACTCCAGACAGTCCAAAAACTTAAAGGCTGATGCTACCTGCCGCTATATAAAGGCTCTTTTATACTTTTACAGTGGTGATTTTAACAACATGAACATAGAACTGGCGCGTGATCTTGCGGAAAGCCTCAAAATGCCTGATTATCTGCAAAAAAGGTACAAGCTTCATTATCTTATAGTCAAGGTCATGTACGCCATATCGATTGATGCCAGACAGTCCGTTATGTCATACCGCAAAGAGCTTGATGAGTTCAGAATGTCTGCACACGATATAATAGCCTATACTGACCTTTATCTGCTTGACAATCCTCAGGATATAAAAAGAAATTTTCTCTCTCTTTTTGACAGTGGAACTTATCAGGAGGAAACTATACTTTTTCTGCATGAAAAATTCCTTCTGTCACAAGAGCTTAAAGAACTTTATGAAGTCAAATCTTTAAAACTGATTGAAAAATTCAGAGAATCAGATCAAAAGCTTAGTCTGGCAATTACTTATGAGGGATTGGCAAACTTTTACAGGCACTTTGAAAATAAACAATTTGACGCATTTAAGTTTTTCAGATTTGCCATACAGACTTATGAGGCTCTTAATTTCAGAGAAAAAATTAAAAACCTCTCGGCAAAGTTTTATCTAAACCTTTATCCAAAAATATTCGGGGATATTTCTGTAGTTGATCCCGAACTTGTTGAAAACAGAAAGCACACCGACATGCTCAGGTTTTACGACGATATAGTGTCTTACTCGCTTTCTATTCTTTCGCTTGACAATGCCCAGGAAATTGTCGAAAAAACAGGAAAGTTTATACAAAAAAGATTTCCGGTAAAACATCTTTATATAAAAATCAAATCATCAAATTTTGAAGTAGAAAGCACAAATATGGATAACAGACCTCAGATAAAGGAAGTTTTTTCGATAAATCCTTTTGAAATTTCTTATATATCCAATTACAAAAGTTACACCATAAGCTACATACTTTCCAATGAAAATCTCTCGGCAAACTTTATGATGTTTGAATCAATCTTTGATTCCCTACTGATTATCGATATGTTTCTTTCTTCTGCTATAAACAGGATAATACATCTTGAAAACAGTATAGTTGACTATCTTACTAATGCTTTTTCACGAAGGTTCACCATTTTAAGAATAGAGGAAGAGCTTCAGAAATCAATCCGTGATTCTTCAGACTTTTCATTGATATTTTTTGATATCGATAATTTTAAACATGTAAATGACACTTACGGTCATAAGATGGGTGATGACGTCCTTAAGCTTGTTGCAGCACTCGCAAAATCTAGTATAAGAAGCTTTGATATACTGGGAAGGTATGGAGGCGAAGAGTTTATAATACTATTGCCAAACACAGGTGCTGAGGAAGCTTTTATAATTGCCCAAAGGATCCGCAGAAATTTCGAGATCAAAAGCATGGAAAAGTTTAAAATCCGTATAACCGCTTCTTTTGGAGTAACAAGTCATCTGCTTCATCCGGATGTAAGGAGCGTTTCCTCACTTATGGATATAGCAGATAGCGCTCAGTATGAATCAAAGCGCCTTGGAAAAAACACCGTAAATATAAAGTAATATTTTATTATATGCTTTTAAAGTAACATACATTATCAGACGATAAGAAATCGTTAGGAGGAAAAATTCCAGGGAGGGATCTTTATGGATATCAATCACGTTGCTTCAAAACCCTTGTTTGATACACAGAAAAACATTCAGACACCGGTTGAGAAAAAAAGTGAAAAAAGCAATGAGAAAACCAATGAAGGACAGCAACTGTCTTTGGATAATGTAAAAGACATCCTTCAGAAAAAAATGGAAAACGTCAAGCTTCTTTTCAATGGAGAAGCAAAGTTTGAAATTGACAGAGAAGCCGACCTTATTGTAGTTAAGATAATCGATAAGGAGTCAAAAGAGCTTATACGACAGATTCCACCAGAGGAAGCTGTTAAACTGGCCAAAGCAATGAACGAGATAGAAGGAATTATCTTTGATCAGAAGGCATAATGAAAACTCCCCATATGGGGAGCTTTCATTTTTCTTCTGATATTATTTTACCTTTGCCTGTAAATTTAGATATATAAGATCTCCTGTCAGCGAGATTCAATGCTTCCCTGTAATCAGGTCTTTCGTTGGAATCAGTTATTCCGACGCTGAAAGAGATATTTTCATTTATAGACTCCTTCATTTTTACCAGAAGCCTTTCCAATACAACTCTACAGCTCGATTTATCTACTCCGCTGAAAATTATTACGAACTCATCTCCACCATATCTGTAAACTTTATCCTGAATCCTTACATGTATCATAAAAAGATCTGCTATTGATTTTAATATTTTATCTCCATATACATGTCCCTTAGTATCATTGACTGTTTTGAAGTTGTCAAGATCCATAAAGGCTATTGAAGCCAAAACTCCTTTTCCCCAATTAACTGAGAGATCTTCAAAAAGCTTTGAATGGTTATAAAGTCCAGTCAATCCATCTTTAAAAGCTACATCAAGAGCCTGGTTATAGACCTGTGAATTTACAAGGGTAAGAGATATCGTCTGTGCAAAAACCGATAGAATTGTAAGATCTTCCTGCGTTGGACGCAGTCCGTTTACAGGAGAGTCCAGCGAAGCATATCCTATAATTCTATCATTAGAATTTCTGAAGGAAAGCAACAGCATATCATCTGCTGTCCAACTTTCATGGGATAGACCATCGTCTTCATAAACCTTCTTTGTTTCATCAAATCTGAAAGTAACCTGATTTGCCGGATCAATCTGTTCTGAAGGAATGAAGTAAGTTTCAAGATACCTGTTTTTTTCATCCATAAAAGCTCTTATCTCTTCTATAGCCACTTCTCTGTTTTTCACCTGTTCATACTGCTCATCGGTAAGTCCTTTATGGGTAATTCTCCTGACCTTTCCATCCTGTAAGTTAAACAAGCTTATAAGAACTTTTTGAAATCCAAGCTGATTCTTACATATATCAGCCACCTTATCCAGAATCTCTTCTACTTCAATTTTCAGTGCCAGAGCCTTAAGTATCTGTGAAAAATCGAAAACAACAGTATTATATTTTTTAAGTCTATCATTTTTCATCTTTTCCTCTCTTCTTTCATAAAAATACTTTGAGGAAAAGAAGAAAAAAAATAGTACTATTATCTCCATAATAAAGATCATTACATTAATTAGAATAGAAGTAGAATTATAAAAAACAACAATTGCTGGCAACAACGACATGAAAAGAAGATATTCAATCAAAGTAGAACTTTTATCAATTCTACGTCTGCCTATTATGTTCACTATAATAATATTGAAGATAATTACAAGATGAAGATAAATAATAGCTGAAAAAATTTTGTTGCTGAAAAAACCGCTTATGATGGCGGCGGGATAGTACATCATAAAGTATGCAAGAAATCTGTATATTATTACTGACGCATCTTGCTTGAAATTTATTCTGAATGTAGTTGTAACCGCAGCAGCAAGGATATACTCTTTATCAAAAAGATAAGCCGCTAAAAAGCCTATTGCATTGCTCACAACTTTTCTGTCTTTTTTCCAGTATATAGGAAGATTATCAGAAAAAAAAGTAAGTACTGTCACAATCAACAATTTTATCGGAAAAAGACTATCAAATATGAAGTGTACAGGAAAAAATACAAGAGTTGCTGTTGCGGCTATGGCAAAAAATGCTGTCCTCACCCAACGGTATACCTTGAGATCCATTGAAGTACCCCCATTATGAAAATGCTTTATTAATTAATTCTTAATATATTATATCATAATATTTTATCTAAGCATAGTAAGAAGATTTTCAACATCAGAATAACTCTTGAGGTCGTTAAGATGCCTTCTGATTTCTCTTGCTCCCTGCATCCCGTTCACATATCGAACAAGAAATTTAGTAAACATTCTTACAGCCATACTTTCAATTTTATAAAAAGAAATATTCATTCTCAGATGCTCCAAAAGAACAGTTTTTATCTCATCATGAGAAGGAATCCTATCGCAGAAAATCCAAGGATTGCCAATTGCACCGCGTGCAACAATTACAAAATCAACCTTATACTTGTTAAAGCACTCCTCAATATCCTGCCTGGTAAATATATCACCGCTCGCGCCAAGCATAACCTGAGTATTTGCTCTGACATACGATAATATCTCTCTGTAGGCTTTTCCAGAATATAACTGTTCTCTGGTTCTCGGATGAACTATAATATAATCTAAATCAACCTTCTTTAAAGATTCCATAATCTGCTGCATATTATCTTTTTCATAACCGATTCTTACTTTCACTCCTAATGGTTTGGATACACTCTTTCTTATCTCCCGTATCATATGTGCAAGCTTATCAGGATCTAAAAGCAATGCTGATCCTGCTCCTCTTCGTACTACTTTGCTAACAGGGCATCCTGCATTTATGTCTATCCAATCACCATATTGCTGAACCTTTCTGGCACTTTCTACCATCACCTGAATGTTTGATCCGAATATCTGTACTCCAATATTTTTTTCATCGTCCTGCGGAAGCATCTCATATGTTCTGGAATTATTCCTTACTATTCCTTCAGAAGATATCATTTCTGTAAAAGTAAACTCTGCACCGAATTTAGAACAGATCTTCCGGAAAGGATAGTCCGAATAGTCTGCCATTGGGGCTAAACCAACTTTTCCATTAAGCATGAATTCTTACAACTCCTTACAAAAAAAGAGCGCATAACGCTCCTTTTATAATTTATCTATACCAAGATTTGGAATCACATCAACTGCAAGATCAGAAAAAAGACCTCTTTTATACTTTTCATATCCAGCCCTGGCTATCATGGCGGCATTGTCTGTACATAACCCCATAGGCGGATAAAAAATATCAAATCTGTTTTTATATTTATCCATCTCACTCCTAAGCTTAGAGTTTGCTGCAACTCCGCCTGCTATAAGAATTTGCCTTATCTTTGAATCTTCGGCACATTTGATGGTTTTATGCACAAGCGTTTCTATTATTGATTTTTGAAATGAAGCACAGATATCTTCTTTCCTGTATCCGCTGTTATCCTTAATAAAGTATAGAACAGCAGTTTTCAATCCCGAAAAAGAAAAATCATAGCCATTATCATACATAGGACGTGGAAAGCTGAACTTCTCTTCTCCTTTTCCTGCAAGTTTATCTATAACTGGTCCTCCCGGATAATCAAGCCCCATTATTCTGGCTACTTTATCAAAGGCCTCTCCAGCAGAATCATCAACACTCTGACCAATTATCTCAAACTGCATGTAATCAAGAGCCTTTATCAGCATGGTATGTCCTCCCGAAACTAGCAGAACTATAAACGGAGGTTTTAAACCAGCTATTGCCAAAAAGTTCGCATATATATGACCCATAAGATGGTTCACAGTAATTAATGGCCTGTTAAGACTTATGCTCAAGCCTTTGGCATAGTTGAGTCCAACAAGAAGGGCACCAACAAGTCCTGGACCATATGTAACAGCTATCGCATCAATATCACTGTATTCAGCCCCAGAATCTGCAACAGCCCGGTCTACAATAAGTCTTATCTGCTCTGTATGTTTTCTTGCGGCAATTTCAGGCACTACTCCACCAAATACTTTGTGTATATCTATCTGAGAAGAAACCACGTTGCTTAAAAGCTCGTTTCCGTCTTTTAATACTGCCGCTGCCGTTTCATCGCAGGAAGTCTCTATTGCAAGTATATTTCCTTTCATATTTCAGGCACTTTCTTTTTCAACAAGAATAACCTTTTTGTTTTTATTAACCACTTCTTCATCAATAACTATTCTTGTATATTTTTTTGAAAGATCAGGTGCATCAAACATTGTCTCCAACATTATCTCCTCGAATACGCTTTTCAGAGCCCTTGCACCGGTTCCTCTATTGAGCGCCTTTCGGGCTATAGCTTTAAGAGCTTCGTCCGTAACCTGTATGTCAAGTCCGTCAAGAGCAAGAAGCTGCTTGTACTGCTTGAGAATTGCGTTTTTAGGCTCGACCATTATTTTGACAAGATCGTCCTCACTAAGATCATAAAGTGTAGTAACAATCGGAAATCTTCCCACGAACTCCGGTATAAGACCATAATGGACAAGATCGTCTGGAACAACATTTTTAAGTATGTCTCCCTTACGTATATCTTTTTTGCTCATGATCTCCTTACCAAATCCCATTGTAGAAGATTGAGTCCTTTGTTTTATTATATCGTCTAGTCCGTCAAAAGCACCGCCTGCGATAAACAGAATATTTGTGGTATCAATTTTTATGAACTCCTGGTAAGGATGTTTTCTTCCGCCCTGCGGAGGAACATTAGAAACAGTTCCTTCTACTATCTTAAGAAGGGCCTGCTGCACACCCTCTCCAGAAACATCACGTGTGATTGAAGGATTTGGCGATTTTCTTGATATCTTATCTATCTCATCAATGTATATTATTCCCATCTGCGCTTTTTCAACATCAAAATTTGCTGCCTGGACAAGCCTCAATATAACGTTCTCAACATCCTCGCCCACATATCCGGCTTCAGTTAGCGGAGTTGCATCGGCTATAGCAAAAGGAACATTTAAAAACTTTGCCAGAGTCCTTGCAATAAGAGTCTTTCCTGTACCTGTAGGCCCAATCATCAGAACATTTGATTTCTCTATTTCTGTATCGGAAAGAAGAGTCTTATCTGTAATACCCTTAATACGTTTATAGTGATTGTATACTGCCACTGATATGGCTTTTTTAGTGCTTTCCTGTCCCATTACATACTTGTCCAGTTCCTGCTTTATCTGCCGTGGAGTAGCTAACTTTACCTGTTCTGAGTTCTTCGAAAGGACATTGTTTTTCTTATTGTCTTCTATAAGGTCATGAAAAAGTCCCACACAGTCATCACATATATACAGACTGTTCGGTCCTGCGATTAATGTTCCGGCTTCAGTTGAGTTGCGCCCACAAAAGGAGCAGTACTTTTCTTTTGGTTCTTTCATCAGTTTAATTCCTCCTAAGTTCCATTCTAATAATTCAATATAGATTATATCGTTATTTTTTTAAAGCCATGGCGGTTTTGTAATTTTACCGTTAATTTTTGATTTCCGAAATGTAAGTTCCGGCCAGAACCAGAGCTGCTCCGCCTATTGTGTATATATTCGGGATATTACCAAGTATCACAGCGTCGGCGATAACTGTCACGACAGGAATAAAATAAATACCGTTGGTAGCTGTCTTCGCACCACAGTCTCGTATGGCCTTATTCCAAAAAATATATCCCAGTGCTGAACAGAAAACTCCAAGGTATATAAGTCCGGCTACAGTCTGAAAGCTTATCTGTTTACTTACCCATAAATGGAGCTTATTTTCCGAGAAAAAAAGAAAAGGTATAAAAAACAATGCACCAAGAAAGTTAATGTCTCTTGAAACTATTTTATTATCAAGATGATGGAGTTTTTCTTCGGCAATAGTATAGATAACCCATGAAACAACTGCACCAAACATAAGAAGATCTCCCATAGGATTAAGCTTGAGAACAAACCTCCCGTTCATTACTAACATAGCTACTCCGCCAAAAGCAACCACAGTCCCTGCATACCTTATTCTTCCAGAAAGCTTTTTTTTCAATATGTCTGAAACCAGAAGGTATACCAAAGGCGTAGCAGATATTATAAGCGAGGCATTTGAAGGTGTAGTATATATTAGCCCAGAATTTTCAAACAAAAAATATGCAGTAACCCCAAAAAAAGAGGCCAAGAAAAGATAAGCAAGATCTTTTTTTGAATATTTATTGAACTTTCTTATAAAAACCAGCATAACAATCCATGCAATATTAAATCTTATGAAAGCAGCAATTACAGGATCTATTGCATCCACAACTACTTTGGTTGCAACAAATGAAACACCCCAAAAAACAACAGTAAGCCACATCAAAAAAATACTTTTTTTCAACCTGCTCCTCCATCAGTCTCCGAATGGTTCAAATATAATACATACGGGCTTTTTTATATCCATAAACTTTTCTGTGTCTAATTCTTTCATTTTTATGCCGGACATTCTTGAACCTGATAAAAATTCATCCACCTGTGAAAGGGCAAATCCAACATGGGTAGTCTTATAATGCATAGGAATAACCATTTTCGGCTCTATTCTGTTTACTATGCGCAATGCTTTTTCAGGACCGACCGTATATATTCCTCCTGTTGGAATCATAAGTATATCGATCTTTCCTATTTCATTAAAAAATCTTTCATCAGGAATGTGACCTATATCTCCCATATGAACGACCTTTATACCCTCGTCAAAAGAAAAGACATACACTATGTTGTTTCCCCTTTGAGTGCCAAAAGACTCATCATGGTAGGTCTTTATACCTCTTATTAAGCATCCGTCCAGTCTGTACTCACCATCGTCATTGATAAGAGCAAACTTGCCTTTAACCCTTGAATGGGCATTATGATCATGATGCTGATGACTTTCTGTAATAACATCTGCAACTATATCTGGCATTTTATACCCGAATGTTTCATCAAAAGGATCGGTTACGAACGTCATTCCGTTGGAAAGCATTCTGAAGCACGAATGTCCAATCCACGCTATCTTCAATTTCTCCGCCTCCTTAACAATATGAAATTATCCACCTTGCTTCATACGGCTCAAGCTTCATACCATCAACCTCAGCTGGTTGTGCTGAAAGATTATTGTAAACTATTAATTGTTTTGAAAACTTTCTCCTCTTTACTTTTAACACAGACATAATAGAGAAAAGCTCTGGTGCAGATAAAAAAAGTTCTCTGAAACAGCTTCTCAGATTGGCAGTATACTTTATGAAGTCATAGATTCTTTTTTCACTGCAATCTCTTCCCTCTGAAATCTTTTGAGCTAGATGCTCGTCAAAATAACCTCTTACAAGATATCTTGTATCGTCATATCCTGTTTCCTTTTTTATTGTTTCGTAAAACTCATAATCATTTTTCATGCCTATCTCATCACCATAATAAACTACCGGATTTCCATCTAATGAAAAAAGCACAGAAAAAGCCAATATCACTTTTCTGTAATCATTATGAAAAAGATCATAGGTTCTTGCCGATATCCCCGCTCCTTTTCTGAAATTCCACCTTTCATCCAAAAGATAGACCCGTCCGAGATTTCTTTTCTCTTCTTCACCTACTGCTTCAAGCGAAAGCTCATCGTGACACCTTAAAAAGTTAAACCACTGGCATGAGGAAGGAATTTCAGGCATTACGGCAGGATTGAATAGCTCTGAAATTTCTTTTGGATCTGCTTTTGCAATTGCCGAAAAAATACCGGTCATAAGCGGAAAGTTATACGCACAGTGGCATTCATCGTCATTACCAAAATATTTTACAACCTTGGCCGGCTTTTCATTAGCCTCTGCAAGAAGAACAGTACCCTCAGAAACATAGTCCAGACATGCCCTGAAAATCTTTAAGATATAATGCGATTTTTCAAGTCCATAACAGTCTGTTCCCTCTTGTTTGAAAAGATATGGAGCAGCATCCATTCTGAACCCGTCTATATTCTTTGATTGCCAGAAAAGCAGGATATTAAGCATCTCAAGAAGTACTCTTGGATTTGAATAGTTAAGATCCGGCTGACTGTCATAAAACCTGTGGAAATAATAGTCTGATGTCTGATCGTTATACTCCCAGTTACTTTTCATTATTCCTTCGAATACTATTCCTGCTCTGGCGTATTTATCAGGAGTATCGTTCCATATATAGTAATCTCTGTATTTTGCTTCCTTTGATTTTCTGGCATTGGTAAACCATTCATGACTACTGCTTGTATGGTTGATAGCTATATCAAAAACAACTCTTATCCCATTAATGTGAGCCTGATGAATAAAATCAAAAAAATCCTCATTTGTTCCAAGATTACTTCTCACATTGTAATAATCACTAATATCAAAACCCTGATCCCTCATAGGGGAACTCAGAACGGGAAGTATCCATAATGCAGTTACACCAAGCTCCTTTAAATAAGAAAGTTTCTCTTGGGCAGCTTTGAAGGTTCCGCCGAACCTTTCAATATAAACCGAGTATACCACGGAATTCTTGTACCATAAACTTTCCTTTACAGAGTTACTTTTTGTGTTTTTGTACTTTTCAAGGACTGTCATGAGCAGCAAAAGCTCATTTTCACCGTTTTCATCATAAAGCTGCTGCCAAAGTTTTCGTATACTTTCCATCTGGTCCTCCTAAAAAAATTCCACAGACAGTCACCTGTCCATGGAGTATAAAGGATGTAAGTAATTTATTTTGGTATCTCCACATTTCCATAATCTCCGATCACAAATCTTATGGAGTTGGGCTTACGTTCTATGCTCGTTATCTTGGCGTATGCACCTATTATAGAAGAGTCTATTCTTGACTTAAGATTGCTTATTCGTGCATTATCCAATATTATTGAATTTTCTATTTCCGATTCCTCTATATTGGCACCGTTGCCTACCGATGTATATGGACCTATAAAAGCATTGGTTATAGTACAGTTCTCCCCTATTATGACAGGTCCTCTTACTATTGACCCCATAATCTTTGAATTTTTGCCTATATGCACATTACCGTTTACCACGCTGTTCTCATAAACATTTCCTTCAATAAAACTTGTTTTAAAGGTTTCAAGAATAACTCTATTAGCTTCGATAAGGTCTTCAGGTTTGCCGGTGTCTTTCCACCATTCCTTTATTATCTTTGCGCCGACTGTTTTACCGGAAGATATCATCCACTGTATTGCATCGGTAATTTCATACTCTCCTCTGGCTGAAGGTTTCAAGTCTTTTATTCCCTCAAAAACCATAGGTTTAAATATGTATACACCTACTATAGCAAGATTTGAAGGCGGTTCTTTAGGTTTTTCAACCACTTTGACCACTTTATCCTCTTCCATTACAGCTATGCCAAACCTTGAAGGGTCTTCAACGGGAGTAAGAAGAATTGAAGAGTCCAGATTTTTTTCCTCAAAATCCTTTATAAACTTTCCCAGATCAACGGTTATCATGTTGTCACCCAGATACATCAGAAAAGTGTCCTCTCCAATAAATTCCTGGGCTATTGAAGCAGCATGAGCTAATCCTTTCTGTTCAGCCTGTACATGATAGCTAAGATTGAGTCCTATTCTGCTGCCATCTCCTAATGCGGCCTCAAAATCTTTTTTGTTATCAGGATTGACTATTATGCCAACGTCCACTATTCCTGCATTTTTTATCATTTCAAGGCTGTACATTATGGTTGGTTTATTAGCTACCGGAATAAGTGGCTTCGCATTAGTAAATGTCAATGGTCTTAGTCTCGTTCCTTTTCCAGCACAAAGTACTATCGCTTTCATTTTTCCCACCCCTTTAGTATTTTTATCAGATCTGCGGTTATGTATGGATTAGCGTATAATGCTTTTTGATCGTATATTCCCGCTCTGCTGCCGTCAAACCGGACAACCTCCCCGCCGCTTTCTTTAAGAAGAAGATATCCGGCAGCTATATCCCACGCATTTGCCTTGAGACTTATAAACGCATCAGCAAAACCTGATGCGGTATACGCTGTCTGTATCGCTGCACTGCCTATTATCCTTATGCGCATAACCTGATGCTCCAAAAGTTCAAAGTACCTGTATGTCATACCTTTTATATTGCCCATGGTTATTATTGACTTGCCCAGATCCTTTGCCCAGTGCGGCATAATCTTTTCATCATTCAGAAAAGCACCATATCCTCTGCGGCAGGCAAACATCATATCCATCTGCGGAGCGTACACCATACCTATTTCAGGCTCATCACCACGCACATAAGCTATGGAAATACAGTACTCTCCCATCCCCCTTGAAAAGTTCACTGTTCCGTCTATCGGATCTATAACCCAATACTCACTGGCCTGAGGTCTTTTGTCCAAACCTTTTTCCTCAGCAAGAACTTCTATATCTCCAAATTTTGTTAGGAGTTTTTCCATAAGAAGATCCTGAGTTCTCAAATCAAGTTCTGTTACTATATCGTCTGGTCCATTTTTATCTTTTACATCAAAACTAACCCTTTTCCATTTCAACAGTTCTTTACCACATTCATACACTATATTTTTTAACTCTGAAAACAAATTATTCACCCCACCATGCTACCTTATTCTATCTTTTAAATCCTCTTTTATTTTCTGAACATCTTTCCAATTGAGTTTTTTTATATCACCTGGATTAGGAACATCTTCAATTGACCATGGACCGAACTTTACCCTTCTAAGTTTTATCACATTATGATTGATCGCCCTGAACATGAGCCTTACCTGACGCTTTTTCCCCTCGGTTATAGTAACTGTTACTTCTGAGTTTTCACCCTTTTTAAGCACTTTTTCAATCTTGGCCGGCGCTGTTTTATACGGCTCTTCTTCAATCAGTATTTCAACACCCTTTTCCAGCATTGAAAGCTCCTGTCCGGTAGGGTTACCTTTGATAAGCGCCTGATACGTTTTCTCTATTTTATATCTCGGATGCATGAGAAGATCGGCAAGCTCACCATCATTTGTAAGAAATATAAGCCCAGAAGTACCGTAATCAAGCCTTCCTACATTGAATACTTCTTCCTTTACAAAACCTTTTATATCGTCTGTTATTGTTTTTCTTCCATATGTGTCGCTCTTTGAAGAAAGAACATCAACAGGTTTATTATACAGATAATACACCTTCCTGTCTGCCTTTATTATATCGCTGACCTTATATATATATCCTCCGAACTCTACCTTATCCTCAGCGGAGACTTCATACCAAGGCTCAATAATCACCTTACTGTTTACTTTTACTCCCCCGCTCTGTATAAGGGAAATTGCTTTACGTCTTGCCAGTCCCGCTTTCTGTACTATTGCCTGTAATTTTTCCATCTTTTATCTCCTCAAGTTTTTTAATCGTATCCTGTGAAAGCCATTCAAAAAAATTATCGCTTAGGGTGTAAAGAAAAAGTGATTTAGTATTAGCTTTCTTTACTTTTTTTACAAGTCCGAGTTCTTTAAGTCTTAACAGTTGAGTGTAACTGTTCCTTCCCCTTGACTTCTCCACTTCGGAAAGTCTTGAGGGACCATTAAGATACAGAATAGCCAAAACCTCAAACTGTGATGCTGTAAGTTCAAGCTTACGAGGTTTGGGAGTCACAAGCCTTTTTATTTCGGGTTTTATCTGAAAAATAAACCTGTCTTCGTTTTTTGCAAGCTCAACACCATGTTCTGCTTCAGAGTATTTCTTCTGTAAAAGCAACAAAATTCCCAGAATTTTTTCTTCAGTCATGTCCAGAATTTTTGATATATCTTTTATACTTATGCCCTGGGACTTTATAAAAACAACTGCTTCTACCGTGGAAATGTCTATCTCTTTCATATACTGACCGTCTCTTTATTATATATTCTTATAAACTCACTGTCTTCATACTCAATTATACCGTCTTTTAGCATGTTCAAAACCGCCAAGAAAAATACCACAAATTTAAGTTTCTGATTCTCGGACAGTTCAAAAAGATCTTTAATGCTGAACGATTCATAATCCTTAAGTATGCCTGCCGCCATCTCAACAGTATAAAGTTCTTTAACAATCTGAAGCTTTTCCTGCAGAAGCAGAAAATCTTTAAAAAATCTGTCTATCTGTTGAGAGATATCGCCCGACAGGACGGAGTTGTTGCTCCTCACAGCCACACTTCTGATACTGGGAGTTCCAAAGTCTTCCTTTATAAGCTGAGTTGCAGATTTTATAAGATTATAATCTTCTATTATCTTATAAAGCGTATTACGGTGCCTCTTAAGCTCCTGGTCACTTTCAGAACGAGGAAGAAGTTCTCTGGATTTAAGATAAGAAAGATAAAATGCGAGTCTCATAAACTCGCCTATATCCGAAAGATTTTCTTTATTATTTTCAACATAACTTATAAAAATATCAGCTATTTTTGAGACCGGCAGCTTTTTGACCGACAGCTTCTTCTCGCTTATGAGTTCTACCAATTTTTCAAAGGGGCCGGAGAATATGTCGAACTCAATCTCTATATCATAAAATCCCATCCGGTTACCACCTTAATTTCATGGCGCATCTTACTTCATTCATAGTATTGCACGCAATCTCCCTTGCCCTTGCATTACCTTTTTCAACAACATCCCTGGCATCAGCTTCTGATATATTTGAAAGATTATCCCAAATTGGCTGCATCTTGGCTTCAAGGTTTTTCAGGAGAACCTTTTTACAGTCAATACAGCCTATTCCTGCACTCTTGCATCCACCTGTTACCCACTGTTTTTCATTTTCGCTGTTAGTGAAAGCTTTGTGAAAATCCCACACCGGACATTTTTCAGGATCACCAGGATCAGTGCGTTTCATTCTTGCAGGGTCAGTTATCATAGGCATTATCTTGGACTTTAACTCCTGGGCATTGCTGTCAATAATAATAGAGTTGTTATAAGACTTGCTCATCTTTCTTCCGTCTGTTCCCGGAAGCTTTGCAACTCTGGATATTATAGGCTGCGGTTCTTTAAGTATTTCGACTCCGTAGGTCATATTGAACTTTCTGGCTATTTCCCTGGAAAGTTCAAGATGGTAGATCTGATCTTCGCCGACTGGAACGGCATCAGCTTTATATATCAGAATATCTGTTGCCATAAGTACAGGGTACCCTAAAAACCCGATTGTGGAAAGATCCTTATCTGTAACGTTTTCCTGCATCTCCTTATATGTGGGCACTCTCTCAAGCCTGGAAACCGATATGAGCATTCCCAAAAGAAGAGAAAGTTCAGCATGCTCTTTAACGGCAGACTGAATAAATACTATTGATTTTTCAGGATTTATGCCACAGGCAAGATAATGCCTTACAAGATCAAGCGTAGCATCATCAATGATCTGAGGGGTATCTCTATGAGATGTATATGCATGCCAATTGGCTATAAAAAATTGTGTATCATTACCTGAATTTTGAAGTTCTACCCATTTTTCTATAGGCATAAGATGTCCAAGATGCAACTTGCCTGTCGGTCTCATTCCGCTTACAATCTTCATGTTACACCTCCAAAAATATGAATTACAAGAATATTTTATCATACAATTGGTATATTTTCATGATTTTATAGTAAAATATAAAAAGAATCAGATTTTACCGGGGAGGTATTTTAAATGTTTTGGAAAAAAGATAAAAGCAGCGAACCTGTGAACCCTGAGCTTGCCAGAGAAGTTAACAGGAAAAAGAGCAATTCGAACTTTATGATAATAACTATAATATTTTTTGCAGGCCTTTTTATCGTAAATTACTTTATGTTCCAGGGTATGCAGGTTAAATACGATGTAATATCTCAAAAAATATGCTATATAGTCAACGAGGATATGTCTGTAATACTTTCGTCAGATATGAATCTAAGAGCAAACGACCAGAAATCCTATGATAAGCTTATTGAAGGTTTTAAAACTTCTGATGCTGAAAAAAAGAAAAAGTATGAAGAATTTCTTGACGGTCTGGAGAAAGACAGCCAGAAACAACTTCAGGTAGTTTCATACTCCTCCACCTCAACTACTCAGGATCTTTATCTTACTGTGAAGGAAGATGTAAAAATAACTGGATTTATCGAAAAAACGGATGACTACACTTATATATTCAATTTAAAAAATCAGAAATTAAAGATAGACGATAAAACTTCCCTTTACATCTATGCACCACAAGGCTGGATAATACAGAGCGCCGTTCCTGTCCCACTGATAATAGAAAATGAGTATGCAATGTGGAAAAATGCCGGCCAGATGGACTTCCCGAATGTAATAATGATCCGTCAGCCGCAGTAAGGTAATGATCTCTAATGTCTCTTTATATTATATGGTTTTTGCTGATCTTAAGTCTCAGTGTTTCTTTCGCAACACTCATTTTTGCGGTAAAGCTCGCCAGGAAGCTTAATTCTTTCGAGGATTATTTCAACAAAAGCAGCACAGATTATGATGCAGATACTTCCCTTTTGCTTGCAAGGTTTCAAAAAATTACCTCTGCCAAACTCAGGGCGCTTGACAATAAAATAGACGCTGTAGACAGTCTTTTAAAAGACTCCGAAGCCTCCTACTCAAAAGTACTATCTGCCATGCAGGATTTCGATAAGTTTGTTGACGACAATAAAAAAATCCTGAAGACCATTGAATCCCTGAATGATGAAGAAACCCTTCAGAAATTTAAAAAACTGGAGAAACTACGAAAAACATCTCCTAAAAAAACAACCACCGCAGCCAAGAAAACTTCGGCTCCTAAAAAAAGATCATCGACACTGCCCGCTGAACAAACAACCGTAGAACCCACAGTGCAAGATAAAGGAAACATTTCTCCACAGGCTGAATTGCCAGATATTTCCTCTTCCGATAATACTTCCGGACAGAGCAAAAAAGAAAAAATATTCTCCCTTTATTCCAGAGGCATAGCTCCTTCGGATATAGCAAAGGAGCTGGGACTAGGAACCGGAGAAGTTAATTTGTATATTGATCTTTATAAAAAATAATCCGGAATTACTTTTCAGAAACGTAGAACTTTTACAAACCTGTATATGCCGTATCTGTCTGCGAGTTTTTCAATGTAACCGAACTGAGAAAGAATCCTGCAGGTTTCTTCTATAAAAAACTCCGTTGTTTCAAAAAGCATGTACTTTACTTTTTTAACTTCTTCGTACTTTGAAAGCCCTATAAAAAAATCCTGTCCTTTCTCTCCTGCATAAAGTGCATTTACTGGTTCGTACTGAAGATCCCGGTTTTTATAGCTTGAATGCACGTATGGAGGATTTGAAACTATCATATCAAGTTTTTCTCCTTCGAAGGGCTCCATAAACATCCCATGCCTGAAATCAATTCTCACCATATTCTTACAGGCATTGTACTGTGCAACTTCAAGTGCCTGAGAAGAAATATCTGATGCAAAAACATGAAGATATGGATTAAGCTTTTTAAGCGTAACCGCTATGACTCCTGACCCTGTTCCTATATCGGCAACTGTTTTTATTCCACAGCTGCTTATCAGCTTTATGGCATACTCAACAAGATCCTGGGTCTCTTGCCTTGGAATAAGAACGCGTTCATCAACATAAAACTCTGAAGCGCAAAAACTTACTCTGTTGGTAATATAAGCAAGCGGATATCCTGATACAAAATGCTTAATTATTTTTTGAGCTATAGGAAGGGGAATATCTATACTGTCGTTGAATATATATCTGGAAGGATCTTCATTATAAATATAAGAAACAGCTTTTGCAAGAGAAAAACGGGAAACCTTTAAGTCTCCCGGTATTTTTTTGTATACTTCTCCTAAGGTCATTTTATATTCCAAGAACCCTTCTTACTTCTTCTTTTGCCATGTCTGGACTCCACGGCGGGTCAAAACAAAGTTCCACCTTGACATCATTTACTCCGGCAACTGCCTTTACCTTACTTCTCGCATCCTCAGTTATAAATCCTGCAAGAGGACACATTGGCGTTGTAAGTGTCATTATTACATTTACATTATCCTGCTCATCAACTTTTACTTCATATATCATTCCTAAAGACACTATATCAAAGCCTATTTCCATGTCATATACATTAGAAAGTGCCTTAAAAACATCTTCCTGAGTTATTTTTCCCATATCGTTCTCCCTCCGTCAGAAATTTTTTGAATTAATTACCACAGAAGCATTATTTTTGAACGATTCAAACTCCTGTGGGAGAATTTTATCAAAATAATCTTTAGCCTTCATATCTCTGAGGTTAATTAAAATATTATCTTTAGCTTCATCGAAGGTAAGCTGTTTTGATATGGCTTTCTTTTCTATCCTGATTATAACGGTTTTTTCCTGGACAGCCGAAGGTTCAACTATACTTCCCGGCGCTCTGGTTTTGAGTACTTTTGAAAGTTCACTCTCTTCATCAAGATAAACTGTGGTTTCCTGTGCATATGATGTCTTTAAAAGCAACGCATATATCTCGTCAAAAGTATAAATTCCGTCTATTATCTTTTGATAGTACTGCTTAGCTTCATCATTTTTATCAAAATAAAGAAGCTTTATTGTTGCATAAGGTCTTGACATATAATTTTTCTTGTTAGTATCGTACTCCTTTTTCATCTCTGAATCCGTAAAGTTGTATGAAAGAGTTATTTTTTCATGAAGTTTTACGATTGCGTTTTTGTACAGAGCCGAGTAAAATTTTTCATTTATATAACTTGCTATGTTAAGATATCCTTTGGTAAAAAGGTACATATCAATATCTTCCTGCGTAAAACTGGAATCCTTGAAAATCTTTTCTATATTCTGCTTGAAATAATCTTTAGTTGAAGTCCTTTGAAGATCAATGCCCTTTGACTCAACAAACTGAATAAAAAGAACCTCATTTATCAACTTATCCCTTACATATTCAGAGTATTCATTTAAAAGTTCTATTCCCGTGGCTGTCTTTGTCAGCGTATCGTAAAAGTCAGAAAAGTTAAGCTTCAGAGACTGTAAAATAACCAAGCTCTGACTTCGTGCTGTAAGCAGGTCATTATCAACTGTTTCGTTGTTTGCCTTAAAAGCTATGTTCTGCCCAAGATCATCGTATGTAACCATAGCAAAAAGCCCTATGGATAAAACCGTAATAAATACCAGAAAAAAAAGTTTTTTCATCCTTTTTCACCCCTTATTTTATCCCACATTTTGATTTTATCTTCTTCCGAGTACTCATTAAACTTTTCATCTGCAAGTTTTTCCAGAGAAACAAATCTTTCGTGAAACTCTTTGGAGGCCTGGTTAACAAGGCTTTCAGGATTAATATTTTCCTTTACGCTCATATAGATTATTTTTTCCAGCACTCCTTTATAATTTCCGGAATAAAGATCTTCACTAATGAGTTTTTTTACATCATAGCCAAAGTAAGGATCAAAACCCACAGCTAATGAGTTTTCAAAAAGCCTTCTTAACTGGATTATAGGAGGCGCTCCTCTTTTATACTTGCCTATTCTGCACATTTTTTCATTATCTTCTCTGGACTTTAGCATCTCCCACTGCTCATAAGAATAGCCCTTGCCATCAGAAAAAACATGCGGATGCCGTCGTATCATCTTTTCACTGACTGCACAAAGTACATCCCCGATATCGAACTCCTTATCTTCATAAGCTATCTGCGCATGAAAAATACATTGAAGCATTAGATCACCAAGCTCTTTTTTCAATTCAGAAGTATCTCCGCTGTCTATACTTTCAACAACTTCATAGGCTTCTTCTATCGCATAAGGTCTGAGCGACTGATGAGTCTGTTTCTTGTCCCACTCACAGCCGTTTTCCGATCTGAGCTGTTCCATTATTTCTAAAAGTCTTATAAATTCTGATGAATACATTTCCTTTCTTTTCTGATCCATGCGTACTTCTCCCTTATTTGTACATTCCGTAGTAACCGGCTATCTTTTTAAGAAGACCTCCAACGGTATCGTTATTTTTATCCCTACTGTATATAAGTTTTATATACTCCTGAGCCTGGAAACTTTCGAGTACCTCGTCCGCAGTTATGGCTATCTTCTGTCCTTGGGGAGAGTACCCTATAAACGCACATAAATTTCCCGACTCATCAAAAATACCGGAACCTCCCAGTAAAGCATCTTCACAAATAATATCCCGGTATTCATATGTAAAAAAGTTTACATACCCAGTCTTGGAATCTGAAAGGTCAAGTCTTAAAAACCTCTGTCCGATAAAATCATAAAGCTCATACCCGTTGGATTGCGAAAAAGCCAGAAACGCCGACGGAATATCCTGTCCAATCCTGTCTTTAAGTATCTTTATTACACAAAGATCCTTAAGCTTTTTATTTATATAAATACTGTCAGGTGCAACTCTTTGATCTCCTATCTTAAGCCTTAAATCCATGTATGAGAAATTCTGTTCATTAAGCTTTGACATTACCGGAATTATCCCACATGCCGAAAGTGATGTCAGGATATACAGAGACTCCCCATCTTCATAAAAAATACTTCCAGATGCAGAAAAAACGTACTCTTCATTGTCTGAAAACCTGAAAAAAGAAGATATTGCCACCGTACAGCTTCTGATATCAGAATTTTTTTTATTTTCATCTTTCTGAGCAACTTCAAGTGGCGTATTTATATAACTGACATAACTCCCAAAATGATCTCCGTTTGGATCTACCCATGGCGTCAGTCGACTGTACTCTCCAATCTGCATAGCTTTCACTTCACCGCTTTCACAAGGGATTAAAAGCTCGGCTATACCATCGCTATCTACATCATCAATAATTACATTTGCAGAACATGTGCCGATTATGTCGGCCTTAAATTTCATTTCATCGGTAAGAATATCGTAACTATAAACTTTTCCGGATGAAGAGACCAAGAAGATCTTATTGTTCCAAGAAGCTTCATCTTCATACAGCCCTAATACCAGCGGCGATGAAAAAAATGCTTCTGAAGAAACTTCTTTTTGCTTGACAAGCTTTCCCATAGAATCAAAAATACTTATCTTCCCTGATTCATCAGCAATAATTATATTTATGGTTCCTGACGAGTAAAGATCACCCGCTGCGGGGTTTGAAAGCACTCTGCTCTGAAGATCACTTATAATTCTTGCATTTCCAAACTTATCACTATAAATAACCTTCCCGCTCAATGTACAGTAGACTATCTCAAAATCACCGTCATTGTTTATATCACATATCAAAGGCGATGAAAAAATATCATCCCCCAGCTCCGACTGCCATAATATCTCTCCGTTAACATCCAAAAGAGTAGACACCCCCTCAAAGGATGTCATAAGAAGCTCATACTTTCCGTCATAGTTTATATCTACAGGCTGTGGCGGTACAGAATAATACTCATATCCTGTAAAAACTCTTGAAACCATGTTTCCCAAATAATCCCACAGATAAACAAATCCATTCATTGATGCTGAAATCACATATCTATCACTTTGCTCTTGCGAACAGCCATAAAAAAAAGAACATGGAGCCATAAAATAATCATTGTTTTCTGTCAGTTCTACCCAGAGCCTCTTAATTTTAGAGTCTTTATCAAGAACATTCACAGTAACATACTCACCTTTTTTCATATCCTTGAGTATCTGCATTATATCCCACCAGCTGAGAACATCACGCCCCTGAACCTTGAGTATTCTGTCTCCGGCAGAAAAAACATCCATGTAATCATCTGCACAAACTATACTTCCGTCCTGTATGGACACATTAAAAGGAAGATCAGTAAAAGCAGGAGAAAACGAAGTGGTCATCTTCAGGGTGCCTCCGATGACTTTAAAGACTTGTACCGGACCTTGAGCCAGCACTGCTACTATTTCACTTTCCCCGTCATTGTCAATATCCTGACAGAAACTTGGAAAAACAGGCGCTTCTGTCTGAACCGAGTATCTGGTATGACCATCTGTCCTGTCGATAATACTGAGAGAACTATATTGTTGAACATCTGAAAAAGAAGAACCAAAAACATAACTATTTTTATCATAAAACCGTGGAATGTTTCTTATAAAATGATCCTGCTTTCCTGCTTGACCATCCCAAAGAATAATTGAAAAAATACTGCACGCACATATAAGCATTGCTACACAAAAAAATAGCCTCTTCATATCTCCCCCTTATTACATACCGATCCTCAACAGCCTTTGAGCCGAAAACTCCGACCTGTCTGCAATTATTTGCCCGCTTACGATCAAAGTTCTGACAGGATCAAAAGTAATTCTGAATTCATTAAAAATCCCATGCTTTTTTACCATCTGCTCATGGATTTTCGTTGGATACCCTTTATGCCTTTCAAAACTGTACTGTGGATATTTTCCGGATAGCTTTATCATGTATGCATCTCTTTCATACTTAGCAATAATTGAGGCTGCACCGATGATTGATGATTTCTGGTCTCCTTTAATTATACACTCATTCCTGAATGGAAACTTAAAATTCTTACCGTCAACTATAACATATCCTTCTCTGCCGATAGAAAAAAGCTTTTCATAATTGCTCAGCATACTCATCTGCGTAGCCTTGAATATATTGTATAAATCAATATCTTCGGCACTTACATAAGAACTCACAAAGATAAGATTTTCTGTTATTAGCCTGTACCTTCTTTCTCTCTCTTTCTCATTAAGTGACTTAGAATCTGCACCTACCTCACATACAAATCTCATCTCATCAAGATTTGAAACAAAAACAGCCGCAGAAAATACAGGTCCGGCTATAGGTCCGCGTCCAGCCTCATCCATACCGACGACATACCTGTATCTTTCAAAGTAATGCATATCAAATCCGTTCAATATATCGCCTCCCTGATAATTTTATCATAGCATGGAGCTTTTTCAAAGATGCTTGACAGTTTTTGAATAGTATGATAAAATTGATAAAAATAATATTAGGAGTGCTAGCTATGTATAAAAATAATACATCATTAAATTCAATAAGCATATCCAACAGATGGTGGTGGCATCTTTTATAAGGTGCTCATTCCGTATTTATATCTGAAAATATAAAAATAGCGGGCACCTTTTAACTAAAAGGTGCCTTTTTTATTGGGTTTCTCCACATAAAAAAGGAGAAACCCAAATTTTATTATACAGGAGGAGATACTATGACAGAAACAACCTTGGAAAAAGAAGGCTATTACGGAAGTTACGGAGGGATGTTTGTACCGCCGGTTCTAATGGAAAAACTCGGACTACTTGCTGATGAATTTGAAAAAGCCAAGACAGATGAAAGCTTTATACATCAGTACAGATACTATCTTAATGACTATGTAGGCAGACCTTCACCTCTATACTATGCAAGAAATCTTTCAGAAAAAGCCGGAGCAAAGATCTATCTCAAACGGGAAGATCTCAACCACACAGGAGCTCATAAAATAAACAACGCCATAGGACAGGCTCTTTTGGCAAAAAGGATGAATGCAAAACAGATAATTGCAGAGACAGGTGCCGGACAACACGGTGTTGCAACTGCAACAGTCGCAGCCTTATTCAATCTCCCATGTAAAATATTTATGGGAAGGGAGGACATAATAAGGCAAAAACCTAACGTACAGAGGATGGAAATGCTAGGAGCAGAGGTCATTGAAAGCACAAGAGGAACCATGACCTTAAAAGACGCTGTTGATGATGCTTTTGATTATTATGTCAAAAACCCTGATGTATTTTATCTGCTCGGTTCAGCTGTTGGACCCTATCCTTATCCATCTATGGTTAAGTTTTTCCAGTCAGTCATAGGAAATGAAACACGTTATCAGATTCTTGATAAAGAAGGAAGACTCCCTGAAAATATTTTTGCATGTATAGGCGGAGGATCAAATGCCATAGGAATGTTTTCGGCATTTTTAGATGATAAACAGGTTAAACTTTTCGGAGCTGAAGGAGGAGGGAGAGAGCTCACAAATGGAAATACAGCAGCAACTCTGACTTTAGGCAAACCCATCGTATACCAGGGAACCTACTCTTACTGCCTGGTAGATGATAAAAACCTTCCTGTAGATGCATATTCCATCTCGGCAGGACTTGATTATCCAGGAGTTGGACCGGAGCATTCATATCTTAAGGATACTCTGAGGGTAAAGTACTTTCCAATAAGCGACAGTGAAGCTGTAGATGCTTTCAAGCTATTGTCACGGCTAGAAGGAATAATACCGGCAATAGAATCTTCACATGCAATCGCTCTCGCACTGAAAATTCTTAAGTCAGAACCCGGACTATCTGTAATCAACCTATCAGGCAGAGGAGACAAAGACCTGGGAAGATTCTGAAAGCACCGGAACTGCCAAAAGAAACCGGAAAGACAGTAAAGCTTAATTAATTCTGTCCTTCCGGTTTTTATTAATGCTTATCCGTTTGTATAGAAACCAGATTCCTGTAATGTTCATTAGTGTTTAAAAGCTCTTCATGCTTGCCTTCGCAGCATATCTTTCCATCACTGAGCATAAGTATCCTGTCAGCACTTTTTATTGTGGAAAGCCTGTGTGCGATAATTATAATCAACTTGTTTTTTCCTTTCTCCTGTTTTAAAAGCTCCTGAATCTTTTCTTCAGTATGCGAATCAATGTTAGAAGTAATTTCATCCAACAGCAACACTTGCGGATCATCCACCATGATCCTTGCAAAAGCCAGAAGCTGTTTCTGACCTCCGGAAAGGCTTACTTCGCTTATTAAAGTATTGTATCCCTTTTCAAATTTTTTTACAAAATCATCTACTCCCGTTTTTAAAGTGATCTCATTAAACTTATCCGCTTTTACTTCTCTTCCCAGAAGAATATTGTCTTTTATGGTTCCTTCCTTAAAGAACATGGACTCCTGTTCAAGATAACCGGCTCCACTGATTCCATACTCAGTTATATTATAGCTTTTGATACCGTCATAAATGAAAATATTTCCTTCCTGAGCCTTGTACAATCCTAAAAGCATATTCATTATTGTAGACTTTCCCGAACCGCTTTCACCTACTATAGCTGTTATTTCACCACTTCTTGTACTGAAAGAACAGTTTTTTATTATAGATTTCTGATCAAAAGAAAAGCTTATATCTGCAGCTTCAAGTTTCGATACAACAGGCGGAACTACCATATCTGAATGCTTTTCCTCTTTTTCATCAAGAATACCCATAACTCTCTTTACAGAACCATAGGAACTCATCTTAAACATATTGACCTGTATCATAAGCTGTAAAGGTCCGGCTATAGCCTGTATATAAGCCCAAAAAGCAAGAAGCTGCCCTACAGTAAGCATATCTTTTATGACCATATAGCTTCCAATTGAAAAAACGGCAAAAGCAATTATTCCGAACATACCGTTTCCAAGCGTTCCTACAAGCTTAAGCACAAAAACAAGCTTCTTTTTACTCTTTATATAGTTTTCCTGATGCGATTCAAAATAACTGTTAAGCCAGCCATAAGGCTTACCGACCTTAATGAACTTTATATTTTCAAGAATATTTATTATAACAGCCCCCATCTTACCAAAAAGAGTTCTCTCGGTTAAACTCTTCTTCTGAGCCTGTTTGTTTATCACAGCCACAAGCATATAAAAAAAGAAGAACAAGATAACTGGTATAAACGCAAGCTTCCAGTTCATAAAAAATATTATGAAAAGAATACCTGCAATCTGCATTAAAGAAAGTAAAGTAATCGGTAGTATCTGTGAAACCATCATGGTCACATTATCTATATCCGATATAAGATGAGTGGCCAGTTCTCCGGAACTGTTCCTGATAAAAAAGCTGTAAGGAACATCAAGAAATTTTTTTATTACACGCCTGTTGAGTTCTTTCTTTACTTTAAGTCCCGTGAACTCAAAAAGAATTTCCCCGAGATAACCAGTAGAAAGAGCTACAACCATAACTACAACAAGAATCATAATATAATGCATAAGAGAAGACATATCGCCTGAAGGAAGAGACTTGTCAACTATCTGCTGAAACAAAAGAGGCAGAATAATATTTCCCGCCGCTTGTAACGATATAAGAAAAAAAGTAAGTATCTGACTGTACTTATACTGTCCTATAAGTCCCCTGATAAACTGATTAAGTACTCTTTTTTCTTTCTTGTTTTCATCATTCAACGTTCTCACCCCCAAAAGTTTTTTAATCGCTATTTTTACTTTTTTCTAGTATCATAGAATAACTTTAATTTAACGAGGTGGATTATGGAGCTTTCACATCTGTCTTTTATCACGGAAGATCTTGAAAAATCAAAGGCTTTCTACAAATCTCTTGGTTTTGAAATTATATTCCAAAGCAAAACAGCTATTCAGGTAAAAAAAGACAATATAAATATTCTGCTTAAGACTTCAGGTGAAACAACTGTACACATCGCCGGATATAAAAACCAAGAAGCTTTTTATAGGTCTCCTGAAAACATTAGATACGAGCTTACTGACCGGAGAATAAACGGATACGAATGGCCGCCAGTAATTGCAGATACTGTTATATACTCTGATATAGATACCATCTGGAATACCTTTGTAAATATACACGGCTGGGATCCATGGTTTACAGACGGAATGACCATGCAGCTACAAGAAAATGGACAGATGTATATCCGCTGGTTCAAAAAAACATACGGAGAAGAGGTTAT
>DJGH01000003.1:58310-71295 GCA_002431635.1 Petrotoga sp. UBA5851
ATAATAACCGGAATAACTCCCAAAAAAATGCTTCGTTTCACATGGAACAAGCATGAAGATATCTTTCTTTCAGATGTAATCATAAATTTCTTTGAGGCGAGCACCGGCGGGTATTGGGTCTATGTTTTCGATGAAACCTGTATATCGAATGAAAAAGATCTGAAGATAAAGTTTGACTGTGCAGTAGGCTGGGGTGAAATGCTCACTCTAGCCAAGCTTTATATTGAAAAAGGTATTATTTTATACTAATATAAACAATTATTTTTATTATACCATAAAAATACTTTATTTAATTATAATTCACTAAACAAACGATAAAATACCTATTTAAAATTTTTCATAAAAAAACTGCGATTCTTAAAAATCGCAGTTTATATATTTCCTATTCTTTTTCGTATGGAACGCCGCTTGCAGCAGGAGATCTTGTTTTGCCAATGAAACCACCGACCACGATGATCGTGATGACAAAAGGCAGAAGATTAAGCAGAGCCTTAACTTCCGAAGGAAGACTCAGCATAGACTGAAGCTGAACATTCATTGCTTCTGCAGCTCCGAAAAGAAGGGTTGCAAACATAGCACCAACAGGATTCCAGTTTCCCAGTATCATGGCGGCAATTGCTATAAATCCTTTACCAGATGGCATTTTGTCATCAAACTGTCCCATTTCTCCTATTGAAAGGTATGCTCCACCCAAAGCTCCGAGAAATCCGCTCATAAGGACTCCAAAGTACCTGATCTTTTTAACGTTTACTCCAAGAGTATCAGCAGCTTTGGGATTTTCTCCGACAGCACGCATCCTAAGTCCCAGAGGAGTTTTATAAATTACAAACCATGATACAAATATGGCGATTACTGCAAAATAAAAAAATACAGAAAGCTCTCCGAATATATCTCCTATAAAAGGGACTTCCTTGAGCCCCGGAATTCTTATAAGAGGAAGCTTCGGAAAGAAGTTTGTAGAACCTTCGTGGCCAAAGATTGGAGGCATAAGAACACCCACAAGTCCTTCGGCAATAAGCACAAGCGCTGTTGCTGACACAACCTGGTTGGCCGACCATTCTATGGATACATACGCATGAAGGGCTGCCATGAGAACTCCGGATATAAGGGCAAATATCAACCCAATCCATGGATTACCTGTAATAAGAGTAAATACTATTGCCACAAAAGCTCCCATTTTCATTATCCCTTCGAGCGCGATATTGCTCACACCCGTTATCTCGCTGTATACTGCTCCTAATGAGGCAAAGATAAGAGGAAGCGCAGAAGTAATAGTTAACTTATAAAAAAGTGGGGACATGAATACTGCTACAATCCCTTCAAACCAATTCATGCGTTTTCACCGCCTTTCACCCTGAAAAGCTTTATAATCAAAGTCTTTATTATTCTTTCCGCTGCTACAAGAAAGATAATTATTCCCTGTATCAGTCCTACAAGATCGTCAGGTATTCCTGCAAACTGCATATTGGTTGACCCCGTACGCAATGAAGAAATAAGAAAAGCCGAAAAAATACTCCCTATGGGGCTGTTTTGACCTATAAGGGCGATAGTGATACCGTCAAATCCCCTCCCGCTCGTAAAAGACCCAAAAATTCTCAAATGCACACACATAACTTCCATAGCCCCTGCAAGTCCGGCAAGACCACCAGATATAGCCATTGTAAGAATTATATTTTTACTTATTGATATTCCGCCATATTCGGCAGCATAAGGATTAAATCCTACAGCCTTAAGCTCATATCCTGCCGTTGTCTTTTCAAGGATTATATACATAAGTATAGCGGCTGCAACTGCAATTATTATGCCTGAAGGCAGTGTACTTGCCTGAACTGTAAGTAATGGAGGAAGTTGAGCGCTTTTAGCTATCTCGGGCGATTTGGGCACACCATCACCGACAGCAAGCGGGCCAACGACAAGATAGTTGCCTATATGATATGCGATCCAGTTTAGCATTATAGTTGTAATAACCTCATGTGCACCTGTCTTAGCTTTTAAAATTCCGGCTATACTTGCCCAAACTGCTCCAGCCATGATACTGCAAAGTATCGTTACAGGAACAGCAATTATCATAGGCGTCTGACCCATGTTTATTCCTACAACTGCTGCTGCCATTCCGCCAACAGCCATCTGACCCTCTGCTCCAATATTGAAAACTCCTGCCCTGAAGCCAAAGGCCACTGCAAGACCTGTAAGAAGCAAGCTTGTCATCTTAGTTATATTGGATGCCCAAGACATTTTTGAACCAAAAGCACCTATAAACATTTCTTTGTACGCTACAATAGGATTTTTTCCTATGGCTAAGATCACAATTGCTCCTATTAAAAGAGCTATTATTACTGAAAGGACAGGTACCAAAATTTTTATAGCCCGTTTTTTGGATTGAATAGTCATTTCTTATCGCCTCCCGGGTTTTGCGGCTGAGTTATCTGTTCCAAAGTTTTTCCCGCCATCATAAGCCCTATCTCTTCTATTGAAAGTTCTGACGGCTTAAACTCACCCATTGCTCTACCTTCATACATTACAATAATCCTGTCTGAAAGGGTCAGTACCTCTTCAAGTTCCATAGAAACAAGAAGAATTGCTACATCTTTTTGTCTGAGATTAATTATTTCCTTGTGTACATACTCTATAGCTCCAACATCCAAACCTCTGGTCGGCTGGTCTATAACTATAAAATCCGGATTGGCACCTATCTCTCTGGCAAGAACAAGCTTTTGCTGATTACCTCCGGAAAGATTCCCTGACGGATTGTTTGAATCTATAGGTCTTACATCAAATCTTTCTATCATACTGTCGGCATTTTCTACGATATCCTTCTTTCTCAGAAATCCCCTGCGTGAAAAAGGCATCTCAAGATGACGACCTAAAATAAGGTTATAGTAGTTAGGATACTCTTTTATCATTGCATATTTGTGCCTGTCTTCAGGAATATGGGTTATCTTTGCCCCACGTAACTCTGCCACATCTTTCCTTGAGAAATCATGTCCTTTATAGTTATACTGACCTTTTTCTATTTTTCTCAAACCGGTAAGTGCTTCTACAAGTTCTGTCTGACCGTTTCCGGCAACACCGGCAATACCCAGTACCTCACCTTTTTTTATTTCAAAGCTTAAACCTTCAACAGCGTCAAGTTTACGATTATCCTTCACCCAGAGACCGGATACTTTCACTACGGTTTCTCCAGGAGTTTTTTCTGGTTTTTCTATGCTCAGAACGACTTCTCTTCCAACCATCATATTGGCAAGCTGTCTTTCATCTGTCATATCCTTTGCAACCCTGCCTGTTACTTTTCCCTGCCTCATAACAGTTATATTGTCTGAAATAGTCATTACTTCATTAAGCTTATGACTTATGAATAATATGGTTTTCCCGTCATTCTTAAGTTTTTTCATTATCACAAAAAGTTCCTGAGTCTCCTGAGGGGTAAGAACCGCTGTAGGCTCATCCAGAATAAGTATTTCGGCTCCCCTGTAAAGAGTTTTTATTATTTCAACTCTCTGCTGGGTTCCTACCGGAAGATCTTCTATAACAGCATCGACATCAACTATGAGCCCATATTTTTCGGAGAGCTCTTTGACCTGTTTTCTGGCCTTCTTTATATCAAACCTTATATCTTTAAGCGGTTCACATCCAAGAACTATATTCTCAGCAACTGTAAGATTATTCACAAGCATAAAATGTTGGTGAACCATCCCTATTCCAACCTTTATGGCATCTCCAGGACCAGAAAAATCCTTTTTTTGTCCGTTAATATAGATATCTCCCGAAGTCTGTCTATAAAGCCCGTACAGCTGATTCATCAGAGTAGATTTCCCAGCTCCGTTCTCGCCTATAATAGCGTGGATCTCTCCTTTTTTTGCACTGAGATTCACCCTGTCATTAGCCAGGACTTTTGGAAATTGTTTAACTATATCCTTCATCACCACTGCATAGTTTTCATAATTTATTTCAGCAGTAGAAGACATTACAGCACCTCCTGCTATTTCAGTTTTATTTAATTTGCCGGTATAAAGAGAATTTATATCGGCAAATTAAATAAAAGGGATGGGGATACCCCACCCCATTCAAATAATTTTTAGTTCACCTTAAAATTTTTCAGACCAACTTCATCTTCAGGAATAACAAGTTTGCCTGATTTAATATCTTCTATTATTTTTTCGATCTCCTTAAGTGCAACAGGATCAATCATATCTTTGGTATATGTAAGAGCAGAAAGTCTTACTCCGTTTTCCTTAAGACCAACAACGTTGTTGCCTGAAGCAAATTTTCTTCCCATTGCTGATTTTATACCATCAAAAGCAGCAACATCAATACCTTTCATTGCTGATGCAAGTATTATTCCAGGAGCAAGGTAATCCTGGTCAACGTCTACGCCTATTGCAAAATAACCTTTTCCGGCCTTTTTATACGCATTTTTTATAGCATCAAGTGATGCTCCGTCTTTAAGCGCATAAAGAGCAAGTGCCTTTTCTTTGGCAGCTTCAAATGCTCCGTTTCCTGTTGCACCGGCTGCTGCGAAGACAATATCTGCTCCCTGTTCCATCTGTGCAAGTGAAAGACTTTTTCCCTTGGGTGCGTCACCGAAATGGTTTGCATAAGCTATAAGTACTTCTGTGTTTTTACCCTTAAGCTGGTTGTAAGCGGCTATACCTGCCCTGTAACCTATTTCAAATCTGGCAACTGCAGGAACTTTTATTCCTCCAAGGAAACCAACTTTCCCTGTCTTGTTTACTGACCCAGCAATGTAACCTACCAAAAATGCTGATTCCTGTTCCTTAAAATTATAAAGGGCAACGTTAGAAGGAATAGGATCAATAACTATATCGATACCGATAAATTTCTTGTCCGGGAACTGAGGGGCTATTTTTGCAAGAGCATCTGCCATAAGAAAGCCTACGGCAAGAACAACATCGGATCTCTTTGCGGCATCAGTAAGGTTTGGAATATAATCTGTCTGTTCTTTTGAAACAATTACTTCAGCTTCGATCTTAAGTTCGTTCTTAGCTCTGAGAACACCTGACCATGTACCGTCGTTAAATGATTTATCACCCAATCCACCCGTATCTGTCACCATGATTGCCTTAAACGAAAAAGCGCTTGCCACTAACATAGTAACAATCATGACAAACAACAAAAGTTTCTTCATACTTTTTTCCCTCCTCTTGATTTTGAATTTAAAAATAGCAGGATGGACATTCCCACCATAATTAAGTTAAAAACAAAGTTTAAAGAATACTCAGTACTTGTAAGCATCGGATACCTTACCTCGCTTAAAATGATCATTTTTGAAGGAGAGATAAATGAAAGAACCACAGATGCAAACGTTCCTGTCATAGATAACTTTTTCAGCATTCCTTTCTCCGATACCATAAACAAAAATAGCGAAAGGAAGAACAAGATCAAAACTTTCGTTCCATACTGGGTATTATGGGCAAAAATAGCTATGTTTTCAGAGCTTTTCATCAAATCAAAATCACTTTCAAAATCTGCAAACTTATCCTCTACTTTATAATCAGATATTATTTTTTGTATATGTGGTTTTATAAACTCTTTATACCGAGGACTGCTGTAACTTACAATACGCGAAATCTGTCTCTTGGCTGAATCATAGTTGCCTTTTTGGATTGCCTTGAATAAAAGCGAGTTCTTGCTCAGAACAGTATCGTTCAGAAGATAAGTACTGTACTTTGAATCGCAAAAATCAACGTTTCTGACCATACCCAGATCTTTAACATAGACATATGGTGTAAAGAACAAAAGAACAAGAAAAACAAAAAGGATAATATTAACCACCCTCGAAAAAGTAGAAATTCCTTTTCCAAATGATCTAAAGAGCATAAATACAAAGTAAATAACCACTGCCACAATAACAAAACTTCCATATATAAAAGAACTTATTACATCCGAAGAAAAGTTAAATGTAAAAAGAACAACCAAAAATTCCGACGTAAAAATAACAGCCAACAGATATTTAAAAACTTTCCTGAAAAATATAAGGAAAATTATTATTGCAGCCACATAAGCTATATACCTAAGAAGAAAGTAATCTCCTCCTCTTACCACACTTTCTATTAGAATCCCTATTACAGAGTCTACATCACTTTTCGCTTTTTCAACCGCTTGAGAGGAAATGGCATCCGATGCTCTGTCAATCTCAAACTCAAGATCAGAACCGGTCAATTGCGATTCAGATATCTTTCTTATGCTTTCTTCTATGCTTTGCTTTTCTTCTTTAATAATCTTTGTATAATCAAAAAGAGGTTCTCCTTCAAACGTAAAGTATTTAGGAGATTCCAACTCACCTGAGAAACTGTATTTTTTTATGTCTGTGTAGGGAGAAGACTCTACAAGCCCCAGTGAATAAGCAATAACGTTGCCAAAATAAGTAAACCTTTCATTATCGACTGATCTGAGATACTCCGAAGTTGCATCATTAAAAACCCTTTGCGATCTTATTATTTCACTAGTAATCTTCTGACCGGAGAGATCTGTCTGTACATAGCAAAGCAAACCCGCAAAAGCCAGTTTTTGTTCAATGTTCTCAAAAACCTGACTTGATGATGTATCTGAGAGATATTTCTGCACACCCTGTGGAACATCTGTATAGTCAGCGGTTCCTACCATAATGTTCCTGTAGAAACGATAAAGCCCGATATCCTTTATTTCATCAAAAAAATTTTTAAGTTCGCTTTCCTGGCTACTGTCTCTAAGAAAGCTTTCGTACTTCTGAATATAACCGATATACTCCGACTTGACTCTAGCATCGTCCATCGAAAAAGAAACCGTAACGATAAGTAACATAGAAAAAATTATACAAATTATGCTTTTCTTCATTTCCCTTCCTCCTGTCTGTTAATTTCAAGCATCTTTTCAATGGCATTGGTTATTATATTCATGCCTGTAATATTACTGACGCCATCTGGAAGTATTATATCGCATGTATATTTCTGAGGCTCAATAAACGATCTGAAAGAAGGAGCTACAAAAGTTCTGTACTGAGTAAGAATACTTTCTATGGATCTTCCCCTTTCAATGGTATCCCTTTCTATTCTTCTTATAAGCCTTTCATCAGCAGGAGCATCAATATAAACCGAAAAATCAAAAAGCTCCCTCAACTTAGGCTCATGAAGAACTAGAATACCTTCCATAATAACCAGATCATTAGGAAAAAAACTCGTGCTTATGCCAACTTCTCTTCTGCAGGTCACCATATTATACACGGGTATATTAATTGTATTTCCGTCTTTTAACTTTTTTGTGTTTTCTATAAAATAATCAAAATCAAACGCTTTAGGATCATCAAAATTGAATTCTTTTAATGTCATTCCAGGGGGGAGATCTCTATAGTAATCATCCATACTCAGTACATTAGCCCTATCGGCAAAATGCTCGGCAATTTTTCTGNNTGGCAACACTTGTTTTCCCTGCACCGCTTCCTCCGACTATGGCAACTAGAACCAATAGCTTCACCCCTTTATATAAATCTACAATTTTTAATAATGCACAATAATTATACTATATTTTTCCGTTTTTAGTATAATTTAGTTAATCAGAAAAACTAATATTCCCAAGGTTCATTCATAAAATAAGAATATATGATAAAATATTGCTTAGGTATATTTTATCAGGAGGGGATCAAAATTCAAAAAAGAATTATAATACTTTTTATGCTTGTATTTTTATTTTGTACGGTACTGACAGGACAGGATTACTTTGAAATAGTGGAGAGATTCGACATCGGCCCCCGTGCCTTTCATATTGATACGCATAAAAACTATGCAACAATCTGTGATTATGATGGGAAAGTAACTGTATTTGACATCTATACCCTTGAATCGTTCAGTTATTCCTCATGTGTCAGACCTATGGCAGGATTTTTCAATGGTGAATATCTTTATGTAATAGACAACTACAGGAAAGAAGTTCTCAAACTACGAGGAAATACAGTAATAAAAAGAGTTTCTCTCGGATCTAACCCTGTTAACATGAAAACTATTGATAATAAAATATTTATATCTGCTTTTGATCCTGACAAATTATTTGTATTTGATAAGAACCTTTCCCTTATTCAAAGCGTTGACCTTTCAGTCAAGAGTCCTTTCCTACAAATTGCCGGAAAGGATCTATATATACCAATGAGAGAAAACACCAAAGACAATACAATAACAACAAGATTCCTTTTTTATAATGCAACAGTAGGGTCTTACATAGTAAACTACCAGAATATACGTTCGCCTATAGATATTCTGGAATACAAGAATAGACTTTTCATAGCTTCGTACTACAACGGTAAGATCTACGAAAATCTTGCTGCCGGACAGAAAGAAGTGGCGGCTTTTGGTGGATATCTCATAAATATTGAGCTTTTCAACAGTTATATAGTCGGTAACTCTCTTTTTGGAGGAGTATACTTCTACGATATAGAAAAAAAAGGAATTGTAAGAATGCTTGAGGACACACCAATTGTCGACATAGCGGTTTCTCCATCCAACAACTATATTTTTGCACTTTCAAGTATAGAAAACAAGCTTTTTATAATAAAGGACTTCCACGTATATCAGGAAATAAAACTTGATGATTATCCCATTGATGTAGAGGTTCCTGATGAAAGCGTAATTCTTGTTCTTTCTACACAGACAGGAAAAGTACAGGTTATAAGAAAGTTTTGAGGCTCTGCTCTATCATCTGAACAGCCGCGGAAAGTTTTTCTCTGTAAACTATTGCTGTTTTTTGTGGATCATAATTTTTGGCTTTCATATACGCATAGGCTCGTGGAATATCCGAAAGTTTTTTATAAAAGTACTCGTAATCAGGACAAATATTTTTTACAACTCTTCTGTTTTTTGCACTGCCGCTTACTACTGCAGGTACACCGAAATACATAGGCACAACAGCACTGTGAAGTCTGTCAGAAATCACAAGCTTGGAGTTTATCAGGGTAGACTGAATCTTTTTATTGTCCCCAGTTGGGAAAGGTACACTCCAGTCAGATACACTTCTTAGATAGTCCACAAACTTGAAAGATATCTCAGAATCTTGATTGGAGTTGATTGCCAGAGTATTTATGTTTCTGTTTTCTATTTCCAAAAACTCATATAGAGGCATAAAGTCATCATATTCTTTTTTTATACAGATACTTGTTATATCTGTTGTCTGAGCTTGCATTCCGATATCGCTTATTGCATAAGGAGCGATATCGACTATGTTAAAAGAGTTTTTACAGTATCTCCGCGCATATNNGCGCATATCTAAAAGACGCCTCATCGCGGTAAAAACCGTATATCTGAGCATCTTGGGTTTTTAAAAGAGACTTCAGAAGCTTGTTCGCAAATTTATTTTTTATAGGGCCAAAACCCTGAGAGATAAGAAAAAACGGTTTCTTGTACTTAATCGTTTTTTTTGCTATATAATAGTAATAAAGAAAGCTCTTCAAAGACGTTTCTGTCTGGAAAAGGTTACCGCCTCCAAATATGACCAAGTCGCTGCTCTTTATTGAAAGAAGAATACTATAAAGATCGAACTTTTTTATATCAGTTATTTTGTAGTTTATAGGAGTTTCTATTCGTAAAAGATTATCAGAAGGAATGATTACTTCCCCCTGAAATTTTATGTCACTTAAAATTTTGAGCATACTATTGAGTAAAAGCTCATCACCAAAGTTGTTGTACCCGTAGTATCCTACAAGAAATATTTTTCCCATTTAAACCTCCGACTTTTTAGGAATATCTATTTTATATATGGAAATATCAGTTAGGAGGGATAGATATGTTTGACTTAACTTTTTCGGTACTTCCACAGGCTATGAATGCGGCATCAGCCAGAAACTCTGTTATTGCCCAGAATATAGCCAACCAGAGCACTCCGGACTATAAAAGAAAGTACGTTACCTTTGAGGAAGAATTTCAGAAAGCTCTTGGCAGTTCTGATGAGATAGCTCTCAAGACCAACAAATCCTCACATATAAATAATACACCATCTTTGTCGCAAGTTCAACCTCAGATTTTGCAGGATACTTCCAGATCAAACAGAGAGGATGGAAATAACGTTAACATAGATGTAGAATCAGTAAATATGTATGTAAACGGTATGTACTACAATGGACTGACCCGCCTTATGAACTATTCGATTCAGCGGTATAATACTGTCATAAAAGGAGTGCGATGATAAATGGAATCCTTCTTTAAATCTATGAATGTAGCAGCAAGCGGTATGACAGCCGAAAGAATGCGTTTTAATGTTATAACACAAAATATAGCAAACGCCGAAACCACAAGAACTGAAAATGGAGGTCCTTACGTACGCAAGTACGTTACCTTCCGTGAAATACTTGACAGTACATTCAGCGATAATGATACAAACAGTTTTTCAGGTGTACAAGTAGATTCCATTGAGGAAGATTCTGCACCTTTCAGGCTTGTGTACGATCCTACCCATCAGGATGCCGATGCCGAAGGTTATGTACGGTATCCGAACGTTGTAGCGCTTAAAGAAATGGTTGATATGATGAACGCTCAACGGGCGTATGATGCTAACACTGCTGTAATTTCAACTGCACGTTCAATGTTTAATTCCGCTTTGAATATAGGAAGACAATAGGGGGTGAAAAGAGATGATTGAAAGGATAAACGGTCTTAAAGGGCTTCATAATCTTGAAATACAAAAAAACCAAAAAACTTCAGGTCAGAACGATCTTAACTTCTCACAAATGCTCAAAGATGCAATCAATGAAGTTAATGATCTCCAGGTTAAATCCGATAAGATGACTACAGACTATGCAGCAGGACGTATAACTAGTATTGAGCAGGTTACCGTTGCAGCCGAAAAAGCTTCGCTTTCATTAAAACTTACAACAGAAGTAACCAGTAAAGTCATAGAGGCCTATAAGGAGATTATGAGGTTGCAGTTATGAATGATGCAAAATTAAACTCTTTAATAAATGCGGTTGACGGTTTTTTCAAAAAAAATCCTGATGCTGATTTTGACAAACTCGACATTTTTCTTAAGGAAAATTATGAACAGAAAGATATTGACGCTTACTATGAAATATTAGGGCAAACTCTGGGTTCAATGGATGGTGTTATGGAAAATCCTATGAATGCCTTTCTCGAAGGTCCTAAGGAAAAAGTGAAATCATATCCGGGAGTTACCGTGGTAGAGTTTCCTATGGAAGAACGTCTTCGTTCACTTGCAGTAAAGGACTGGGAAACATGGGAAAAAGATATTTCGGAGTTTGACCATGCATACGATTCGACTGAAACATTTTTTGTTTTAGAAGGACGGGCTTTGCTTGAATTCAAGACTCACAAAGTAGAAGTAGAAGCTGGCGATCTTGTACAGATCGAAAAAGGCGCAAAGTGTCATTGGAATATCAAGGAACCTGTAAGAAAATACTATACGTTTGATATAAAAGAAATATAGAGGTTAAAACCTCTATATTTCTTTTATATATGTATATATTCAGTCTTCTTTACTATACGGGAGGTATTTTTATGTTCAGAATAATGCGGAGAAATAACCAGTTATTGTCTCCCAAAGAAACCCAGGAAGTTCTTAATCGATGTACAAACGGAGTTCTGGCTTGTTTAGGCGATAACGACTATCCATATGCCGTTCCATTAAGTTTTGTCTATTTTAACAACAAAGTATACTTTCATTCTGCCAAACAGGGTCATAAAATTGATGCTATTTCTAAGAATCCTAAGGTTTCATTCTCAGTAGTAGACGAAGATACTGTGGTGGGTAAAGAGTATACCACCTACTTCCGCAGTGTCATTATCTTCGGCAGAGCCAGAATAGTTCAGGGAGAAGAAAGAACCGAAGCTTTAAGGACTCTGATCGAGAAATATTCAGGCGACCAGCCAGAGGAATCAAAACAAAAAGAAGCAACCGGCTGTATTCACTCACTTATAATAGCCATAGATCCTGAGTATATTACTGGCAAACAATCTATTGAGTTTGTTAAAAATTNNAAAATCAAAAAGGATAATCACAAAAAGTTATATTAATTTAATGGATGGTGCAGTATGAAGAAATGCAGTGTAAATTCCGGAATAGATCTCAGAATACTTTAAAATATTAGGAGGCTTTACAATGTCTATTCCGGATCAGAAAAATTTATCCCCGAACCAACGATAAGAGTACTGTTTATTTAAAACCATTAATAAAAAATCCCTGTATATCTATAGGCGATTACACTTTTTATAACGACTTTAAAAATGATCCTATGGATTTTGAAAAAAACAATATTTTTTATCATTATCCTATAAATCATGACAAGCTTATTATTGGAAAATTCTGTTCTATTGCATGCGGTGCAAAATTTATTTTTACTAGCGCTAATCACACTCTAAAATCCTTTTCAACCTANNACCTATCCGTTTCCGATTTTTTGGGAGGAATACGGAACTCTTCCAGAAGATACAGTACGGGCATGGGATAACAAAGGAAATATCGTAGTTGGAAATGATGTCTGGATAGGATATGAAGCAGTTATAATGTCCGGTGTACATATTGGTAATGGAGCCATTATAGGAACTAGGACTGTTGTTACAAAAGATGTGGAACCATATTCTATTGTAGGTGGAGTACCAGCAAAACTTATCAGAAAAAGATTTAAAGATGATGTAATCAAAAAACTTCAGATGACCTGTTGGTGGGATTGGGATAAAGAAAAAATTAAGAATAATCTTAAAACTCTTACCAATATGGATATTGAGAATTTGTAATTTTTTCTATTGTGACTTTTCAGAACACGTTTTTATAGTGTACATTAACCTTTTGATACATTCGATAACCGGGATTATCCCGGTTATTTTTTTAGAATACAAAATATTTCCCATGCGCATTTGTCTAATCATCATAAAATTCTTTCTTTGTTTAAAAAATAGACGTAAACTTTTCATTACCTAATATTATTTGTTTAGCAACTTTAAGTTGATTACAATCCATAAATATAGTATAATTTTTTATAGAGAACATGTGAAAT
>DJGH01000027.1 GCA_002431635.1 Petrotoga sp. UBA5851
ATGGGAATCGAACCCATAACCTCTGCCTTACCAAGGCAGCGCTCTGCCGATTGAAGCTATGCCTGCACGATTTAACCAAAGTTATTATACTACATTAATCTGTATTAGTCAAGACTCTTCCTTCAAGATACTCACCAATTTATTCATTCTGAAACCTTAAGGTAAAAAATCCGGAACCTTCATGGTTCCGGACAATTAGAACTTCTCTATTATCTTTATTTTATCTCCCGTTTTAAGAAGGGCTGCGTTTGCTTCATCTATATCAACATGAAATTCAAGTGCAAACTTTTCGCTTACTCTTATGAGAACATCCTGGAATATTAATTTTCTATCGTGTGTTTCACACATTACAGAAACATAATCTTTATCTTTTACACCATAATGAACCGCATCATCCGTAAACATATGAATATGCCTTTTAGCGATAATTACACCCTGCTTAAGTTCTACTTCCCCCACGGGGCCAACAAGCTTTAAACCAGGTGAACCAGCAACATCTCCCGAATCTCTTACAGGAGGATTAACTCCAAGCTTGAAGGAATCAGTTTTCGATACTTCGACCTGAGTATCCTTTCTTACAGGTCCAAGAACTCTTACTCCCTCAATGCTGCCCTTTGGTCCTACCAAACTGACTGTTTCCTCGCAGGCAAACTGTCCCGGCTGACCAAGTGGCTTGGTTGGCGTAAGCGTATGCCCTGCTCCAAAAAGCACTTCAAGATCATGCTGAGAAAGATGCAGATGTCTGTTTGAAACTCCTACGATTATTCCTGGTTCTTTTAAAACCATTGTTACACCTCCTGAATATAATCACTTATGCGGTTTAATTAACGAGCTTCTTACAACCGGAGTAACACCTTGGGGCAAAGAGAGTTCCATCACAAGCGGGCCTCTCCTCACAGAAATCCATCCAAGTCCCGGTATCGCAATATCTTCACCTTCATTTACTTCATAGGTATGTTTTTCAAATACTATACCCTCCATACTAAAAGAACTGTCATACGGCGGTACAATTACTTTTCTGTTTTCAAGAATATCTTTTATCCTTTCTTCTTTAGTTTCATGAAACGAAACATTTTGCGGGGCATAGACCAGAAAAACAGGATCATACATACTTTCTGATACCGGTAAGACCTTAAAGTAACATAATGCACTTACTATCATCACTCTCCCTGCCTGCAACCTAAATGTTTTTCTGCTTATCTCTTTAGCAGGAATCATTTTCACTTGAGTAAATATATCAAAAAAATCACATACTCTGTCTTTCGGTTCTATCCCAGGCGTGTCATACAGTTCAATATTTGAATCTTTAAGCCTTGTTTTGATAAAGTTAAGAGTGGTTCCTGGATAGGAGCTTACGGTAACCCCAGCATCTGTTATCTCATTAAGGACTGACGATTTTCCGACATTCGTTACTCCTATTACAGCAACTTTAGTATCGTTAATTTCTGATATCATTTTTGAGAGTCTGTTTATTCCAAAACCGCTTCTGGTACTTATTATTCTTATGTTATCCCTTTTTACTCTTATAACCTGGCTTACTCTATCGCAGACCCATTCCTTTATCTCTTCATATTTTACGGCATTAGGCAGAAGATCGGCTTTATTTACAGCTATTATAAGATTCTTGTTTTTTAGTTTAAGTGCAATATCAGTGCGGAAAGTTCCTTCAAAGTCAATAATATCTATCACCCATACTATAGTATTAAAGGTTTGAAGAATATCTTCTAGTTTCTGATAAAAATCCGTTCCCATTCCCACAGGAAGGAACTTATTGTAGTGCTTGATCCTATAGCATCGCTGACATAATACTTCATCTCCTGCGGCCATTCTTTCTGTCATCACAGAAAATGGAATATAACCGGCTTTATCCTGGTTTTGATTCTGTATTTCAATGCCGCAGCCGCTGCATTTGCTCATATCTGTTCACCTCTGATAAGATTGGGTTTACGTCTCATAGACTTTATAACCAGCTTTTCAAATATGCGGAAAAACTTGGTATGAAAACCTTCTCTGCTGCTTAACGGATTCACTTTCACCGTATAAAATCCGCAGAGATTTCCTGCTATAACATCAGTGAAAAGTTGATCCCCTATAAGCACAGTTTTATCCCTGGAATAACCGGCCTGCGAAATTTTTCTTTTTAGCTTGCAGGCCAAAGGCTTCATACTCATACCGTTGACTTCTATCCTCATATTTTTGAGCTGAAGTCTTACGTCAGAAAATCTTTCATCCTTACCGTTAGATGCTATCATTATTTTAAACCCCATATTTAAAAGAGCCCTTAAAAATTGTAAAGTTTCTGCGTCTATCTCGTTAGAATGCCATGGCATAAGAGTATTATCAAAATCAAAAAGTACTGTATCATATCCGTACTCCAAAAGCATAGTGTAGTCTATATCACGTATGCTTTTTTTAAACTCATTTGGTACGGCCAGATCCATTATTCTGAACATCCATCCTACTGTATAGAAAAACAGATAGTAAAAGACTCTTGACATAAAAGCAACCATTTTTTTAACCTTACTGTCAATACCATATGTATAAGGATTTATAAGAACAGTATACAGACCCAGAATATTACCTGCCATAATATCCGTAAAAAAAAGATCGCCGACAATTATACTTTCCTTGGCTGTTGTGTTCATGAGATTAAGAACATTAGAAAGTTTTGCAGTTCTAGGTTTACGCATATCTGCATATACTTTTACTCTACCTTGGGTACTTTCATAGACATGTCCGACTCTGTCATAAGGAGCATTGGTCACTATGGCCACCTGATATCCCATATCCAAAAGACGCTCGAACAGATCGAGCGTCTTTTCTGTTATTTTTTTCTGGTTCCAGCCTGTTATTGTGAAGTCGTAATCAAAAAGAACTGTCTTAAAACCAAGAATACGGAGAGTTTTATAATCAATGCAATAAATATCCCGGCACTTTTCATTAGGAACGGGGATTCTTTTAAACAACCCCGTTGTGTGGCTCAACTTTTACTACCTCCAGTTCAACTTGTTCCGTCATTGAATTTATTAGCTTAATGGCTTCATCTTTCAGAGGACCGGGTACAATTATTTTCAGAAGTCCGTTTTCCTGTCTGTTTCTTACAGACATTAAATGCGCCTGTGATTCAAGAAGATACGTCACAATATGTATCTTTTCCTGATCTATCTTTACATAAATATCATATTCCCTGAAATCAGTCATTTTTACTCCTTCATTAAAGAATCTCTGCCGCTTTGGAAGCTAATTCTGATCTTTCACCTTTAAACATACTTACATGTGCAGCAAGAGGACTGCCTTTGAACTTTGATGCAACATAAACCAAGCCGTTTGAAGAGTTGTCAAGATAAGGATTATCAATCTGGAATGGATCTCCAGTTAGCACTATCTTGGTGCCTTCCCCTGCCCTTGTTATTATCGTTTTTATTTCATGTGGAGTCAGATTCTGAGCTTCGTCTATTATTATATATTGATTAGGTATCGACCTGCCACGTATATATGAAAGCACCTCTACTTCTATGATATCTTTTTTTGAAAGATATTCATCAACCTTTTTTCCTTTAAGAGAGCATAAAAACTCAAGATTATCGTATACCGGCTGAAGCCAAGGTTTCATTTTATCCTCAATGCTACCAGGAAGATATCCTATATCTTTACCCATAGGTATTACCGGCTTTGAAACCAGCATCTTTTTATAAAATTTTGATTCAAGTATCATTTTCAAACCAGCGGCAACGGAAAGAAGAGTTTTCCCAGTTCCGGCTATTCCCACAAGGCTCACCAAAGGAATAGAAGGATCCAAAAGTGCATCAAAAGCGAATATCTGCTCATAATTTTTAGGCCTTATCCCGAATACTTCCGAGATGTAACTTGTATTCACCGGCGAAAACACATTCTTATGACCGTTATACCTATATGGCCGCTCATTAAGCCATAAATAGAGATTAGGAAAAACACTTTCGTCAAGTTCAAGAAGATCTGGAGGAATATCCTCGTACTCATCTGTTTTAAAAGGCTTTCCGGTATGAAAGGCATATCCCCTGTAAAGTTTATCAATTTCAACCTTGTCACTTAAATAATCCTGTGCAACTATTCCTATTGAATCGGCTTTTATCCGGAGATTCAGATCTTTGGTTACCAATATCGTGGAAATATTTGTATCCATTTTTTTTATATACATGGCATAGTACAGTATAGAATCATCCGGTGATGTTCCCAGATATCTTGGAATATCTATGCTTTTCTGAGGTTCTACAGCCATAACCCTTAAAAATCCACCATTTTCAAGCTTTATTCCGTCCTTAAGATTACCTTCGCCTCTCAATCCATCAAGTATCCTATTTATACTCCTCGCTGACTCACTTACCTTGTCTCTTCTGGTTTTAAGCTTGTCTATCTCCTCAATGACAGGAAAAGGAATAAATATGTTGTTATCCTGAAATTTGAAAATAGCTCTGGGATCATGAATCAAAACATTGGTATCAATGACATAGTTTTTTATCATATTATCCCTCCCATCTTTTTAGAAAATCACCTAAATTACGGACAGAGTATTTTTTTACAAGCTTAAGGAACAGTCTGGCTGTAGCCATGGCATCATCACAGGCTCTATGAAAGCTGTTTATCCCAAGATTAAGCTTTTTGCTCAGATAACCCAAATTATAAGGTCCTTCATCCAAAAAATACATCGACATTTTAAGCGTATCTGCATAATAATTACCTATTGGCAAAAGTCCCGCTTCCTTAGTTGCCACATCCATAAATCTAAGATCCATAGCGGCATTATGGGAGATTATGATCGAATCCGAAAGATAATTTTTAAAATCCCTTATAACTTCACTCAGCAAGGGTGCGTCTGCAATATGAATATTATTAAGCTTATGATAATGCGAAACCTCTTTAGGTATCATTACCTCGGGATTTACCAAAGAGTAAAAAGAATAGTCCGTTCTTATCTGACCTTTATATATAGGGAAGGCTGCTATCTCTATAATCCTGTCACCCAGATCTGGTCTGAGTCCTGTTGTTTCAAAGTCAATTGCAACATAAACCGTATTTTCAAAATCAACCATCGGCCTACCTCCAAGGAAATTATAACATATTAAGTTTAATTTTTAAATATCCAACAGTTTTTCCGAAAATACAGTCATAATTGTAATTTACAAAATGAAATCATATCTCTTTTTTGTGTTAACTTTCACATATTTGTAGATAATTCTTATCTAATATCTTTAAAACAGCTGAAAACAAAAGATTTTTATTGTGAAAAAACTAAAAAAGATTTTTTAGAAATTAAGAAAATTTAATATTAGAAAACATTTCAGGCTAACTCAGATAAATATTAATTAATTTAGCTAATTATTTGATGGCTATCTTTAATATTCGGTAATTGCTGTCTATAACTACGCTTTTTAGACTTTGATATTAAAATACGAAAATAGTATCATTTATATGAAAAAAATTTCATATGTGGTGGAGGTATTTTAATGAACTTTTCAAAAAGAGCTTTACAGATGCAGGCTTCTCCTATAAGGAAGCTCATTCCATTTTCAGATGAGGCAAAAAGTAAAGGTAAAAAAGTGTACCATCTTAACATTGGACAGCCCGACCTTCCAACTCCACAGCAGTTCTATGATGCTGTCAAAAAATTTACCCCCAAAGTTCTAGCCTACTCACATTCTGCAGGACTTATGGAGTTAAGACAGGCTTTCTCTCAATACTATAAAAAATGGAATATGGACTTTTCTGCTGAAGAAATAATTGTCACAAATGGGGGAAGTGAAGCCATTGTTTTTGCATTGTCAGTAGTTGCCGATCCCGGCGATGAAATTCTTACAATTGAACCTTTTTATGCCAATTACCGAGGTTTTTGCGAAATGCTGAATATCAAAATTACAGCCGCCAGATCAAAGGCCGAAGACGGATATGCTCTTCCTTCAAAGCATGAAATAGAAAGCAAGATAACTTCCAAGACAAGAGCCATACTCTTTTCTAATCCATCTAATCCTACCGGCGCCGTTTACACGAGGGCCGAAGTTCAGACTCTTGTAGAAATAGCAAAAGAACACGATTTATATCTTATATCCGATGAAGTTTATAAAGAGTTCACTTTTGACGGACTTAACCATGTATCTGCCATGGAGTTTGGAGAGTATGACAGGACAATAATCGTAGACAGCATATCAAAACGTTTTAGTGCGTGCGGTGCACGAATAGGTGTTTTGGCAACAAAGAATAAAGAAGTTTTTGCGCAGTCGATGAAGTTTGCACAGTCAAGACTCTGTGCTCCTGTACTTGAACAGTATGGAACAATAGGAGTCCTTAACGACCTTGGAGGTTCATACCTGGAAGAAATGCGACAAGAGTACCAGAGAAGGAGAGATGCTGTTTTCTGCGAACTTCAAAAGATTGAAGGCGCTAAAATGAAAATGCCTAAAGGCTCTTTCTATGTTTCAGTAGAGCTTCCTGTAGACGATAGTGAAAAATTCATAAAATGGATGCTTTCAGATTTTTCTGTAGAAAATGAAACAGTTATGGTTGCTCCGCTAAGCGGTTTTTATACAAACGATGAATTCGGGAAAAAAGAAATACGTATAGCCTATGTCCTGGAACCAGATAAATTAAAAAAAGCTTGCTATATACTAGGCGAAGGTGTTAAGCAGTACAGAAAAACTTTCATGCAATAATTGGTATTTCCATCCTCTAAGAAAAAACTCCGGGTCAAGTTATCTTCTACCCGGAGTTTTTATTTTTTTTATAAGTTCAATTAATGCTAAAATAATGAAAGATGCGGCAAAGCCGTTAAGAGTTCTCAAAATTCCCAGGTAAATCGGAGAGTGAATATGAAGGAAAGTATCTAGAATTGAAATCACTAGAACTGCACGCATCATTCGCCAAAGTATTTCCGTACCGCCTAATGGTTTGGTATAAAAAAATATATATGCCAACAGTTCTTTGCTCCTTGGCCTTGCTATAAGTATTTTTTCAAGTATATCTCTTGCTTTTCTTTCAAAATTACTTACAAAGACCCAGTTGCCGCTTCTCATAATATAAAAGACAATCCCGGCAGATAAAGCCAAAAAGAGAGGTACGATTTTCTTAAGTTCAAGCTGCTTAAAGGAAATAGTCCTGAAATACCTTATAAAAACCAATACTAAAAGAAACATTAGAAGTATCTTAACTCCGCGCACATTGGTCAGCTTATATATATACTCATATGTATAAGCACTTGAATATACTGCAGTTCCTAAAAGAAGACCAAAAAATATTATTTTAAATACGTTCTTGGAAGAGATCTTGAAAAAAATAACAGCCGAAAAAACCGATGCTGCAAATGTGAAGGACCATGCATTAAAAAACATATACATCAATGCGTATATAACAGAAATTATTGGATTATATGTCATAAAAATTGCAAAAATAAATCCAAATCCTACCCACGTAATCCAGAAATATGGTTTATACCTGACTATTTCAAAGCTTTCATTTGAACCAATATCGTTTTTTATAGCAAGCTTTATTGATTGTGTCCTTGGATTAATAGGCATTAGAAAATAAGAAATGCGTCTCTCCCTGTGCGCCCTAAGAAATCTCTGAACAATGGTATCATCATCAAATTTATCAATTTCTGCGTTTTTTATATAATGAACATAAAAAATCTTGTTTTTTATGCTCAATGGAATTTTATCTTTGATCTGATTAAAGTACTTTTCAAAATCTGAGAACTCAGTTACAAATATCCTGTTATAACTGCTATTCAAATATGACAAAAAAGGCAGTATTGAAGCCTCTTTAATAATTTCTGCATCAAGCTCCTTAAGAATAACGCTGTTGTTATAAATATAAAAAGTAATACCCGTATACACTGTCTTTTCGAGCAGCTCCTCTTCCGGAAAAAAAAAGTAATCTTCCGTACTTTTTATATCGTATATGGAAGCAATAACTGAAAATACTATTGCAAAAACAAAAAGACCTATAAAAAGATATTTTCTCATACCTGCCAAAAATTCAAATTTCAATTCCGGCTCAACCTCCCATATTCTCAATTTTTTCCAGAACCTGTTCAAGATCATTTGAAAGATGTGAGTTTATATCGTATCTTCTTCCTTTATAGTTGAAACAAAGTCTCGTTGAATGTAGAAAATACCTTTTCAAACCAAAAAGATTTTTTGCCTGCCTGTTATAATCTTTATCGCCATAAAGATCATCTCCAAGAACAGGGGATGATATCTGGGAAAACTGAACCCTTATCTGATGCTTTCTGCCTGTAAGAAGGTGTACATTAACCAGGGGAAAGCTTCCCATAAGATTTTTATAAACATTTTCAACAGTATACTCAAGAGCAGCATCCTTTTCATCAACAATAGAATTAAGAGTACCCTTGGCATTTTTGAGATTTTTGCTCAATAAAGTTATATAGTATTTCTCTGTTTCTCTATTCATTATTATTTCAGTAAGCTCACGCGCAATCTGTTTGGTCTTTGCAACAACAACCACACCGGAAGTATGCTTGTCCAAACGGTGCACCAGATGAGGCTCATAGTCCTGAGAAGCTCGGAATATAAGAGCTTCTATAAGAGTTACCATCTCTTCTGATCTGCCAGGATGCATAGAAACCTTCGGAGGTTTATCCACTGCAATTATATACTCATCTTCATAAAGAACCTTAAGATCCATGTATCTTGGCTTGAACTGAGGAACTTCAGGTCTGGAAATGTCTTCAAGCTGATCATTAATAAATATCTGCACATCATCGCCTATAAAAAGTTCAGTTTCATTCTGTTTTGCTTTTTTACCGTTTATCTTGATATTTCCTTTTCTGATGAGCATAAATATAGTTCCCAGTTTAAGCTCGGAAAAATTATTCCTCAAAAATTTATCCAGGCGCTTGTAGTAATTTTTTTCATCTACCGTAACTTGTTTAATCATGAAAGTTCCTCCAGATTTTATATGTTATATATGTGTTATAATAGATTATACAATAAATGGCAGTTGTTTTTGCAGACAGGGGGATAAAATGTACTACCATACTCTGAAGACCCTTTATAGTTTTTTAGGAAAGGATCTGACAAAAAATGAAAATATAAGGAAGATTAAAGAAGAAATTTTTTTAAAGCTCCAGACCAAGAATGATCTCCTTCAAATCATATCGTTTCTGGAAGAAACCGATGATTACGAAGTAATAGACTGTCTTTTGGACATGCTTGCTGTAGTAGTTTTTTCAAAAATAAATATTGTATATGACCATAAAACCATTAAGTACGGAAACGAATCAATAGGTCTGAAAATGACCATATCTGAAATTAAGGAGTTTATAGATATACTTGACTATTCTGATATAGAAACCCAAAATATTTTTTATATTTTTTCCAATGATCTTCAAAAAAGGATCTCGGGTTTTAAAAATATTCTGAAAAGAGAAAAGAAATTTGCATGGCGTGAAGATGAGATAAAAACGTATATCAAGAATCTTAAACCGCTTTCCATGGATTTTCTTAAGCTACTTACCGTTTATGGAGAAGTTGATTCAGATTTTATAGTTTCACAACTGAAGCTTAAAAACAGAAAATCCGTCTCTGCGCTGGTAAGCGCCATGACACGAAATGCGCCCAAAGATAAAGAAAAGTTCATATTCCATGAAGGCGATAAGATAGCCATGAACAAGGAATACAGAAGCTTTTTCGCAACTCTCATAAAATAATAATAAAAAAGACCGGGATAAAATCCCGGTCTTTCACTGGTGGGTGCAGCTGGGATTGAACCAGCGGCCTCTTCCGCGTCAGGGAAGCGCTCTCCCACTGAGCTATACACCCTTAAGTTCCGATAAAAAGTATATCATATTTCTGCGGTCAAGTCAATATACTTTTTTATTACATACTATTAAAAAATTGTATCTTATTACATTTGTCAATCTTCCCGAAAACTTTCAGGTCATATTTTCAACTTTGTTGATTTAACTGTTGCAATTAAATTTGAGTTATGGTAAAATATTCATGATGAAATATTTTAGGGAATGTAAACACAAAGACTGATATAAGGGGGGAAAGTTGAATGAAGAAAACTTTAGCGGTATTTGCGGTATTGTTGTCAGTGGTTTTCATGTTTGGTGCTATTACCAATCCTGATACAATAGTTAAAGCAACTATTGGCGGTCCGGATACTTTCGATGTACACCAGGCTTACGATAATGCTTCGGGTGAAGTATTATCAAACGTTTACGAACCTCTTTACGTTTTCAAAGGTTCAAGCTTAAGTGAATTTGAACCCAGACTCTGTACCGAAATTCCTACAGTTGCAAATGGCGGAATCAAGGACGAAGGCAAGACTTATGTGTTCAAGATAAGAAAAGGTGTTAAGTTCCATGAAGGTGGAGATCTTACTCCTGAAGATGTTGAATACACTATAGAAAGAGGAATCATAGCATCTCCTACAGGCGGTCCTATGGGAATGTTTACTCAGTATATGTTTGGAAACCCCGATTTCAAAGATTTGGTTGCCAAGTATGTCGGAGTTGCAGAGTACAAAGAAATGTTCAATGATGCAGCTTTCCAGGATTTAAAGCCAGAATACACTGAAAAGCTCGTTAAGTTCTACAAAGAAGTAATAGATCCTGCCGTTGAAGTAAAAGGCGACGAAGTATATGTTCACCTTCAGGTTCCGTTCGGACCTTTCCTTACGATAATCGGAGGAGAAGCATACTGGGGATCAATAATTGACAAAGAATGGTCAATATCCAAAGGTCTCTGGGACGGAAAATCAGAAGGTTGGTGGAAGTATCACGACGTACAGAAAGAAAAATCACCTATATATAATGTTTGCAACGGTACAGGTCCTTTCAAAATGGCTGAATGGAATACCACAACAAAACAGGTTACCCTCGAAAGATTCGACGGTTACTGGAGAGCACCAGCGAAGATAAAAACAGTCATAATAAAAGGTATCGACGAATGGTCAACAAGAAAGGCAATGCTTGAAAAAGGTGACGCAGATATAATTACAGTTGATGCAACATATATTGATCAGATAAGAAACAGAGAAAAAGAGGGAATTAAAGTTATTGACAATATTCCTGAACTTGGTGTAAGGTCTATTTCTTTCTGCTGGTCAGTTGATCCGAAATCAAAGTACATTGGTTCAGGAAAACTTGACGGCGAAGGCGTACCACCAGATTTCTTCACCGACGAAAACGTAAGACAGGCTTTTTCTTACAGCTTTGATTATGTTGCTTACATAAAGGATACAGTTAACGGTTTGGGTATAACGATTCCTACTCTTATTCCTCAGGGTATGCTTGGATTCAATCCGAATCTCCCGACCTATAAGCTTGATGTGGCAAAGGCAACGCAGTACTTCAAAAGAGCATTCAAAGGACAGCTTTGGCTTAAAGGCTTCAAAATGCAGATCACATACAATACAGGAAACGTTGTAAGACAGAAGGCTCTTGAACAGCTTAGAGATAATCTTCTTAAGATTAATCCAAAGTTCAAGGTAGAAGTTGTCGGTATACAGTGGGCTTCACTGCTTGATGCCAGAAAGAGATCTGAACTTCCTCTCTTTATGATGGGTTGGGGTGCTGACTTCCCAGATCCACACAACTTTGTATTCACTTACTATCACTCCAAAGGTGACCAGTCAAGCTTCTATGGAGAGAACTTCATTAACTATGCAACGACTCCTAATGCTGAGCTGGACGGTTTATCACTAGATCAGATAGTTGAAAAGGCCGGTCTTGAAACAGACACCAAAACAAGAGTAGCTCTTTACAATAAAATCCAGAACTTTGCAATAAATCACGCTCTTGGTATGCCTGTGTATCAGCCGATAGCATTAAAAGGCATGAGAACATGGATTAAGGGATGGTATACTAACCCGCAGAAAGGTTCAGACGACTATTTCTATACTCTGTCCAAAGCTGAATAAAATTTAATCAAAATGGGGGGGAAGCGTAATCTTCCCCCTCATGTTTATGTAAAATCAATTATTAACCGGAGGTGAATTCTTTTGACCGCATATATCATCAGGCGATTACTTGTCCTTCCGATAATGCTCCTGGGGGTAACCATAATTGTTTTCTCCATGATGCAGATACTCGGACCGGATAAACTGTTATCAGCATATGTTGATCCAAACAAAGCTGAAAAACTTAGTGTTAAGGAACTTGAAATGCTAAAGGAAAGATATGGACTCAATGATCCTCTTGTCATAAGATATGGAAAATGGATAGGAAATACTCTGCAGGGAGATCTAGGATGGTCACAGGTAGGAAGAGCTCCTGTTCTGGACTCCATAGTATCAAGGTTTCCATATACAATTGAACTGGCAATATACTCAGTCATTCCTATAATAGGCATAGGAATATGGCTGGGAGTGTTGGCCGCCGTAAAGCACAACTCTTTCATCGACCAGTTTGTACGAATCTTTGCTATTGTGGGATGGTCTTTTCCGGATTATGTTTTTGCCCTGCTTATAATTCTTGTTTTTTACAGCTGGCTTGGCTGGTTCCCTCCCGGAATCTTAAGCGTGCAGATGGAACAGGTTGTTAACTCTGCAGGCTATCACCAGTTTACAAGACTTCTTACCTTTGATGGTCTTCTAAACGGGAGACTTGACGTCTTTTGGGATGCCTTACGGCATATTATAGGTCCCATACTAACTCTTTCTTATATTCAGTGGGCATATCTGCTCAGAATAACCAGATCATCAATGCTTGAGGTTTTACGGAAGGATTATGTAAGAACAGCAAGAGCAAAAGGTTTGGATGAGAAAGTAGTTATAAACAAGCATGCAAAAAGAAATGCTCTTATACCAGTTGTTACAGTGGCCGGTCAGCTTCTTATCGGACTTCTCATGGGAGTAATAATAGTAGAAGCAGTATTTAACAGACCCGGATTAGGCAGCTTTGTTGCACAATCTGCATCCCAGCTTGATTATGCTTCTGTAATGGGTGCACTTCTGTTTTCAGCAGCAATAATGATTGTTGGAAATCTTATTATAGATATATCGTATGCTTTCATAGATCCGCGAATCAGACTGGAATGAGGTGTTGATAATGAATAAAGAAGAACTCAAAAGAACACTGAAAAAGTTTTTTAAAAATTCCTCTGCTATGCTCGGACTTATTTTGCTTATATTTTTTGTGATCATAGCGATTTTAGCCCCTGTTCTTGCTCCGGCAAGAGTACCGGAGGATCTAGATCTAGATATTGCAAAAAACCTTATGACAGAGTACTCTGCCGAAAAGCGGCCAGAGATAATTACTGCTTATGATAATTTCATTACAACTCTTTTTATTTTTTATACTGCATCCAAAGAAGATTTTCAGTCCTTGGAACCCTTAATAAAAAATTATGAGAAAGATCATTCACAAATTGTTGCTCTACGCGATAAAGTAAAAGTTCTTTGTGATGATTACATACTTGACAGTTCTTACTATAACAGGCTTACACTTACAGAACTGGAAAAGCTTGTTTCTAAGTATGAAAATAAAGAAGTATCAAGAGAAGAGTTTCTTAAAGTTCTTGAAAAGGATTATGTGAAGAATTTTGCCATTGAGGCTTCCGTACTTGCAAAAATTGATAAGGATGAAAAAGCAACTCTCAGGTTTATTCGTTCACAGATAAAAACTAATATTTCAAAAGCAGTAAAAGAGCTTAAAAATGAAATAAAAGTATTTGAAAAAAAGAATAAGGAGGCTGTTGAAGTAAGACTTATTCTTGACAGACTCTCAAACACTCCGGAAGAGAACTTTCTTAAAGAATCTCAGGCAGCATACAAGAAGTTCAGAGCTATGTACATAAACTCCATAAACTTTGACCCATACCTTATGCCTAATGTTGTTTCGGCAACCGAACCACAAAAACCGTCAAAGGAATTTATCTTTGGAATAAGCAATAACAAGGATATTTTTTATGGCGTTGTCTGGGGTACAAGGACGGGTTTTAAAATAGGCTTGATTGTAGTTGCCATATCCACTGTAATAGGTCTTTTTATAGGTTCTATTGCAGCATATTTTGGTGGATGGCTGGATGAAGTCTTGATGAGAGTAACAGACATGTTTATGTCTATTCCATTTACTCTTTCGGCTATGGTTCTTACTACTATACTCGGTACCGGATTAAGTAAGGTCATGATTGCCATGATTGTCTTTGGCTGGATGGCAACAGCAAGACTTATACGCGGAAGTATTCTTCAGGCAAAAACCGAACAGTATGTTCTTGCTGCTAAAGCTTTAGGTGTACCCGATTGGAAAATAATTATTGCCCATATACTTCCTAACACTATTTTCCCTGTATTGGTGCAGGCATCCATGAGAATAGGTTCAATGGTAATAACCGCTTCGGCACTTAGCTTCCTTGGAGTAGGAGCACCGGCAGGTTATGCAGACTGGGGATCTATACTTACCTATGCAAGAGATTGGATGCTGGGAGGCGGAAGAGGCGCTATGCAATACTGGTATACTATAGTCTTCCCAGGAACAGCAATGGTTCTCTTTGTTCTCGCATGGAACCTTGTTGGAGACGCACTTAGAGATATATTTGATCCTAAGCTTAGGATGTAATGAGAGGAGGAATATTGTGGCTATTGAAAATAAAGAACCTTTATTATCTGTAAAAAATCTAAAAACATACTTTAAAACCGAAGATGGACTTGTAAAAGCTGTCAACGGAATTAATTTTGATCTTTATCCGGGAGAAACTTTGGCTATAGTAGGAGAATCAGGTTCCGGAAAGTCTGTATGCTCTCTGAGCGTAATGAGGCTTTTGGATCAAAATGGTTTTATCAGTGAAGGTGAAATACTCTACAAAGGCAAAGATATTGTGAAAATTTCTGAAGCTGAAATGCGTACTGTAAGAGGAAAAGAAATTGCTATGATATTTCAGGAACCCATGACCGCTTTAAATCCAGTTTATACAATAGGATTTCAGATAATTGAAGCTATAAAGCTCCATCTTAAAATGAACGATAAAGATGCAAAAAATAGGGCTGTGGATCTACTTCGGAAAGTAGGAATCCCAGAACCCGAAAAGAGAGTTGAGCAGTATCCTCACGAGCTTTCAGGCGGTATGAGGCAAAGAGCTATGATTGCAATGGCACTTTCATGCAATCCTTCTATTCTTATTGCCGATGAACCTACTACCGCACTAGACGTTACCATTCAGGCACAGATTCTTGAGCTCATGAAGGAGCTTCAAAAAGAACTGGGAATGGCCATAATATTTATTACCCATGACCTAGGAGTAGTTGCAGAGATGTCGGACAGAGCCATTGTAATGTATGGAGGAGAAGTCGTTGAAAAAGGAGATATTACAACAGTTTTTAAAAATCCGATGAATCCATATACATGGGGACTTATGAGTTCTATTCCAAGAATAGACAAAGATGTGGATGTCCTTTGGACCATACCTGGAGTTGTTCCCAGTCCTCTTAACTTTCCCAAAGGATGCAAGTTTTCCAACAGATGCTTTCTTGCAGATGAGAAATGTTCCAAAGAAAACCCTGAGCTTATAAGCATCGAAGGAGAGCATTCTTCCAGATGCTGGCATATTGATAAACTTGTGGCCGAGATTAAAAAGGTCAGAGCAGGTGAAAACTAATGGACGAGAAAAAGATACTTTTAAATGTGGAAAATCTTAAAAAGTACTTCCCTGTAAGAGCCGGAGTATTCAAGAAAGTGGTTGCACAGGTCAAAGCTGTCGATAATGTCTCATTTAAGGTCTTTGAAGGAGAAACTTTAGGACTGGTAGGAGAGTCAGGATGTGGCAAAAGTACCGCAGGAATGAGTATATTAAGGCTTATTGACCCGACAGCCGGAAGAATCTTTCTCGAAGGAAACGACACGACTTCATGGTTTATGTCTTCCATGAAGGCGAAAAAGTATATTAAAACTACTTATTGTGACAGGTTTGATGGCCTTCTTGCTAAAAATTCTACCCAAGATGCTATTATAAACAATCTTGATAACCCGGTTGATAAAAAATACGCTCAAATCTACTTTAAAGATGGTTATTCAAAGCTTTGTGATGAGATAATGGGCGGTATACATGCTAAAAGGAAGTGGTTCAGAAAAGAAGCCCAGATTATTTTTCAGGATCCTTATTCCTCACTCAACCCGCGTATGAGGGTAAATACGATCGTCGGAGAGGGTCTGCTTACTCATAACCTTGCCAAATCAAGCGAAATAAACGATATAGTTTCTGATCTTCTTGAAAAAGTCGGTCTTTCAAAAGATTATATATACCGCTATCCGCACCAGTTCTCAGGTGGACAGCGTCAAAGGATAGGAATTGCAAGAGCTTTGGCCCTCAAACCTAAACTTATTGTATCGGATGAAGCGGTTTCTGCCCTTGATGTTTCTGTAAGATCTCAGATTCTTAATCTTCTTAATGATCTTCAGAAAGAGTTTAAGTTAACTTATGTTTTTATTGCACATGACCTTGCAGTCGTAAAACACATAAGCAGTAGGATAGCCGTAATGTATCTGGGTAAGATCGTAGAACTTACTGACAGGACAAGCCTCTTCGATGATCCTATGCATCCGTACTCTGTTTCACTTATGTCCGCAATTCCGATTCCTGATCCTCAGGTTAAAAAATCCAGGATAATCTTAAAAGGAGATGTTCCTAGTCCTTTGAGGCCTCCCAGCGGATGTAGATTCCATCCTCGATGCCCAATTGCCAAAGATATCTGCTCAAAAGAAGAGCCTATGCTTATGGAAATCAAACCCGGACATTTTTCCGCATGTCATTTTCCCGGAACTTTCAGAGGCTGAAACTACTTTAATATAAAAAATCGGACACTTGAACTGACCCCAAAAAGTTA
>DJGH01000043.1:0-153 GCA_002431635.1 Petrotoga sp. UBA5851
CAATTATTTTATAGAATATTTAAAATAACTAATTAATATTCTAATTTACTTTTGATTTACTTTCATGGGGGAAAATAATTATTACGGAGGATATCAAGATGAAAAAGAGTCTAAAAACGCTTATGATTTTTCTAATCATATGTGTTTCAGTTC
>DJGH01000043.1:210-12633 GCA_002431635.1 Petrotoga sp. UBA5851
CTTCCATATCTTCTTATCAGAGCGATTACAGAGGGGCGGAAAACTATCTTAAGGTCGCCAACTCGCTTAAGGCTAAAACCATTGAGGATACCATAGCCCCAATATCAAAAGCTGTTGATTTTATGACCCAGAACAACAGTATGCGTATGTATGAAAAAGACATAAATGATTCTGTACTATTTCTTGACGATTTTAAGAAGCTTAAAAGCACCTTCCCGGAAATTCAACTATTCTTTGTGGGATACGAAGACAAGAGTATTCTTTTTTATCCTCATACCGAAGTAGATAGCAACTACAATCCTAAAGAGCGTTCATGGTACAAGCAGGCTATTGCAAACGCCGGAGCTTCGGTTACAACTGATCCTTACGTAGATGTTGCCACTAAAAAAATGGTAGTGTCTGTGGTAAAGACCTTTACCGGAAATACAGGCGCTTTAAAGGGAGTTGCAGGAGCTGATATTGCTATCGACAGCCTTCTTTCGGAAATATCAGCCAACAATAGTTTTAAAAGCTCTTACTCTTTTGTTGCAGATGCCGCAGGCAAAATAGTTCTTCACTCAGATAACGATATGATGGGTAAAAGTATTTCAGAGGAGTTATACTTTTCCAAGGTCAGAGAAAACCAAGGAGTATTGGGAGAAAAGATAGGCGGACAGGATAAAATAGTATGTTACAATAAGATACCTTCACTGGGATGGACCGTTTTTACTCTTATCGACAGGTCAGAGGTTTTAGAACAGGCTAAGAGAAACCTTATACTGCTTATTGTATTTTCGGCTGTCATAACTGCAATAGCTCTTATCATAACTGTGTTTTTTATAAAATTTAATGTTTCAAAGCCTATAGAAAAGATTCTCGGCGAAATTAAAAAATTTGGAAAAGGTGATCTCACAACGAAGTTTACTCCTTCAGGAAGCCTTGAGATTGTTGTCATGGCACAGAATCTTAATAACATGGCAAAAGAACTTGATGAATCCATGAAATCAATTCTTCAGGCATCAAAACAGCTTAATGCTTCTTCTTCTGATCTTGCGGCTGTAGCACAAGAAGCAAGCTCTACAAGCGAAGAGCTTTCATCACAGTCCGATGTGATAAAAAACAATGTTCAGAGCGCTTCGGCCAATATAGAGCAGCTTAATGCTTCCGTAGAGGAGGTTGCATCAAGTGCCCAGAGCGTTTCAAAGGCTTCTGTTGAACTGGCGTCAAACGCTGACAATGTTTCAAAAAGTGTTTCAAGCGGTATGAGGAACGTACAAGGAATTATCTCAACCATACAGGAAACCGTAGGTCAGACAGAAAGTACATCAAAGCTTGTAGCAGATCTTGCAGAGTCTTCAAGGAACGTAGAAACTATTTTACAGTCCATAAACTCTATAACCGAACAAACCAATCTTCTTGCACTAAATGCAGCAATTGAGGCGGCCAGGGCGGGAGATGCAGGAAAAGGGTTTGCTGTTGTGGCCGATGAAATAAGAAAATTGGCAGAGGAGTCTAAAAAAGCTACTCAGGATATTTCTGATATTCTTACTGATATACGTAAAAAAACAGAGCTTGCCAATCAGGCCACCTCTCTTACCAAATCTAAGGTTGAAAATGTGAGTGAAGGTGGAAAGAATATAAGCATTAATTTCAGAGAGATAGAAGCTCTTGTAGGAAATATAAACTCTATGATAGAAAACCTCTCTGCAAGCGCACAGGAACAAAGTGCTGCATCAGAGGAAATTTCTTCAGCCATGCAAAACGCAAGCAAAATTATGATTAAAATCAATGAAGAGATAAATAATATGGTACTGGGAGTCAGCCAACAGAGCGAAGGTGCACAGCAGATAAGTGCAAACAGTGAGGAGCTGAATGCTCTTTCTGAAAATCTTGAAACGCAGACCCAAAAATTCAAAACAACATAATTTGCGGTAATATATGATCTATACCCCCAAAAAGATCAGGTATTCCAAGCTTGTCCGGAGAGGTTGAACTCTCCGGAGCTTTTTGTATTTGACAAATGTTTTTTTTGTGTATATAATATTTTATACAAACAAAAGGGAGTAGCATCTTCGATATGCGAAGATTACAAAATCAACATTCACGACTCAAAGAGTCTGGTTTTGTAATATGCGATAAAAATCATATGCAAGACTTTTGTCAGGAAAATCCTGGCAGAAGTCTTTTTTCATTATAAAAAGGAGAGAATTCAATATGGCAGACTGGTACAGCAAGACTGTTGAAGAAACTGTAAAAGAATTGAACACAGATATCAGCATGGGCCTTTCTTATAAACAGGTCGAAGAAAGGTTGAACAGCTTTGGAAAAAACGAACTTGTCGACAGCGCTTTGAAAAAGCCATGGAAAATTATTCTGGAACAGGCATCTGGTATTATGGTAATCATGCTTGTTATTGCGGGCATAATCTCTTTTTTTCTTGGCGAGACAACGGATGCCGTAGTAATTCTGGCAATTGTGGTAATAAATATAATGCTTGGATTTTCTCAGGAGTACAAAGCTGAAAAAGCCATGGCGGCCCTTAGGAAAATGTCTCTTCCAACAGTAAAGGTTAAACGTGAAGGAAAGTTAAACGAAATCTCCTCCAAAGATCTTGTCCCAGGGGATATCATTCAGATTGATGCAGGAAATTCAATACCTGCCGACTGCAGAATTATACAGTCAGTAAATCTCAGAGTTCAGGAGTCTGCACTTACAGGAGAATCTGAACCCATAGAAAAAATATCGGATGCTCTAGTCGATAAAAACCTCTCTCTTGGTGACAGAAAAAACACAGGATATATGGGAACAGTTTCAACATCCGGAAGAGGATTGGCAGTAGTAACTCAGACAGGTATGAACACTGAGCTTGGTCATATAGCCAGGATGATGCAGAGTGTTGATAGGCAGCCTACACCTCTTCAGAAAAAACTTGACCAGCTTGGCAAACTGCTTGCTGTAATTGCTCTTGCAATTGTTGCCGTGGTTTTTATCCTAGGACTTTTCAGGGGAGAAAATATAGAAGTTCTTTTCATGACTGCCATAAGCATGGCTGTTGCTGCAGTTCCGGAAGGTTTGCCAGCCTTGGTAACAATTTCACTGGCTCTGGGAACACAAAGGCTCCTTAAGAGAAATGCCCTCATACGTAAACTGCTTGCAGTTGAGACTCTTGGAAGCGTTTCAGTCATCTGTTCAGATAAAACCGGAACGCTTACTCAGAATAAGATGACCGTAACTTCAGTATATACAAGTACTTTGGGTGCAGCTGATATCAATGGATTTAAAGTCTCAGTCCCCGATATAAAAATGCTTTTGGCTGCAGGGTTACTATGCAACGACTCTGAAATAGAAGAAAACGGAAAAATGATAGGCGATCCGACCGAGGGGGCGTTGGTTGAGATAGCACAAAAAAACGGATACGATAAAAGAAAAATGGAATCAATACTGCCCAGAGTAAACGAATTGGCCTTTGATTCTGACAGAAAAATGATGACAACGCTCCATTTGATCAAAAAAACAGAAGAAGTACCAGAAGAACTTTATGATGTTTTAAAAGAGTTTAGATATATTTCTTTTACCAAAGGCGCTGTGGATAGTCTGCTGAAGTTTGCAGACCGTATACTGGACGGCAGGATTATAAGACCGGTTACTCAAAATGACAGAGATAGGTTGATGTCTGTCAACGATTCTCTTGCCAGTAAAGGAGTAAGAGTTCTGGCGGCAGCTTTCAGACCTGCTGAAACTCCGGAAAAAGTTCATGAAGACAGCCTCATAATAATTGGTTTGTTCGGAATGATTGACCCGCCAAGACCAGAAGTAAAAGCCGCTGTAGAGAAATGCAGATCAGCCGGAATTAAACCTGTAATGATAACCGGTGACCATCCTATGACCGCTCTTTATATTGCGAAAGAGCTTTCGATAACCCAGAACAATATGGTTGTTACAGGAAGCGAACTTGAAAAAATGAGTATTGAAGAACTTGAAAAACAAGTGGAATCAACTAGTGTCTATGCAAGAGTCTCTCCAGAACACAAGCTTAAGATAGTGCAGGCATGGCAAAATAAAGGATATACTGCGGCCATGACCGGAGATGGTGTAAATGATGCACCAGCACTAAAAAAATCTAATATCGGCGTAGCAATGGGAATAACTGGAACAGATGTTTCAAAGCAGGCAGCTGATATGGTTCTGCTTGATGACAACTTTTCAACTATCGTCTCATCTGTTGAGGAAGGAAGAGCCATATATGACAACATAATAAAGTTTATAAAATATATACTTTCAAGCAACTTTGCAGAGATTCTGCTGATGCTCGCAGCTCCGTTTATAGGAATGCCGCTACCTCTTCTTCCGCTTCAGATTCTATGGATAAACCTCGTTACTGACGGGCTGCCTGGATTGGCGCTGGGAGTAGAGCCCGCAGAAAAAGATATAATGAAAAGACCTCCCAGAAGTAATAAGGGCGGAGTAATTTCGACCGGGCTACTTATAAATATAATCATTGTCGGAATAATCATCGGCACAGCTTCGATACTGACCGGACACATTTACTATTCAACTAACAATCCGGTATGGCAGACCATGATATTTATGATAGTCACTATGTCTCAGATGTTCTATGCATATTCGGTACGATCATCAAGCGAATCTGTTTTTAAAACAGGACTTTGGTCAAATAAGTATCTTTTGGGTGCAGTTTTTCTTACTGTGGTACTGCAGCTTATAGTTGTCTATATACCGTCACTTGCATCAATTTTTGGTATTTGTGCCTTATCTTTTAAGGATCTTTTGATCGCCTTTGCGGTAAGCTCCATTGTGCTTTGGTATGATGAAACAAGAAAGTTTCTTATCCGCAGATCCAGATAAACTTTAATGCCACACTTTTGCCATAGATTTTTAAGCTCACTTTAAACCTCAAACCAGCTCTCTAAGCCAATATTAAGAGATACATCCTATAATATAATCACAATTGACTAAACCGGAGGTGGAGATTTATGAAAAAAGTATTGTTAATGGCAGGAGTTTTAAGCGCAGTGATATTTTCTTTTGCTCAGGGTCCTCAGGGTATGGGTAACAGAAACATCCCAGCAAACAGACAAGCGGATAAAGGATATTCTTCCCAAAGAGATTTAATCCAGGATCAGATGCTTAAAAATTATGTAGGCCTCTTTGCTTTTCAGACTGTGGATGAAACTGAAAAAACAGCCTTGTTAAAGATGGTAGAGGAAGAAAAGCTTGCAAGAGATGTTTACATCGCTTTAGCTGAAAAATGGGATATAAACCCGTTCATCAACATAGCAAAAGCTGAACAGGTTCATATGCTGCAGGTGCAGGCTCTGCTGGAAAAATATAAGATAGATTATGTGGCTCAGGAGGAAGGCAAGTTCAGCAGTCATGATGTACAGGAGTTATACAACCAGCTTGTTCAGCAGGGAAGTACTTCACAAATTGAAGCTTTCAAAGTTGGTATGCTGATTGAAGAAATGGATATAGCAGATATAAACAGTGAGATCGTTAAAGTAGATAACGAAGATATTAAACAGATCTTTGTGAATCTTAGACAGGGTTCGGAAAACCATCTCATGGCATTCAACCGTCAGCTTCTCATCAATAACGAAAAGTATCAGCCTAAGTATCTCACACAAGTTGACATAGAAAAGATTCTTGGAAGATAACCAAAGCAAAGACGCTGAATAAAATAATTATTCAGCGTCTTATTTTTTATCTTCTTATTTTTCGCGTTCACAGGATTGCTTTTAGTAAAGATTTTTGCTAAATATGCTCTTCTATAAGCTCTTTATGGCTTATGCAGAATATCCTTTAAGATTAAAGTATATTTCATGCAACTGCATATACTTTTCAACAAACTTGTTTATATAGCTTTCATTATCCACTCCGTTGTAAAGCCCTATAGCCTTTCGGTAAGAACCCGTTTCCTGAAGCTTCAAAACGAACCAGTAAAAACCAAGTACTGACGTTCTTATTACAGACATCTCCAGATCCTTTATGCTTTTTATTTCCGTATTTGTCAGTCCCATATCAACAAGTTCATTTTTAAACTTGTCCATACAGTACCATGCAGTTGAAAGATGAAGTTGCACAAATCCGGCAGCCTTCCCGCTGTCACCTGTTATCCATCTGTACCCTGATTCCTGCTCTATTATGGTAATAAATATCACAGGGTCTATGGAATAACTGTTGCTGAGATAGACAATATATGGAAGAATGGCTTGAAGTCTTTCTTTATCTACTGGCGTAACCTTGTATCTCTCCTTTTCAATCCTAATATCAATCAAGGTTTTGAGTTTATCGTAATTGGCGTTTTTTATGAGATCCTTGGGATTTCCAAAAATCGTCATTACAGATAAAACAATGAGTATGGTTATCAAAATTCTTTTCAACACAGACACCGTCCTTAGTTTAGGTATATGAAACAATAACATTATATGAGGACAAAAACCCTTTTCAGGGCTGGAGGCATATTATCATATAATATTTAACTTTTCAACCAAAACTCTGTCCTTTTTATTTACTCAGAGTTACATTTTCGTTTTTTTACAAAAAGTTATCTTTGTTAACAGTATATTGTGAACAGATATAAAATATCTAGGTTAATTTATTACAACAGCCGCAATTAATTGTTTTTATTTTATGATATTCGAATATTTCAAAATTTCCTCGCTTTTTTCCTTAAGATAATTCTTTAAAGTTAAGATATCATCCGTAAGAATACCGTCAACTTTCATATCAACAAATTTCTCCATCTCATCTTCACTGTTTACTGTCCATACCCATACTTTTTTGCCTGCATTATGAATGTCTTTTATCATTTTTTCAGATAGATATGATTTTTCAACATTAAGGAAATCCACTACAAGTTTTTTATAGTCTCCGTAAAGCATATAAGCTATGAACCCTGTTGCTATTCTTGGTTCTATGGTTTCAATCATCTCAAGACTTTTATAATCAAGACTTTGAATCATAACCTTTGATATCATATTTCTGTTTTTCACATACCCCACTACTTTTTCAACCAAATCCGTTTTTCTGCTGTCAGGCTTGAGCTCTACTACAAGCTTAATATTATCTTTTGCATAGTCAAGAATATCTTCAAAAAGCGGTATCTTTACTTGCTGACCGGCAAGTGCTATAAGTTCTTCATAATCAAGGTTATTGACATACTCGCTTATTCCGGTCAGTCTTTTCAGACTCTTGTCATGAAAAACAACAACCCTTGAATCCTTTGTTAACTGAACATCTATCTCACAGCTGTCAGCACCCATTTCTTTGGCAGATATTATAGCTTGAAGAGTATTTTCTGTAAAGTTTTTGCTGTCTCCCCTGTGAGATATTATATCCACACCTGTAAAGTTAAACATTGCATTCTTAAACCTGCCAGCAGAGTAAAGGGTATAAAAAAAGAGGGAGGTAAGAATTATAGAAAGGAATACCAGCGAGTATGAACTAAGAATTTTTTTTGCCTTCATCTGAAACTTCTCTATTCCTTGCGGTACAGAAAGCTTAAACTCTTTTGGCTCATGCTCCAAAGCATGATAAATCTCTGAAATCAGACAGATATTTGCAGGCACATACATTGAAACAACTATATAGTAAAGCTGAACCCCCCATGCGTATATGTAAGGCATGGTCGATGTAAACTCATTGTAGTCAAACCCTGTAGCTCTTACAAACAAAAGAATCAGAAGAATAAATGGCACGCCTATGAACAGTGCCGGAATAACCAGGACAATTAAGTTCCAGATAAAAAGTATCCAGATAATCTTTATCTTGTTTCCTTTTGCAAGCAGCCTGCTTTTTTTAAAGGCCTGCGGTAATGTACAGTCTTCTTCAACAGCCACATTAATCATAAAAACAAGCCCTACCGAAAAGAACACAACCATAAGCATCAGTATTATGTAGGGAATAAAAAGCTTATAGGTAGAGAAAATATACTCATCCACGAAATCGGGAACACGTATATTGGCAAAAATTCCACTCTCAATACCTGTTTCAAGAAAGGGAATTATTAATAGTGCGAAAATAAGCATTATAAAAAATCCTTTACCCAAAAGAAGCCGCAGTTTTTTCAATGAAGTAATAAAAGCATGAATGACTGAAGGATTGCTATTATTTCTTGCAGAGTAGTTTATTATAATAAGAACAGAAAATTCAATGAAAAAGATTACCGATAAAAAAAGTGAAATCAGGAAAATTCCTGCAAAACCTTTGATGTCTATAAATAATTTAAAGAAATCAGTATTTTTTATAGTACCATCGTTGGAAAGCTTTACAAAAAAAGTGAAGATAAACATCATAAGCGGAACTATAAAAAAATGCAATACAGTTTTATATATGCTCTCAAATATAAAATACTCCAAAAAATTATTTTTAAGACTTTTCAATGAAGAACGTATGATGTGGTTTGTTTTCAATTTTATTTTTTCTGTCATCTTACCTCCAAAAGAATAAATTTCCGCCGATAAAATTTGATATAATGCTATTAACTGTCAAAATACTTTTTTGCTTCAATATTATAGCAAAAATCAATTACTTTTCTATAAGGTGGGAAAAAGAAATGAGAGACTTAAAGGGACAGAAAATGGAAAGAATCATTTTTGTTCACTATACAGATTCGCCGCTGGGAAAGCTTTTTTTAGGAGCAACGGAAGCTTCTATAATATTCCTGAAATTTCACAATGAACTGCCTGAACAGCATGACCGGATAGAAAAAAATATCCTTTACAAAACCGGCTCACCATTGCTTGAAAACATGGAAGTGCAGTTAAATGAATACTTCAGAGGAAAAAGACGTGAGTTTGACCTACCACTTTGTCTTGAAGGCACAGCTTTTCAAAACAAAGTATGGAAAAGTCTTTTGGATATACCATATGGCGAAACTATAACATATTCCAGTCAGGCACAGAAAATAGATAGCCTGTCCGCTGTAAGGGCAGTTGCAAATGCAGACGGCAAAAACCCCATACCCATAATTGTTCCATGCCACAGGGTAATAGGGGTCAAAGGAAAACTGACTGGATACAGCGGTGGGTTATGGAGAAAAAAATTCCTGCTTGAACTCGAAAAAGAGGTCTTCACCAAAAAACTTTTTTAAAACCGGAAAAAAAATCAAAAACTACTGAATTAATTCTTTTATAATCAATATGTCCGGACAAGGAGGCAGAAATGAACGGTTTTTCAGCAGTAGACACCGCAATAGGCTATATGGAAAAAAACATTTTCGAAGATATCGATTTTTCACTTCTTTGTGAAGAGATTGGTTACAGTGTATCCTACTTTTATGAGGTGTTTTATAAAAAAACCGGTCAGACTCCTGCCGCTTTTTTGAGAAATAAAAGGCTTGCCTATTCATGTTGGGATCTGGCTTTTTCCAGCTTAAAGATACTTGATATTTCAGTTAAGTATCGATTTTCATCTCAGGAATCTTTCACAAGAGCGTTTTCAAAGAAGTTTGAAATAACTCCGGGAAGATTCAGAAAGGAAATCAAAAAAAACTTTGATAAAAAAAAGTTTTCACAGGAGGCAGGAAAAAATATGGAAGAAACTCTTAAATCCTTTCCGGATAAAAAAGTTTTAAAAGGTGTTATGAAGGTTGGCTTTTACGCAGGCTCTGACATTTGCCCCGAAGATGTTCCTTTCCCAAGCTGTCTGGCAAGTGTGCTGCGTTATGCGGGCGAGGATTATCCTTGGATACCTGTTCTGGAACATAATAAAACTTGGAAGCTCAACTATCCATATGTTCTGTTTATGGGAGTAAGCGCAATGGCTTTCGGATTTCTATGGAAAAAAGGCTGGCACCAGGATAATGTAGATCACATGTTTGTTGCAGATCCTTCACAGATAATAGACCGCGCATTCAGTGCAGCTGGATATGAATATGAAACGGTTGATAAATCAGGATCTCAGGATGATGAAAAGCTTTTTAGACAAAAAATAATCTACTCCATAAACAATAATCTTCCTGTACTTGCTTTCGGAGTGGTCGGTCCGCCGGAATGTTCTATAATAACAGGATATGATCAGAACTGCGATAGAGTTTTAGGCTGGAGTTTTTTTCAAAACTTTGAAGTTTTTAATGACGGGGTCAGCTTCGATGAAAATGGTTATTTCATCAGGCAAGATTGGTTCACAAACACCTGGACACTTTTAATTCTTAAGGGAAAAAATCCTGAAAAAAAAGAAATTGATTTCTTTGATACTATGAATTGGATTGTAAAAGTGCTTACCACAGAAGATCTTTACGGAAGAAAAGCAGGAACAGCAGCATTGCAGGCTTGGAAAGAGCAGATACTCGATGAAAATGACTTTATAGGAGTTTCAGAAGAAAAACTTAGAATGATGCATGAAATTCATAACTCTGCAGTCGGAATGTTTGCCGAATGCCGGTGGATAGCCGGACTTTTCCTGAGAGATCTTGCAGCTAAAAATATGAATTTTGAGTACGAACTTGATCAGGCTGCTTCAATTATGAAGCTGCAGCATGATCTGATGTATAATATGTGGGATATATGTGCAGGAATATATAACCCGAACTCTTGGGAATTTTTTGCCAAGTCTGATGTAAGAAGGCAGCTTTCAAAAGTCATAGATGAAGTAATTTCAAATGAAAATAAGGTGACCGGTATATTCAAGAAAATAAATTCATAGTATTGAAAAACACAGGCTTAAGCCTGTGTTTTTCAATACGCTGTATACTATATTAACATAAACTTTTGAGGTGGAAGATGACATATACTATAAAAAATGAGTACCTACAAGTATCTTTAGACAGTAAAGGCGCTGAAATGACCTCTCTGGTAAGTAAAGACGGTATCAACTTCCTGTGGACTGCTGATCCAAAGCACTGGGCAAGGCATGCTCCGGTTCTTTTCCCGGTTGTGGGAAAACTTAAAAATAACAGGTATACCTTCTGTCAGAAAGAGTATTCTCTAGGTCAGCATGGTTTTGCAAGAGACATGGAGTTCGAGGTTTTATCTGATTTCAACAGTTCCATTGAATTTCTTCTGAAAAGCAATCCCTATACAAAAGAAAAATTTCCTTTTGACTTTGAGCTTTCTATCCGGTATGCTCTTGAGAAAAATAAAATCCAAATTTTTTACACTGTACGAAACAACGATGATCTGACTATGCTCTTTTCTATAGGAGCACATCCCGGCTTCAGATGTCCCTTATACGATAACGAATGTATTAAAGATTACTACATACAGTTCAATTGCTTGGAAACATCATATATTATGCCTTTAAACCATGAAACTGGACTTTTTGAAAGAGAAACTACTCTGTTGCTTAAGGATGAAGATAAAATTTTTCTTGACCAAACCACTTTTGAACACGATGCACTTGTATTTAAAGGGCTTATATCAACTGAAGCCGCCATAAAAAGCCATAAAAACAAGCACTCTATAACTGTAGGCTTTGAAGGATTTCCATACTTAGGCGTATGGTCAAAGCCCGGCGCACCATTCGTATGTATTGAACCATGGTTCGGACATGCTGACTTCAAAGATTCTGACGGCAGTTTTGAAACCAAAGAAGGACTTATCGCCTTAAAACCTTTACAGTCCTTTAAATGTAGTTTTTTTATACAGCTGGATTCATAGCCAAATAATTAAGTTAATACCCCAATAAAAACCAAACCTCCGACTGGGCTTAACTTCTGTCGGAGGTTGTTTTTTTATTACTTTAACTTTATTATCCAGCCGTCATCTTTACCATGATTGCCTGAAGTATCTCCATCTGTTGATCCTGTAAGCCCAACAGCGATATATCCACCGTCTGTTATTTGGATTAAATCCCATAAAGAATCAAGACTGTTTCCGCCGAAACATTTTAACCATTCCTTATCCCCTGCTGAATTGACCTTTATTAAACAGCTATCAGTCAAATTATGATTACCTGAAAAATCTCCATCAGTCGACCATACATTTCCAACTGCCATATATCCACCGTCTGTTGCCTGGATTATCCCGTTTAAAGTGTCATCAATGCTTCCGCCGAAACATTTCGACCAGAGCTTATTACCGGTTGAACTGACTTCCATTATCCAACCATCATATTTGCCATGATTATCGGAAATATCATTATCCTTCGAGGATGTAATTCCTGCAATAAGATAATCTCCATTATTTGTCTCGTATATACTAAAAAAATTATCGTTGTTGCTTCCCCCAAAACATCTTGACCATATTAGATTTCCTTCTGAATCAACTTTGATTATCCATCCATCCTTGCTGCCGTGATTATCGGAAATATCTCCATTATTTGATTCTGTAATTCCTACAGCGACATATCCGCCATCTGATGTTTGTATTATGCTGATTAATTTGTCATTTTCAGCTCCGCCGATACATTTGGTTAGTATTAACTGAAATAAAAGCTTATAATTATTTGTAACCGCATCGCTGTCAGTCCATCCGGTTTTAAATGCTT
>DJGH01000043.1:12704-14460 GCA_002431635.1 Petrotoga sp. UBA5851
AGCCTGTGTATATGTTCCGCCCACCGGATTAACCACAGGAGTCTTAATTTTCAGTGGAACAGGTTTGTTGCAGGAAACCATAAGTATGCTTAAAATAATCAAAAGTAAGAAAAATACCGTTTTACGCATTAAAAATTCCTCCTGTAACTTGTTTGTTTATTATTTACTGTATTTTGATTATCCAGCCATCCTTGTTGCCGTGATTACCAGGAACATCTCCGTCATTTGATTGTGTATATCCTACAGCACAAAAACCGTTATCTGCTTGAAGTAACTTATATAAATATTCGATACTACTTCCTCCAAAACATTTTGACCATTCTCTATTACCCGTTGAACTGACTTTAATTATCCAGCCGTTATAATCTCCATGACTAAGTGGAACATCTCCGTTGGTTGATTTTGCATATCCTGCTGCCATATAACCGCCGTCTATTGTCTGGAGTATGTCGGTTAAAGAGTCATAGTCAGTTCCGCCGAAACATTTTGACCAAACTTTATTGTCCGTTGCGTTGATCTTGATTATCCAGCCGTCCGTTTTTGCACTATGATTGCCTGAAAATTCTCCATCAGTCGACGAGGTTTCCCCAACAGCTATATATCCACCATCTGATGTCTGAGTAATATTGTTTAAATAGTCATTACCATTTCCGCCAAAACATTTTGACCATTCTCTATTACCAGCTGAGCTGACTTTAATTATCCATCCATCTGTTCTGCCACCGTGATGCTCTGAAAAATCTCCGTCAATTGACATTGTATTTCCAACAGCTATATATCCGCCATCTGATAACTGGATTATACCTTTCAAAGAGTCATCATCGCTTCCTCCAAAACATTTTGACCATTCTCTATTACCGTTTGAATCAAATTTAATTATCCACCCGTCGGTATATCCACCGTGATGCTCTGAAAAATCTCCATCATTTGATAATGTTTCTCCAGCAGCAATATAACCGCCATCAGCTGTCTGAATTATACTATTTAAATAATCATTACCGTTTCCGCCAAAACATTTCGACCAGAGCTTATTGCCGTTTGAATCAAGTTTGATTATCCAACCATCAAGGCTGTAACGGCTACCTGAAATATCTCCATCAACCGACCGGGTGTAACCACCTGCAATATAACCGCCGTCTGATGTCTGGATTATACTACGTAAAAGATCAGTGGAGGTTCCTCCAAAACATTTTAACCAGAGCTTATTGCCGTTTGAATCAAGTTTAATTATCCAGCCGTCATACTCTCCGTGATTAGCTGAAAAATCTCCATCGGTTGAGTTCATATCTCCGACAGCCATATAACCACCATCCGATGTCTGAACTATACTATTTAAATAGTCATTGTAGGTTCCGCCGAAGCATTTGCTTAGAGTTAAAGCTACTGAGAAAATATAAGTTTGTGTAACTATATTGCTTTCTATCCATCCTGATTTAAAAGCTCTTACCTTTAATGTAATGGATGAAGACAAATTGATTGCTCCGGTATATAAGGTACTGGATGTAGAGGGTTCACTTCCATCAAGCGTATATCTTATCTCTGCACCGGGAGTTTCACATGTAATAGTTACATTTTGGGCATCTGTATATGTTCCGCCAACAGGATTAACCACAGGAGTTGTGACTTTACCGGTTATGTCGTATACATGGCTAACCGAATCGCTGTCGGTCCATCCGGTTTTAAATGCTTTTGCTGTTAAGGTTGCAGATGATGTGATATTAATTGCTCCGGTATATAAGGCACTGGATGTAGATGG
>DJGH01000041.1:0-12544 GCA_002431635.1 Petrotoga sp. UBA5851
ATTTTCTTAAAACATCATAAACCTTATCTGGAGTGTACTCTCCTATCCAATCGTTTATATCTCTTTTCCCTATTATCTTTGTACTTATTCTCTGTTCATAGGCTATAACTTTTGTTTTTTCTTCTAGAATATTATCTAGCTCTTCCAAAATTTTAACTTCTTTGTGTGTCTTAAGAAAATCTGCTATACTTTTCTCGGGAACGGGGTTAACCATGCCAATCTTTAGTATATCCACCTTGGAGTTTGATTTTTGAAGTACATCCATAAGAGAAAGGTAGGTTAGACCAAAAGTTATTATACCTCTTTCTGAACTGTTCATTATATTTTTATTGAATGTAAGTTCATCAGATATTTTTTTCACTTTTTCAAATTTTTCAAGTGCTCTTATTTTCTTGGGAAAAACAGTCTCAGTTATTGGAATATATGAAAGGTCATACGAATGAAAGCCTATTTCTTCCTTTATTATCGAAGGATTGTACAGTCCAAAAGAGACTTTTTCCTTTTGATGGCAGACGTGGGTTGTAAGTCTTAGAATTACAGGCATTTTTAACTTTCTTGAAAGTTCGGCTGCTTTTAAATACATTTCATACGTTTCCTGAACCGATGAAGGTTCAAAAACAGGAATATATGAAAGCATCGCATAATGTCTGTTATCCTGTTCGTTCTGTGATGAATTGGCGCCAGGATCATCTCCCAAAAGAATTACCATTCCGCCTCTCAACTCTAAAAGAGAAAGCTGTACAAAAGAGTCCGACGCAACATTCAACCCAACACTTTTAAAAAATACGCACGAGAGCACTCCTTTTATACTTGCTCCGAAAGCCACCTCTAAAGCAACTTTTTCATTTACGGAAAATTCAAAATAAAATGGTCTGTTCTCCCTGGGAATATCAGCAATTGTCTGAGCTATTTCCGGGGTCGGAGAGCCCGGATATGAAGTAACCACTTTAGTGCCAGTCTCTATAAATGCTCTTACAACTGCCGAATTACCCATCATTATTTCACTAAATGGCTCTTTTGAAAGCATTAATGATCCAATATCTTTCATACTCCACCTCCGAATATTAAACTTCCAAATCAATTATCACTTTTATTATAACATTTTTTACATTTGTTTTAAAATATGCTACAATTAAAAAAATACTGCTATTCCGGAGGAAAAAATGGGAAAAAGAACAGTTCTTATCTTATACCTTCTTTTCTGCATATGTATCTTTTCCACAAATAACGAAAGGTTATTCGGCCTGCTCTATAAAAAAATTTCAATTCTAGAATTTAAGATTTTTATGATTGAACCCATCAATGTTAATATAAAAAATATGTTTGGATGGACACCATTAATGATTACATCTGGATTTTACAGCGATCCTGATTTCTGTGATGTTTTGCTAAAAAATGGCGCCCGTGTCAATGAAAGAGATTTAAACGGCTGGACTCCTGTCTTTTTTTCCTGTGCTTTTAATGAAAATTATATGGTTACAGATCTTTTAATACGTAAAAAAGCTGATATAAATATTCAAGATATTTACGGAAATTCACCGATATTTTATGCCGTTCAGAACAACAGATACGATACAGTTAATCTACTTATTCAAAGCTCAGCCCAACTCAATTTTTCAAATTTTGAAGGAAGTACTCTTCTTGATATCTGTTATGAAAAAAATATCGAACCGGAAATGAAAAAACTTCTTATTTCAGCCGGTGCCAGAAAAAGCATTTTAGATCCTGGAAATATGATAAAAGTACAAGGAGCTTCTTTTGAAATGGGAGATGTTTCAAAACTATCTTATTCTGATGAAAAACCTCTGAGAAAAATACTTCTCTCCTCTTTTCTGATTGGAAAGTATGAGATAACTTTTATGGAATATGATCTTTTTTGTTCTGACACACAACGTGAAAAACCTTCTGATAATGGCTGGGGAAGAGGATTGCGACCTGTAATGAATATCTCATGGTTTGATGCCGCTACTTACTGTAACTGGCTTAGTAAAAAAAACCATTTAAAACCTGCTTACGATGAATCTGGAAACCTTCTGGACAGATATGGTAAAAAGACTTCAGATCCTTCGGCTGTTGAAGGATTCAGATTGCCAACCGAAGCAGAATGGGAGTACTGTGCTAAATTCAGTTCCTCAAAAACAACAAATGTTTTTTCTTCCTCAAACAGTTTAGATGAAGTCGGCTGGCATGAAGGAAACTCTATGCTTAAGAGCCAATCTGTCGGACTTAAAAATCCTAATAATCTGGGAATTCATGATATGAGTGGAAACGTTATGGAATGGTGTTCTGATTTTTATGCACCTTATTCAGGAAACAACCTTAAAAATCCTATTCAGACAAACGGAAAAAGAAAATTGGTACGGGGAGGAAGCTATAACTATCTTTCTTCACTTTGCAGAAACAGTAAGAGAATGTCCTTTGATCCTGAGTTTAAATCCGGTTATCTCGGTTTTAGAGTAGTACGCTCTATTCTGCCATAAAACAACTTGACATAAGATATTTAAATTAATATAATTGAACTGCATTTTCTACGAGTATAATCATTTAAAGCTCTTTTATTTAGAACTTATCAGGAGGAACTGATGACTAAAAAAATAAGCATAAAAAGGATTACACGTGCTCCTATATGGATTGCAGCAGGTGTGGCGTTCTTTACATTCTTTCTTCATGGAATGGGAAATCCGAAAATTGGCCAGATGTTTCTTCCCATGCATTTTGTGGCTCTACTTGCTGGATTAGTGGATGGTCCGGCAATAGGATTTATGGCTGGGTTTCTTATGCCATTGCTCAGTACACTTATATCAGGCCTTCCCTCTTTCCCTATGTTCCTATTTATGATGACAGAGATAAGCTTGTATGGACTTTTTTCAGGCTTGCTTAGGAAAACCAATATTTTTTTAAATCTATCAATTTCTATACTGGTCGGCAGATTTGCATATGCCCTTGCTTACTATGTTTTAGGCACTGTTTTATCGATAAAAATGACTCCTGTATTAAGTCTTCTTTTGTCGTTTCTTACTGGTCTGCCGGGAATTACAATTCAGCTTATTTTCATTCCGTTGATATACTTTAAATTTCTTAAGATATCAGCATCTCAGAAGGAGAATTAATTTGAACTTGCATTTTTTCGGCGGTGTATTCAGAGATACTCTCATTTATACAAATGAAACCCATAATTCTGAAGTATATGATTTATTCGGGGGATCAGCTTTCAATATGGCATCTATCGCCGTGAATTTCTTTGACAATGTATTTCTTCATTCTTCAATAGGCACTGACTGGTCTGTCTCTTTCAAAAAAGAAAACCAAAGAATACGAACGGATTTTTTAACAGTTTCAGAAAGACTTAAAACCGCAAGATTCATATCTGTCAATAATGAGGTATTGGCTGTTGAAAGGAAAATTCTTGATCAGCATATTATCGACAGGCTTTTCAATATTGATTTTGAAAGTGATGTGGCAATCTTAACCACAGAACTTTGTAAAAAGTCTATTCAGACTGTGCTTTCGAAAAAGTGGTTCAAACTTTTTATTGATGCAGGTCCAAGACCATATTTGATAGATGCCAAAGATACTGAAAATGCTTTTGTGCTTGGAAACAGAAAGGAAGCCACAGTAGTCAGATGTGACATTATAAAATGTGGTCATAACGGGGCTATTTATAAGGATTTAATTTTCCCTTCTGATGATATAATCTATAAGTACCCTATAGGCTGCGGCGATGTCTTTGATGCCATTTTTATCTGTAGCATACTTAAAGGTATTTCATACGATCAGGCTGTACGTAATGCAATAAAAATTGCTTCAGTTTGTTCGTCAATTCCTGAAAAAAACAAGCTTCTACCGGCTATCTTATAAAAGGAGGTTTTTCGTGAAAAAATATTTTTTCTTATCAGTTTCTCTGTTTTTAACATCCATATTCATGATCTCCTGTTCTGGTTCTTTTTCATACAGCGGTTCCTTTCTTGACGGAAGAACTGGCATGCAGGCGGAACTCTCAGGCAACATCAACAAATCTTATACCTATGAGTTAAAAGCATCCTCAAAGCTTGAAATATCTATTACTGCTTCAGGAAGATTAAAAGTCCAGATATATGATCCCAATGAAAAGCTTGTGTATGAGAAAACTGTAACTGATGAAAATATATCTGAAATAGTTGATACACTTGCAAACGACGGCAAATATACTTTTCATTTTACTTCTTCGGAGCTTTCCAGTGCATCTGTAAAGTGTGAGTTTGTAAGATAATCATAATAATAGAGCAGCTAACTGTAATTTTTAAAAACATAAAATTTAACTGTCAAAAAGTATAATTCCCTCGTGCTTTAAGCAGGAGGGAATTATATATTATGCTTGATAAAGAGTATATCGAACAGTTCAATGGAGTAAAAGAACTGCTGAAGGTTTTTGACGAGTTGGACAGGCACATCGCTATTTACAGTTCAAAGGCTGGTTATACATGCTTAAAAAACTGTTCTAACTGCTGTAATAGAGCTTCTTATCACATAGAAACCTCTGTTTTTGAGATGATCCCCGCAGCTTTATACCTATGGCAGAACGGTTACTCTGAGGAGTTCATCCTAAAGCTTAACAGTATGGACGATTCAAAGCCGTGTATCTTTTATACTCCCGACTTCCTTAAAAAAAACATAGAAGGCGGATGCGGGCTTTATAATTACAGAGGCTTAATCTGCAGAGTATTCAACTTTTCAGCTATACATTCAAAAGACGGGACTCTTTTGCCCGTTATGTGCAAATACCTGAAACAATCTGAATCTGACATTGAAGAAACTGTCATGGAAAAGATTAAAAACGGTCTTGACATTCCAGTAAGTGTCAACTACCATGATCAGATCCTTTATCTTAATTACTCTCTGGCTTTGGAGAAATTCGGAATAAACGAATCACTTAAAAGGGCACTTGAGTATGTATCTTTCAGGCTATCGATGCTAGGTTACACACCTAATCCCGACTCTCCTCCCAACAGTCCGCCGGTAAATGCTGCCTGATCATTTTTTGTAATCAATTACGTTACGCGTATGGCTTGTTTTTTCATAAAAAAGAAGCTTGTCTTTTTTTAATGCCTGCACAATGATATTTATAATTAGGAAAAGATTATAAATCAAACTGCAAAATATCAGAAAAAAAGATATAAGAGGATCATTATTTTCTTTTATCATCAAAGATAAAATGTAATCTATCCCAAAGAAAAAAAGATATAGAAGACCATATCTTTCGAAAACTTCTTCAAAAGAAAGCCTTGCCCTTGCTCCCTTTACTCTGATCTTTACTAATGACTTTCCTACGGTTTTACCGTTTGTCAGGTAAACAAAAACTATAAAATATAAAAAAACAGTCAATACAAAAAAGAAAAAGTTCCCGGAAAAACCAAGCGCTGAGGTAATCAACATAATCAAAAGCCAGTCTATACTAGCTGCCACCCACTTTCTTATAAAAGAAACCTGCATTTTTTTAAGATCAATATTTTCATCTATCTTCCCCATATCCGGAAGAAAATATGAAAAAACAGGCGATATGATCCAACCCAAAACTCCTCCCAAGGTATTTAAAAAAAGGTCATCCACATCAAAGAGCCTGTAAGGAGTTTTGTAAATTCCATAAAGTCCGGTCAGTTGGGTAATCTCAAAAAAAAGAGAAACTCCAAAGGCTAACAGAACTGCTTTTAAAAAGGGCTTTTTAAAATAATAGCCTAAGTATACTCCCAGCGGAAATAGAAGAATACCGTTAAAAAATGCCTGCAGAAATGATCTCTGCGTCAGCACTCCAAGATATGTTTCTGGCTTAGAAAAAATTATCCCAGACTCCTTTATAATATCTCTAACAAAGTTAAACGGTACTATCTGATAGTACCTAACATCAGCCGAATGGGTGAGAGGCATATCCGAAAGCTTAGGCAGAGGAAGTATTATAAGGTAATATGCTGTGATAAAATAAAGGACAAAAGAATAAAATCCCAGTATTCTTAGCTTGTTTATATACCGGTGCTTTCTGTACTGATACAGCATAAACGGGATTGTAAGGAAAAAAGCATATACAGGAAACGTGAGAACAGCTGTTTTTATAGGATATACATAACTCTCCATAATTCACCTTCTCCTATATTTTCTTTGCAAAATAAGCAAAAAAATATGAAAGAAGAACCAGTAATATACATATTCCTATCCACAGGAAACCTTTTTTATCATATTTTTTTATTTTATCTGCATCCTTTTCTATGCCTTTTTTTGCTTCTTTTGCAGAACGTGAGAAAAAGTACCATGATCCCAGAATAAATAACATCGACCCTATAAAAAGCAGGTTTGAAATAAGTTCCATAACAAGCATAGATTCCACCTCAAAAGTATTCTTTTTATCATGCTATAATATATATAGTATCAATTATACCAGAATATGGAGGTACGAATGCAAAACATTTCATTAAACCCGCCTTCAAGCATAGAAGCAGAAGAATCGGTGCTAGGCAGTATATTCCTTGATCCGGTAATACTGCCGGAAATAATTGAAGAAATACGATGGGAAGACTTTTATTACGATAAAAATAAAACCATTTTCAAATCTATGGAGGAACTTTTTGAAAAAGGAGAACCGGTCGATGTTGTTACTGTAATAGAGAGTCTCCGTGTAAACGGGAAACTTGCTTCAATAGGCGGAGAAGAGTTTCTTATAAATCTTGCACAGGCTACTCCCACCACAGCCAATTTTCTTTACTATACAAAAATTGTAAAAGAAAAAGCCCTTTTAAGAACTCTTATCACTGCTTCATCCGAGATAGTAGAATCTGTAAGAACCATAGGAGATGCTCAGGAAATTCTTGAGTTTGCTGAAAAACGTATATTCTCCATCGCCGAAGCACGGGCAACCAGAACTTACGACACTTTACCCAACATAATGCATGGCGTCTTTGAAAAGATAGAAGAGTTTAAAAAAAGAGCCCAGGAAGGTTCAAGTGCCCTAGTAACAGGAATATCCACAGGATATAAATCCCTTGACAGGATTACTTCAGGTTTTCATAAATCTGATCTGGTAATCGTGGCAGCAAGACCGTCAATGGGAAAGTCTTCTTTTGCACTTAACCTGGCTGCTAATGTCGCGGTAAGAGAAAAGAAGTCCGTTGCGATATTCAGTCTTGAAATGTCAAAAGAACAGCTTGCCAATAGGGTCTTATGTTCAGAAGCTTCTGTTGACCTTCAGAAGGTGCGTACAGGAATGATCTCAGAGGATGAATGGAGCAAACTGGTATATCATGCAGGTGAACTCTCCAAATCAAAAATAATATTTGACGATGAACCCGGACTTGACCCTAGAACTCTAAGGGCAAAAGCAAGGAGAATGAAAAGAGAGTTTGGAATAGATGCAGTATTCATAGATTATATACAGCTTATGACATCAAGAGTAAGGGATAACAGTGAAAACAGACAGCAGGAGATATCGGAAATATCCAGATCCCTAAAGCTTCTTGCAAGAGAGCTTGATATAACCGTAATAGCCCTTTCACAGCTTTCAAGGGCTGTTGAACAGAGAGAAGATAAACGTCCGCGGTTAAGTGACCTGAGAGAGTCTGGAGCTATCGAGCAAGATGCAGATATGGTAATGTTTTTGTACCGTGATGCCTACTACAAAAGGAAAAAAGAGGACAGTCAAAATGATCTTATTCTTAATCAAGCTCATGAAGCAGAACTAATCATAGGAAAACAAAGGAACGGTCCGATAGGAACATTGACTATGGTTTTTGAACCATCAATTGCCAGATTTTTTGAAAGCGACAAGACACATTTATAGGAGGAAAATATGAAGGAACAAATATTGAATCTGCTTACTTACAGATATCTTATACAAAAAGAAATATATGAACAGCTTAAACTTAAATCTTCACAAGAAAAAAAAGAGCTTCGGGAACTTCTACAGGAGCTTTTGCAGCAGGGTCTTATATATAAGGACTCGAAAAATAGATATCATATAATCGATAAAAACATGGTAGCCGGAGCTATAGCCTTTACTAAAAGTGGAAGCATGGCTTTTGTCCAGGGACCTGATTTAAAAGAGGTTGCTGTTTCGGTTGAAGACGCAAACGGAGCCATTCACAGAGATAAAGTCCTTGTTGAAATAACTGGGAGATGGCGCGATCTTCCTAGCGGAAGAGTAATACGAATCATTGAAAGGCAGACCAAAAAATTTGTCGGTACATTTGAAAATAAAGGTATCTTTGGTTTTGTTGTTCCACTGGATCAAAAAATAAATACTGATTTTTATATCTCGCCTGAAGATATAAATGGCGCAAAACCCGGTGAAATTGTTGAGATTGAAATAATAAAATGGGCTGAAAAATCCAAAAATCCACAGGCTAAGATAATAAGCATTCTGGGAAACAGAAATAATCCGAAGATAGATCTTCCAATTGTTTTATCAAAACATGCTCTGCCGGCTCCCGGAGAGTTTCCAAAGGATGTATTACAACAGGCTAAAAGCATTCCAGACTTTATAGATGCAGATGAAGTACATACTCGGAAGGATTTCAGAAAAGAAATTATATTTACAATTGATGGTGACGATGCTAAAGATTTTGATGATGCTGTCCAGATAGACAAACTTCCAAACGGCAATTTTATCTTGGGAGTACATATAGCAGATGTCTCGCATTATGTTCCCGAAGGTACAGAATTAGATAAGGAAGCTTTTGAAAGAGGCACCAGTGTTTATCTTATAGATACTGTAATTCCTATGCTTCCACATGAACTGTCAGACTGGATGTGTTCTCTGGTAGAAAAGCAAGACAGGCTCACAATGTCACTTATAATGGAGATAGATAAAACTGGAACCGTTATAGATTATAGTGTTTACAATGGAATAATCAACAGCGTTAAGCGACTTACATACTCAAAGGTAAATAAAATTCTTAACAAAAGTGCCGATCCTGAGCTGGTTGATGATATCGGCTGGCTGGAACCAAAATTCATACTTATGAACGAACTGATGGAAATTTTACGTAACAATAGAAAAGAAAGGGGTGCCATAACCGCTATCGAAGGCGCGGAAGTTTATTTTGAATTTGATGATCAAGGCAGAGTAAAAGACATCATCCCTAGAGAACGTGGAATCTCAGAAGTAATTATTGAAGAGTTTATGATAAAGGCCAATGAAACCATAGCCTCAATATTTGACAATCAGGGTCTTCCTTTTATATACAGGGTACATGAAACCCCCGATCCAGAAATGATTGTACAGTTCAGAAACTACGTTGATGCTGCCGGAGTAAAAATAAAGATGCCTAAAAAACTTCATCCAAAAGTTCTGGAGGAAGTCTTAGAAAAGACAAAAGACTCTCCGCTTTATGAAAGTATACAGAGGCTTCTTGTAAGATCCTTAAAGCGTGCGGTTTATTCAGATGTAAATATCGGTCACTTTGGTCTTGCATCCGAGTCTTATACTCATTTTACATCTCCAATACGTAGATATCCAGATCTTATAGTTCACAGACTTTTAAAAAGATTTATAGAAAATAAATACAGCTTTTCAAAAAAAGAAATCGAAAAGTATTCCAAGATTCTTCCTACTATTGCAAACCACTCATCCAAAAGAGAAAGGATTGCCAATGAAGCAGAATGGGATCTTGATGATATGAAAAAAGCGGAATACATATCCAACTACCTGAATGTACCTTTTGAAGTTGTTGTAACTTCAGTGACCAAGTTTGGAATTTTTGTCGAAATACCTAAAAAAATGATAAATGGTCTCATCCATATATCGCAACTTAAGGAATACTACCGATATGATGAAAAAAACAACAGACTCGTTTCAGAGAATTCAGCCTCAATTATAAGCATAGGAGATAAAATGGCTGCAGTCGCCGTAAAAACAGATAAACTTACCGGACAGATTGATTTTATGCCTTATGAAGAAAAGAAAAAAAATAACTCTCCTACAGAAAAACTTAATAAAAACAAAAAGAATCCGGGAAAAAAAGATATGCAGCGGAAAAAAATAAAAATGGGTGATAAAAACAAAAAGAGCAAAAAACGAAAGTGATTTATGTCTGAAAGAAAGATTATTCATGTAGACATGGATGCTTTTTTTGCAAGTGTGGAGATCAGGGACAATACTTCATTAAAAGGGAAACCGCTGATAATAGGAGCCAAACCGCAGGAACGCGGAGTCGTTTCGACTTGTTCGTATGAAGCACGCAGATTCGGAGTAAAGTCGGGAATGAGTATAAAAACAGCTTACAAATTATGTCCACAGGGAGTATATATGCATCCGGACATACGAAAATATGAAAAAGTATCCGAGGAACTGCGGAAAATATTTTACAGATACTCTTTTAAAATTGAACCTGCATCACTTGATGAAGCCTATCTTGATGTATCACAGACTGCAGACCTCTTTTCCGGCGAATATAATACAGCTTTGAAAATAAAGAACGATATAAGGAATGAATTGTGCCTTAGTGCATCAGTAGGAATAGGATACAATATGCTTACAGCCAAACTTGCAAGTGAAGAAAAAAAGCCCGATGGTCTTTTCTGGATTAAAAACCAAAAAGAGTTTAACGACACTTTTATGAACAGATCTATAGGTTGCCTTTACGGAATAGGTAAAGTCACTGTCAAGCTTTTGGAGAGTTATGGTATATATCTTATATCCGATCTTCAAAGCACAAATATGGACTTTCTTACATCTGTTCTTGGATCAAGGGGATATGAAATTTATCTTGCCTGTAGAGGAATAGATGAACGTGAAGTAACTCCTTTCTATCAGAGCAAATCTGAAGGGCGGGAAATAACTTTCCAGTATGATACACGTGATTTTAAGCTTATAAACGATACTATAATAAATATAATAAAAGAACTTGCATTTAACCTAAATGAACAAAAACTCTGGTGCAGAACATTGACTCTAAAAATCAAATACAGGGATATGCATACCATCACAAGAGCCAAAACCCTTGACAATCCTACAAACAGTTCAAAAGAAATATATGAAAGCATACTCAGACTTTATAATTCTGTTCCTAAAAACCAGCCTATACGTCTTGTTGGTGTAAGCTTAAGTCATTTCTGTGATTCACCTTCAATACAGCTTTCTTTTTCTGATATAAATCTTTCCCAGAAAGATGAAAAGTTTAACAGGCTTGTCCATGAACTTAAAAAGAAATACGGCCAGGAGGTTATCAAAGATCCTCTTGATTTTAAAAGATAACGGAGGTGCAGTATGAATAAGGAAAAAATTGATGAGCTCCGCATACAGCTCAAGAATTTTATGGACAAAGATTTCAAAATAACTTCTTATCCGGCAAAGTTCAGCTTGAAAGAAAAAGTAATCGATTATGTTTCTCATCGTTTACCTCGTGAAGGTCAGTACACCGAAAAAGAGATAAATGCTTTTATAAATGAGCTACATACCTTCGGTGATCCTGCCCTTATTCGCAGAGAACTGGTTGAGCACGGATATATTAAAAGAACTCCGGATGGCTCTAAATACTTTATTAAGGAGAGTTAAAAATGCCAAGGAAAAAATGCTTAAATAACTCAGGAAAAGGCTGGTGGCTTTCTTCAGTAATTCTTCTTTTGATTGCAGAAAATAGCTGTCATGGATACGAGCTGGTGGAAAAGCTTAAAGATTTTGAAATCGATCTTCAGGGAGTTGGAAATATTGCAAGAGTTTACACTTTTCTGAATATGTTTGAAGATTCACAGTATGTAAAAGCAGATTGGGATACTTCTTTTAGTCCGCCAAGAAAAGTATACGCTATAACCTCTAAGGGTATTGAACAGCTCTCAGTTATAAAAAATGAGATGCTTGCGCAAAAAAATCTTGTAGAACTATATATCAGACGTTTTTCCGATCTTGAAAAAAATAACATCCATAATGAAAGATTTTGAAGTAGGCGGTTCAAGAAGAAACCGCCTGCTTTTATTTTTTTATAGAATACTGTATTCTGGTTACATACTCCAGTTTATGAAAAGCAAGCTGTTCATCATTGGTAAAATACTATCATAATTAAAAAAATAAAAGGCCGCAGCCTTTTATTTGTTATGACAGTTGTGGTGTTCATCTTCCGAGTGATTGCATTTATAATCCTTGTCCTTAAGTGTGCTTTGAATAAGTTGTTCCATTATCTGCTGAACAGTTCCATCTGCACCTTTATAAACTTCTATTCCCAGATCGGCAAAAAACTCTATCGCCCTTGAACCTATTCCGCGCGCAACCATAACATCAACACCGTTTTGTTTCATATACTGTGGAATCTGACCTGGTGTATGCTCATTGAAGGGGTTGTCATGAACTTCCATTTTGTATTCGGAACCCTCCAGATAGACAAACCCAAAAAAAGGCGTATGTCCGAAATGTTCACTTATTGGTGAATCCTTTCCCTTGTTTTCAAGCAATGGGATAGCAACTTTTATCATATTGATTACCTCCGTTCTTCTTCTTATCTATAACTATATCATAGTTTTATATATTTATCATTTTTGATTAATGTTTATTATAGCTTATTATACATGTTTAAATCTTATTATAATCATA
>DJGH01000041.1:12611-33351 GCA_002431635.1 Petrotoga sp. UBA5851
CATCAAGGAGAAAAATATGAAAATTGCAGTTTTATCAGGAAAAGGCGGGACAGGAAAGACTTTAATTTCAACCAACCTCGCTGCATACATCGCAAAAAGATATAAAGTAACTCTCTTGGACTGTGATACTGAAGAGCCGAACTGCTCAATATTTATTAAACCACAAATTGATACAAAAACGGAAGTTTCCTTAAAAATACCTTATATTGACAGTTCTTCCTGTAACAGATGCAAAAAATGTTCTGAAAACTGTTACTACGGTGCAATAAGTATCTTTAAGCAAAGTCATATGATTTTTGATTTTTTATGCCATGGATGTGGCCTGTGTACGTATATCTGCCCGTGCAATGCTATAAAAGAAACTGAAAAGGCCATAGGGAGCATAAACAGTTATATAGAGAAAGACAATATTGTTCTTCATGAAGGTATATTAAATATAGGTCAAGCAAGCGGTGTGCGCATTATACGAAAAATGAAAGAAAAAGCAGCCGACTCTGAAGTAACCATACTTGATTCACCTCCGGGATCCTCATGTTCGGTAGTAGAAACTCTCAAAGGCATAGATATGGCATTAGTAGTAACAGAACCTACACCGTACGGTCTGCATGATGTTGATGCTGTTATACAGTTATGCAAAAATATGGGAATACCTTTTTCAGTAATAATAAATAAAGACTGCGGCTCATATGAAAAGATGGATCTTTATTTTGCTGAGAAAGGTATAGAAATAGTATCAAGAATACCTTTTTCAGAAGAAATATCAGAGCAAAGTTCAAACGGAAGTTTACTCATTGATGGAAAAAGCTTCCTTCATATTTTTGAGCGTATCTGTAAGTCGATTGGAGTGAGTGTATGATAGAACAGCTTGCAATAGTCAGTGGAAAAGGCGGAACAGGAAAAACTACATTATGTACTGCATTAGGAAAGCTATTCAAAAATACGATAATTGCAGACTGTGATGTTGATGCTGCTAATACTGCACTTATATTTAAGACTGACCTTNNTTATAAAAACCTATGATTACATTGGTTCACGAAAAGCTTTTATAGACTATGGAAAATGTACTTCCTGCAATTTATGTATTGACAAATGCAGATTCGGCGCAATAATCGAGAAAAACAGAAAACCCTTTATAAATAGTATTTCATGTGAAGGATGCGGCTTATGCGCAAGCATATGCCCTGCTGAGGCCATATCTTTTTCAGTAGAAAAAGCAGGAGAATATTATATCTGCCGGGAAGGAAACATAACTCTAGTTCATGCTCAGCTATATCCTGGCGAAGATACTTCCGGAAAGCTTATTGCACAGGTCAGAAAAACTGCCCTTGAACTAGCCCAGAGCGAAATGTACGATATGATATTAATTGATGGTTCACCTGGGATAGGATGTGCTGCAATTTCAAGCATCACCGCTGTAAATCACGTAATTATAGTGACAGAATCAACGTTATCCGGATTGCATGATCTGAGAAGAATTGTTTCCATAACCGAAAAACTCCGAAGACCTTTCTGGGTTGTTATAAACAAGTTCGACCTTAATTCTTCAATAACAGAACAAATAAGTAAATACTGTGAAAGCATGAACATAAAAATTTTAGGTTGCATACCCTATGATAAAACTGTTGTAAAAGCAATTCAGGAAGAAAATAATATTTTAGAGTATGATTGCCCAGCAAGAAATTCTATAGTTGAAATCTATGAAACCCTTAAAGGAGAGATACTATGAAAATAGGATTATGTGCAAAACAGGAAATCAAAAGTTCCCAGGTTGATGACAGATTTGCAAGAGCAGCATTTTTTGTTATATACGACAGCTCAACGTCAGAATATATTTTTTTAAAAAATCCTTTTGATGTTGAACATGGCGCCGGACCAAAGGTAATTGAATTCTTTGCTGAAAAAGGTGTAACAGTTCTGATAGCTCCAACTTTAGGGCCAAATGCCCAAAAAGCCGCTCAGATGGCCGGAATGTCAACGTACGAACAAAATCAATCATCCGTCGAAGAAAACATAAAGGCTTTTTTAGAAAAACATAAAATTTGACTTTTAATGCTGCTGCCCGTACGCAACAAAAGAGATGAGTATTACCTCATCTCTTTTGTTTTATTAATTATTTTTTCTCTTTCTTGAAACACATAAACCAGTCAAGACAATATGTATCTTCGTTTTTGCTTTCCATTCTCTCTTTTGCCACTCCACACGAACCTGCTGTCGGAACTATAACGTCATCTCCTGGTTTCCAGTTGGCCGGAGTTGCAACTTTATCATTATCGGCTTTTTGAAGGGCAAGGATTATTCTCTTTATTTCATCGAAATTTCTTCCTGTGGAAAGAGGATAGTAAAGTATGGTTCTTATTACAGCATTTGGATCTATTATAAATACTGCTCTGACGGCCTGAGTATTTGACTGTCCAGGCTGTATCATACCATACTTATGTGCAACATCCATCTTTATATCTTCAATAAGAGGAAATTTAACTTCTACATGTTTCATGCCATTCCATTCGATTTCCTGTATTTTTCTCAGCCATGCTATATGCGCATATAATGAATCAACTGAAAGCCCTACAAGCTCTGTATTAAGAGCCCGAAACTCATCTGCCATTGTTGCGAAAGTCATAAATTCTGTCGTACATACTGGAGTAAAATCTGCTGGGTGAGAAAATAAAATTACCCATTTACCCTTATAATCCTGCGGAAAGTTTATATCGCCCTGTGTTGTTTTGGCTTTAAATTCTGGTGCTTTGTCACCTATAAGAGGCATTCGTGTTAAATTCATATCTTCCATGTCTTTTCCTCCTTTATTTTATTGTAATATTATTATATCATATAATTATAAAATTATTTTTTGCTTTTAAGTTAATTAAAACGAACAAATATATTATGCAAAAAAAAAGACCACTAAAATATTTTTTATAACTTTTTACAAAAAAACCTGGTTCTAAGAACCAGGAAATGGATTATTTGCTTTTCTTAGCCTTTTTTACTCTGACGAAGACCGACGCCTAAGTTTCTGGTAGTCTTTTTGGGAGTTATTCTGTTGCTTTCTTTTACCTGTAAGTTTTCGGAATTTTTATTTTTTTCTTTGAAATTTATAGTTCTCCTCTTCATTTTTTGCCTCCTTTTTATTAATAAATTCTGTTGGAACCAAAAGAAGCAGTAGGAAACAGTTTAATCTATATATTCATAATACACCTCCTCAAAAAACTAACTTTTAGAGATAACGTATCTCGACTGTATTATCCTTATAAAAAGATTTTTTCCCAGAGAATAATTCCTAAGCAGTAGTTTTTTAAAATATGTTTATTTATTTTAATAATATCAATAAGTTTATGTAATGTCAAATACCACTACAGAAAATTTATTTCTGTATAATTACGAAAAAGACAAGGAGATGCGAATACAATGAAAAATCTGAACGAACTTTCTGCAGAGGAACTCGGAATTCTTTTTCCGATAGAAATTTCTGAATACAATCCAGAATGGAAAAAACTTTTTGAAAACGAAAAAGAGCATCTTAAAAAACACATTTCCCAAAAGGATATACTACGTATAACTCATATTGGCAGTACATCTGTTCCTGGTATGAAGGCTAAACCAACAATAGATATTCTTATCGAAATCGATAAGCAAACTGATACTTCTGAACTTATTCAGAGAATTATAAGAGCAGGTTACAATTATAGCCATCAGCCTGGTAATCCTCCCCCACATATGATGTTCATGAAAGGTTATACGCTTCAAGGCTTCAAAGGACAGGCTTTCCACCTCCATATAAGATATATGGGCGATTGGGATGAAGTATACTTTAGGGATTATTTGATTAAAAATCCTCTTATCTGCAGAGAGTATGAAAACTTAAAACTTTCTCTTGAAAAACTCTATAAAAATGATCGTGAAGCTTATACAAAAGGTAAAACTGATTTTGTAAAGAAGATTACATCAATCGCCAGAAGTATAAAAAATAATCCGGAAATACTTTGAACTGCTCCCCTTTTTGTGGATGAGATATCCAACGAAAAGGGGAGCAGTTTTATTATTATAAAAACCTTTTAAAGACTTCTTCAATATTTCTCAAGTAGTATGTGGGATCAAATATTTCTTTAATCTCGTTTTCGTTGAACTTTGACGATGTTCTTTCATCATTGAGAACCACCCGCATAAGATCTAGCGATTCGTTCCATGATTTCATTGAAAGCTCCTGAATAAGCTTATAGCTATCTTCCCTTGAAAATCCTTTATCTATCATAGCTAGCATAAGTCTTTGTGAGAAAACAAGATTGTGAGATGCTTTGAAATTTTCTTTCATCTTATTTTCGTATACAACTAGATTTTTTATTAACCATACAGACTTACTTATCATATAATACACAATCATTGTTGCATCCGGGAAAACCATTCTCTCAACACTTGAATGAGATATATCCCTTTCATGCCACAAAATTGTATCTTCATATCCAGCTACAGTATAGCTTCTAAGCATTCGTGACATTCCGCAAAGTCTCTCACAAAGAATGGGATTCTTTTTATGGGGCATAGCTGATGACCCCCGCTGACCCTTTTTAAATGGTTCCTGTGCTTCAAGAACCTCGGTTTTCTGCAGATGTCTTATCTCTGTAGCAAGCCTTTCTATATTTGCTCCTATAAGTGCCAAAGCATTAAGAAATTCCGCATGTATATCCCTAGGAACAATTTGAGTAGATACCTTACATGGTTTAAGCCCTATCATATGTAATGCTTGCTTTTCTATCTCAGGATCAATATTTGCGTAATTTCCTACTGCACCGCTTATCTTGGCATACGAAATATTTTCTATAGCTGCATCCAATCTTATCTTGTTTCTTTGAACTTCGGCAAGATAAGAAAGAAGTTTAAGTCCGAATGATGTTGGCTCGGCATGTATTCCGTGTGTTCTGCCAATGGTGATGGTATCTTTATACTTAAACGCCTGTTCTTTCAAAACCTCTTCAAATTTTTCCAACTCCTGCTTTATTACAAGACCAGATCTTTTAAGCGCAAGCGAAAGAGCCGTATCTACTACATCTGAAGAAGTCATTCCTTTATGAAAGTATCTTGCTTCATCTCCCATATTCTGAGTAGCACAGTTTATAAAGGCAATAACATCATGATCAACCACAGCTTCGATCTCATGAATCTTCTGTACATCTATAACTGCCTTTGAAAGTATCTGTTGTGCCGTGCCGGCAGGAGCCTGCCCGCATTTTTCGAAAGCTTTTACAACAGAAACTTCAACTTCAAGCCACCTTTTATACTGATTTTCTTCGTTCCATAGATCTTTAAGCGGCTGCATAGCGTATCTTTCTATCATTTTTAGCCTCCAATATCGTTTCTATAGTAGATGTTTTCAAACTTTATTTTCGCCAAGTCCAAGTATGCTTTTTGACGGGCCTGAACAATGTTTTCCCCTAAAGACGTTACGTTCAGTACCCTTCCGCCAGAGGATATGAGCTTTCCGTTTTTAAAAACAGTTCCGNNATATACTTTTGAAGCTACTTGGTTATATCCGGTTATTTCAAAACCTGTTTCGTATTTTCCTGGATAGCCAAGACTAGCCGCAACCACGCAGCAGCTTGAACTTTTCTTCCACTTTATTTCATATCCATCAAGATCTGAATCATATATATGTTTTATTACCTGAAAAAAATCTGTTTCCATAAGCGGAAGAACCGCCTGAGTCTCAGGATCACCCATTCTTACATTGTATTCTAAAAGATAAACTCCTTTAGCGCATACCATGAGTCCAAAAAATATGATTCCTTTATAGTTAAGCTTTTCTTCACGTATTCCTCTGAGGGTAGGCTGCATAATATTGCTTTTGAAATCTTCAAAATGCTCAGCTGTAAAAAGAGGATTAGGTGCTATGGCTCCCATTCCACCGGTATTTGGTCCTTTACTTCCGTCGTACACCTGTTTATGATCCTTTGCACTTATAAACGGAAGAATAGTTTTTCCATCAACTGCTGCAAGAACAGAAGCTTCAAATCCTTCTAAAAATTCCTCTATAACTACTGTTTTGCCAGAACCATTAAAAATATCTTCTTTCATAAAAAAATTCAAGGTCTCAGTAGCTTGTTCAATATTCTGGGCAATAACTACTCCCTTTCCCCCAGCTAGCCCGTCAGCTTTTATAACCAACGGAAAATCTGCTTTTAATATATACTCCATAGCTTTCCCACACTCACTGAAGGTCTCATAAGCAGCAGTACGGACATTGTATTTTTTCATGAACTCTTTTGCGTAGGCTTTACTGGATTCAAGCATGGATGCTTTTTTATCAGGACCTATTATCTTAAGCCTCTTTTGATAGAATATATCGGTTATACCCTGAACAAGATATGCTTCCGGCCCGACAAAAGTATAATCAATATTTTTTTCTAGTGCAAAGGTAGATATTTCTTCAATATTTTTCAGTTCTACATTAAGGCATTTACTTTCAAGAGATGTCCCTCCATTGCCAGGAACGCAGTATATGCAATCAATATCAGGACTCTGGGAAAGCTTATGAGCTAAAGCATGTTCCCTACCCCCTGAGCCTATTATCATAACTTTCATACTTCACTCTCCATTTTAATGTTTAAAATGTCTGATACCGGTAAAAACCATGCTTATACCATACTTGTCGCAAAGTTCTATCGAGGCTTTGTCGTTCACCGAACCTCCCGGCTGCATTATAGCCTTTATACCATACTCATATGCTGCCTGGACAATATCTTCAAATGGGAAGAAAGCATCCGAACAAAGCAGTTGGGCTCCATTTCCCCTCTGCATCGCCTGAATGGCAGGCCATATTCTGTTCACCTGCCCTCCCGCAATCGAGGCTGTATGCATCTGTTTTACCGTAACTATGGCGTTTGATTTCGTATACTTGGCCACAATCATTCCAAATGTCATCTGTTTTATCTGTTCCTGGGTAGGTGAAGTTTTAGTAACAACTTTATACTCTTCTTTAAAGTTTCTGTCTATACTCTGAACCAAAATTCCACCGTCGACGGTTACCATTTCAATATTATCAGAAACAGTGCGATCACACTTTATTATACGAAGATTTTTTTTGCTTTTGAGCAACAACAAAGCCTCAGGTTCAAAATCAGGGGCAATAATTATTTCCAGAAAGATCTCATGAAGCTTTTCTGCAGTTTTTAAATCTACCGGACGGTTAAAAGCAACTATTCCTCCGAATATAGATACTGAGTCACACTCATATACTCGAGCATATGCATCATATATATTTTGTGCAACTGCAGCTCCACATGGTGAATTATGTTTAACTGCACAACATGCAGGCTCTTCAAATTCAGTTACAAGTTTGTATGCAACATCCATATCTCTTATATTATTGTATGATAACTCTTTTCCTGAAATCTGTTCACAGTTGTTTATAAGGCCTGTTTTATCTGTTCTGGCATATAAAACAGCTTTTTGATGTGGATTCTCACCATATCGTAGCTTCTGTTTTGTAACATATGAAAGTGAAAGATATTCAGGAAACTCTTTTCCCGTAAGAAAAGAGGATATAGCTGCATCATATGCGCTGGTAAGATTAAAAACCTTGGCTGCCAGCTCCCGGCGGATTTTTTGATCGACATCACCGTTACTTTTAAGCTGCTCAATAACTACCGAATAGTCTGCTGTATCTGAGAGTACAATAACATCCTTAAAATTTTTGGCGGCAGATCTGAGCATAGATGGTCCTCCGATATCTATAAACTCTATTTTATCTTCAAAAGAAATATTCTGTACTGCCTTTTCAAAAAACGGATACAGATTTACCACAACCATATCAATAGTCTGGATGTTCATGGTTTGGAGTTCCTGCATATGCTCTTGTTTATCTCTTATTGCCAATATTCCGCCATGAACTTTAGGATGAAGTGTTTTTACTCTCCCGTCCAGTATCTCTTCAAATCCTGTAACAGAGCTTATATTCTTGACCTGAATACCGTTATCTTTTAGATACTGGTAGGTCTTGCCGGTAGATATAATCTCTACTCCCATACTCTGAAGGAATACTGCAAGTTCTGTAAGGTTTTCCTTATAATACACACTTATTAATGCCCTTTTCAACATTTTTTGACTCCTTTATGATTACTTTTCCTCCGGATATCTTTATCCTTTTATCACAGAAGAGTTTTAAAGTCTGCAAAAGTGAAGAATATTCAAGATTATGTACTCTTAACGCTAATGAGTAAGGCGTTTCGTTTTTATTAAGCTTGATCCTTTTCTGCATTATTATGGGACCGGTATCTGTACCATCATCTACAAAATGTACTGTGCAACCTGATTCTTCTTTTTGGCTGGAGATTACCGCTTCATGAACTTTTTCTCCATACATGCCTTTCCCGCAAAATTCCGGGATAAGCGAAGGATGAATATTGATAATCTTTTCTCTGAATTTGGTAAGAATCTCTCCACGTATTATTGAAAGGTATCCTGCCAAAACTATAAGATCAGCTCTGCCGTCTACTGTTTTCAGTATTTGATCAGAAAGATCCTTCTTGTAAACTTTCCTGTCAAACACATATACCGGTATACAGTTGTTTTGTGCACGTTTTACTCCATATGCATCTGGATTATCGCTTATAACCATTTCTATTTTACAGTCAAGGTAACCATCTTTTATGGCGTTTATAACTGCCTGAAGATTAGTTCCGTTCCCTGAAATGAGAACAGCTATTCTAAGCATATTCCATATTCGCCTTTTTTCACGTATCCCAGGCGGTATGAATCTAACCCGCTTTCTTTGAGTATATTCATTACTCCCTGTACATCGTCTTCTCCAACACATAGGACAAATCCTATTCCCATATTAAAGGTGTTATACATATCTTTCTCCGAAACCCCCAGAGATTGTATATACTTAAATATTTTGGGAACTTCATAGCTTTCTTTTTTTATTACAGCGGTGTACTCTTTTGTAGCAAACATTCTTGGGATATTTTCATAAAATCCTCCACCTGTAATATGTGCCATTCCTTTTATATCGTACTTTTCAAGTACTCTCTGAATTGCTTTTACATATATAATAGTTGGAGTAAGAAGAACTTCTCCAATCTTTTTGCCATCAAAAGGCATATCAAAATCTTTTATAAGGTATCTTATAAGTGAAAAACCGTTACTATGGGGACCTGATGACTGTATTCCTATAAGTGTGTCTCCCTGTCTAATAGTGCTTCCGTCTATTATCTTGTCCTTTTCGACTACTCCGACTGAAAAACCTGCTATATCATACTTTCCAATATCATAAAACCCTGGCATTTCGGCTGTTTCACCACCTATAAGCGCGCATCCGGCCTGAACACAGCCATCTGCAACTCCTTTAACCAGATCTGCTGCAATATCTGCATCAAGTTTCCCGCATGCCAGATAATCTAAAAACAGCAGTGGCTGTGCTCCGTTGCACAAAACGTCGTTTACGCACATGGCAACACAGTCTATTCCAACTGTATCGTACTTTTTCATCTTCATGGCAACATCAAGCTTGGTACCTACTCCGTCAGTCCCCGAAACCAGAACAGGATTTTTGTAGTTCTTCAATTCAAACATGCCTGCAAATCCGCCTATGTCGTTTAGCACACCTGGAATCATTGTTCTTTTGGTATGCTGCTTAATAAGCTCAACAGTCCTGTATCCTTCGTTTATATTTACGCCAGACTCTTTATAGTCTTTCATTTTTTATCCTCCAGATATAGTTTTGATTTTTCTATAGGCGCCTCAACCGGATATATTCCGTTGAAACATCCTAAACAAAAAGTATTTCCGTGATCTAAAGCTCTGAGAAGCCCTGGAACACTTAAGTAGGCCAGTGTGTCAGCACCTATATCTTTTCTTATTTCCTCAATGCTCATGTTTGCACCTATGAGTTGTCCACGTTCTGGAGTATCTATACCAAAGTAACATGGAAACTTCACCGGAGGGGAGGCAATCATCATATGAACTTCTTTTGCACCAGCATTTCTGAGAAGCGTAACAAGTTTCTTGCTTGTGGTTCCCCTTACAATTGAATCATCGATCATAAGTATTCTTTTGCCTTTTATATTTGATTTTAATGCATTAAGTTTGACATTAACTGAATTCTGACGTTGTTTCTGACTTGGAGCAATGAAGGTTCTGCCGATGTACTTGTTCTTTATCAAAGTCATGCCGTATGGTATCCCTGATGCCTCCGAATATCCTATTGCTGCGGCTACACCGGAATCAGGAACTCCTGTGATAAGATCGCAGCTTATTGGTGACTCTTCGTAAAGAACATGTCCGCATCTTCTTCTTGCCTGGTATACATCAATTCCATCAATGATACTGTCTGGCCTGGCAAAGTATATATATTCAAAAGCACATGTTTCAGACTTTATTTTTTCGGAATTTTTGAATGACCTGATGCCTTCTTTATCTATCATTACTATTTCCGCCGGCTCAACATCTCTTATAAACTCGCCTCCCACAGCATCAATAGCACAGCTTTCAGAACACAAAATATAGTCGTCTTTGAGCTTGCCTATACACAGAGGCCTTATTCCGTTTGGATCGCGAATTCCTATCAGCTTGTCTTCGGTCAACATGACTATGGCGTACGACCCTTTTATTGCAAAAACAGTATCTGTTATTGCTTTTTCAAGGCCATGCCTGGAACTTCGTGCAATAAGATTAAGTATAACTTCTGAATCTGTTGTTGTCTGAAATACAGTACCTGTTTCCTCAAGCAGCTCCCTAAGAATATCGGCATTAACCAGATTTCCGTTATGGGCTATGGCTACAGAGCCTATCTTGCATTTTACAAGTATAGGCTGTGCATTATTTATATTGCTTGAGCCTGCTGTGGAGTATCTCACATGACCTATTGCGTTTTTCCCTTTAAGTTTTTTCAGATCTTCTTCGCCGAATATTTCACTGACCAGTCCCATTCCTTTATGACACAGAAGTTCTTTTTCATTGCTGACGACTATTCCAGCACTTTCCTGACCTCTGTGCTGAAGTGCATATAGACCGTAGTATGTTATGGAAGCAACATCTTCTTTACCGTTGGAGAAAATACCGAATACTCCGCATTCTTCATGCAATTTATCTGGATACATTTCAGCCTTCCTTCTTATTGTCTTCAAGTCTTTTCAATATTTCTGCATAAGCTTCCCTTACATTACCAAGATCTCTTCTGAACCTATCCTTATCTAGTTTTTCATTTGTCTTGCTATCCCAGAATCTACAGGTATCCGGAGAAATTTCGTCAGCAAGAACAATATGTCCATTGAATCTTCCGAACTCCAGTTTAAAATCGATCAGTTTAATTCCCATTTTTATGAAAAAATCTTTAAGAATCTCGTTTATCTTTTTGGTAAGATCGTAAATAACATTCAGTTCTTCAAACGTTGTAAGTCCCATTCCTACAGCATGATAATCGTTAATAAGCGGATCACCTAGATCATCGTTTTTATATGAAAGCTCATATACTGTGGTTTTTAGTTCTGTGCCTTCAGTTATTCCAAGCCTTTTGGACATGCTGCCTGCGGCGATATTCCTTGTTATTACCTCAAGAGGAACTATCTGAACTTTTTTACAAAGTTGTTCCCTTTCGTTGATCTTACTCTCAAAATGTGTCGGAATGCCTTTGCTGTTAAGAAGACTAAAAATTATGGAAGTAATCTCATTATTAAATATTCCTTTATCTATTATCTGCCCTTTTTTTTCTCCGTTAAAAGCTGTAGCATCGTCTTTATAGTGAATAACAACATAGTCCTTTGAATTGGTTGCATATACTTTTTTTGCTTTTCCTTCATAGATCATTTCCAATTTTTCCATCACATGTTCACCCCTTCAGAATTTTCTTTTATAAATTTTTCCTTCATGTTTTTTCTGTAGTTAATAAGCTTATCCTTAAGATCAGAATACTTTACAGAAAGTATCTGGACAGCAAGCATCGCAGCATTATAGCTGTTATTTATTCCCACTGTTGCAACAGGAATGGCCTTAGGCATCTGTACAACTGAAAAAAGCGAATCCAACCCGTTGAGAGCTGCATTAAGAGGAACCCCGATAACGGGAATAATGGTTTGAGACGCGATAACTCCCGGAAGATGTGCCGCCAGGCCGGCTCCTGCAATTATACATTCAAAGCCGTTTTCCTCAAGTTTCTTTATTTCCTGCGAGAGTTTTTCTGGTACCCTGTGAGCTGAAAGAACCATCGCTTTATACTCTATCCCAAACTCTTTAAGAAGCGCCGCTGCAGGCTGCATAAGCTGAGTGTCTGATGAACTTCCGAAAATAATCGCTACTTTCATTTTCCCTCCAAATAAAATTCCGCCTTATCCAGGAATCAGAATAAAGGCGGAATAATTTTTTCAAATGCAATTCCACATTCTTCTGATCCATAGCAGAGAAATTTACGGCTTCCCCGTAGAGACTCCCAAACCATATCTTCGGGATTATATGGATCTATTCTATTCACTTTTATATAGTAATTTTATCATATATCTTTTTATAATTTGAAGTATTCAACTCCATTTTTGAAAATATTCTGATTTTTGTTACCATGTATATTCTTATACAGATCATCATCATATCTTTCCGAATGAGCCATCTTTCCGAAAATTCTTCCATCCGGACTGGTTATCCCTTCAACTGCCATGAAAGAACCGTTTGGGTTAAACGGATAACAAAGGGTAGGGTCACCCTTGAGATCTACATAAACAGTTGCTATCTGTCCATTACTGTGTAGTTGTTCGTACTGCACGTTAGAACATACAAATCTTCCTTCACCATGAGAAACTGGAATACTGAATATATCGCCAGTCATACTTTCTGATATCCAAGGTGACAGATTGGAAATAACTTTGGTTCTGACAATCGTGGAAACATGCCTCCCAATTTTATTGTAAGTAAGTGTGGGGCTGCTTTCATCCATCGAGCAAATATTTGCAAATGGAAGAAGTCCGCTTTTGATAAGCGCCTGAAAACCATTACAAATACCAAGAATAAGTCCGTCGTTCTTGTCAAGCAGATGATGCAAAGCTTGTTTTATAATATCATTGCGTAAAACACTTGCAATAAACTTTCCAGATCCGTCAGGTTCATCACCGGCGCTGAATCCTCCTGAAAGAGCCAATATCTGACCATTTTTTACTGCTTTTGCCAGTTCAGCAATAGAGTCGCGTATCTCTTCTGAAGTCCTGTTTCTAAATACAATTACATGGGTACATGCACCGGCCTTAACAAAAGCTTTTCTCATATCATATTCACAGTTTGTCCCTGGAAAGACTGGAATTACAACTTTAGGAGAAATTGTTTTGGTTCTGCACAAAATTTTTTTCTCAAATTTTCTTTCCTGTATGGATTCAATACTTTCTTTACATTCAAAAGCATTAGGAAAAACAGTGCTTAGCGGTTTTTCCCATATATCTATAAGCTCTTGAATATCAAATTCAAAATCTTTTCCTTTGACTTTTGAGATAGGAGAAGTTTTGGCTACAACCTCCCAACATTCATTATCAAAGAACTCTCTAAGATCGTCTTCACATGAAACCTCTATAAGAATTGTTCCATAATCTTTTTTGAATAATGAATCAAAATCTTGGCAACAGGTAAAATCCACACCAATTTTATTGCCAAAAGCCATCATAAGAACCGCTTCAACTGTTCCTGCATAACCAGGTGCATATGCTGAATAAACTTTTCCATGCCTTATCATTTTGCTTACTCTATTAAAATTATCTTTAAGAATACGGAAATCAATGAGTCCGTCAGTATCTTTTTCGGTTTTTATGAGCGCAACTAGACTTGAGGTTTTTTTGAACTCGGTTGAAATAATGTTTTTTGAGCTTTCAGTACTTACTGCAAAGGCAACTACAGTGGGAGGAACATTTATATCGTTAAAAGTACCCGACATACTGTCTTTTCCACCTATTGCAGGAATCTGCAAAGCATTCTGTGCATAAAATGCTCCCAGTAGTGCGGTAAAAGGTTTTGACCATTTATGATTGTCTTTTTCAAGACGTTCAAAGTACTCCTGAAGGGAAAGTTTTATTTTTTCATACCTCCCCCCGCATGCCACCGTTTTGGTAACAGCATGGACAATCGCATATAAGGCTCCTTTGAAAGGATCTTCTTTAGCAAGAGCCGCATCGTAACCATAGGTCATTATGCTGACTGTATCTGTACTGCCTTCAAGAACCGGAATTTTTGCAACCATAGCCTGAATCGGTGAGAGTTGGTACTTTCCTCCGAAAGGCATTAACACTGTTGAAGATCCTATCGAACTATCAAATCTCTCCACAAGTCCTTTCTTGGAACATACATTCAGATCAGAAAGAAGTTTTTTTATCTTCTCTCCCGTAGTTGCTGTTTCAGATACTTTTTTATTCTCTGATATATTTGCAGCGGAAACAGAAATATTAATCTTTTGCCTTACTCCATTGGAGTTAAGGAATTCACGCGAGATATCAACGACAGCTTGTCCTTTAAAGTTCATTCTGAGTCTTGCATCATCGGTTACAGTTGCTACAACTGTAGCCTGCAGATTTTCTCTCTTGGCATACTCCAAAAAAATTTTAAGATCTTTTGGATCAACACCAACCGCCATTCTTTCCTGTGATTCTGATATTGCCAGTTCTGTTGCAGTAAGACCATCATATTTTTTTGGTATTTGATCAAGATTTATGTTCAGCCCATCAGCAAGCTCTCCAATGGCAACACTTACTCCTCCCGCTCCAAAATCATTACATTTTTTAATAATCTTTGTAAGCTCAGGATTTCTGAACAATCTTTGAATCTTTCTTTCTGTAACAGGATTGCCCTTTTGTACTTCTGCAGCACATGTGTTTATTGATTCTGTCGTATGTTTTTTTGAAGAGCCGGTGGCTCCTCCGCAACCGTCCCTTCCTGTTTCTCCTCCCAGAAGTACGATTATATCGCCAGACCTAAGAGCCTTTCTTGTTACATCAGATTTTTTCACTGCCCCTATGACAGCTCCAACTTCCATTCTTTTGGCAACAAAATCATCATCGTAATGCTCACTTACAATACCTGTCGCCAGTCCTATCTGATTTCCATAGGAGCTGTATCCGCCGGCAGCAAGAGTGGTTATCTTTCTCTGTGGAAGCTTTCCCTTTATACTTTGGTCCACAGGTGTTCTTGGATCAGCGGCACCCGTAACTCTCATGGCCTGATAAACATAGGCCCTCCCTGAAAGAGGATCTCTTATTGCTCCTCCTAGACAAGTGGCGGCTCCCCCGAAAGGTTCAATTTCGGTAGGATGATTATGAGTTTCATTTTTGAACATTACAAGATACTTTTCAATTCCATCCGTGCAGTTAACGTCCACTTCGACTGAACAAGCATTGATCTCTTCAGAAATCTCAAGATCATCAAGTTTCCCTTCTTTCCTCATTTTTTTTGGGAAAACAGTAGCCATGTCCATAAGAGTTACAGGTTTTTCAATGTCTTTGTACACTTCCTCCCTAACTTCTAAATACTGTTCGTATGATTTTTTAATATATCCTGGAGTTTTTTCATCCCAATCTATATTTTCTATTATAGTATTAAATGTGGTATGTCTGCAGTGATCAGACCAGTATGTGTCTATAACTTTTATTTCTGTCATTGACGGATCTCTTTTTTCTCTTAAAAAATACTGCTGACAGAATAGAAAATCTTCAAAGCTCATTGCTAGTGAGAGCTTATCGTAAAGCTCCTTCATCTGCTGCTCTGAAAAATTTGAAAAGCCCTGCAGATACTCAATATTACTTTCATCCTGAACCTGTTCATCTAGTTTATAAGGTTTTCCAAGATTGGCCAATCTTGAGTCTACCGGATTGACAAGGTATGATGTGATTTTTTCTAACTCCGAAGGAAGGATATCGTTGTTGATAACATAGATAATTGCTGTCTTTACTTTAGGTTTTAGCTGGGGATTTATCAATTGCAGACACTGCTGAGTAGAGTCGGCCCGCTGATCATACTGGCCTGGAAGATATTCTATTCCAAATGATTTTTCCAAAGGTGACATAGGAAAGTCCTCACGGTATACATCGTCGGTCTGAGGTTCACAGAAAACCTCTTTAAGAGCTCTTTCTGTTATCGTTTCATCTATGCCCAGAATATCATACCGGTTAAGAATTCTGAGTGTTTTAAGGCTTGTGATTCCGAGATAATTTTTTAGGTCGCTTAGTACTCCCTTGGCCTGAAGATCAAATCCTTTTTTTCTTTCAACATAAACCCTATATATTTGGTCAGACATTATAACCTCCTGAATATGCTTTATGATGATATTATATATTATTAAAAATTGACAAGATGCTTTGAATTGGTAACAACTGGGTGAATTCAAGGCATGCATATTTTGTTCTTTTGATTTGTTTATTATATAATTGTATAAATTAGTCTTGTGAGGTGACTGCATGCAGATCATGTACTTTATAATCAAGTATCTGGGGGTACCGGCATTTATGGTTTTTTCGCTCTTTGTACTCCTGACGGGCGTTACTGCATATGATATACGAAATATTCCTTCTGGAATAGAAATTATTCATTCTTCCGATGATGAGGTTACAGTAAGGTGGAAGGATAACAACCCTCATGAATTTGGATATCAGTTTTTACTTCAAAATCTTTCTGATAATCAAGTTAAAACTTATAATCTACCAACTGACAGTTCTTCTTTCAGATTTGAAATACACAAAAATAAACTCTACTCTTTTCAGATACTTTCGAATGATTTCAACAGCTATAAAAGTCAGGAGCACAGATTCTTTTATGCATATCTACCTGAAGAAGATGTAATTTTTGAATGCTGCGACAATAAAATAGGAATACCAAAGGAATTTTTTGATTTGACAACCAAAATCTTTTTATTTTCTGAGTATCGTAAAGCTGAAACTCCAGATATAAAAATACAGCTTGATAATGAAGTTCTTTCACATGAGAAACTTTTTCCAAAGTTCAGTATGCCTATCATGCTTTTTCATCCAAAAGGAGATGTTCTAAATATATCAAAGAATATTTTTATGAAGAGAACTGGCGATACATATGAAAACTCTTTGGCTTACAGAACAGAAGAGCTTAATGCTGTAATTCCGCCGATGCTAACCAATAAAGAGTACTCTTATGTCTTTCCTCTCCTCTTTGATTTTGATATTCTCAACAGAATAGAGCTGGTAATTTCTAACTCTGCTTATAAAAGCATTGAAGGATATGCTGAACTGTTCCGCTCATCTGTGCAGGAAAACATCCGAAGAGAAGGACTCAGCTTCGCTGATACTAACAGAACCATTTCAAGGCTTTCTTCATCAGATAAGCATAATGGTTCTGCATTAATATTTGTTCACGGCTATCAGATTGAGACTCTTGACAAATCCTTCAATATATCCTCCAGGGATAATCCGTGGATAAACAACGAAAGAATTGATGTATGGCGTGACTTTTTCAAGGAAATCAGAGCTTCCGAAGATATTAAAAACACCTTTGATTTTTATGAGTTTATCTATGACACACATGCTTTATCCGCAAAGCAATACGGGGAAATGCTTGCAGAATATACTTTGCAGCTAAAAAAATCCGGAAATTACAAAGATATCTATATAATTGCACATAGCATGGGCGGGCTTGTCAGCAGGTACGCTATGAATACCGTCATATCAGGAGAAGAAGAGTATCTTGGTAGTTATGTGACAAAAGTTTATACCTTAGATGCGGTAAATAGGGGATCACCACTACAAAGCGTAGTAAGGTCTTTCGATGATGGGCTTTTGCGTCAGGGCCTTGTAAACTATCCTATGATTTATGATTATCTTGTCGAGCTGGTAAGATCATTTCCAAGCATGTCTATGGATTTCAATTATGCAAATCTTTTTTATGACGATATTTTTGTTCAGAGAGTCTCCTTCCTTTTGACACAGGCTCTTAAATATTATCCGAACTTTTTTGCTGTTTTCGCTTCACAGAATCTTTTGGGGGTCTTCAACGGTCCTTTGTCTTTTGAATATTCTGACGGAGAGTATCTTAGAAAGTTTCAAAATTATATTTATCCGGGTACAGAAGAAGTACTGTTTACTCCGAACAAAGCTCTGAACTCCCTCATTAATAATGAAAGATTCACTGAAAAATACTGCGAAGTAATCGCAAATATAGCTTATCCTCTTACAGATAACAAACCAATAGATCCAACCCACTACTCCGAATATGTTCACCTTGGAATGCGGCTCTTTAACGATGTGCTTGCTGATATAGCAGCGGAAATCAGCATGCCGGAACACTCTTTAAATGATGGAATGGTAACTGTCTGGGGACAGACTATTAAAAATGATGAAAGAACCAAGTTCAGGTTTAATGGATTGGATCATGCACAGGTATACTACAATCATGAAGTTATTATGAGTATTCTAAACGATATTGCCGTTCGGACGGCACTCAAATGAATATCTTTTTTATATGTGCTTTGAGAGCAGAAGCAAAACCTTTTATATCAGCTTTAAATTTGAAAAAGCTTCTTGATAAAAGAGCCTTTGATGTATATAGACGCGGAAATTTTTTTCTTTGTATAAGCGGTATAGGAAAAGTAAAAGCTGCAGCTGCAACAGCTTATGTTCTTACAGCTTTTTCGCAAGGTAGCGGAGATATCCTAATAAATTCAGGAGTTGCGGGATACAGTACACCCTTGATCTCAAAAGGAGAAACGGTTTTGGTAAATAAGATTACTGACCACGATACTTTTAAAGAATTTTTTCCTAACATAATGATATCGCATTCTTATAAAGAACACGAGATACACACTTTTTCCAAAGCAGTAAGCCTATCTTCGCCAGACAAAAAAGAGTTTGTGGATATGGAAAGCTCGGGCATCTACGTGGCAGCTTCAAGATTTCTGTACCTGAACAACATTTATTTTCTTAAGGTAGCTTTGGACAATCTCAATCCTGAAGGAATAAAAGAAGAAGAAATACTTTCAGCGATGAGTAAAAATGTTAATTCGATTTTGGAATTTGCTGGAAAAGTTCATCTTCTTTCACAAAACAGTTCTTTTGAGTTCGATTTTTCGGAGGAAGAGTACAGAAAACTTTCGGTACTGTTTGAAAAAATGAAGCTTACAAAATCTATGAAAGATACGGTTATACTTCTTATTAAGAAACGATACGCTTATGGAAAAAAATATTTGCCTGATACGGACGGCATCATATCCCCTGTAACTAACAAGGATGAAAGGAAGAAAGAGTTTGACAAGCTTATTGAATATCTGTCTTAAGAAACCATTTTCCCATATTTATGTTGAAAATCGAGCATTTAACTATGATGAAACACACCGCATAATAGATTTTTTTAAAAATACTCAATTGATAAAAGTATCTGATTATCGGAATGTTTTCAACTCACATAATCAGAACTTCAATCTTCAGAAAAAAACACCGGATCTTATTCTGGCAGTAAAAAAGGATAACTTCCTTTATAAGGGGTCGGAACTGTGTCACGGTTATGAAAACATGGATTTTTATTATCTTACCAATATGATAAACTGTCTTTACGACTGTGATTATTGTTTCATTCGCGGAATGTATACGTCAGCCAATATTGTTTATTTTGTAAACACAACTGATTTTTTTGACGCTGTTTCTGAAAAAGCATATGGAAAAGAAGTTTTTATCCCCTTAAGTTATGAGTCGGATCTGCTTGTACTGGAGAGTGTTTTCGGAATATTCTCAAGATGGTACAGTTTCTGTGTTAAAAACAACAACGTCAATATAGAAGTCAGAACCAAGAGCTCGTGCATTGAAGTGATAAAAAGATACAGGCCTGTTAAAAATATTTTGTTGAGCTGGACTCTTTCTCCGGATTTCATTATAAGTTCATTTGAAAAAAAGAGCCCTACTCTCCAAAAAAGAATAAAAGCCGTTAACCATGCTCTTCAAGCCGGATGGAAAGTAAGGCTTTCATTTGATCCGATACTTTTGATTGATAATGCAGAAAAGATTTACACCAGTTTTTTCAGTCAAATATTATCTGAAATACCTGTAAATCTTTTGTTTGATATTAATATTGGTTTTTTTAGAATGCCCAAGACATACTTTAGAGAGTTTAAGAGCAAAACCCAATTTTCTCCTGTTTTGTATAGCGATTGGGAGTATTCAGACGATCATGTAACTTATTCATCCGATAGAAAAGAAAAGTTTATGAAATCGACTGAATCCTATCTAAAAGAGTTTTCACATCTCACAAAGGTACTTTATATGATATAATAATCTATAATCATTTGAAAAGGAGGAGTTTATGAAAAAGACTGTTTTTGTTTTTTTGATCCTGCTAATTTTTTCTACTGCGGTTTTTTCCGGTGAACTTCTGAAGATAACCACTATATCTCCGAACCTTGATACTGCAGTGGCAAATATTGGAGTATCGTTCCTCACTGATTATAATTTTTCTGCCGGTATAGGCTTCCCACTTATACAAGCAGAATTGTTTGACAGTTTTTCAATTCTCGGATTATACGGTTTTTCTTTCACTTCTTCCCGATCAGTTATAGGACCGTACTTTGAAGCTCAGTTCCTTGTCGGGAATTTTAAGATGTATCTTGGAACTCTTATGAATCCTGATATCATACTTATGGGAAACCCTATATTAATAAAAACGGGTGTTTTAGCAGGAGCCATGGGCGGATATATAAAATTAGGAATCGATCTTGACAGTAAATTCTCAAAAGCGCTTGTTTATATGGCTTTGGAATATTAAAAAATATCCTGCTTTGGTT
>DJGH01000041.1:33416-33555 GCA_002431635.1 Petrotoga sp. UBA5851
TTATTACATCCATTTTTTGTTTCTGAATATAAAGTATACCAGAACACAAACTATAGCACATACTGATATTATATAAATAAAAGCATAAGGATTGTCAGAGAATGGGACATTAACGTTCATTCCAAAAAAACCGGTGATT
>DJGH01000041.1:33581-34128 GCA_002431635.1 Petrotoga sp. UBA5851
GTAAGCACCTTCATAACAACATTAAGGTTATTGGATATCACTGAGGCAAAAGCATCCATCATACCTGAAAGTATGTCACTGTATATGTTTGCCATTTCCAAAGCTTGTTTATACTCAATTATTGTATCTTCAAGCAGTTCTTTATCAGCATCAAATATTTCTATCGTTGTTCCTCTAAGAATTTTTTCCATCATTATTTCGTTGGATCTGAGCGATGTGGTAAAGTACACCAGACTTTTCTCAAGATACATCAGAGTTTCCAACTCATTATTCCTCATAGATTCATGAAGCCGTTCCTCCGTACGGTCCGTTATCTTGTTTATCTCTTTGAGATATGCAAGAAACAGAAGAGCATTCCTATAAAACATTTGAAATACCATACGGCTCTTTTTATGAGGATTGAATTCGGAACGTTTTATCATGATATCAAGAAATTCAAGACTGAATTTGGATATGAGCATTGTATAGTCTGAACCGATAAGTATACCCAATGAAGCTGTTTTATACGGAATTTTTTTGTCATCTTCGTCTCTGTACGGAACTTTCA
>DJGH01000041.1:34155-44577 GCA_002431635.1 Petrotoga sp. UBA5851
TCCGGAAATATCTATACGTGCCCTTTCATCAGGATCAAGCGAATCGTATATAAGGTCGGAATCAATACTCAGCTTTTGGGAAATATCATCTATCTCTGCAGATGTAGGACTTACAAGATATATTAAGCAGTCCTGAGAAAAACCCTGTGACTCAACCAGCTTACCGTTTGCTTTTTCATAGATTCTTATCATCTTTTTTCCTCCCGGATTATCTTCTATGGCGGTAATGAAACAACATCCTTACTACTACTGCTACTATCCATACGATCACCTCCCTATTCTTAATGAATTTAGTGTTATCCCTTTAAGAAATTATGTTATAATTTCAATTGTACAGTTGCCCAAACAAAGCATTGCATTTTGAAAGGGGTTTAGTAATGCAATCACAGAATGAAACTAATATATTCGGCCGGATATCAAACATTATTATGGAACTTAGTAAAATAGGAGATATTGAAAGTTCATACTCAACTCTTTCTTCCCTTATAAACTCTATGGTAAAGACGGAAGAAGAGTATTTTTTCGCAGAAAAAGAGAGTACCCTTTCAGAGATTTTCAATCATAACTACAGCAGGGATATATACGATCTCATAAAATGGGGATACTCCCAGGGGGATATTTCAATGTTCCCTGAGGGTGAAGGATCCATGATAATCCTTCCGATAAGCAAGGGACCAAAAGTACTTTTCGTTTACGCTGCATACGTTAAGTTACAGGAATTTTCTAACGAATTCATGATGTTCCTTAGAATTATAGCATTTTTGATGGGAAGTTTATATGAAAATTTGTTACTTTATAACGAAATTCTAGACAAGAATGCCATCATTGAAAAAAATAAAAATTTTTTAGATACGCTTATCAATGGAAGTATTGATTCTATAATTGTTTACGATAAGTCCATGAATATTTATTTTAAAAACTCCTCTTATGATTCTATAAGCGGAAATTCATTGCTCCTAGAGAGACTTCACGATATAAATATAGCTACAATCGACAGCAATAAACGCCAGATAGTTGAGCTTGAGCAGGACGACAAATTCTATTCCATAGAATCCCTTCCGATATACTTTGAACAGGAGTCCTTTGCTTTATGCTTTATAAGGGATATCTCTGGAACAAAAGAGCTTGAAAAATTAAAACAGCTTGACAAAATGAAGATGGAATTTCTTTCTATGATGTCTCATGAGCTCAGAACACCTTTATCGGCTGTAAAGGCTTATTCGGAAACAATCATCACCGCTTTTGAAGATATGGACAGAGATACGACTCTGGCTTTTCTTACTACCATTCTTACAGAAGCCAATCATCTTGAAAAACTCTTAAATGACCTTCTCGATTTTTCAAAGCTTGAATTGAAAACGCTTAAGCTTGAGCCTTCTGTCTTTGATATTGTTGAACTCATAAATGATATTATTAATTCTTCAGAGCAGGCAGCCACAGCATCCAAAGTTACTGTTTCTTTTGAAAAATCAAAGGAACACATAAAGGTTAATCTTGATAAAAGCAGAGTACGACAGGCAGTAACCAATATTCTTCAAAACGCCATAAAGTTTTGTGACAGGGAAAAGGAAAATTCTTTTGCCAAGGTTTCTCTTGACGATACTCCTTCATCTGTGGAAATAAAGGTAGAAGACAACGGTATCGGAATCAACGAAAAGTATTATTCTAAGGTTTTTGAGAAGTTTTTTAAAGTTGATTCATCTCTAACCTATCAGGTACAGGGTACAGGAATAGGTCTGTCCATGGCTAAGGAATTTATTGAGATGCACGGAGGAAGTATCTGCATAGAAAAAAGTTTGGAAGGAATAGGTACAACTTTTAAAATTACTCTTCCCAAGGGTGTGTTATAGTGGCGGATATATCAATAAAAGAAATTACCAGAAAAATTGAGGAGCTTCCTACTCCTGATTTTATAGTACAAAGAATAGTATCCATAGCCTCAAGCCCGAATGCAAGCACTAAAGAACTTAATATGGCCATACTTGAATCACCCTCAATGGCGGCTAAAATATTAAAAATGGCTAACTCTGCATATTATGCCATGCCCAGAAGGATAACAAAGCTTTCGCAAGCAATTAATATTCTTGGTTTCAGGTCTGTCCGCAATTTAGCCTTAAGTGTCTTTACCGCAAAATCTTTTTTCTCACGCGAGTTTGAATACTTCAATACTAAAAAAGTTTGGAGTCATTTTATGGCCACTGCAATTTCCTGTGAACTTCTTTCAAAGTTCATAAATTTTCCTGATCGAGAGGAAGCTTTTTTGTGTGGTATGCTTCACGATCTGGGGAAGATGGCAATGTCTATTGTAATGCCGGATGTTTTTGAGATGATAGTTACCGTAGCCAAGCATAAAAAAATATCCTTCAGTAAGGCAGAAGAACTCTTGGAAACATACTCACATCAGCAGATAGGACGAATGCTTTTTGAAAACTGGCAGATGTCCGAAATAATGATAGCTTCAGCTACTTTTCATGATTCTCCATCGCTTTGCAAATCTGAGGACTCAAGAACTATAGTAAATCTGGTCAGTGTTGCAAACACTACGGTAAATATACTATTATACGGCTATTCAGGATGTTTTGATATTCCTGCTGTTTCAGACGAAGCCTGGAATAATCTTGGTCTAACACCTAGAAAATATCTGAACTATTTTGAAAATTTAAAAATAAAAATAAAGGAATCAGAAGACTTCATGAACTTATCAAATGTTCTTGATGATCTACAGGAAGGTGAACTAGATGGCACAGTTTAAAAAACAGATGTTGGAATCAGAAATAGAAAAAATAATAACAGTATCTCTAAGAGATATAAAAGATCCGAGAGTTTGTGGGAAGATACTGACTATAAACAGAGTTGACATGAAAAAAGACAAATCCCTTGTTGATATTTATATTTCATGTCTTGACAACTCTGACCTGAAGGAAACTGTTGATGTTCTGAACAGAGCTAAAGGTTTTTTCCGCAGTATGATCGCCCAGAATATAAATATTTTTAAGGCACCAGATGTTGCATTTCATCAGAACAGAGGCATAGAACAGAGTGTTAAAATTCACAAACTTCTGGATGATATAAAGCAGATGGATGAGAAAAAGGGTAAGAAATGATGAACGATGGAATTGTTATAGTAGATAAAAAGGAAGGAATAACTTCACACGAAATAGTCAGCTATTTTAGAAAGAAATTTGATACTCCTAAAGTAGGACATTCAGGAACACTTGATCCTTTCGCAACAGGAGTTATGGCAGTTGGTATCAATAGAGGAACTAAAATTCTTCATTTTCTTTCTGCACAGTGCAAAAAATATCATGTAACCGCAGAGCTTGGAACAGTAACCGATACGTTTGATATTTCAGGACAGGTAAAAGAAGTAAACGAGGTTACTGATGAAAACCTGCTTAATTTAGAAAGCACTGTTATGTCTTTTACAGGTAAATATGAACAGACCACTCCTGCTTACTCCGCCAGAAGATATCAGGGGAAAAGACTTTATGAATATGCAAGACAGGGAAAGATAATTTCACTCCCGATAAAGGAGGTAGAAATCTTTTCTGTAGAAGAGTTTTTACAGAAAGGAAAAGAATTTTCTTTTACGGTATCTGTTTCCAGCGGAACATATATACGGTCTCTGATTATGGATATCGGTTATAAACTCGGCTGCGGAGCTGTTGCTACAAAATTGCGAAGACTTAAGAGCGGATCATTTGATATTTCCCAATCAAAAAAAATGGAAGATATTTCGTTTTCTGATATTATAAGTATTGAAAACTCACTTGATTTTCCAAAAATACGTGTTTTTGACGGAACAAAAGTCATAAATGGGATACAGATATTTAAAAACGATATAATGATTTACGATGAGTTCACTAAAGGCTCTTATCTTCGGTTGTTTGATGAGAATAATGAGTTTCTTGGGCTTGGAGTAGCTGAAAAAAATAGTTCTTTTATGCCTTTTCTCTTAAACAGTAATGACAGAAACGACAGAGTAGTCAAGATATTCAGAATCATGAGGTGAAAAATGTATGCACTTGCTATAGGAACATTCGACGGAATTCATAAAGGTCACCAATATATCCTGCACCAGACACAAAAAGTTGCACTGGAGAATAATCTGAAACCACTTGCATATATGATACGTTATCCCATAGATAAGTACCGCGGGAACTTCTCAGGACTCATTTTGCCTTCATGGAGAAGGAAGGAACTCATGGAAGATATGGGTTTTGAAGTTGAAATTTTTGATATGCAGGATGTATGGGATATTACCCATATAGATTATATAGACATACTTCTGGACAAGGGAGTAAGGCATATTGTCTGTGGAAGGGATTTCACCTTTGGAAAAGGAAAACTGGGAAATGTTGATTATATATTAAATCAAGCCACACCAAAGGGTTTGGGGCTTACCGTGCTACAGGATCTTAAAGAGTACGGAAGTAGAGTCAGTTCGACTCTTATAAGAAAAGCTTTAACAGACGGAGATATTGATCTGGCTAATGAAATGCTTACACGGAACTGGTCAATTGAAGGAAGAGTGTATGAAGACAGGCACGTAGGTTTTAAATTGGGATTTCCAACGGCCAATATTGATTTCAGAGAGAAGGAGTTTGTAATATCCCCAAAGTATGGAGTCTATCTTGTGAAAAGCAATCTTCCCGGTTATTCAAGAAACTTTTGGGGACTTATGAACATAGGATTGCGGCCTACTTACAGGGAAAATCTAAACGGTCCTAAGGTTGAAGTTTATTTTATGGACTTTTTCGGCGATCTTTACGGAAAACATCTCAAAGTGGAAGTTGTAAAGTATCTCAGGGAAGAGATGATGTTTGGTTCCGAAAAGGACTTGATATCCCAGATGATTAAAGATGAGGATAATGCCAGGAAATTAGTTATTAATATAGAGAAAGGGGCTTAAAGCCCCTTTTTATTTTTCAACGGAAAGATTAAGTTCAATATAACAGTCTTTTGAAACATCAAAATCAAGCCATACTATTCCACCCTGGGATTTATTGTCAATTTTTGAAACTACTCCTCTATTTGTAAAAGAATCAAGAGTTATTCCTGGTTGGCTTAGATATATCCTTGTTTTATAAACTTCTGAAGAAGTGTTTTGAAACTCTATTTTTATCTGCATTATTCTCTTATCTTTTCCGCCAGTCGTATTATACGTTACATCCTTGGTAATGGTTGATTTATACTTTAGACTCCAGGAGCTTTTTAAATTTATCCAAGCCTCAGAATCCTTTGGAGTATCTCTCATATATCCTTTCTTTATAGCAAAACTGTTTTCATCGAAATTCTCCATCAACCATACCTCTCCTGATGCAAGATCTTTTCCTATGCCATTGGAAATGGTATTGTCAAAATATCTGATTATATTTGCCGGCTGAGGATCTGTAATATTTGAATAGAGATTTGGATTGACAGTATATCTGTCTTCAAAAGAAGCAAGTTTGAATTTATCTGCAGTCAAAGCCATATACTCACTGTTCATGTCAACCATGCCCAGATCAAAAAAAAGTGTATCGGACTGTACCTGCGCTTCATATGAGTTTGATGAATCAGCGGCATATGCAATGCTCTTGGTTCTTAAAAGAGCCTCCTGCTGATAGTATCCTGAAGATATATTCACAGAAGAGTTTACAAGATAAAGTCTTGTTTCACCTACAGGAACACCGTTAATCTCTAGTTTGCTGGTAAAATTACCCATATTATCAATCTCATATGTATTTTTCCAGTTTCCCGAAGCATAAAGACCTATGAATGTCTTACCCTGAGCATCCAGAATCAGTGTTCTTTTGGATCTTATACTGTCAAGATTCTTTTTATCAGTAAGACACCATTTGGATATCCTAGAATTATAAAACAGGATATCCTGTCTTCCTTCAATTTCAAAAACATTGGAATATATTTCTTTAAGCGAAAATTGTGAAAAATCATTTATATCTACAAGCTTAAAAGGGAAAGCCGTGTTTTCTTCATCCACATACCAGCTCTTCGCACCACTCACCCACAAAAGGTTAAAATTATCTGGTATGCTGAATGTACTTTCATCATACTGTAAATACGTTACCAGAGCATCCCTGAAAACAAAAGTATATCGCTGTTGTCCTGCCAGCACAACAACACCTGTCATAATAACAAATAAAGCAATAAGAAGCTTTTTCATCTTTTCCCCTCCTTGTCTAAAAGTATTTTCCTATAATATTATTCCTTTTTACACAAAATTTACATCTGCTGTGGTGACAGTACAACTTTAAAAAGTAAAATATCTGTCAGCAAAGCAAATTAATTTACGGGGGTAATACTATGAACTTTCTTGTGTTTTTTGTATCAATAGCTCATTTTGCCGTTGATTTTTTCGCAGATATTTTCCAACCCCTAATTCCGTTTTTCATGCAGAAATATGCAATAACCGACCAGCCGAAAACACTTGTTATTATGGCTTCGGTATTAAGTATGACTGCCTCCATGAGTCAGCTCATAATAGGATACTATACCGATAGATCATCAAAAAAACTTATTCTTATTTATCTTTTTGTTGTTTTCTCAATTTTCCCTGGATTTTTTATGGGTTATGCGCCCAATCTCACTTATCTCTTTTTTATATTTCTAATAGGTTATATTGCCAACGCTGCACAACATCCCCTTGGCGCAAGTATTGCCGGTCATGTCGGAAAAGGGAAAAGTCTGACATTAGCATTTTATGTTCTTGGCGGAACTTTCGGTTCAGGCTTGGGTCCTATTGTCATTACGTGGTATGTAAAAAAATTTGGAATAGAAAATACATGGGCAATAGGTTTAATCATGTTTGTCATGTTTTCTATTTTAACTCTTTTTGCTTATAAAAATCTTAAAAATAACGAAATCTTAAAACCTTCTTCTAATCCGGCTTCCTTGCTTCAAGTAATTAAAAGTCTTAAAGTTCTTTATCCAATATGGATACTCACAGTATGCAGATCATTTATATCTTCTTTATTTCACATGTACGGACCGATACGCACCAACTCTATGGGATACGATCTGACCGTAGGCGGACTTATGCTTTCTTCGGCCCTTATATCTGGAATGTTCAGCAATATGCTTGGTGCACGAATCTATGAAAGACACGGAATAAAAAAACTTAACGTTCTATCCTTCAGCGGGTATACTGTTTTTCTTCTTATGTTCGCAATAAGTAAAAACATGATTTTTATAGTTCCATCCTTTGTACTTGCTGATATATTCATGTTCTTCACCATGTCTGCCAATGTAAGTTATGCACAGAAAATACTTCCGCAGTTCAGAGGTGTGGCCTCAGGAGCTCTTATGGGTTTTGCATGGGCCTGTGGAAATTTAATAGTCATGGCTTTTTCCTCAGTATTTGGAAACAATATAGAATTTATGATCAACTCTTTGTGGTTTTTTGCTGCTATTGGTATTATCCTTACATTTATACTTTTCAGGAAAAAAACTGTATTAACATAATTATGGTAAAATGTTGACAATAACTACTTAAACCGGGGTGACCAATGAGAACAGAACTTTACACATGGAAGTACATGGAACTTGGCGAAAAAGTTGTTTCCGTACTTAAAGAAAAAAGACATGATGCTTATCTTGTAGAAAAAAAAGAAGATGCAGTTCAAAAAGTTAAAGACCTTATCCCCTCAGGCTCAAAAGTTGCTGTAGGCGGAAGCATAACTTTGAATGAATGTGGAATTCTTGAACTTCTACGAAACGGTGACTATGAGTTCTACGACAGGTACTCAGCAAAAAGTCATGAAGAATCCATAAGAATCAACAGACAGGCATTTGAAACAGATTTTTTCCTTTGCAGTGCAAACGCAATAACTCTGGATGGGAAAATTGTTCAGCTAGATGGAACTGGTACACGGGTGGCTCCTATGATATGGGGACCAAAAAATGTAATAATAGTGGCTGGTATGAATAAAATAGCATCTTCTGTCGATACAGCCCAAGAAAGAATACGATTTATATCTCCCATGAATGCTAAAAGGCTTAATATAAAAACTCCATGCACCAGAATAGGAGAATGCATAAATTGCGAGTCATCAGAAAGAATCTGCGTTCACCAGGTGACAGTAGAAACCGGAGTACGAACACCCGGAAGATTTAAGATAATTTTGGTGGCACAGGACCTGGGGCTTTAACTCCCCCAGTTCTTCCTTTTTTATCCAGAGCATATACAAAAGCCAGAAGCTCCGCAGCCACTTTATACATCTCAGGCGGGATTTCTACGTTAACGTCAACTGCATAAAACCTCTCAGCTGCAGCTTTATCCTCTATAACAGCTATCTGTTCTTTTCGCGCTACTTCTATTATTTTTTCGGCTATTTCTCCTATCCCCTTTGCAATTACCTTTGGGGCAGTATCTTCCCCTTTTTTGTACCTAAGCGCAACCGCTTTTTTTTTATCCTCTCTCATAGTTTCTCACCCTTTTAATCAATTTCAAACACAGTTATTTCAGGAGGACAAAAGAGCCTTGCATTAAACCAGCTCCCTATTCCGCTATTTACATAAATATCGAAAGTCTCTTCATTATACATTCCTTTTATAAAACTCTCTTTTGAAAAATGAGTCTGTAGCAGAATCCTTGTTATGAAAGGAAGGTTTATCTGTCCGCCATGAGTATGCCCGGCCAAAATAAGATCTGCCTTATCTATAAAAGAAGAGAACTTATATACATTAGCTGGAACATGTGTAAGAAATATGTTATACTCTTCTTTCTCAAAATAATACTGTTCGGGACTTTCATACATGGGCAGGCTGGTAAAAGTTATTTTTTTATTCTTTGTTTTCAATCGAAGTTGTTCAGCTTCAATATTACCCACATGACACACTCTGTATACCGAATCTATTTTTTCCTTGTCATAGTAATCCCAATTTCCATATATGGCATAAACCGGAGCTATACTAGAAAGCCTGCTGAAAAACTCTACAAGTGCGCCAAAAGAAGAACTCCTGGTAAGCGCATCACCTGTAAAGAGTATGATATCAGGACGCTCCTTTAAAACTCTGGACAGTATATTATCGTGGAAAAAATAGTAATAGTCAATATGCAGATCACTTATCTGAATAATCTTTAAAACATCCGAACTGTTGAATCTATTAATCATTATGCGATTGACAACAATGATAAGCGATGGTTCAATAAAGAAAATATATACTGTTGCTATTATAATTACAGCAAGAAAGATAAGTAGCTTCCGTTTTCTTTTCATAAACCCTCCTGTTATTGCAAAAACTTTCTTTCTATGATAAAATGAATTTATGAGAAAATCATTATTCTTTGTGGCAACAGTGCTTTTAACCAACCTGATACTTTTTATCTTTAAACAATCAGCAAAAGATTTTATATATATGAATGTTTTATTTTTTGCGGGAATATATGACTATTACAAGTATATTATACCTGAAACGGCAGTAATTACGATTATCATTTTATCAATTATTGATTTCAGAGCTGAAAATCTTTTATTTTCTTTAGTTGCTTTTTTTTCGCTACTTCTTTTTTACAAACAACATAAAATAGGTTTTGGAGATATACAGCTTATCTCAGCCATCTTTTTATTATCCGGTTATGAAGCCCTTTTCATCATAGCAATAGCCTGTACACTTATAATTATTTTAAATTTCAGAAAAGACAACATACGTATACCCATGGGGTTTTACCTTATGCTCGGTGCTACAGTATTTTTTATCTGTGACATACTAATTTAAGGGAGGTGCAGATTATTTTTCTGAAAATACTTTCTTCTTTCTTTGAAGTACCTGGGATATTTATAACCTTGTGTATTATAATGTTTTTTTATTACTTAAAAAAAGAGAAAAAAATCCGAAAATTTCTTTTAATCATAACTTTGATTGTATATGTAATCTCAAGCGGCTGGTTTGCAAGGATTATGGTTTATCCCCTTGAAAATATGTATCCGCCTTTTTCAACTCAGGGAAAAATGTTTTCAAAAAAAGGACTGCTGGTAGTTTTAGGAGGAGGAATGAATTCAAACGTTCCATCAGATCCTACCGGAGACCTTTCTGAAATATCTTTTCAAAGAATATACAATGGTTTTCTTCTTTATCAGAACCTTAAATACCCTATAGTGGTAACGGGAGGAAAGCTTCCTAATACCAATGATTCACCAGAGGCTCTTAAAATGAAAGAAACCCTGGTGAGATTGGGTGTAAACCCTTCTGATATTCTTCTGGAACCCCAAGCAGTAAATACATCAGAGAATGCTATTTATTCTGCAGAAAAAGCAAAGGAAGCAGGAGCGGAAAAGGTTTATCTTATTACTTCAGCTATACATATGCCTAGATCTTTCAGTGTTTTTAAAAAATATATGAAGGATTTGGAGGTAATTCCGGTACCTGTTGGATATCTTTTATCGCGTAATAGTCTGAATTGGTATGATTTTTTTCCAA
>DJGH01000041.1:44674-44794 GCA_002431635.1 Petrotoga sp. UBA5851
TGATTTTTTACATAACAAAGTAGTTTGTTGCTGTTGATTTTTAACATTTATTATGATAGAATAATCTTGTGTTTGTTTGACGGAGCGTGGCGCAGGTTGGTAGCGCGTTTGCTTGGGGTG
>DJGH01000041.1:44906-53193 GCA_002431635.1 Petrotoga sp. UBA5851
AAATCCGGCATATGCCGGATTTTATTTTTCTATTCACCTGTTACAGATACATTTGTAAGCTTAATATACTTAGGACCGAAGTAATTGTTTATCTGAACTGTTTCTTTAGAAAGAATAACTGCACATTCCTCAAGATTAATATTTCCTGATATAGACCCACCGGTAAGCACTTTCATGCCTCCATTTTCATGAAGATATGCCAGTCTTATCTCCCCTCCAAAATCTCCGGTTACTTCATCTAATTGAAAATCTGAAAATGCATGTATTTCAAGTACTTTTCCACAAATCATTTCTTTATAAGAGCTTTTCCCTGATGCTACACAGAAGTTACTTATATTTCCTGTACACTGGGTGTTTATATACTGTGAAAATCTTAAATTACCCCATATTTTTTCAACCACACCATCTTTTATTATCTGAGTTTTTTTCAAAAGTACTCCATCGTCATCAAACTGCGAAGAAAAAGTTGAACCGGCTATGTATGGATCCAACGTAATACTTAGTTTATCGGAGAGCTTGTTTTTTATAGCATCTTTCCCTACCATAAAATCCGATGTTTTTTCATAAATAGCCATAGCGTTGGTTTTATATATATAGTATCCAAAAAAATCCTTTACCGCATCATCCCTGAGAATTACGTCACAGGATACAAGATTGGGTGTATTGACACTTTTTAATCTCATCATAGCTATCTCAAACTTATCCTCAATCATATTTTCAATAAACGTTTTGTTGAAGTCTGAAAACTCCATCTTATCAATGAGTTCAATCTCATCGCCGTTTGAGCTGGCTGTAATAACATACTCGATGTAGCATTTGTTAAAATCTTCCCTGTACTCTATTCCTTTAGAATTAAATAATATCTTTTGAGTTTTTTCAAGAAATATTTCACAGGAATTTATATAAACATCCTGTCTTGTATCTTTAAAGTACAGTGCATCCATGATATCCTTTACTGCCTGTTCATTGTTTTTATGATCAAAATATGAATCCAGCTTTACAGGAATAAACTCTTGAGGCTGGGCAATACTGTAGTATTCGTTTTTTACTAATTTTGAGGACTGTATCGCATCATTTACGGCATCTTTGATCTCAGGCTCAGTCATAGTATCATACAGAAATATTGAAGCTGAGCCTATATATTTTCCGTTTTCACTTTCAGTATATACTGTGAGCTCCATATCGTGAACCTTTTTATTTCTTATCATATTTATATTTTTTCTTACAAGAAATACTTCTGTAGACTGAGTCTGCATATCTTTAAGTTTCCAGCCGATCAACTCTTTATTAGCTTCAAGAATATTTTTGAGATATTTATTCATCTTATCCTCCTATCCCAGTTTAGCCCTAGCTTTTATACAAGGGCCACCGCACGAAACCTTTACAAACTCCTTATATCCTTTTCCGCATGCTCCAGATCCGGAAAGTCCAAAATCATCCGATACCATCGATATTGATTTGAGAAGATCCGGAACAAACCCTGTCATTATTATAGGAGAGACATACTTATCAGTTAGTCTACCGTTTCTGATCTCCCTTGCATAAAGCACCACACACTGTATTCCCCAGTTTTTAGGATCTTCCATACCGCTTTCCTCTTTTTCAAGATAATAGCCGTGCTTTATGCTCTTTACCATATCTTCAAACTTATCCTTTCCCTTGGAAAAGAAGGTATTTGTCATTCTAGTATACGCTTTGCGCCTGAAAGATTCTCTCTTTCCATTGCCTGTTGGTATTACTCCAAGTTCAAGTGCGGAAACCTGATCACATAAGCCGTTTATGAGAATACCGTCCTTAATGATTACGGTGTCCTGGGCAAGAACTCCCTCATCGTCAAAAAAATATGATGAAACATGTTTGGCGCTTGCTGCACCATCATGCATGGTGACAAGCGCAGAAGCAACCTCCTTATTCATATACTCCACAGATTTTGCTCTGTTTTTTACATACATATCCATCTCAACACCATGCCCAAAGGCTTCATGAGCTATAAGACCAGCCACTTCAGGACTGCAAAGAATTTCATACTCTCCCGGCTTTATCCTTTCGCTCTGAAGAAGCTTCAAGGCTGTATGTGCCGTATCCTCACATCTGTTTCCCATCTCATTAAGAAGTTCCATCCCGCTAAGCCCGGAAAATGTGTCATAGTTATACTTTATACTATCGTCCTGGGCTGCATAGACAAACAAGTAGCCTTGGCTCCACATATATGACTGTGAAAGGATTTTTTTATCAGATACAAAGATCTTGGATACATTTACGTGCTCATAAACAACTTCACAGTTTATTATTTTTTCCGAAACGGCTACAATCGTATTTTTTATATTATTCATTGAATCTAAAATCTTCTGTGAAGCCATACACTCATCAGGATTTAAAAGAATTTCCCCTCTAAAATCAGCTTGAGCCTTTTCCTCTTCAATAATGGGTAGCCGTTTAATTTTAAAGCTTTCGGTCTCAAAATAAGCTGCTCTGTCGCTGTTTTTAGAGAAGTCATCAGCAACTTGAACTGCATCCGTTATAGAATCAGTTGAAAATTCATAGTAAAAACCATCTTTCACTGCCCTTATTACAAATCCTCTCTCGTTCCATCTGCTGTCGGCCACACCAGTACTTTTTCTGTTAACTCTGTACTGCTTTCCATGACAGTCAGTTCCAAGTACCGAGACATAGTCGAAGTTTTTTTTCAAAATACTTATGATTTCTTTCATTTTTGAACAGGAACTGTCCAAAAAATTTGAAAGTTCAATCTTCATGGTTCACCCCCATTCTCTGTTTATAAAAATATAGCACTTAATCCTTCTTTTTACAAGTGACTTTATTCCCCTTTAATCTCTATATAAAACAGATATTACACTGTTTTTTAATAATTGTGTGGTATCATGAAATCAAAAGGAGGGATTTTTTTGAAAAAATTTTTATACCTATTCTTATCTGTCTTTATGGTTTTTTTCCTTTTTTCCTGTTCCTCACAATCCGCATTCCAGAACACTCAGAATGCTTTGCCGGGAACTCCTGAAAAAATTCGTTTTACTGTTTCTTTTATTGTCACGGTACCTCAGAACACAGATTATGTTTATATAATGGGCGACTTTAACAACTGGAATCCGGGTGATGAAGAGTACAGGCTGAAAAAAATAGATTCTGTTACTTATTCAATAACGCTTTCACAGGAAAAGGGGAAAACCATAAACTTTAAATTTTCCAAAGGAACTTTATTTTCAGTTGAAACAGATTCGAATTTTTACGAAACCGATCCCAGGACTTTCAGATTTGATTATAACAATGATGAGGTAAGATTTGAAGTTGAAAATTGGCTTGACAACAAGTAAACCCGATACATAAGCCAGAAGAAATCTGGCTTTTTTGGACTCATATATTATTTATAATCTTATAAATACTTATAATGGAGGGTAATATGAAAAAAGTTGCTGTCATTACCACCGGCGGTACTATTGCTATGGCACATGATCCAAACATGGGGGTTATCCTTTCAGAAAACAAAAACAAAGAACTCAGTGAAATTCCTCAAATACATCAGATTGCAGATATCGAATTCCATGAGTTTTTCGATGTGCCCAGTCCATATATTACCCCAGGCATGATGTTTGAGCTCTCAAAATACGTTAAAAAGATCCTTTCCAGATCAGATATAGATGGAGTGGTCATCACCCATGGAACCGATACTCTTGAAGAAACGGCTTACTTCCTTGACCTAACCATTGGATCAGAAAAGCCTGTCGTAGTAACAGCCGCAATGAGAAACTGGAGTGAGCCCAGTACAGACGGTCCTATGAATCTTATTGCATCTGTAAAAATAGCTTCATGTGACCTATCCGTCGACCAAGGTGTCATGGTCTGTCTCAACGATGAAATACACGCCGCGAGAGAAGTCACCAAAACATACACTAGCAACGTCGCAACCTTTGATTCTCCGGGTTATGGACCGTTAGGCATAGTAGATGAAGATACAGTTGTTTTCTTTAGGCGCTCGCTTGAGAGAATGTATATTCAAACCGACAGGATAGAGGACCGTGTTGCACTCATCAAAACATATACAGGCGATAATGGAGCAATAATAAAGACTCTCCCTGATATGGGATACAAAGGAGTCGTTATTGAAGGTTTCGGCAGAGGAAACGTACCTCCGGCAGTAGCGGATGCCATGGAGTATCTTTTGGAAAAAAATATACCGGTAGTAGTTGTCTCCAGATGCTTCAAGGGAAGGGTACTTGGAGTATACGGTTATATAGGCGGCGGAAAAGATTTGAAGGAAAGGGGAATAATTCTTGGTCAGGAAGTTTCTGGTCAGAAAGCCCGGATAAAGATGATCGTTGTTTTGGGAAAGACAAAGGATACGGAAAGTTTACGAAGATACTTTGAATTTCAAAACCGATAAGGAGGATTATCTTGATTAAAAACCAGAAAGCAGGTCTTTTTACAGGTATTTATATTTTGCTTTTTTTTAGCATTGCTATTATTTCGATGAAGATATTCGCTATTCTTGTCTTGTCTCTTGGAAGTATACTTGTAATAGATCTTTTTGCGAAAGTCCTGTCTAAATGGTTTAAATTCCGCAGGGTGGTATCGCTTACACTATCTATGATATTCATATTTTCCATATTTGTTATTGCTTTTGTCTTTCTTATTCCGGCAGTAATAAAAGAGATTGATACTTTTGTAGTTTTTATAGACAGATTTTTTGTCAATAGAGAGTGGGAAAAGTTTTTTACAAACATTTTCCCGGATACTGAAAAAACCCTTTCAAATTTCATGGTTTCACTTCAACCGAAACTTTTGGAATTTCTCAACTCCTTTGTCGGTAAGCTTCCGGCATATGGGCAGCAGATCGCCTTATTTCTGGCATACTACTTCCTGCTAACTTTATATGGTATTTATAATATTGATTCTCTTAAAAAATGTATTGGTTACCTTTACCCACGCTCAATACGCTCTACAGGCGAGAAGTTCTTTTCTGAACTCTACCATAGCCTTGACAGTTTCGTTTTTTCAACATTTTTTTCTGCAATTTTTGTCGGAGTATGTGCTTTTTTCATTATGAGTTTTCTTGGTATAAAGTACACAGTTTTGATGAGCTTCTGGGCTTTTGTAACAAATTTTATACCCATAGTAGGAGTAATTTTTGAATTTGTACCGCTTGCTCTTGTAGGTCTTTCATCTGGAGTAGAGAGCATGGTATGGCTTTTGGTTCTTATGTCCGTTATTCATGGATCGGCATTCATATTTTTCTTGTTTGTGATGAGAGGCTACTCAAAAATAAATCCTTTTTTTATTATTCTTGCCATACTAATTTTCGGTCAGATATTTAATGTCTTAGGCATACTAATAGCTGTTCCTCTGTGTCTTATTATAAAACTTTTCTGGACCAACTTTATAAAACCCTACTTTGAGAGGGGCTGATTCATTTTTGAACTTCCGCAAAACAGTGATTTTTTTGTTATGTTTTTTATTTTTTTCTATGTCTTTTGGACTTACGGTAGAGGAGATCTATAATCTTTCCAAACTGCCTCAAACCCTGGAAAAATCAATAGACGAGTTTCTTAAATATTTTTATGAAAACCCTGCTGATCCTCAGCTGGAAGTTTACGGTTCTCTCATATACTCAAAAAAGACTATAAGAGACAAGTACCCATCATATGCTTTTGTAAACGGATTAATATCAGAAAATTCTAATGATTTTCTGATGAGTCTAAGCGCTATGAGTCCTTCATTTAAGATACCTCCAGAAGACACCCATTTGGTAGTGATGATTTTGAAAGATCTTATTCCTAAGCTTCAAAAGATCTTTGAAACAGGTACTCTACAGGAAGCTTCCCTCAAACATTCGTATCACCTGGATGGAATAAATCTTATGGTAACTCCCAAGACGTATAAACCCTTTCTGGAGTTTGTAGTTTTTAAAACTCTTAACACTCCTTCTTTTCTTGATGATGATATGAAAAAATTTATAGAGTTCTTTGTTCCCAGAAACATTCTTTCTACCATAAACGCGATAATTTCATCATCCAGATTAGTACTTAATGAAAGTGATTATATCGGAGGTTATGTGCTTCTTGATTATATAAATACGCTTGGAATGATTGATTCTACAAATATAGATTCTTTTGTAACCCTTAAAAAATACTATACAGTGCGTAACTCTATTACAAAACTTTCAAACTCTGTTTTCATGGTGGATGATCAGGAACTGCAGGTTTATCTGGATGATCTTTATACTCAGATTGAAGAGCTTTCAACACTTTCCTCGTCAAAAAAAAGCATAGAGGAGATTCTTCTGCTGGTCTTAAAAACTCTTAATACAAGACTTGATAAAAATACCAAAAAGTTATTTTCGAAAAGATACGATTTTGACAAAGTTCTTACTTCATTCCCTGACAATATCCAAAATGAGCTCTTACGCCTTAAATTGAAAATTGATGAATTTTATATATCAGCGCAAGTAAAACCCGATCAAACAAAAGTATCAACAGGAGCAACAAGCAGTTCTGGAACTGAAATGAAAACTTATACATTTTTTTATTTTTTGGGCACTGTTATATTTTTAGTTACTGCTTTTCTTTTTTTAACCATGGAGTTTTTTCCTAACGTTCAGAAAATAGAGTTTTTATGTAAAATAGGCATGGGAAGATATGCCATACATTTGGCAGAGAAGTTAGTTATAAAAAATGCAAATGATTTCAGATCTTTCTTTGCTCTGGCCAAAGCACTTGAAGTATGTGGAAGATATGAAGATTCAATTAATGCTTATAAAACAGCCATGAGTATACGCGAAAAAAATCATGAAAATAAAGGTGAATAGAAATGAATTCTCTTGTATTGAGCACCTCAATGAAAAAAGTTTATATTCTTCTCATAAAAGGAAAGTTTTATGATTTTAATACCATCGATTCAAAAAATTCTGGAAGTAAGCTTGCTTATGAAGTAGATAATATTCTTAAGAAAAACGCTATCTCTGTTTCTGATATGGATACTTTTGGAATTGATACAGGTCCCGGTTCTTTTACAGGTATACGTATAGGAATATCTTTTCTTTCCGGACTACTGGCAATAAAAAACGATATGGAAATAAAAAACATTATTTCCACTGATATTATTAATGAAAGCAACACATCTACAATCTCTAATTTTGCAGTTTTGCGAAGGGCGCGCGAAGATGCAGCATATGTATGTATCTACAGAGATAGAGTTCTTGCAGGGCAACCCAATATGATTAAAGGCTCAGAACTGGCTTATGTCTTAAAAGGATTAGAACTTACAGGTGAGGAGTCCAGATACTTCATAGATAAGTTCTCACTTGGTAATACTTTTTTTGAAACAGAGGTCACTCCTCAAGGCATGATGAAGGCTTTCATGAATTCAAAACCAGTTAAACTAAACGATCTAAAACCCCTTTACCTTCAAAAACCCCTTGCTGTGGAAATATGGGAAGAAAAAAATAAAATTCTAATGAACAAAGAGTTTTGGAATTAAATCGTTAAAAAAAACAGCCTTAAGGCTGTTTTTATTTTTCGAAAAGAAACCCTAAAGCAAACGTAAGTGATTTCAGAGAAACTACAAAATCTACATTTTCAACGGAAATATTAAGAGGAACCGTTATGGTAGCAGGTGTGAAATTGAGTATACCTTTTATTCCTTTTTTTATTACAAGCTCTGAAACATTTTGAGCCGCCTGGGCAGGAACTGTAAGGATAGCAATCTCTATAAGATTATCTCTTATTATTTCCTCAAGATCTTCCATCTTATATATCTTAACATTAGTCGAAATGTACTTTCCTATCTTCTTCTCGTCATTGTCAAACGCAGCTACAACACGAAAACCATTCTTTTCAAGACCGGAATAATTGGCAATTGCATTCCCAAGATTTCCTGCACCTATTATAGCAACATTCCAACTTTTATTAAGACCCAGTATTTCACGAAGTTTAAAAGAAAGCTTATCCACATCATAACCTACTCCCCTTTTCCCAAACTCCCCGAAGTAAGACAGATCTTTCCTCACCTGTGAAGCCTTTATACCAAGTATGTAGGCAATTTCTTGTGAGGATGTTTTTTCAACGTTATCCTCTTTGAGTTTGGCCAGGCAACGGTAGTATATCGCCAGTCTCTTTACCGTTGGCTTAGGAATTTTGAGCACTATTAAAACCTCCTGCATTAAAACAATAGTGTATTAATTCACACAATTATTATACTCTGAAAAAAAAAAAAAAGCAACTTATAAACAGCTTACTTTCCCGTAACAGTTGGAATATAAAGATTAAGATCTTTG
>DJGH01000041.1:53203-54627 GCA_002431635.1 Petrotoga sp. UBA5851
AGGTTCGTTTATAAGAAAAAAAACCTTTGTGGGATCACCCGCATTGAAAGAAGCATCATATGGAACATCAATAGTATATTTTGTCTGAATTTCTGCCTGTTTAAAAAAGAAAAACTTATATACATTCAATCCCGGTTGTAAATTACTTTGAAAAACATAGTTCCCAGCAGAGTTCTTAAAGTAACACCATACGTCTTTTGAACCAGTTATATATATCTGCATATATCCACTTTTGTCACTTTTCTGCATAGACGTAATAATATACTCCAAATCATCCATCTGTTTTTTAAGAAAACTATTTGCTACAATATATTTTTCTACCATACCGTTAGGTTTGAAGTATGTATCAACCTTTTCCATATTGTTTTCTATATTTGTAACTCTTGTGTTTATAGTACCACTCAATCTGTTTATATCGCTTTGAAACTGTTTTTTAAGCATTACCATTCTTATTTCCGTTCCAATTGAAAGAATAAGAGCCGATACAGCCAAAACTATAAGAATAATTCTAAGTTTCATATCTTCCCTCCAAGAAAATCATCTATGCGTTCTATCAACTCAGTTTTTTTTGACAACAGGCCTTTTATCTTCTGTATTGTATTATCAACTTTTTTGAAGGCAATAGAGTGCTTTTCAGCAATCTCTTTGTACGAAAAACCATCAAACCAATCGTAAATTATTACCCTTTCATAATCCTGCATCAACGATACCTCCTGTTCAATAAGATACCGTATAAGTATGAATTTGGACATATCCTGTTCGCATGGCTGTTCAAAAAAGCTTTCAGCATCATCATTACTGTCTTCAAAAGTATTTTCAATGCTTAATGCCTCTGAAAGAACCTTGTTTTTTTGTCTGTTAAGATATGTTATAAAAGACTTTATCTCCGAGGAAATATTAAGATATGCAAAAGTGGTAAATTTAGTATTAGAGGAGTCATTATAACTGTAAACTGCCTGCATTACACCGACGAAACCTACCTGAAGAAAGTCCTCAAAATCTGCCCAGGTACCGTAATACTTAGAGATTATTGATTTTACCATAGGCTCGAGTTTTACCAGAACCATCCCCATAGCTTTATTATCCCCTACCTGTGCCAATTTTACAAGCCTGTCCAGATTAAGCCTTCTCAGTCTGTAAACTTCTCTATCCATGGTCTCAGCCTCTCAATACACCTACTTATTAGTATTTTACCATGATAAGTCTTTTAATATACTGATACTAAGACCTTTAAATAAAAAAAAACTCCCAGTATGGGAGTTCTGGAGCGGAAGACGGGATTCGAACCCGCGACCCCCTGCTTGGCAAGCAGGTGCTCTACCACTGAGCTACATCCGCATTTTTTATTATGGTGCGCGAGGTGGGACTTGAACCCACACGGGCTTATAAGGTCCACTGGATTCTAAGTCCAGCGCGTCTGCCAA
>DJGH01000013.1:0-12673 GCA_002431635.1 Petrotoga sp. UBA5851
GACTGGGGTTTCCTTTTATTATTCCGTTTTTTCGTGTTTTGGTTCTTAATAAAAAATCAACCTGGATTTTTTATTATTCCAGGTTGAAAAATATTTACTTCAGTAATCATTGTCAGATTTTTTTTCGCCAGTTTTATAAAATTTCTTTCTAAGAGCAATTTCTGTAAAAGGTATAACCAAAAGCAGTACGGCTATTTGGACATATATCATCGCAAACATAAGCTTCTGGTAAATACTTATGGGCTGAAGCGCAAAAGCAAGAATTATTGATACAGCAGCTGTTATAAATCCACTTTTTATCCAAAACCTTCCTGAGTACTCATTAGCAAACTTCCAAGTATCCAGGTTTTTAGTCGACATTGGAGACCTGTAACCGATGAGAGAATTGATTCCTTTCGGAGTCTTTTTTGATAGCATATATCCGAATCCAATCATTGTCAGCGAAATCAGTACAGTAAATATCAGGGATATAATAAGCATTTTATCCTCCACACATAAATAATATTATCTTTTGAATATTTCATCGGTTTTTGGACCATATGAGACAAACTCTACTTTGATTCCCAGATTTTTTTCTATGAATAAGAGATACTCTTCGAAAGTTTTATCTTTCAGGTCGTGCCAGCCTTTTAAATTAACATATACAGGTTTGGCAATAGAAAAATCTTTTGTAGAGTAGGGAATATCTTGGTTGTTATTATCGATTTCATAGTGGGTGCAGATCTTAACCTCGTCAAAGCCATTTAGAACATCTGCTTTTGTTAGTACAAGCTTGGTTATTTTAGATTTTAGTATAGCATAACGAAGAGATGGAAGATCAAGCCATCCTGTTCTTCTGGGCCGTCCTGTGGTAGCGCCGAACTCTAGTCCTTTTTCACGTAAGATGGTTCCTTTGTCAGAACTATCCTCTGTAGGAAAAGGTCCTTCGCCTACTCTGGTTGTATAAGCCTTTACAACGGCATAGACCTCATCAAGTTCTGTTACGCTCAGTCCAAAAGAGTTTACTCCGTGAGCAGTACATGTGCTTGAAGTGACAAACGGATAAGTGCCGCAGTCAATATCAAGCATGACCCCCTGTGCACCTTCAAAAAGTATTGACTGCGTATCAAGCATATGGTAGAGTTCAATACTGGTCATCAGATTTACTTTTAAAGACTTTATAAAATTAAATCCTTCCATGAGTTCGTCATAAACCTGCATATCGCTGGAAGTGATTGCTTGACCGTAAAGCTTTTTTTTCATTGAATATAGTTCCGAAAGCTTTATTTTAAGTCTGTTTATATCTAGAAGATCGTAGACTCTTAATCCTTCTCTGGATGTTTTATCAGTATAAGCAGGACCAATTCCACGTTTTGTTGTACCAACAGGTTCTGAGCGTTGACTTTCAAAGAATTCATCTTCCTGTTTGTTCCAAGGTAAAACTAAAGATGCTTGCAGATCAAGGTAAAATCGTGCAGAAATACCCTGAAAATCCTTTTCCAGAGTTGACAGTTCTTTTCCCATCTGTACTAAGTCAATGACCATACCACTCCCAAGGTATCCTTTGGACTGTGTCTCCAAAGAAATAGATGGAAGAAGATGATTAACGTATTTTTTATCTTTAAAAAAGATTGTATGCCCGGCATTAGAACCTCCTGAAAACCGTGCAACCCAATCATAATTCTTCGAAAAGTAATTAACTATCTTTCCTTTTCCCTCATCGCCCCACTGGGCTCCTATGACTGCAATTTTCTTCATTTTCTCACCTCTGATGAATTTCATGAACAATAATATTATACATCAAAACCTCTATAAAGTGAAATTGACAAAGACAACTTATAGTGTTATAATATAGTATAACACAAGAACAATAATTTTTTTTAGATATAAATGATATAATATATATGAAAATTTTAAAAGTGTGAAAGGTAGGAAAAATATGAAAGTAAATATTCTTTCCTCTGCGGGGAAGTTTCCCGGACAGGGCGTTTATTCGGCGTACATGGACTGTGTTTATGTACTCAAATCTACAGGTAAGGTTGAAATTACTGAGAATGTTTGGAACAGTGATGCGGTGGTTCAGCATTCGCATACTCCTGACCCTAAGGTTTTTCTACAGACACTTTTCAACAGGAGGAAATCTTTAAATGTTGTAACAGCGCATGTGCTTCCTGATTCTATAAGGGGAAGTATAAGAAATTCATGGATTCTGGCACCTCTATTTGGAATATGGCTTAAATGGCTTTATAGTCTTAATGATGTTGTACTTGCTGTCAGTGAAGATGTTGCAGTTGAGCTTCAGAAAAAACTTAATATAAAAAAAGAAAAAATTTATGTTTTTCCAAATTTTGTCCGGGAAGATTTGTATCTAATTCCCGACGAAAAAATTAAAAGTGAAAAAGTAAGACTGAGAAAGGAGTTGGGCTTTAAAGATGAAGATTTTATAATAATCGGTGCAGGACAGGTTCAGCCGCGAAAAGGAATAAAAGATTTTGTAGAGGTAGCTGAAAAACTTCCACAGTTTAAATTTGTATGGGTTGGAGGAAATCCTTTTAAAGATTATACAGAGGGTTATCATGAGATGAAAAAGATAACCGAAAATCATCCTGAAAATGTTTTTTTTACGGGTACAGTTTCCAGGGAAAAGGTACGAGATTACTATATGTTGTCAGATATAATGTTTTTGCCTTCTTATCAGGAGACTTTTGGTCTGGTAATTGTTGAAGCTGCAGGGAGCGGACTGCCTTTGTTACTTAGAGATATTCAAGTGTATACTACAATATTTGATGATTGTTATCTTAAGGCATCTGACAATGAGAAGTTTGTAGATTATATCAACAGGCTGAGCAAGGATAAAGATTTGTATTGCGAAATGTCTTGCAAAGCCAGGAAATTATTTGAAAAGTATAGCAGTTCAAGGGCAGGTATAAATCTTTTGAATATATACTCTAAGTACTACTATAAAAAATTTGGAAAGAAACTGTTTTGAGGTGAGTAAAAATTAAAAACAAAAAAAATATTTTTAATTTCATTTTTGCTGTTATAATGGGTCTTCTGGTGATATTGCTTATAGGCAAGATTACTGATACAAATGTTCTTGAAGAAATTTTTAAAATAAGTCCGCTTATGATGTTTTTCGGATTCCTGATATTCTGTACAGGGTATGTGGTAGACAGTATAAGAACTATAATTGTATTGAAGGTTTTAGGATACAAAATAAATTTTTTTGATGCTTTTTATAATAATGTCATAGGGTGTTTTTTCTCAAATATAACTCCTTTCGCCGCCGGAGGACAACCGCTTCAGGTTTATCATCTTTCTTCCCTGGGGGTTCCTTCTGAGAAAGGTACAAATTTTGTTATGTCAAGATTTTTGGAAAGTATGGTGACTAATCTTGTAGTATCCTTTATTTTTTATAAGCCTGTTATTTCTGTTTTACAGGGTAAAGGTGTTACTTCAAAGCTTATAACAGTAGGATTGGTGCTTTCGGTTAGTATTGCTGTGTTTTTCTTTGTGCTTTTCCTTAATTCGAATATCATTGCAAAGTTTGTAAACTTTCTTGAAAAATCAAAAATTCTTAAGAAAAGGGATCTCAGTGGAAAAATATTCAAATGGAGCGAAGAGCTTAACGGGAGTATCACGTTCTTATGGAAGGAAAAAATTTATGTCATGGTTCTGGATTTTCTGCTTGGGCTTGCTACACTTGTAATCCAGGCAGGAGTATTGTTTTTTTTCATAGTGATGCTTACTAAGGTAATGTATACTTTTAATACATTTATGAATATATTTGGCGGGATGACTCTTTTAAATATGGTTGTATATTATATTCCCACTCCAGGCGCAAGCGGAGGCACCGAGCTTTTCTATCACTGGTTTGTTGGGGATATCGTGAAAGATTCAGCCATGAGTCTTCAGGCAGTATTTGCATGGAGGTGGAGTACATACTATCTGCAAATATTTTTCGGTATGGGAACAATAGTGTTTTACAAACTACTCAGAAAAAGGAAATCATAAAATGAATATAGGTATGTTTTCAGATACATATTATCCGCAAAGAAATGGGGTTGCGACTTCATTAAAACTTTATAAAACAGAGCTTGAACGTATGGGGCATAATGTCTATCTTTTTATTCCTAAACTATCCAAAAATGTAGTAAAGGAAGAAAAAACTTATCAGTTTCCGGCAATAAAATTTGCGTTTGAAAAAGATCAGAGATTAGCAATTCCTATAAAGCTTGATGTTCTCAGGGAAAATAAGTTAAGCCTGGACATAATTCATACCCATACTCCTTTTTCTGTAGGGATAAAGGGTATGTTTACAGCTCATGATTTCAATATTCCCTGTATAGGTACACATCATACTATGTATGAACATTACAGGCACTATCTTCCAGTATTTATACGTCCAAGTCTAAAACAGACTCAAAAGGGTATAAAATACTGGTGTGAAAAGTTGAATAAGGTCATTGCCCCTACGGAAAATATAAGAAAAGTGCTTGAAAGCTATGGCGTTCCAAATGAGCACATAGTTACTGTTCCAACCGGAATAGATACTTATTCTTTTCGTGATGCTGTAAAATGGGATATACACAAAGAGCTAAGCATACCTTCAGAGAATAAAGTGTTGCTCTTTGTAGGAAGACTTGCAAAAGAAAAAAACATAGATTTTTTAATTAAAGTATTTCGAAAAGTTCATTCTGAGATTTATAAGTCAACCTTTGTCATAATCGGCGGAGGGAATGAAACTGAAACTCTCAGACAGCTGGCTTTTGATTTAGGATTGGAAAAGGATGTAGTATTTACTGGTTCTATGTCAAGAGACAAGGTTATTGACGCATACAAAGGCTCTGATGTCTTTGTTTTTGCATCTTATACCGAGACACAGGGTCTTGTGGTTCTTGAATCCATGGCTGCCGGTACGCCAGTAGTTGCGCTAGGAAAGATGGGGGTTTACGATATACTTTCAAACAGTGAAAGCGGCGGTATCATGTTGGAAGATCTAAATGAAGATGATTTTACAGACAGTATTCTTAAGATACTAAAAGATGAAAAAATAAAGGATTCATTAGAGCAAAGATGTATTAAATTTGTGGATGATTATTACTCAATTGCTTCAACAGCAAAACAGATATCAATGGTTTATTCCGAATTAATTGAGAAAAAAGAAAAAATAATCGGCTGATAAGGAGAAAATCATGAATATAGCGATGTTTTCAGATACATATGTTCCTCAGAAAAACGGTGTCGCAACTGCTCTTAAACTTTATAAGGAATCTATGCAGAAGATGGGACACAGAGTATATATGTTTGTTCCAAAACTTGGTATTGATTCAAAGAGACATGAAGATGATGTTTTTGAGTTTCCAGCATTTAAATTTACCGCTGAAAAGGATCATCGCATAGCTCTTCCCATTTCTACTGACATATTTAAAGCCAACAAGCTAGATTTGGATGTTATTCATTCACACAGCCCTTTTTCAATGGGAATAGCAGCCGATCTTGTGGCCAAAGCTCTTGATTTGCCTTATGTTGGAACTCATCACACCATGTATGAATACTATAGGCATTATGTTCCTTTTATATTCAGACCTTCTCTTAAGCAGGCTCAAAAGCTTATAAGAAATTGGTGTATCAAACTTGATAAGGTTATTGCACCAACAAAGGATATAAAAGATGTTCTGGTGCAGTACGGCGTTCCCGCAGAACATATAGCGGTTATTCCGACCGGTATTGATACCTATTCTTTTGACGGACCGGTTTTATGGGATATACGAAAAGAGTATTCAATTGGGGAGGAAGAAAAAATTCTCCTCTTTGTAGGAAGACTTGCCGAAGAAAAAAATATTGTCTTTCTTATAAAAATGTTCAGCAAGCTTATAAAACAAACTGATCAGAAGTATAAGTTCGTCATCGTTGGCGATGGACCGGAAAGGGAGAAACTCGAAGAACTTTCCATAGAGCTTGATCTTCATGATAGTATAATATTTACCGGTGGACAACCTAGGGAAAAGGTTATAGATGCTTATAAGCAATCTGATCTCTTTGTTTTTGCATCTTATACTGAAACACAGGGATTGGTTGTTCTGGAAGCTATGGCTGCTTGTACTCCGGTTGTAGCGCTTGGGAAAATGGGAGTAAGAGATCTTCTTTCGCAGAAAGATGCAGGCGGGATAATGATTGATGAACTCAATGAGAATGAGTTCATTGATAGTATTATTAAGCTTACGCAAAACAAAGAATTATATGAGAAGTATTCTGAAAAGGCCTGCAATTTTGTCAGAAACAATTACTCAATTAACGTTACTGGTCAGAAGATAGTAGAGGTTTACAGCCAGGCTATTAGAGGGATCAACTGATGAAGAAAAGTTTAATAAGCATACTTGTTTTTCTTTTTTTGCAAATGTCTTTATTTGCAGAAGGTCTGGACGGTATACAGTATCGGGATGATACTGACAATAAGATTTCTATATATACCTTAAAGATCCAGAATGCTGATCAGAATCTTCAGATTCATTATTTTTCAGATTACGAGTATTATACGGTTACTAACGCACAATCTGAAACAGTAAGTATGAATTTCAGAAACAGTATATATGATTCTGAGTATAATGCCGTAAGGAAATCAGATATAATAAGTATTTCTGGGAAGATAAACGGTAAAATAGCAGATAAAGAGATAAAAATAGACAGTGGCTCATGGTATCAGGCTGCCGAGTATTCGCTTATGAATTTTGTGTTATCTGGAGAAAAGAGTTGTAAGTACTGGCTTGTTTCTCCGGCCGATCTTAAAGCTACCAAGTTTGTAGCATATAATGAAGGGATTGAAACTATTACACTAAATAAATCAAAAGTTCAGGCATATAGAGTAAGAGTTACTCTGGACAATTGGATGTCGGTTTTTTGGAGTGTAAATTATTGGTTTAGAGCTTCCGATGGCCTTTATATAAGATTTGAAGGTGCTAGAGGTGCCCCTGGAACTCCTAAAACATTAGTTGAAATAATTGGAGAACAGGAAATATGATTCCTACTCTTCCGTCATTATTCGGTCATTTTCCGATATCAGGTTTCTCAGAGATACCTGTAGACAGTCTTGCATATATAGGAGATGCTGTTATAGCTTTGAGATACAAGCTTTATATACTAAAGGACGGAAGGATCAAAACTAATACACTGAATAATGCTTCCAAAAAATATCTGACTGCACAGGCGCATTCATTTTTTATAGACAGACTTAATGAAAAAAAATTTTTTGATGAAATAGAAGAAGGCATTTTTAAGCGGGGCTATAATTCCAAAGGTGCCAAGAAAAGAGGAAATGATGAAGAGTACAGAAAATCTACAGGTCTTGAGGCCGTTATCGGATATCTGTACCTAAGCGATAATTACAAGAGACTTGAAGAAATTTTTGAGGTGATAGAGACATGTACATATATGGGAGAAATGTAATAAAAGAAATAATTTCTGTGAGATATTCTGTTAAACAGGTATATGTAAGCAATTCCAAAAATACAGATAAAGAACTTGCCAGTATTGTCCAGAAAGCAAAATCGAATGGTTATTCTGTTTCGTATGTATCAGATGATAATCTTAAAAATCTTGTAAATTATGATAAGCATCAGGGAGTTGTAATAGATATTGGAAAAGATTATGAATATTATGACACAGATTATCTTGAGAAAAAAAAGGAAAATGCTTTTATCGTGATGCTTGATCAGATACAGGATCCGCAAAACTTTGGGGCAATAATCAGATCAGCTGTGGCATGTGGTGCCGATGCTATTGTTATTCCCAAAGATAACTCATGTGAAGTAACTGCTGCCGTTATAAAAGTTTCTGCAGGACAGATATTTAAAATTCCAATCATAAGAGTGGTTAATCTTTCCCGTACTGTAGAGTACCTGAAAGAAAAAAATTATTGGATATTTGCTGCTGATATGAACGGAAAAAACTACTATGATAACGATTTTAAAGGAAATATATGTCTCATCTTAGGAAATGAAGGTTCTGGTATAAGAGAAAAACTAAGGGAAAAAGCTGATTTTATTGTATCTATTCCTATGTATAACAGTGTAGAATCGTTAAATGTATCGGTAAGTGCCGGGATAATAATGTTTGAGGCTGCAAAGCAGCGTCATGGCATATGAAAAGTATAATACACGAGCTTGCACAGGAAGTAGTTGTTAAGATTGCTGCCGGCGAAGTGATAACTGGTACTTTTGCAGTTATGAAAGAACTGCTTGAAAATTCTGCAGATGCTCATGCCGATGACATAAAAGCTGAGATAAAGAACGGCGGCAAATCCCTTATAAAGCTTTCTGATAATGGCTGTGGGATGAGTCTTGAGGATATTTATAAGTCTGTAAAGCCTCACGCTACAAGCAAGATTTCTTCAGCGGAGGATCTCTATAAAATACAGACATTCGGTTTCAGAGGAGAGGCACTTTCTTCAATATGTCAGGTTTCAAGAATGAGTATAAGTTCAAGACCTTTGCAAGAAGAAGTAGGCCATAAAGTAATCTTTATTGCTGGAAAAGTTGTTTCTGAATCTGTTGTAAATATGAATCCAGGAACTGTTATTGAGATTGAGGATATATTTTTTAATATTCCTGCCAGAAGGAAATTTTTAAAGAGTGATTCTGCAGAAGGGCGTATGACTACAGAAATAATTGAAAAATTTATTCTTTCAAATATGGTTTCTCTTTCGTATGTGCGTGATGGAAAGAGTATTTACGAGGTAAGAAAAGATGATGACCTTCAAACAAGACTTAGAAAGGTTTTTCCAGAGCTGAAAGCTGATGATATTATTTTTTTTGAAGAAGACGGACAGTGGATCAAGGCTCATGGCTACATTACCAAACCAATAATAGCAAGGCTTAATAGAACAGGACAGATTTTTTTTGTAAATAACAGATATGTGAGATCTGCCGAACTATTCTCTGTTTTTGAAGGAGCTTATTCGGGTATGCTTCAAACAGGAAAACATCCGTATTGTGCTGTTTTTATTGACGTACTTCCTCAGGAAGTAGATGTAAATGTTCATCCGCAGAAACTAGAAGTAAAGTTTTCTGATCAGACAAGTGTTAATAAGCTCCTGATAAAAGCGCTTAAAAGTGCGCTAGAGCATAAAGTGAAGTTTACCCTGAATCTTATAAAAGAAGATGTTCAGCCTTATATTCAGATTCAGAAACAGGAAAATGATTCTTCAGCAAATGTTTTAAAAACATCTGCCCCAGTAACCAATCATGAGCCAATGCGGACACAAGAGAGGTTTTTTCAAAGGTCTTATGATAAGCTATCGGAAAGTAATACGTATGTAAGTAAAAATCAATCAGATATTATTCTTGCTCAGGCTTCAAAAACTCCAGAGTATGAACCAGAATATTCGCCCAGAATAATTGGATTCCTTTCAGAAAGATACATAATAAGCGAAGAAAATGGAAAAATGATTCTTACAGATTTTCATGCCGCACATGAAAGAATTTTATACGAAGAATTTAAAAAAGATTTTTTTGAGAAGGGAAGCATTTCCTGTCAGTATCTTATACTTCCCGAACAGATAGAACTTGACAAAACTTCCCTGGAGTATCTTGCAGAAAATGCAGCAAAAATAAAGAATTTTGGTATTGACTTGGATATACATGAAGATGGAAAGCTTTTAGTAAAAGCTCTTCCGCATTCGTTGGAAAAAAGAGATATTCAGGGACTTTTGGGAGAAGTGGTGGCTATTTTGCGCCTTCATGGAATTGAACCTATAGAGAAGATATTTGAAGATATTCTGGCGACAATGGCTTGTAGGGCTGCGGTAAAGACGAACGATGATTTCGTTGGGGCACAGACTCTTTTGGAGCAGGTACATAAAAGAGGGCTTAAGACATGTCCTCATGGAAGACCAATTAGCATGGAACTGGAAGTAAAAAAGATCGATTCCTATTTTGGAAGATAACTTTCTTAAAATAACGCGCACCTCTTATGAGGTACGCGTTATTTTATAAACTTAAGAGTGCTTTCTTCAATTTTATTATCAGAAGCTATTTTTGAATATATCTTGGCAGAGTTTCTCATATAGAGCACATTGTTGTTATAATCTGTTTGCAGCAGACCAAACCGCATGCTGTTTCCCTCAACCCATTCAAAATTATCCATAAGTGACCAATACATATACCCCATCACGTTTGCCCCTTCTTTCATGGCCTGGTTTATCGAATAAAGGGCACTGACAATATATGCTGTCCTGTACCTGTCCTCTGAATCAGCTATTCCGTTTTCAGTTATCATGAGCGGCTTATGATAACGCTTACTGAATCTGTCAACTACTTCATAAAGACCCTGGGGATAGTAGTGCCAGCCGATATCTGTTTTCATTCCTTCTTTAGTTTTAGTTTCAATATTTTTCTTATTAATATGTATAAATCTTTTAGTATAGTAATTTATGCCTATAAAATCAAAATCAGAAGAAAAGGAGTACTTTTCGTTTTTACCAAAAGGTTTTGCAAACTTGCCATCAAGTATAGAATCAATGAAAGCATGGTCAAAGTATCTCTGGATAGTCCTACTAGCTATAATATCAATAGGGGAAAAAGAAAGATATGGGCGGTAAACAGCAGTATGCTTGGCAACAGATATTTTGGCATTAGGATTTATTTTTTTAATTATTTTGTAAGCTTCATCATAAGCCACAAGAAGATTTCTGACAACTGCCATCCCGGCATTCCAGTCTTTTTTCCCTGGAGGCCAAGAACCATCAATATAAGAGGTGAAAGCATATACTATAGGTTCGTTTATAACAGTATAATACTGTACCTTTTCTTTAAAAGCAGAAACCATTTTTTCAACAAATTTTAGGAAAAAACTTATGTTTTCAGGTTTTTCAAATGCACCTTTGTTATAAAACCACAAGGGGTTCACAAAATGGTGCAAAGTTACCACAGGTTCTATTCTTTTTGAAAGAAGTATATCAACTATTTTACAGTACCTCTGTAAATGATTCTCGCAAAAAGAATTCTCGTCAGGCTGTATTTTTGCCCATTCAACTGAAAATCTGTAGGCGTTGAGGTTCAGATCGGAAAGAAAAGTTATATCTCTTTCATAATACTTCTCCGACTGACAGCCCGGATCAGAAGAAGAGTTATCTTTTATCTTTCCTTTTTTTTCCCATTCATACCAATCACTGTTGTAATTAGCCCCTTCTATTTGATGAGATGCTGTTGCAGCTCCCCATAAAAACCCTTCTGGGAAGTGTACTGTAGCGGACATTCCAATCCCCCCTAATTCTCTATGAAACTCCCCAATATAATTTTATTATACTACATTTATCAAAAATTTAATAATCAAAAGTATAAGAACAATTTTTTATTTTTTCCGTACAAGTTTTATGACAAGTTCATTGTTTTCTGCTTTTACCTCAGCAGAGTCTATCATCAAACCTATAAGGTTAAGTTCATTTTCTTCACTGTTGGTTCCTGCAAGATTCCAGTAGTAGTCGCTTATTTCTTCGTGCCTTCCTGGTGTAAGAAGTTTTTTTAATTCTGCAATATTTTCGGAGTTAATATGTGAGCATGCAGATCTTATAGTAATTTCGAATCCTAAAATATTCTCTTTTAATTCAAGGGTAAGAGCATGGGAGCATCTTAAAAACATGTAATTGAGGAGTTCGTTGGCTATTCGCAGTACTTTAATACGCTCAGTGTTCATCTTTTCCCCTCCTTTCAAAAGCTTGTATTATAGGAAGCAAAAAGGCAGCAACTAATCCGCCGGAAAAACCGTTATTATATAAGTTCATTCCTCCATGTAGGTATCCGAGATTTGTAACCAGTGATGAATGAAGAAAACCTGCTATAATTCCCCAAAAGATGCCGAATTCGCCTGCGATAGGGGCCAGAGTAGTTCCGAACAAAGCTGCGAGTACCATATTGGGATCATGAATATCATACATATTGGTGATACTTCCAAGAAAGACGCCTAAAAATATGGGAATTATATTGCGCAGATGTTTTCCAAAAGCACCAAAACCTACTATTGTAAATATTCCTCCTATAGTCGGACCATTTAGGGCGGCACCCGTAAGGAGAACGTATGAAGTAGCAGCTAATCCAACAGATCCCATATTTATAAGTGTTTTTTCCATTCCTTCAAGTAGAACAAAGTCAGTTACAAGTCTGCCGGAATAAGTTGATATTTTTTTTACTCCGGAGAAAGAATTTTTATTGTATCTGTAACCCATGTATATCATTACTAAAAACAACACATAAAGATAGATTCCTAATAGAACATTATTTCCGCTGGACCAGAGTATTCTTGGTTCGAAAGAATATCCGTACGCACGTAGAATAGATACTAAAAAGGTTGCTATTATGCCAGCGGTGAATCCGACGTTGTATAGATTATATCCGCGGTGGAAGGAAAGAAAGTACGAAGAAAGCGGAGGCAACAAAAAACCTAGAAAGGTAGATGTGATGAAAGCAAGAATAAGATTTAAAAAGGATGGAAGTGCATCACTAAAAATTATCTGGGTTATTATCGGAGAAAGACTTGTACCAAAAAATGCAATATAAACATATTTTCTGAATGATTCTTTTCTAATTTTTGAATATATAAAAACTCCTATTATTACAAACCATACATTGAAAATATTTTTTCCAAATAATGAAAAGCCGCTTAAGGTCCATAAACTGGCAATAGAAACTCCTGTTATCTC
>DJGH01000013.1:12684-23874 GCA_002431635.1 Petrotoga sp. UBA5851
TAGCTTTTTTAAGAATCATTATTGCAGCCATGGTGACTATTCCACAGTTCAAAAAAGCAGCACCAATACCTGACAGTTTTATGTAATCTACTATAAGGAAATCAGGTTCTGTAATTATTCTGAAGATATCATCAAAAAATGTCTCATAGTTGGAAAATAAGAGACCGAAGATAATAAATGAAAAGGCGTATGTTTTGAGGATGAAAAATCTTTTTTCATTGTCGATGTAAGTTTCGTCTGCCATAAACACCTCCAAATTAAAGTTACTTTTTTCACAATTGTAACCAAAACTTAAAAAATACATTAATTTTCACATAACAGTAGACAGAAAACTATATTTAAACAGAAACTGGCGTGCCTGGCCGGAATTGAACCGGCAATCTTTGGATCCGCAGTCCAATGCTCTATCCAATTGAGCCACAGGCACGGACATATAAAAAATGGCGGAGAGAGAGGGATTCGGACCCTCGGTAGGAAACTCCTACACTTGCTTAGCAGGCAAGCGCCTTCGACCTCTCGGCCATCTCTCCGTCTGTTCAACACTTGAATATTATAACATCAAAGGTAGTTATTGTCAAGACTCAGGAAATCTTTCAGTTTAAAATACTCGTAGGATTATAGCCATTAAGTTTCTCAATGGCAAAGTCTACAATTTTATCAATATCGTCTATGCTAAGCATAAAACCTTGTTTTTCATTTCTTAGTTTAATTTCTACTTTTCCTTCTTTTACTCCTTTCCCTGCTATAATCTTAAGAGGAATTCCTATAAGGTCAATATCTTTAAATTTGAAACCTGGAGATTCTGTTCTATCGTCTAGTATGACATCTATGTTTTTTTCAAGCAGTGCACTGTAAATTTTTTCTGCTGTCTGTACCATGGCTGTATCGCTCATTGATACAGGAACAACAGCTATCTTATACGGTGCTATACTTACAGGCCATAAAATACCGTTTTCATCATGCAGCTGTTCTACAACAGCACCCATAGTTCTTGAAATTCCCCAACCATAACATCCCATTATGTAGGGATGGGGATTTCCTGTTTCATCAGTGTAATAGGCTTGCATGCTTGAGGAATACTTTGTTCCCAGTTTGAAAACCTGACCCACTTCAATACCGCGTGCCTGTTTGAGAGGTTTTTTACAGTGAGGACAATTTTCTCCGGCTTTAACTACACGTAGATCGCTATACTTGCCGACAGTGAAGTCTCTTCCGATATTAGCGTTGATAAAGTGCTTATCTTTTTCCATTCCTCCGACTACAAAATTCATGAGAGGTTTAACCGAATCATCTGCTATTATCTGTGGGCCTTTTAAGCCAACAGGTCCGATAAAACCTATTTCCACGCCAAAAGTATTTTTGATATCCATAGGATCACCCATATCTATAGTCTGATCCTGAAAAACGGCTCGTACTTTCGAGAGATTGATTTCATAATCCCCTCTTATAAGAGCAAGAACCCAGCCATTTCGGCCTTTAAGCAAAAGCGATTTTACAATTTTTTCAAGCGGGACGTTAAGAAAATGAGCAACCTGCTCAATGGTCTTAACATTTGGGGTATCCTTAAGCTCGATGCTTTTCTTTTCTTCGTTTTGTGAAGAAAATTCTGTAATTGCAGTAGCTTTTTCATCGGTTGCGGAGTATCCACACTCGTCGCAATAAAAAATAGTGCTTTCACCAGTCTTGGCAAGAACCTGAAATTCATGTGAGCCGCTGCCTCCAATTGCACCAGAATCGGCTTCAACTATGGAGTAAGCAGCTCCAAGTCTTTTTACTATTCTTTCGTAAGCAGAATAAAAATCTTTATATGACTCATCAAGAGACTCCTGAGAAGTATGAAAGGAGTAAGCATCTTTCATGATAAACTCTCTTGCTCTGAGCACTCCGAATCTCGGTCTTATTTCGTCCCTATATTTATTGGCAATTTGATAAAGACTTATTGGAAGCTGTTTATACGAGCGCAATTCGTTTTTTACTATATAGGTTATCATCTCTTCGTGGGTTGGACCCAAGGTAAAGTCCCTGTTATGCCTGTCATTAAGTTTCATCATTTCAGGTCCGTAATCGTCCCATCTGCCCGTAGTTTTCCAAAGTTCAGCAGGCTGTATTATAGGCATCATAGTTTCCTGGCACTGTATGCTTTCCATTTCCTGTCTGACGATCTCCTCAATCTTCTTAATTACTCTAAAACCCAAGGGTAAATAAGTATACACCCCGGCGGCTACCTTACGTATAAAACCTCCCCGTATAAGAAGTTCGAGGCTTTTTATATCCGCATCTGCAGGAGCCTCTTTAAGTGTAGGTGCATATAGTTTGGAAAATCTCAAATTGCTCACTCCCTTAACATTTATTTTTACAATTATACCATAAGGGTATACACTTTATGGTATAATTGTTTTAAAGAATTATAGCTTAAAAAGTTTATGGAGGTGAATCACAGTGGTTAAGAAATTCTATGTTACCACTCCGATTTATTATGTAAATTCTGAACCGCATATTGGATCTTCCTATACTACAATAGTGGCGGATATAATTGCCAGATACAAAAGAATGATGGGGTTTGACGTTTTTTTTCTGACGGGAACAGATGAGCATGGTCAGAAAGTTATGCAGGCGGCAAAAGAAAGCGGAGTAACTCCAAAAGAGCATGTGGACAGGCTTTCAGCAAAATTTAGAGACCTATGGGAAAAGCTGGAGATCACTAATGATATGTTCATAAGAACAACCGATGATTTTCATGAAAGAACAGTTCAAGCATTCATTAAAAAAATGATGGACAACGGTGATATATACAAAGGAAAGTATGAGGGATGGTACTGTGTTCCAGATGAAACCTTCTGGACTGATGAAGATATAATATCAGAAAACGGTAAAAAGCTTTGTCCTCAATGTAAAAGAGAAGTAAAATGGGTTGAGGAAGAAAATTATTTTTTTAGACTATCAAAGTATAATGACAAACTTCTTAAGTATTATGAAGAACATCCGGAGTTCATGGAGCCGGACTTCAGAAGGAATGAGATGCTTCAGATAATACGTTCTGGGCTTAAGGACTTAAGTATAAGCAGAACCACTTTTGATTGGGGAATTCCTATGCCGGATGATCCCAAGCATGTTGTTTATGTCTGGGTTGATGCTCTTATAAATTATCTGAGTGCTCTTGGATATGCTGAAAATGATCAGAAATTTCATAATTACTGGCCTGCAGATCTTCACCTTATAGGAAAAGAAATAAACAGATTTCATTCAATAATATGGCCTGCAATGCTTATGTCGGCCGGATTAGAGCTTCCAACAAAGGTTTTTGCTCATGGATGGCTTACGGTAAATGGTGAAAAGATCTCTAAATCTCTTGGCAATGCCATAAGTCCTATTGAGCTTATGGATGTTTATGGTAGAGATCCTGTAAGATACTATCTTTTAAGGGATATTAATTTCGGAAGAGACGGTGATTTTTCAGAGGATAATCTGATAAGCCGTTTTAATGCTGACTTAGTCAATGACTTGAGTAATCTTGTACACAGAACCCTTTCCATGTGTGAAAAGTACTTTGATGGTGTAATACCTGTGTTTTCAGGCAAAGACGATAGTCCAGACAAGGATCTTTACTCAATAATACAGAGTAATGTAAAAAAGTATAAAGATAACATGGATCACTATCAATTTACCCAGGCTCTTGAATCGATATGGGAAATAATAAGATACGCAAACAAGTATATCGATCTTACCGAACCATGGAAACTGGATAAACAAGATAATGGGCGCGAAAGACTTTCCAAAGTTATTTACAATCTTATAGATTCGATAAGGATAGTTTCAGTTTTAATAAGTCCTGTTATGCCAGACACATCTGAACAGATTCTTAAAAAAATCGGATATGGCCAAGATCACCTTGCAGAAGAAAATTTTGAATTGCATAGACTTTCTTCTAATGTGAAAACAGATAAAGGGAATCCTGTGTTTATGAGAATTGATACAGCCCAATGGGAAAAAGTTATAAAAATAAAATCACCAGATATTAAACAGAACAGCTTTGCACCTTCAATTAAGAAAGATGAGACAGTTAACCAAGAAAAGAAAGACAACATTATTTCTCTGATTGAAATAGAAGACTTTAAAAAGGTAGACCTGAGAGTGGCACTTGTGAAAAGTGCTGAGAATATAATAAAGTCAGAAAAACTTTTGAAACTGTCATTGGATATGGGAGAACTCGGAATCCGGCAGGTAGTAGCCGGGATAGCAAAGTTTTATACTCCGCAGGAAATTACAGGAAAAAAAATTGTGGTGCTTTCAAATCTAAAACCTACGAAGCTTATGGGGATAGAGTCCTGTGGAATGCTTCTGGCAGCTAAAATAAACGATAAGCTTTCAGTGCTGATTGCGGATAGAGATCTAGAGCCGGGAGCAAAAATATCATAGAATTTATTTTGTACAGGAGGAATTTTTGTGTCAGAAAATGAAATGAATGAAAAAAACAATATTGATCCGCAGCATTTTGAGAATATAACAGAGAAAAGGTTTGTCGATGAAATGAAGAATTCATACCTGCTTTATTCGATGAGTGTTTTGATAAGCAGGGCCATTCCTGATGCAAGAGATGGTTTTAAGCCTGTTCAGAGGAGAATTCTTTATGGTATGAATGAACTTGGACTTAAACACAATACTTCGTACAAAAAATGTGCCCGTATTGTCGGTGAAGTAATGGGAAAGTATCATCCGCATGGAGATGGTTCTATATACGACGCCCTTGTACGTATGGCGCAGGACTTTTCAATGAGATATATGCTTGTTGACGGACAGGGAAATTTTGGTTCAATAGATCGGGATCCGGCAGCAGCCATGAGGTATACCGAGGCTAAAATGCAGAGTATGTCAGAGTATATGCTCAATGACCTTGATAAGGATACTGTAAATTTTGTAGATAATTTTGATGGTTCTCTAAGGGAGCCGGAGGTACTTCCAACTAAACTTCCGAATCTTCTTATGAACGGTGCAAGTGGAATCGCCGTAGGAATGGCTACCAATATACCGCCTCATAATCTGGGTGAATTGGTTAAGGGATTCAAGTATCTTATTGAAAATCCTGACTGTCAAACTTCAGAACTTATGCAGTTTATTAAGGGACCTGATTTTCCTACCGGCGGAATAATAGTTGACGCGGAAAACATTTTAAGTATGTATGAGACAGGCAGGGGGAAGTTTACAGTTAGAGGCAGATATGAGATAGCCGAAGATAAGAGCGGTCAGGCTATAGTTGTTACTGAGATTCCCTATAATGTCTCAAAAGTTGATATAATAGAACAGATAGTTGCTTATGCTGAAAGAATGAGAGATAATAAGCAGGATTCTGGTATAAGGGATATACGCGACGAATCTGACAGGCATGGTATGAGGCTTGTTATTGAGCTTAAAAGAAATGCGAATGTAAATAAGCTTACCAACGATCTCCTAAAACATACATCTCTGCAGACGACTTTTGCTGTTCAGATGAATGTTGTGTATAACAGAAAACCTGTGATGATGACTCTTAAAGAGATTATGAATACTTTTGTTGAGCACAGAGTCGATGTAGTCACACGTAGGACGCAGTATGAGCTTAACAAAGCCAGAAAAAGGGCTCATATAGTAGAGGGTCTTATAAAAGCGGTACAGGGAATAGATACTGTGATAGATGTCATAAGAAATTCCGAAAGTGATGAAGCTATAATAAGTAATCTTATGAGTATCATAGGTGTGACGGAAGAACAGGCAAAAGCTATTGCAGATCTTAAACTCAAGAGTTTGTCAAAGTTGGAAATCAATAAGTTCAGGCAGGAGCTTGAGCAGTTGAATATTGAGATTTCGCGTTGCATAAAAGTACTTCAAGACAGAAGTTCTCTTATGCAGATAATTGAAAGTGAATTTGATGAAGTTGACCAAAAGTTTGGAGATGAAAGAAAAACTGAGATAATATATGGAAAATCCGAATTAAAAAGTCCAGAGGAACTTATTGAAGATCAAGAAGTTGTGGTTGTCCTGACTCAGTGGGGATACATAAAGTCTATAAATTCAGTCGAATATAAGCTGCAAGGAAGGGGAGGTAAAGGCGCAAAAGCAATAAAGATAGGTGATAACGATACCATACTCCAGGTTATTCATACCAGAAGGCTTTCCAAACTGATGTTTATAACTTCTGCCGGCAAGGCATACCAAATACCAACGTATGAGATAGATATGAGTTCGAAAGATACAAAAGGTGTTCATATTGCTAACTATCTTTCCATGCAGGAAGGAGAGAAAATTAAGACTATTGTAAGTATATCCCTAGACGGAGATTATGATAAAGATGTGATGATATTTACCAAAAAGGGAAAAGTGAAAAAAACATCTCTGCGGGAGTTTGCAAATTCCAAACGTTCTGGAGTGAGAGCAGTTAGCCTTAATGAAGATGATGCAGTTGTAGATTCGATAATAGTTGAAAAAGAGGAAGGAAAAATTCTGACTGTAACAAAGCACGGTATGGCGATATGTTTTAACATATCAGATGTAAGACTCATGGGAAGAACTGCAATCGGAGTCAATGCAATGAAAATAAGAAAAGATGACGAAATTGTCAATGCAGTCCTGATAGAGGACAGCAAAAAGCTTCTTATAATGACTCAGAACGGATATGCCAAGAGAGAGAGCTTTGATGAGTACAGAATACAGATAAGGGGCGGTATCGGAGTAAAAACTCTGAAAAATATAAAGAAAATAGGTCCTATAGTTTCAGCGATAGCTGTTTCTGACGATAATCATCTGTTGGCATTTACGACCAACGGTAAAGCTATAAGATTTTCTGTCGATTCAATACCTGTTTTGAGCAGGGTGACACAGGGAGTAATTGCACTTAGGCTCGACGAGAACGATACTACCATGGGTTTGGCGATTGTAAAAGAAGAAGAAGAACTTTTAAAGGAGGAGTAGAATTGAAAACATTGACTAAAAGGCAGGAACAAATCCTGGAATTTATTAAGTCATATGTTTCAAAAAATGGTTATCCGCCTACCATAAGAGATATAAATCAGAATTTCTCAATGAAGAGTCCCAGAGCAGCTCATAAGCATCTTTTGGTACTGGAAAAAAAAGGCTATATAGAAAGAAACGGTGTGTCACGCGGAATAAAACTAACGGCTAAATCAGGAGATATATTTACAAAAGAAAAACTGGTTCCTATAGTTGGTAAAGTGGCTGCAGGAGAAGCGATAGAAGCGATTGAGAATGTTACCGATTTTATACCTTTACCTGCAAATTTTTTTACAGAATCAGCGGATTACTTTGGTCTGAGGGTGGAGGGTACCTCGATGATAGAAGCGCATATTGTTACTGATGACTACGTAATAATAAAAAAACAGGATTCTGCATCTGATGGCGATATAGTTGTAGCTCTCATAGACGATAACTATGCAACTTTGAAAAGATTTAAAGGTGGTACTGATATGATTCATCTTATTCCTGAAAACAAAAATATGGACATAATAGAAGTTGAACCCCAAAGGCTTAAGATTCAGGGGAAGATGGTTGGACTGATCCGAAAGCTCTGAACTGGAGGTTATCATGGAAATCATAACTAAGACGGTTGAAGACAGAAGTGTTGTTGTTCTTGATGGAGAACTTGAAATGAATAATGTATCGGAAGTAAAAAAACAGATTCTGGGATTTGATTTTAGGGAAATGATCATTGATTTTGAAAAAGTAACATATCTTGACAGCGCCGGAATAGGAATGCTTATAAGTCTGCATAAAACTGCCTTGTTAAAGGGAGGCCGTCTGGAGATTATAAATGTGGACAGCAAAATAAAAAAGTTGTTTGAGATGGTTGGCCTTACAAAGATTCTCAATATATCCTAAGGAGGGTTTTCTTTATGAAAGTTGCCATAGGCTCAGATCATGCAGGATATGATATGAAAGAGAATATAAAAAAATATCTGATATCGCAAAATGTCGAGGTTGTTGATTGCGGAACTCATTCTGACAGCAGTGTCGATTATCCTGACTATGCAAAGGCTGTCTGCACAAAAGTTTCGGATAAGGAAACAGCTTTAGGAATCTTGGTCTGTGGAACCGGGATAGGAATGTCTATAGCAGCCAATAAGATTCATGGAATCAGAGCTGCTTTATGCCTTTATCCCACAATGGCGGAACTTTCAAGAAAGCACAATAATGCCAATGTTCTTGTTTTGGGGGGACGCATAATGGGTACAGACATAGCAAGATGGACGGTTGATGCTTTTATCCGAACTTCTTTTGAAGGAGGAAGACATCAGAATAGGCTCGATAAAATAGAGCGTATGGAGGAGTAAAAAATGAAGATCGTTTATGATCCCAGGCATGTTTTTTACAGCCCCAAATCCGAGTTTGACAGGACCAGGATGGTAAATAATCCTGAAACACCCCAAAGAATAGAAGAAATAATAAAGGTTTTAAAATTTAAATATGGAAATTCATTTGTAAAACCTAAGGATTTTCCAAAGTCTTACATTTATCTTGTACATGATTCAAATTATATAAGTTGGCTTAAGAACAGATGTGATTCTCTCGAAGATATGCAGGAGTACTTTCCAAAGGTTTTTGGTTATGATAGGGTTTTTGATAACGGAACTCCTTTGATGAAAAATTCTTTCGAAATGGCTTGGATGGGTGTAAAATGTGCTCTTACAGGAGCTTATGAGCTTCTTAATGGTGGAGAGGATATTGTTTATGTCGGGACAAGACCTCCTGGCCATCATGCCGGCATAGATATGGGTGGCGGTTACTGCTATATGAACAATTCAGCTGTTGCTGCAAAGTTTCTTCAGATGAAATCTGGAGGTACTGTCGCTGTGCTTGACCTTGATTTTCATCATGGAAACGGAACTCAGGAAATCTTTTATGAAGACAGTTCTGTCCTTTATATCAGTCTCCATGCGGATCCTGCACAGCATTTTCCTTTCATAAGTGGATACGAATGGGAGATAGGTGGGGGTGAAGGGAAAGGTTATAATATAAATTTTCCCCTTGCTGCCGGAACTGATGGAAGAACTTATCTTAGAACACTTGAAAAAGCAGCGCAGGAGATACAGGATTATGATCCTTCGTATCTTATCGTATCGCTAGGAACAGATACCCATAAAGATGATCCCCTTGGTAATTTTATGTTGGGAGATTCCGACTTTTTTGAAATTGGAAAGATACTTTCAGAACTTGATATATTTAAACTTGTTATTCAGGAAGGCGGCTATAATCCTATTGCAAACGCATCTGCCGTTGATTCTTTTCTGGCAGGACTATTGATATAGTCTGAAAGGCTGATTTTTTTGAGAAGCATTTCATTTATCGGCAATGAAGGAAAAAAAATAGAAATAACTATAGGATACGGACAGTACAAAAAAACAATAAAGACACTTTCACAGAAGTATGGGACCTATACAGTAGCTGATTCCAAAATAAAAACCATGATAGAAAGCAAGTCTTTTATAAAGTATGTTCGTGGAGGCGAAGAAGCTAAGTTTATTGATAAATATCTTGAAGTTGCAGATAAAATTGTAAACAATGATATTTCAACACTTATTGGGATAGGTGGCGGAGCAGTTCTTGATTTATGTGGGTATACGGTAAATACAATAAATTGTAATGTTAAAAATCTGATACTTTATCCTACTACATTGAACTCCTTTATTCAGGCTAACATTAGCGGTTATTTTTTTCTTGATATGAATTATTCATATAATTATCTTAAAGTTAGAGGATATCCGGATATTATATATATTGATCCTGAATTTCTTTCAAAAATTTCCGGACATATTTTAAGAAAAATGTTTTTTTCAGGCTATTTTCTTGGCTTTCTTTTTGATAAAAATTACTGTAAGCTTTCCATGAAATATGCGCATAATTTTTCAGGTCTTGACGTAGAAGAATACATATATGAAAATCTTATATTTTTAACCTATCTTTATAGTTCTCAGGAAATTTTTCTGCCCGGATCGAATTTAATAAAGTATTTTTATAGTAAGCCTGGGGATTTTAAGAAAGAGTACACTGTTGTATTTTCAAATATCTTTCTTTTTTTAGCTTATATAAGTCTTTCAAATAGTTATATAAGCTATGAGCAGTATGTTTCAATCAAGAAAGATATGATTGAACTTGAACTTTATAATAAAAATATTATGCAGTATATTGCATTTGATAAGATCGGTTCGGTTATAGAAGAAGTAGTTCCACATTCCCAGAGTTCTTTCAGGAAAGTGCTTCTGCATAAAGAAGAGTTAAAAGAAGTTCTTTTGGAGTTTATGCAATCTAACAGGGGTGACTGAGTTGAAGAAAAAGTATAACAAATCTTTTATCTTTTTTGTTATAATCGTATTTATAGTACCCGTTCTAACTTTTATCCTCACAATTTATACCATATCTTTAAAAAACAAGATAAAGGATTTGAAACTTTCGATCAATGATCTTAGAAGTGAAGTTGTGCTGGATTCAATACAGTCTACACCGACAGAGAATATGCAGGGAGTGCCTTCTTATTCAATGACCGAGCCCAATGCTCCTAAGATAAACTACGAGCTAAAAGATGTAAATTATTACAATCTTTTGGCGGTTGCCAGTATGAGTATAGAAAGTCAGTCTGGCGGACATGCCAGAACCATTGATGAAAAAGAAGCATATCTACAGGCAGTTCAGGCATATAAAAAAGAAATACCTTTTATGATTTCAAAAAATGGTGATGAGTATGTTCTTTATAGCAAAGAATTTACCAACAATGATTTAAATAGTCTTTACTCCATACAACTTGCAACGTATTCCAATATTGAAGGAGCTTATGTTGCGTGTAATCTTTTAAGAAAAGAAGGAGTCGCCGCATATGTATATAAAGGATACTATGCTCAGTCAGGCAAAGAATACCATGCTCTGATGCTCGGCATTTTTACCTCTCGAAAAAGCGCCGATACAATTAATGCATCTCTTGATCTTGACAGTATCTACAAACTGATCGGGGTTGATGTAAAAGGCAGATATATAAGATTGATGGATTTTGAACCAAGGACATAAGTAATATGAAAAAGCTTTTTTTCACATTTTTAGCAGTATTTGCAGTAACTCTAATAGGTGTAATAGCGATAGTAAATCAAACAGATAATGAGAAAGAAACTCAAGGAGTTTATCTTGTGGATATCTCATCAGCTGACATCAAAGAAC
>DJGH01000013.1:23925-24092 GCA_002431635.1 Petrotoga sp. UBA5851
TGAATATAATTGAATACCGTGAACAACACGGGTTTTCATGCATAGATGACCTTAAAAATGTAACTGGAATAGGCGATAAAACTTTTGAAAAAATAAGGAATTATGTAACCATATCAACAAAAAAGTTTGAATACCGGCAGACTAAAGTAAAGATCAATTCTGATTCT
>DJGH01000013.1:24103-27392 GCA_002431635.1 Petrotoga sp. UBA5851
CATACAAAAACTTGAAGAACTTGAAGGAATTGGCGAAAAGACCGCAAATATTATTTTAGAGTACAGAAAGATAAAAACTATTGAAAATATGGACGAATTGAAAAAAATTACAGGTATGAGCGATAAACAAATAGAAAAAATAAGGGGGTATATAGAATTTTGAAGCAGATGCTGGTACATGTCTGTTGTGTGCCGGATCTTCTTGCAGCAAGTAAAATTTTGGCAAATGAAGATCTAAAGGTGTATGTGTATTTCTATAATCCCAATATCGATGACAGCAATGAGTACCTTCTGAGGAAAAGTCAGCTTAAAAAGATACCTTTGGAGTATGGATTTGAAGAAATTCAATCCCTGTACGATCCAAACCGTTATCTTACATTTGTTTCAGAAAATATAGCTGGTATGGACAGATGCCAAAAATGTATTTATATGAGACTAGAAAAAACATTTGAGACTGCCGCTGAAAATGGTTTTTTGCATGTTACTACGACACTTACTGCAAGTCCGAGGAAAGAGCAGGAGTTTATAAGGCGTATTGGAGAAGCTATGGCGGTAAGGTATAGAGTAGCCTTTGACTTTTATAATTTCCGCTCTGATAATGGTATTTCTTTTGGTGCAGATCTTTGCAGAAGATTTGGTATATATAGACAGACTTTTTGCGGTTGTTCTTTTTCAAAAAAAGAATCTGAAGAGCTTCATATTTTATCTCAAAAAAATAGATTCAAAGAACTTTCGGAGATTGTAGGAGAGTTGAAAGCAGAGAATCTTTTCAGATTCAACGGATCAGCTGAAATAAGAATTCCTTATGATATATGTCTTGAGGATATAAAAGAAGATCCTATGAAGATTTTAAAGAGTTTAAGGCCAAAAAGCATAGTTATTAATTCTTCTGAAGCTAAAGAGATAGGAATAACCAAAAGCGGTCGTATTAATATAGGAAATTGGCGTGCCAAATTCATAGTCGTTTGACTTACGGGGGGGCTTATGAGTCAGATAAGGGTGGAGATAGAGAGTAAAAGTAGTTATATTAAAGCCTTACGGCAGGTACTGAAGGAATTTCTAAGAGTTAATAATTATAATGAAGAAGATGAAATATTTATGTTCGAACTTGCACTAAATGAGGCAATAGCCAATGTTATAGAACATACATATAACTTTGAGGAAAATCATAGTATTAATGTTGAGTTTTCTATTGATGAGGAAAGAGTCTTTTGTATAAAAATAAGGGATTTCGGCAGAAAGGTTGATCCGCAGAAAATACAGCCCAGAGATCTTGAAGACTATAGGGACGGAGGTCTAGGAGTTTTTATAATTCAAAAGGTTTTCGGGAATATGAGATGGGATGATGTTCCAGAGGGGAACCTTTTATACTTATACAAAAAATTATAATCCGGGGGTTATCCAAATGGCCAAACTCAAACTGAAAGTATCCGGGGACAGCATGGTTGCTTCGGTCAGTCTACTTGATGATGGAGTATACTTAAAAGTTGATGATGTCCTTGCTTTTCTTCAGAGTAACGGGATTTCTTACGGAATAAGCATGGAAACAATACGAGAGCTTTGTGCTAATGTAAAGTTTAACTCAGAAATTCCTGTAGCTTACGGAAAAGGTCCCAAAGTTGGTGACGATGGAAAAGTTAATATTTTGGTCAGAAGGGAAAAAGTGAATTACGATACCGAAAAAAAGGTTGACTTGAGAGAAGTCTTAAATTTTTTAATTGTTGAAGCCAATGAGAAGTTAGCTCAGATACTCCCGCCTGCAAAAGGAGAAAACGGTAAGGATGTTTATGGTAAGGAGATAGAAGGGCTTATTGGAAAAGAAGCTAAGTGTACTGTGGGGAAAAATGCTTTTATCCAGGATGGATATGTAATCGCAAAGGTTTCAGGTGAACTTGTTTTTAAACGTGAAGCAAATGACGCTTTGAATATTGATGTGTCGGAAGTAAAACGTATAGAAGGGGATATAGATTATAATATTGGTAATGTAAGATTTCCCGGTTCTCTTGTTATAAACGGGAATGTGAGGCCTGGATTTATAGTGGAAGCAGAACAGAGCATAGAGATAAAAGGCATAGTTGAGTCAGCCACAGTAATTGCTGGCGGTGAGATTACTGTTTCCGGAATAAAAGGAGCTGGAAAAGGGATTATAAGAGCTGACACCGTTAAAGCTGCATTCATAGAAAATGCTGAGGTGGAGGCAAAAAAGAATATTTATGTAAAACAGGCTATAATCAATTCTAAGGTAAAAGCAGGCGAAACTGTTGTTGTAATAGGAAAGAACGGAAGAATAATAGGAGGAAATATAATAGCCGGAAATAAGATAGAGGCAGATTTTCTTGGGAGTGAAATGACCGTTACCACAAATCTTGAGGTCGGAGTTCAGCCAGAGCTAAACGAGGAACTTACGATATTGAGCTCCCAGATAGCAATTGATCTTGAAAATTTAAGGAAACTTAGCCTTATACTTAAAGGTATGGTAAAGCTTCAGAATGAAGGCAGACTTGATCAGGAAAAGATAGAACAGTACAAGAGAAGTCTTCAGACAGCAAAAACTCTTAAAGACAATCTTGAGAGCAATGAAAAAAGACTGGAAGAAATTAAAAAAATAATTGAATCTTCTGAGAATGACGGTTTTATTCTTGCAAAAGAATGTGTCTATCCGGGAGCATCGATAACCATACATAAACGCAGATTTTTTCCTGACCGTGCGATGGTAAAGGTCATGTTCATGAGTATTGAAGATAAAATAGTTTTAAAAGGATATTCAAAAGATTAACGGAGGCAACTAATGAAAAAGCTTACAGTAGCGTTTTTTTTGGTATTTCTGACAGTTATAGCAGTCTTCGCTTCTTCTCTGGACAGATATGTTTTTGTCTTTGATGATGAAAAGCTTGTTTCAGATTCAAAAGAGCTCAGTGTGCTTGGTTTTTATCTTAAATACTGGAAAAGTGGTTATGAAGAGTATAAAAGTACTGCCAACACGATATTTTCAGAAAACATGGATCTTTTTTTCCCTGACGATACAGCTGTTTTAGATATTTTTTCAAGCATCAATCCGCAGGAGTTCTTATCCCCAGGCAAAAAGTTCAGATCAGCAAAAGAAACTTATCCTCAGTCCATAATCATCAATGCTTTTTTCATTGAGTTTTTATATTCAGACTGGGAGAGATCTGGAGAAATTCAGGTCGGTCAGGAAATAATAGATTCATGCAATAATCTTGAACAGCTTGCTGGAACCAATCCGCTTTCTTCTTTTTATAAAGCCAAGGTTCTGTGGAAGTCAAAAGTA
>DJGH01000013.1:27408-66120 GCA_002431635.1 Petrotoga sp. UBA5851
AAGTAATTGGAGATAGTTCTCAGGCAATTCAGATAATAAAAGATATATATACTGAGTATTCTGATAATATAAAAATTTTATATGAATATATTGTTATGAGCTATCAGAATGAAGATTATAAAAAGGCAACAGATCTATACGAAAACTACATAAAATTAGGTGAAAGTGCCGATGAGATACATCTCATTGCAGCAAAATCATACCTTAATTTAGAAAACAAAGATAAAGCCAGGGAGCTCGCATCAAGTATAACTAAAAGTTCGGGAAGAAAGAATATTTTAGCTTCTACATACGAACTTTTAGGAGATATTGCCCAGACTAATGTTCAAAAGATCAATTACTATAAGCTTTCTCTTGAGTATGATGAGAAAAACGGACTTATATGGAGTAAGCTGGGGGTTTCATATTTGCAGGAAGACAGAAAAGAAAATGCTCAGCTTGCAAGAGTCATACTCAATAAAGCACTTTCGTTATATCCCAATCAGCCTGAGATTAGAGCAGAACTTGATAATCTGCAGAGGGATATAAAGATTAAAGGAGTCATGGTTTACATTCTTCCGCTTCTGGGGATAGTAATTGGAGGTATAACGGTAATGATAGTACTGGAAAAACGCAAAAAAAACAAGGAGTATGAAGAAATGCTAAAAAAATAAGTGAGGTAGGCATTCATGCAGGAGATAAAATGTAGTATTCTGGATAAAGGTTTTGTGACTCTTATAGATATGATGGGTGACGATTTTTCAGCCGTTAAAGCAGCAAGGGTTTCATATGCAAAAGAGCAGTCTTCTGATATTGAAAGAGACAGAGCACTGATAGAGTATCTTATGAAAAATAAGCACGAATCACCTTTTGAACACATAACGCTTACTTTTCATGTGAAATGTCCTATTTTCGTTGCCAGGCAGTGGCTGAGACACCGAATAGGAAATTCTTACAATGAGATCAGCAGAAGGTATACTACCAAATACAGTGAGGAGTTTTACCTGCCTGACCACATAAGAGTACAAGACGAGGAAAACCGTCAAAGTTCATATATATGTGAGGATGATAACAAAAAAGAACAGGCTTTGTTGCTTATTGAAGAAAGTTATAAGAATGCATATGAAACATATCAGAAGCTTTTAAAATTGGGTATTGCAAGAGAAATGGCCAGAATAGTCCTTCCTGTGGGAGAGTATACTCAGTTTTATTGGACATCGAATATAAGATCGATTATGCATTTTTTAAATCTGAGGGCAGATGGGCATGCACAGTATGAAATCCAGCTGTATGCAAAGGCTATAGCGGAAATTTTTAATAAGGTATGTCCTCTTTCTTATACCGCCTTCTTAAAGTATTCCTATACAGGTAATATTCTCAAGGAGGTTTAGCCGATCTTGAAAATACTTCAGATATTGAAACTACTTAATGCGGAAGCTGTCTTTATGCCTCCGGGTTCTGATGAGTATGAGATAGAGTATTCCGGTGCTGCAGATCTTATGAGTGATTTTCTTGCTTTTTCAAGAGAACATATGCTTCTTATAACCGGACTTACGAGTCCACAAACCATAACTACCGCTGCAGTGATAGGTGCAAACGGGGTTATTTTTGTGCGTGGAAAGGAAATACCCCCTGAAGTTTTAAAAACCGCTCAAGAGCTTGATATTCCTATTCTCAAGACAAGTATTTCAATGTATATTGCATGCGCTATTTTGTATAAAAACGGCATTAAAGATGCTATGGGAACAGACAGGTTTTTGGATAATGGGGATACTTTATAATGCAAAATGATGTTGAAAAATTAGTTGAAATGCTTTCAAAGGTATTTTCGAACACAAAAATTAAAGAAATAATGACAAGGCCTCCTATAGTTGTTACTCAGGAGACCAAGATTAAGTATGTTAAGGATATAATGCGTATAAAAGGGATCTCAGGAATGCCTGTTATCGCACCTGGGTTTAAGCTGGTAGGTATAATAAGTATAGAAGATATAATAAGAGTATTTGAAAACGGAAGTTTTGATGACAGGGTAAATAAATGGATGACTCCGGATCCTGTGTATCTTAAGGAAGATGAAATGCTTCTTCACTTTCTTCAGGTTAATGAAGATCTGAAATACGGAAGATACCCGGTGGTAAACAATGACCACAAAGTAGTAGGAGTAGTTACAAAGCTTGATATTTTAAGCTGGATGTTTAAAAAGCTCGGGTATATATATGTTCATGATGAAAGAAGAGAAAAAGCTTTGAATAAGAAGTATATGTCAACCATAACCGGAGAGCTCCTTGATAAAGAAGGAGTCGATTTTTCATATAAAATAGACTACGATTCGGTCGAAATGATAGGAGCCGCCGCGACACGCCTTAAAAAATTTCTTAAGGAGAAAAAGATACAGGAAGATATAATAAGGAAAATATCAATTGCAACCTATGAGGCTGAAGCCAACGTTGTTATTCACAGCAGTTCGACGGGTAACGTATACTGTTGGATAAAGCAGGATCATATAAAAGTGTTAATAGAGGATTTCGGAAAAGGGATCGAAGATCTTGAACAGGCTATGAAAGAAGGATTTACCACAGCTCCGGATAACATAAAGGAAAAAGGGTTTGGTGCTGGAATGGGTCTTCCTAATATGAAAAGATTTTCTGACAGGATGACAATAGTATCAAGTATAGGTAAGGGAGTAAAAGTTGAAATTTTATACTATATAAAAGAAAAATAATCGGAGGGGGAAAATGAAGCTTGAAAAAATAATAAAAGATCTTAATCTTAGGATTATTTCAGCTGGAAGCGACGATATCGAAATTATAAACGGTAATATAGGGGATCTTCTCAGTGAGGTCATGCGTACCGCAAAACCAGACTCTGTTTGGATTACATATCAGACTCATCAAAATATTATTGCTGTAGCAGAAGTTGTCGGAATAAAAGCAATAATTATTCCTTACGGGCTGCATTACTCTGAAGATACCGCTGAAAAAGCCTGTGAGCATGGAATATATCTTTTGGAATCGGACGAATCAGCTTTTGCTGTGAGTGGAAAGTTGTACGGATTAATAAGTTGATATGGCCCTTTTCAATGCATCTTTTCATAATCACTCTGTTCTTTCACCATGCGCAGATATAACCATGACACCGGAAGTGTATGCCCAAAAGCTCACGTATGCTGGGATAGACTGGATAGCACTTACCGATCATAACTCATGCAGGAATGTACGGATCTTTGAACGACTGCTTTCTGAGCACGGAATACAGGTGCTTGCAGGAATAGAGGTTCAGACTAAGGAAGAAATCCACATTCTTTTTTATTTCAGCAGTTTTAAGGAGCTTGAGGAATTTTCAATGTATATTGAAGAAAGAGTCATTATCAAAGATTACGATCCTGAGAAGCTCGGATATCAGATAGAACTGAACGAAGAAGGTGAGTTCAATAATATTCTTTCATATCCTTATCTTGGTAGCGCATGCGATCTTTCACTTGAAGATGCAGTAAGAGCAGCAAGAAAATACGACTCGCTATGTGTGCCGGCACACATATTCAGATCTTTTGGTCTTATAACCCAGTTGGGTATACCGCCTGAAATTGAATTTGACGGGGTGGAGGTAAAAAATCCAAGGGAATATGAGACAGCCAAAAAACTTGGTTTTTCAAGATTCCTGTTTGGAATGGATGCACATACTCCTGACGAACTCGAAGGAATAGCGTGCACAGTAGAAACTGAAAAAAGAGATTTTGAGCATTTAAAGACAGCGTTATATAAAGGTAAGGTGTTTCCGTTATGGCAACACTGAAGACTATTGCCGATCATATTATGGATATTTGTGAGAATGCTGTCCGTTCAAAGAGCAAACTTTGTGAACTTTACATTGATGAATATGAAACATCCTTTTTTTTCAGGATATCAGACAAAGGTATAGGAATGGATGAGCAGGAAGTAAAAAAGGCGCTAGACCCGTTCTATACAACCAAAACCGAGCGCAGGAAGAAGTTCGGTATGGGTCTTCCTTTTTTGAAGTTTTCCAGTGAACTTACAGGCGGCAATTTTAAAATAACTTCAGAAAAAGGCTATGGTACTGTCGTAGAAGTTCTTTTTAAAAAAGACAGCATTGACTGCCAGCCGGTAGGAGACATTGCTCAGGCGATTTTTTCTGTAGTATATCTTGACCACGATACAGATTGGTATATTAAGAGAACCAAAAATAGTGAAGCTTATGAGATAAACTCTTCAGATATGAAGAAAGAGTATGGAGAAACTTTTTTTTCGCCTTCATTTATGAAAAACATCAAAGATCTAATCATTTCATTAGAAAATGAGTTCTAAGGATTATTTAAGAACGCAGAGTTAAAATCAGATATCATCTATCAATAACGGGAGGAAAGTATGACAAAAAAGATATTTCTTGTAGCAGTGCTCTGCCTTTCTGTGTTTACTGCTTTTTCGATAACTAAACTCCAGAAAATTGAGTACAGCGAAAATATTTCGTATGCAGCATCGGAAATTAGCAGAATTTTTGAAAACTATGAGATAAAAGAAGGTAATATGGTTGGTGAGATAGATGTAAAACTGGCAATAAAGCAGATAATGGATCTGGGATACTTCACATCCATGGACTTTGAACTCAATAACGATACGGGAGTATTGTTATTTAAAATTAAATCCAATCCCTTTGTAAAGGAATACAAGATAAAGTACATCGGAGATAAACTGATTGAAGAAGCTGTTCTTGCCTCACTTATCGAAGTTAAGAAAAATCTGCCCCTGAATCTGAAAGAGTATAAAAACTCTCTTATAAATATTCAGACGGCATATCAGTCAAAAGGCTATCAGTTTATAAATCTCAGTTCGAACATTTTAATTGATGGAGAAAGCTTTACCATGCAAGCAACCTCCGTAAATAATAAAATGAGTCAAGATGGTGAACTGGTATTCATTGTAGAAGAGCTTCCCCTTTGGGATATAGTGCTTGAAGGCGAGACATGTGCTTTAGATAAGTCTGCTTTAAAGAAAAAACTTGGATTTTCTTTCAGGAAAGATTATGAAGAAGCTTTTTTTCTTTTCAGACCACAGGCAAAAGAAACATATCCTACTATTGAAAAACTTCAGGCGTTATATTCGGCGCTTGTTCAGACCGGATATTTTGGAGAAGAAACAAGCGTAGACTTTGCAGCGACAAAGAATGAAAAAAGCGGAACAAATGCCATAAATATAGTAATCGGAGGAAAACTCAGGCAGATAGTGGACCAAGATATACAGGTAAAAAATATAAAATTTTCCGGAAATCAATCTCTTGAATTTTTTAAACTACAGGATACAGTAAAAAAGAACATGAATATTGAAGATTCTGTATCAAACATTGAGCTTCTGAGAAGCCTTGATGCCATTAGAGAGTTGTATAAAAGTGAAGGATATCTTTTTGTAGAGGCAGATGTTTCTTATGAGCAGAGTAATTCAGAACTTACATACATAATAACTGAAAAGCGTTACGGAGATATCAATATCACAAAAGAAGCCACAAGTCAGACCAAAGACTACCTTCTAAATTCTTTTGTTAAGATAGGCAAGGGAGATAAGATAACCCAGAAATCTCTTCAGGATACATATTATGGTTTTATGGGGACAGGTTTTTTTAAGAATGTCGATATAGTACCTGTATCAATGGATGAAACAACTGTTTCTTTCAAAATATCTCCATATGAAAACGATAAGCCAAGTAAGATGATATTTAATTTTAACTGGACAAGTCCTGAGAATAAGCCTTTCTATTTCGGATTCAGCGGAGGTACAGAAATAAAATGGGCTAATCTTTTCGGAGCCGGGCACACAGTCTCGGTAAAAGGTCAAGTTACACCTCTTTCAGAGTATTATGAAGGTTCTTTTGGCTATAATGTTATGAAGCTTAATCAGACCAAGCTTGATCTTGGTATTGAGATGGGAGCTTTATTCACACCCAAAGGAAAGTATGAAGATACTATAAACGCAACTGTTTCTGTTCAGACGGGAATTAAGTTGTCTCCTAGTTATAATATTTCAGATTTTTCATATATTACCAATTATCTATCCTACGACCATTATATGATGCAAAATTCCCAGGTGACCATTGACAGAGGCTCAGGTTCTTTAGGATACAGCTATATAAGACTTGACAGCCCAAGCAGGCCGTACAATGGAGAGTATCTCTCAATTGCTGGTTTTGGCGGATTTGACCTTGTTGATTTTTCGAAAAGCTACTATGGGGGCGGAATAGAAGGGAAACTCTTTAAAAGCCTTTATAAGTTTACTTTTGGAGCAAGGGTAAAAGTCGGACATGTTATAGATAACGGAGGCTTATACAGTTATTCGGTAGGTGGAATGAGTACTGTCAGAGGATATGATTTTGGTGAGCGAAAAGGAGACAGCACCCTATTATTTAACACCGAACTGGCTTTTGAACTCATAAAACAGCCTCTGCCTATAGATTTATTTGTTTTTTATGATATAGGAAATGCGGATAACAACTACTCCAAACTAATTAACAACACCATCTCTTCAGCTGGTATAGGCGCTAAAATAACAGTACCCATGCTAGGACAGGTTAGATTTGAATATCTGTATAAAATAAATGATAATAAATGGGTAGGTTCATTTGGATTCGGACCGGTTTTTTGATAATACTAAAAAATATATAAATAAGCATAATAAAGGGAAAACGGTTAAATTCCGTTACGGTGCCGCCACCGTGTTTGAGGACGAACTCCACAATTGCCACTGCATAGGGAAGGCGTGGAAAGTAGAATGATCCATCAGTCGGGATACCTTTATATGCCTGTACTTCGCCATTCCTACGCGCCATAGGGGTGGTAAAGTTTTTGGGCAATGGCGTAATACTTTATATTGGAGGATATATGAAAAAGTTTTTGGTATCTTTTTTTGTTGTCTTGCTGAGTGTTGTTACTGTTTTTTCTTCTGTTACCTATGTGGATGATCTTGCCAGGGAGGTGACCTTTGATACTCCTGTTAACAGGGTCATAGTTGCAGCCCCTTCAATTTCAGACTATTTAGTAACGCTTAAATGCGAAGGAAAAGTCATTGGAGTAACCGACTGGGATACTCATATAAAATCTGAAAAAATAGGTAATATGGTGCCGCTTAATCTTGAAAAAATAGTATCTTTGAAGCCGGATCTGGTATTTTTGACAGGCGGGTTTCAAGAACCTGAGGTAAAGAGGCTCGAAAATGCTGGTATAAAAGCTTTTGTAATAAATCCAGGAACCTTTACTGATATATATAAGTCGCTGATGACTATAGGAACTATACTCGGTCAGAAAGAAACAGCAGCCAAAACAGCCAATGATTTCAGAGAAAAATATGTGAATATATCAAAGCAGGCAACGAACAGAACAAATAAACCTAAAGTACTTTATGCTTCGGTTTATAATACTGTTACGGAGATATGGACTGCAGGTACAGGATCAGTTGTAAATGAGATGATTGCATATGCCGGTGGTTTGAATGTAGCTGCACCTTATACCGGAAATAATGGCTGGCTTTCTGTAGGTCCTGAATTTATACTTAGTACAAATCCTGATATAATAATTGTTCCATCATACTACGGAGATACGGCAGGCAAGGAACTGCTTATGAAGACTCCTGGCTTAAAAGATGTCAAAGCCGTTAAAAACGGGAAAATATATATTGTTGATGAAAATATTGTTTCTCAGACTTCGCCATCTATAATTAAAGTTCTTGAAGAATTAAATAAAATTTTCGGAGAGAATAAATGAAATTTGTAAAACTTGACAGGAAGGGGTTTATACCCCTTACTGTCTTTTTACTAGGTCTTTCTTTTTTGTGTATTATTTTTTTCAGTTCCTTCGGGACAGTAAGAGTTCCTTTTTCTGATATTCTGAAAACATTTTTTGCAATGCCACCTGATAAGATTGAAAGCTCTTTGATTCTTAGGCTTAGGATTCCCAGAATAATAGGTAGCTTTTTGGCGGGTGCGGTGCTTGCTGTTGCAGGAAACTCTTTTCAGCTTGTGATACAGAATCCTCTTGCTGATCCATTTATAATAGGCATTTCTTCCGGTGCGAGTTTTGGAGCTGTATTGTTTACAGCGCTTACAGTAAATACTGCAATCAGGATTCCTTTTGGTATTGAAGGATCAGCTCTTTTCTTTTCAGTTTTAACTTCTGTGGTAGTATTTCTTTTAGCAAAACAGGGAAGAAAAATTCCAATTCTATCTTTAGTTTTAAGTGGTGTAATAATAAGTTTTTTACTGAACTCTCTTACTACGATGATGTCTGTACTTTACTGGAAAAACGTTATCCATGTAAACATATGGCTTCTTGGAAGCACTGCTGACTTTGATTGGGCCGATATAACAGTAATTCTGTTGTTTTTGATTCTTCAGCTTTTAATAGTTTTTTTTCTTTCGCGGAAGTTGGATGTTCTTTCAATGAATGAGGATCTTGCTTTATATTCCGGGATCAATCCGGACAAGCTTAAGCTTGCCGTACTTTCGGTCAATATAGCCGCAGTTTCTGTTGTTGTTTCAAAATCAGGCATAATAGGATTTGTCGGGCTTATAATACCTCATTTGGTAAGAAGTATTACAGGGCCATACAGCAGAATATCGACGTTTTACTGTATTTTTACCGGGGGGATATTTCTTAGTCTGAGTGATTTTGTTTCCAGAACATTTTTTGCCCCGACCGAACTGCCGATAGGTGTTATGACCTCTCTTGTTGGCGCACCGGTTTTCATATACATAATGAAAGTGAAGGGAAAAAAAGTATGATAAAAATTGATCAGCTTTTATTTTCTTATGAAAGCGGTTTTACTTTAAATATTAAACAACTTGAGATAAAAGATGGAGAGTTTGTATCCATAATTGGGCCGAACGGTTCCGGAAAAAGTACGCTTGTAAAGTTATTATCTGGAGTTATAAGAAGTTACAGAGGAAACATTGTTGTTGATAAAGTAAGTATAAGAGATCTTACAATAAAGAAGATTGCTCAGAAGGTATCGGTTGTTCCTCAGGAGTTCAATACTATATATGAGTATAACGTAGACAGCATAGTCGCATCTTCAAGGATTCCATTTGCAGGAAAGTTCAGTTTTTCAGAGAGTTATGAAGATAAAAAAGCTATAGAAGATGCAATGAAAAAAACCGATACTCTTAGATATAAAAATGAAGTATTTGGTAATCTTTCTGGTGGAGAAAAACAGAGAGTCATGATTGCACGTGCAGTGGCTCAAAACACTGATATACTCATACTTGATGAGTTTGTATCGCATCTTGATCCCGGGCATGCACAGGAACTGCTCAAACTTGTAAAAACAAGCAATAAAGATGCCGGTAAAACTATAATTTCAGTATTTCACGATATAAATACAGCCAGCCTTTACTCGGACAGGATAATTGTTTTCAACAAAGGTCTCATCTTTTCAGACGGTTCACCCTATCAGGTGATAACAGAAGAAATGTTAAATGAAATATACTGTCTTGATGCAACCATTATAAAACATCCGCATTATAATAAACCACAGGTGATATATAATTAATAAAATGATACTAATAATGAAAACGGGGGAAGAAGATGAAATCATCAGAGTTATGTAATACAGTGGTTACTAATGTAGCAAAGGTGATTAAAGGCAACGAGGATAAAATAAAACTGCTTATAGCGGCTTTCCTCAGTAGCGGACATGTTCTGATAGAAGATGTTCCAGGTACCGGGAAGACGGTTATATCTAGGGCTATTTCAAAATCAATAGGATTGGGCTTTAAAAGAGTTCAGTTTACTCCAGATCTGCTTCCCGGAGATCTTACAGGATTATATATATTCAATAGAAAAAATGAAGAGTTTCTTCTTAAAAAAGGTCCTGTTTTCACAGAATTTCTCTTGGCTGATGAAATTAACAGAGCTACTCCCAGAACCCAGTCGGCTCTTCTTGAGGCTTTGGCAGAGCGTCAAATCACCATTGACGGTATAACTCATCAGCTGAGCAACGACTTTTTTGTAATGGCTACCCAAAACCCGGTGGAGTTTGAAGGAACATTTCCTCTTCCTGAAGCTCAGCTGGATAGATTTATGATAAAGACCACGATAGGCTATCCGGATTTTGAAGATGAAATAAAGATGCTCAGTGCCCAGGATAGAGGTCATCCGCTGGACGATATCCAAACTGTTGTTGAGCAGGCAGAGATTGTTCAATGCAAGAAAGAAGTAAATGAAATCAATATATCACCGGATATACTTTCCTATATAACCAGGATAGTAGACAGAACAAGAAAAGATAAGAATATTCTTCTGGGATCCAGTCCAAGAGGAAGCATAAATCTTATGAAGATTTCAAAAGCTTTTGCTGCAATGGACAACAGAAGCTTTGTTATTCCCGATGATGTAAAGTATTCTGCCAAAAGTGTTCTTGTACACCGCATAATTCTGAAACCGGAAACCAAAATAAGGAAGATTTCACCGGATGAAATTATGGAAAACATACTTTCAGAAGTTGAAGTGATTGTTTAGTGAGAACCGATAACGTAAAGATAAAAAAAATTACTGTTTATATAACGATCTTCTCATTTTTGGCATTAACTGAACTTTCTTTGGTACTCTGGTTTATCCTTGCAATGCTGTGGATAAGTTTTTTTACAAAGAAAACAGCATTTAAAAAGCTTGAAGTATCTGACAGTCTTGAATATGAACGGATATTTGTCGATGAAGATGTTTGTTTTACAGTAAGTATAAAGAATCATTCCAATGAGGAGTTCACACTGCTTGTAACTCCACCTCATCTTGTAGATACATTTTTTCCCAAAGAAGATCTTTTTGTCTTAGGAAAGCAGGAAATACAAAAAAGAAAGTTTACATTTTCATTTTCCGAGCGCGGAAATAAAAAAATAGGAAGATATACCGTTTCTTTCGAGGACCGGTTTGGTCTCTTTTCCTTTTGGAAGGTCTATGAAGTCTGTACAGAGATAAAGGTATTTCCCAAACTTGTAGCTGGAATATTTCGAAATCAGGCTCTAAAGAAGCTTCTTCCTTCGCAGAAGTCTGGTGTAAGAATACTTGAAGATGTTTCAATGTTTGAAAATATAAGTGAATACGACAATGAACCGCTTAACAGGATTCATTGGAAAGCAAGTGCAAGATACGACAAACTTATGGTGAAGAAGTTTTCATTTACAAGCATGGGTAGAACAAGAATTTATCTTGATGCCAACTTCCCAACTCAGGAGCTTATTCTTAATCAAGCTTGGAAAGAGCTTCATTATCAATACGTCGAATATGCTATCCAGGCATGCGGATCATTAATAAAGCAGATGATAGAAAACAATCAAGAGGTAATTTTTAAAGTATTTTCTAAAAATTACGAAACAGTTGATTCAAAAAACTGGGTTGAGTATTTTGATGTGCTTTCTTCTCTTGAAGGAGATTATGATCCTATTCAGAACTTTCAGTTTTATCTTCAGGAGGATTTGCGATTTTTGACATTTGAAGATACAGTAATCATAGTATCCATGTTTCTTTCAGAAAGTATTCTTCCTCTTCTCATAGACATTAGGGCACGCTGTTCCAAAGTAATAGTCCTGCTTATGCCATACGGGTTCAGGTTAGAGGATGAGGAAAAAACAGAGTATGTTGAAAGATTTAGAGATGAGCTTCTTACATTGCAGCAAAAGGGAGAAGTACTTGAAGAAAATCATGTTCTGGTACGGTTGGTTTCTTCAAATCATAGCCTTTTAGAGGTCTACGAAAGTGTATAAACAATACTGTCAGATATTACCGGTACTGATAATGATCCCGTTTTTAAGGTTTGATATATCAGATTTTCTACTTATAGGTATATGTACTGTTCTGGCGTTAAAACGCAAAATTCTGGTGATGGCTTTTGGTATTATGGTACAGTTTGTTGTTCTGCGTTACTTTATGTCTTATGAGCATCTTTTTGTACGTATGGCAGCGACAGTATTGGCTATGTTGCTTATATATATGATTCCTAAGGCAGAAAAAAAAATACTTGATTACTCCATATTATGGATTTCATGTTTGATCGCAGCTAAAAGTATAATTCAGCCTGAGCTTGCGTATATTTCATTGATAGCTGGTGCGGTTCTTGCCTTTGTAATGTTTTTTAAGAACAAGTATATGATACTGATCATACTTCCTATTATTTTTTTGTTTTTCTTCAGGTTTTCAATAAGTCCCGTGACAATTGCATTGTTTGGAGCCTCCCAAGCCCCTGTCATAAAAGCTGAAGAAAATAGCTATCAGAATGAAAATAAAATTTTTGAAAATATCAATGGAAGCTTTTCTCTGAAAGCAAAACAAACAGACAGAGCCAATGACAGCGACACAAAGATACTGGATATGCTTAACGATATTAAAACTAAAAGCTTTTTGGATATTTTTTTTATTGGAGTAATGATGGTCTTTTTTATCATTATCTTTCTCACAAGCTTAAAGGTAATGCCTGCCGGGAAGAAAAAAACTTATCTTCTAATAGGAAGTACTTTTTTAATATTGATTGTAGCTATATCCGGGATACTGAATTTTAGCGGTACTATGACAAAATTATCTTCGGATCATTTTCCACAGACATTACGTCAAACTCCTGCCGGTTCAGCCGGGGAAGTACATAATTATGTAGAAAGAGCAGATGTAATAGAAAGTTCATCTTCGTTAAGTTATGAAAAGGAAAAAGAGAATACTAAAAGTATAATTTTCAGATATATGCTTTTCGTTGCTGCGGGAATGATACTCATATCGGTATTAAGTGCTACGGCTGTCCTGAAAAACTCACTCTTTTTTTTAAAAAAACAGAAGGAACCTTTGAATGTAGTCCATGATGAGGATATGTGTTTTAATAGTGCAGGCAGCCAGGAAGATAAAGTTTATTCACAGCATATAGTAAAGGCATACCGACAGATAAGGAAAGATTACTTTGAATCATCTGAAGATCTTACCCCTTATGAACTGCTTAAACTGAACAAGGACTGGGAGAACTTTTCAAAGCTTACTCATGAGTATATAAATATAACCTACGGTATGATAGATGTCAAGTATACAAGGGAAGAAGCCAAGGATATAGTTGAGGGTGCAGTTTCAGAAATAGATGGATTTTTCAGTCAGAAAACAAAAAATCCGGCTTAAGCCGGATTTCCTATTAATCAAAATAATATACTACACTGACGCCGCCGTTAACTCCAAAATTAAAATAAGGAACAACCGTTATACCCAAAGCTGCTTCTAGTGCTACATCAAGCTTTCCGTCCATGAAGGCATAGTTCAGACCGACCGGGAAATTTGATCCGAGCAAAACTGATGATCCAAAAACTCCTACTGTCGCTCCTGCACCATAATGAAGCGGGAAAACGAACTTTTCAAACTTTACAAGAGATGGCTTATACAGAAGATAATCGGCAGTTAAGGTTAGAAAGCCACTGTATCCTACTCTTGCATCCACAAAAGAAGATGAGTTCAGAAAGTATCTTCCGTACAGACCGAAAGGACTTCCGAGGTAAACACCGGCTCCCATCTTTGAAAAACCTACACAGAATAAAAGACTGAGAACAGCAATAAGAACAAAAAACCTTTTAAACATCCCTACACCTCCGCTTATTTTTTTATAGAATAGAAGGATTTCAGACCCATGTACTGACCGATGTCACCGAGCTGTTCTTCTATTCTTAAAAGTTGATTGTACTTGGCGATCCTGTCTGTCCTAGAAAGAGATCCTGTTTTAATTAGACCTGAATTAGTCGCTACCACCAGGTCTGCTATAAATGTATCCTCGGACTCTCCTGATCTGTGAGATACAACACATGTCATATTGTTGTTTTTTGCCATTTCTATGGCATCAAGAGTTTCTGTCACAGAGCCGATCTGGTTGAGTTTTATAAGGATAGAGTTGGTAGCTCGCATGTTGATACCTTTTTCAAGTCTCTTGACATTGGTTACATATAAATCGTCGCCTACAATCTGTACTTTTCCGCCTACTTTGGAGGTAAGCTTCTGATAACCATTCCAGTCATCTTCGTTACAGGGATCTTCAATGGATATAATAGGATATTTTTGTATAAGCTCTTCGTAATAAGAGATGAGCTCATCTGAAGATACTTCTTTTTTATCGATTGTGTACTTTTCAGTTGTATCGTTGTAAAATTCAGATGCAGCACAGTCCAGAGCAATGAACATATCTTTTCCTGGAACGTAACCGGCATCTTCAATGGCTTTGATTATATGCTGAATAGCATCTTCGTTGGTATTGAATTTAGGTGCAAATCCGCCCTCATCTCCGACTGCTGTGACGTGTCCCTCTTTTGAAAGCAGTGATTTCAGAGAGTGGAAGGTTTCTGTTGCAGCTCTTAATGCATGTTTAAAGGAGTCAAAACCTGCTGGTACTATCATGAATTCCTGTATTTCTAAGCCGCTGTCAGCATGTTTTCCGCCATTTATAACGTTCATCATAGGAACGGGCAGAACTTTGGAGTTAATACCGCCTAGATATTTGTACAAAGGTATGCCTAAAGATTCAGCGGCAGCTCGTGCTACGGCCATGGATACTGCCAGAATTGCATTAGCCCCTAGTTTCCCCTTGTTTTCTGTTCCATCTAGATCTATCATCATTTTATCAATCAGTACCTGGTCAAAAGCATTAAGCCCTACAATTTCTTTGGATATTATCTCGTTTATGTTTTCTACAGCTTTAAGAGTACCTTTTCCCTTGTATCTTTTCTTGTCACCGTCCCTGAGCTCAAGAGCCTCAAACTTGCCGGTTGACGCTCCGGATGGAACTATTGCCATTCCTTTGGCTCCTGAAGTTAGTACTACTTCGGCCTCAACAGTTGGATTTCCTCTGGAATCAAGAACTTCTCTGGCATGTACCGAAATGATTTCATCGTAAATATACTCCATCTAAAAGCACCTCCTGACATATGATTAAAGTTTTTCAACTACTCGTGTTCCTACATTTTCACCTTTTAATGCCTTAATAAGATTATCCTTCATGAAAAAATCCAGAACTACTATCGGCATATTGTATCTTTGGCATATAGCAAAAGCCTCCGTGTCAAGAACCTTAAGATTTTTTGATATGGCCTCTTCATATGTAATTGTATCATATTTCAAAGCATCATTATATTTTTTTGGATCTTTCGTATATATTCCGTCCACTTTGGTCGCTTTTACAATAAGCTCAGCCTTCATTTCGACTGAACGTATAGCTGCAGCTGTATCAGTTGTAAAAAAAGGGTTTGAAGTACCGCCTGCAAAGATCACAACGTATCCTGAGCTGAAGTACAGATCAATATCGTCGTATTGAATAGGCTTAACAGACGGAAGCGATACTATCTGTGAGACTACCACGGTTTTTATACCTTGCTTTTCGAAGAAATCCTTAAGATAAACAGCATTTATAACTGTCCCAAGCATACCTATATTATCAGCTATGCTATTGGTGAGCTTGTCAAGTTCCTTTCCTCTGAAAAGATTTCCTGCTCCCACTACCATGCCAATATTAAAACCTTCGTTAGATACTTTTTTAATCTCCTGGGTGAGATACTCTATGGCATCATCGTTGAACCCTTTTTGTCCTTCACCAGAAAGGACTTCGCCGCTGAGCTTTAACAGAACTCTCCGTTTCATAAAAGTACCTCCAACAAAATAAAAGGGTGGCATATCCCACCCTGATCGAAATTATTCACCTATTGCGTATCTTGTAAACTTGTCAACCTTTATGTTTTCACCAATTTTTGCTATTACCTGTGTTATAAGATCTTTAACTTTTTCGCCTTCACCAAAAACATAAATCTGATCAAGCAGACAGTTCTCTTCATAAAATTTGTTTATCTTATTTTCAACTATCTTATCTACAATGTTTGCAGGTTTTCCGGAGGCTTTCACTTCTTCTGTGTAAATTTCCTTTTCCTTACTTAAAATATCTTCCGGAACATCCTCCTTAGAGAGCCATCTGGGACTCATTGAAGCTATCTGAAGGCTTATTTTTTTTGCAAGGTCATGAAAATCCTGTGTTCTGGCAACAAAATCTGTCTCGCAGCCCAATACCAAAAGTACTCCGACTTTTTCATTATGATGTATATAAGAGTATACTATTCCCTGTGTGGTTACTCTGTCAATTTTTTTCGCCGCTTTAGCAATTCCTTTTTTTCTTAAAAGCTCTACTGCCAAATTGACATCACCGTTTGATTCCACAAGGGCATTTTTGCAGTCCATCATACCTGCTCCCGTCATTTCTCTCAGCTGTTTCACCATATCTGGAGTTATTGCCATTTTTATGTTACCTCCTCAAAGAAAATATATAGATTTATAAAAAGATTAAAAATATAGTACCGATATAAAAAATCTATTTAAATAAAAAAGTTAAGTTCTATGTAAAAACCACATCATATTCTAACACGGGAATTTGTCTATAAGGATAAATTATTATTAACAAATTTATGTCTGAACAAATTTAAGCTTAAGCTCTCTTTCGATAAGTGGAGAAACCCAGGTACTTACGTCTCCACCAAACTTAGCAACTTCTTTTACCATTGAAGAAGAGATAAAAGAATAAGTAACGTCCGACATCAGAAAAAAAATCTCCAGCCCAGGGCACATAGACCTGTTAGCGTTAGCCATCTGCAGTTCAAATTCAAAATCTGTGACAGCCCGAAGTCCACGTATAACACATTTAACACCTTTTTTTCTGGCATAATCGACCATCAGACCGCAATGATAATCTACCGATACGTTACTCAGGTGTTCAAGTGAAAGACCGGTAAGTTTTACTCTTTCTTCAACAGAAAAGAGATACTTTTTTGAGGGNNGGTTATGCATTACAACTACGTGAATATGATCAAATATCTTGGATGTTCTTTCTACGATATTTATATGACCCAAGGTTACAGGGTCAAAGCTTCCAGGATATATTGCAATCCTCTCACTCATTTTTCACCTCTCCGTACTTTATAATTTCACCGGAGCCTAAAAGAAATCCGTCGTAGTCATAGAAAACAGCAAACTGGCCCGGAGTTATAGCAAAGATAGGTTCTTCAAATACTACTTCGGCAGTATCGTCATTACGGAAAAAGATACTTGCTTTTTTCTCTTCAGATTTTTTCCGAATTCTGCATACAATGTTTTTGATAGAATTTTTTTCTGTGAAAAAATTCAAATTGTTTGCAATAAGTGATCTGAAATAAAGTTTTTCGGTAGGAGCGACCACTAGAGTATTGTTGATTGGATCTATACTGTATACATGCAAACGCTGATTTATGGCTTTATCAAAAAGCAATCCGTTTCTTTGACCAATTGTATAAAAAGTATAACCTTTATGCTTTCCAATAACTTTTCCGTTAAGGTCTAAGATCTTTCCCTCACCTGGATCAACAGAGTTTTCACGGAGAAATCTATAACTATTTTCATCCGGAATAAAGCATATTTCCTGACTGTCTGGCTTATTTGCCACAGTTAAATTAAGAGATGCAGCAATTTCTCGTATTTGTGACTTAAAAAGCTTTCCCAATGGAAAGTAAAGGAAGTTAAGGTATTCTTTATGAATTTGAGATAAAAAGTATGATTGATCTTTATAGCTATCCACACCGTGTCTTAAAAGAAAAGCGTTGTAATGCTCTGAGTATTCATTTATTACATAATGACCGCTTGAAACATACTTTGCACCAATTTCCTTGGCTATTTCAACAGCCTTGCCGAATTTAAAGTATCTATTACATACTACACATGGATTAGGGGTTATTCCTATTTTATAACTGTTCAGGAAATAATCGATAACTTTTTTTCTGAAATCTTCATGTACTTCTACAATAAAAAAATCACTTAGATTAAGCTGTTTTGCAACGTTTTGTGCATCGTAAGTATCAGACGGACTGCAACAGATCTTATTTTTTTCAGGGGTAGCCTCGAAAAAATTATCGGGTACGGTTTTAAAGTGAAGACCAACTACATCGTAGCCTTCTTCTTTAAGCAGGTATGCTGCAACTGAACTATCAACCCCTCCACTCATAAGCAGGAGAATTTTATCTTTATTCAGAAGCCTCACCACCGTGTTTTTCTATATTTGTACCATAATCAATAATATCCTGAAGGGTTATTCTATCCAACTCTATCATCATAACGTTATAAACTCTCTTCCAAACGAACTCTACTGCGCAGTTAACGTTTCTTTTACAGCTATCGGTTATGCAGTCATATGCCTGAAGTGGCTTGTCAAGTACTGCTACTATTTCGCTCAGCCGTATATCAGAAGGCTTTTTTTTCAGAACGTATCCACCATATCTTCCCCTTAAGGAATCAAGAATATTAGCTTCTCTTAGTTCACTAAAAATTTTTTCAAGAAAATCACGCGGAATATTTTGATTTCTTGAAAGTTCAGTTATAGACACCTTTTCTTTTCCTTCGTTATTAAGGATACAAAGTTCATATAAAGCTCTGAGAGCATAGCTACTTTTTACAGTCAGCCCCATTTCATCCCTCCTGTTTTTTACCTACGATGAATAGTTCGACATCTTCTGTTGTAAATGCTTGTCTTACATCGTTTATATATACATCGATTCTATTTCCGAGTATCTTTCCTCCGGTATCTTCCACAACAAAAAAACCGTTGTTGGGCATTTCTGCATATTTGGGAATATAGACGACTGTCCCCAGCGGAAGAACCTTTGGATCTGCCGCAATTGTTTGGAAGTTTGTGGGAACAACCCCGGATTTGGTCAATCTGAATGCCGGATAGTATATAAGCCGGTCATCCCATTCGGTATAAAAAGTAGCCAGGAATGTACCTAAGGATTTGAAAAAAAGCTTAAGCGGATCTTTAGGTTCACCGGATTTCCAAAGTTCTATTGTAACCATTTTATCTTTTTTAACAGTTCCTAGTGAAGTGTCTGTAGTTACCATTGAAGATACCGAAATGCTTAATGAAACAAGGTTAGAGTAAACTGTAACCAGTGAGTTTCCGTGGTCAACCTTAACATAAAATGTATCGTTCTGACTTTTACCGCTGTCAATAACTTTACCTGGCAGAATAGGATATATCTTTTCATTGCTTAAAGGCATTATTCCTATGCCTGTAGAAGTACCGACCGATATGCGTTGGCCGAACTTAACAACAATTCGTTCGTAATTCGACGGTGTGGTCGTTTTTAAAGGCCATTTTATATACTTTTCAACACTGTCTACAGGAATAATTATCTTCTGTCCAACTTTCAGAGTGTTTGGGTTTGTAATCTTATTAGCCGCGGTCAGGATTTCAACTCCGTTCTGACCAAGTCCAAACGTCTGAGATATTGCACTCAGAGTGTCTCCACTTTTTAGTGTATATACAAACTGATCCGTGCTTTCAAAAATTTCTTTCAGTTCCGCATCACTGAGACTCATCAAGGCTATATTTACCCTTTTTTCAAGCTCCGATACTTTAGTATTCATTCGTTCATCGAAGTTTGTAACGGGTTTTGAAAGAATAGATTCAAACTGATTTGAAATGGAATTATACTTTGTTTGAAGCTCGGAGATATTTTTTTCTAGATTTTGAACCTTAAGGATGCTTTCAGACTGGGATTTGTAGAAAAGCTTGGAAACAGCCTGTTCTGTCTGAATATCTATTGTTTCATCAACATATGGAGCGAAATCTATTTTGGCTATCTCATCCCGGATCATCTGGGCCATATTGCCATTCTGAAGAAGATAACTGTTTGATTTTTTGATCTCGTTTTCAAGTTCAATAATCTTTTCGTTTATAGTGTTTACAGACTCTATAAGAGCATCAATTTCAGTATTTCTGTCAATGGATCCGGAAGAAATACTGTCTGTTTGACCATTTTGAGTTATACTCTGTAGCAAAGAGTCGGGTAAAACAACTTTCGGAGGAAGAGTGCTTTTCTGCTGCTGAGTATCTTTTTCTACCGGGACTTCTATATACTGTATTATGGGAGTCGGAACTTCCGGTTTATAGTTTTTAAAGGCAGCATCAAGGTTAAGCAGAGTTTTTTCAAGTAAGTTCATTTTTACATAAAGTTCTTCATATCTTCTATTTATATCTTCTACAGACTTATTTGTGCTTACTTTGAAATCTTCGAAAGAATAAACGGCAGGAGATTGCTGTATCTGATATTTTGTTGTTTCAGCAGGGATAGCAGAAACCAAGGCGGCTACCTTTGATGCTAGCAGAGCAGTATCTGTGCTGTTTTTTTCAATCCTGCGGTATATATCTGCAATATCGGTGTTCACATCAGAAGAAGCATCTTTTGTTTCAAAAATAAAAGTTTCAAGCAGATTAATGCGTCTTTCCATTATAAGGTAACTGTCTTTAATGTTGTTTATTGTATCCTGGAAAGAATTCTGAGAAATATTTACATTCATTATATCTACTCTATTTGAGAGTTCTAAAGATTTTACTGCAAGATCATTTATTTTGCTTTCAAGAGATATTAGCCTTGAATTAAAGGATAAAATACTCTGGTTTATGCTNNNNTGCTCTCAAAATCATTTTTTTTGGCAAGCTCTTTTAAAACAAGCTGATACTCCTCTTTAGTAACGTACTTATCTGAGTCTATAATCTGATATGTAACAACCGTGGCGACTTTTGTTGCTGGTTCGGGCAGAACTGCTGCTGGGGGTGTCTGAAACAAGGCACAACCATTTAATACGAATACAGAAAATATCAAAATAACAAAAAAAATCATGCCTTTCTTCACTTTATTTCCCCCCTGATGGTTTTAGCTGCTTTTATATACTGATTCCGAGAGTTTTTATACTTTGAAACTAATTTATCCAAAGTGATAATTGCCTGTTTTTTATTTCCCAGCCTGTAATTTACATAACCCTGAAAAAAAAGAGAGAAAATGGCATCATTATCTGATACAGCTTTTTCAAAAAAGCGTTCACAAATCTTCATTACATCAATAAGAATCTTGAGTTCTTTAGAATCATCCTTTTTCTCTCTGTAAGACCACGCTAAACGCAGAAGCAATCTAGCTACCTCAAAAGGCTTTTCCATGATAGCATATATTTCAGAGCTGACAACAAGCTGTTTTTCATAGAAAACAACAGATTTATTCTCCGAATTGTTAATCTCAAATCTATCATCTTCATCGATACTGTCAAGATAATCATGAATTTTCGATGTGCGTGAAGGATTTAAATTTTTTAGCAGAGTATCCTTATCTTTTACAAGAAAAGAAAACTTACATTTTGGACAAGACACTATTCCATATAAAGAAGGATTTATCCCCTTATAGTTGGGTTTAAGATCAGCATCATAACTTTCAACTTTTACTGCGCTGGATTTTACATTAATAAAAGAATATTCATTTGAACAGAAAGGACATTTTATAATATCCTTCCAAAAGTCAGCCATCAGACTCCTCCATGCCTAAAAGAGCGCTGCAGTATGCCTTTGGCTCAAATATCTTCAGATCGTCTGCCTTTTCACCGATGCCAATCATCTTAACCGGGATATGAAGCTCGGTGTTTATTGCAAATGCGATTCCTCCTTTGGCTGTACCGTCAAGCTTAGTTATTATTATTCCTGTTATGTCAACGGCCTCTTTGAAAGCCTGAGCCTGAACTATTCCATTTTGACCTGTTGTACCGTCAAGTACGAGAATCACTTCATCAGGTCCACCTGAAATTTCTTTATCGATAGTTCTTTTTATTTTTTTCAATTCATCCATAAGATTGCTTTTGTTATGCAACCTTCCGGCAGTATCAATGATCAAAATATCTTTGTCCTTGGATTTAGTATGAACCAAAGCGTCATAGACAACAGCGGCAGCATCAGAACCATTTTGATGGGCAATAACTGTTGCTCCGGTTCTTTCGCCCCATGTTTTTAGCTGTTCAATAGCTGCTGCTCTGAAAGTATCACCGGCAGCAAGAACAACAGATCTGCCTGACTGTGCGTACAATTTTGCAAGTTTTGCTATCGATGTGGTTTTCCCGCTTCCGTTAACGCCGACTACAAGGATTACATAGGGTTTTTTTGAGGGCGAAAGATTGATAGGCTGACAGCTTAGATTCTCCGCCATTATATCGCGCAGAATCTTGAGAGCGTCTTCTCCTTGTGTATATCTTTGTTTTAAGGCCGACAGTATATTATCAGCACTCTGCATCCCCATATCTGACATTATAAGGAGTTCCTGCAGTTCATCAAGAGTTTGCTCGTCTAGTTTATTCGTTTTAAAAATTGATTTTATATTATCAAAAATTGCTTCCTTAGCCTTGCTGAGTCCTTTCTTTAAATCATCAAAAAATCCCATCAGACACCTCCTTAAAAGCTGTTCAGTAGGAATTATATCATTTTGACATGAAAATACCAAATCTATCACTGAAAAAACTTTCTAAGCAAATTAAGAGCCAGTATATTGTATATTTATCAAAAAAGTCATTGACATAAATAAGACAAATATGGTAGAATTATTTAAATAAGATAAAAATAGGAGGAATTAAAAATGTCTAAAATTCTTGAAATTTTTGATCTCAGGGCCAGTATAAAAGAAGATGGCAGAGAAATACTCAAAGGTATAAATCTTTCGATAAGTGAAGGAGAAACTCATGCAGTGATGGGTCCCAACGGATCGGGAAAATCTACTCTTGCAAACGTGATAATGGGAAACCCAAAGTATGAGATTACAAACGGCGATATACTATTTATGGGCAGATCAATAAAGAATTTATCTACCGATGAAAGAGCTAAGCTGGGACTGTTTATGTCATTCCAGATGCCTGAAGAAATAGATGGTGTAAAGATGAGACAGTTCATAATAAATTCATACAGAAATATGAAGCCGGATGATGAGATCACGGTACTAAAATTAAGCTCAAAGATCTCTGACTATGCTAGAGATCTTATGCTTGGCGATGAATTTCTTCAGAGATATACCAACTTTGGTTTTTCGGGAGGAGAAAAGAAAAAAGGTGAAATACTCCAAATGGGAGTTCTTGAACCTAGACTTGCAATTCTTGATGAAATTGATTCTGGTTTGGATATTGATGCTATGAGAATAGTTGCTCAAAGTATAACAAAAATAAAGAACGGGAAGACAGCCTTGTTGCTTATAACTCATTATCAGAGAATTTTAAACTATGTTGTCCCAGATTTTGTTCATGTGTATATAGATGGCCAGATTGTTACAACAGACGGAGCCTCTCTTGCAAAGGAAATTGAAGAAAAAGGCTATAACTTTGTGAAAGCAGGTGATGTACATGAGTGATAATCAAGATATAATATACGATCTGCAAAAAGGTCAGGAAAAGTATGATTTCAGAAATAAGCAGGCCGCAAAATCTATGGTTATTCCTGGTCTTAACGAAAGCATAATAAGGGAGATCTCTGAATCTAAGAGTGAGCCACAGTGGATGCTTGAGCAAAGACTGAATGCCTTTAAGATATATGAAACATGGCATGAACCTAACTTCGGTGTTGATCTTTCCAATGTGGATCTGAGCAAAATAGTCACATATATTCATCCAAGATACAAGAAGGCCACATCATGGGACAATGTTCCTCCTGAAATTAAAGAAACTTTTGAAAAACTTGGAGTTCCACAAGCTGAAAGATTGGCATTAAGCGGAGTAGGTGCTCAGTATGATTCTGAAGTAGTTTATCATAATATAAAAACCGAGCTTGAAAGTCAGGGAATCATTTTTCTTGATACGGAAAGTGCCGTAAGAAAGTATCCGGATCTGGTTAAAAAGTACTTTATGAAAGCTTTTTCTCCTTCAAATCACAGATATTCAGCTCTTAATAATGCAATATGGAGCGGTGGAACTTTTCTGTACATACCTCCTAATGTTAATGTGAAATTGCCTTTACAAGCATATTTTAGAATGAACAATGAAGGTATGGGTCAATTTGAACATAGCATAATAATAGCTGATGAAGGAAGCCGTTTACATTTTGTTGAAGGATGCTCAGCTCCATACTATAATGCTATAAATTTTCATGCAGGCATGGTTGAGATCTTTGTAAAGAAAGGTGCAAGGGTAAAGTATTCTACAATACAGAACTGGAGCAAAAACACATTTAATCTTAATTCCAAAAGAGCTATAGTTGACCAGGACGGTATTATGGAGTGGGTCACAGGTTCAATGGGAAGTCATAAAAGCATGACTTATCCTACAAGTATATTACGTGGGAAAGGAGCAAAAAACGAAACGATTGCAGTAAGCTTTGCCGGTCCGAACCAGCATCTTGATACTGGATCCAAAGTATTTATGTTTGCTCCGTATACAAGTTCAACGGTGGACTCCAGAAGCATAAGTTTAGGGGGCGGATGGTCATTTTATAGAGGATGGCTGAAAGTGGACGAAAGAGCAAGGGGAGCGAAAGCAACAGTAAGGTGTAATGCATTAATGCTTGATAACGAATCAAGAAGCGATACAATTCCTCTTATAGAGGTTTTTACTGATGATGCGGATGTGGGACATGAAGCAAAGGTAGGAAGAATAAGTGATGAACAGATTTTTTATCTTATGAGCAGGGGTATGTCGGAAAAAGAAGCTAAATCAATGATAGTAAGAGGATTTATAGAGCCCTTTGCCAAAGAGCTTCCGCTTGAATACGCAATAGAAATGAACAAACTTTTAAATCTCGAAGTAGAATCGACAATAGGTTAGGTGAATGCTATGAATACTTCATACCAGAAAACAGTACGCTCAGGCCATAAAAATTTTAGATCTGTTGTTCATGAACCTAAAAGACTTTTTGAAAGTTATTCTGAAGAAGAAGTGTTAGGAAAAATTATTAAAGAAAGCAAAAACACAATGCTCTCAGAATATCTGCAAAAAAGGTTTCAGGAATACAAAGAAATAGGGTTTCCGGTATTCAAAAGGATAAGTCTGAACAGACCGAACTTCAAAGCGGTAAACTTTGAAAAGTTATGTGGTCCTAATTCAATAGCCGATATAGATGAACAGGGAATGGAACTTATTAAAAAATATGATTTTGAAGGAACCGACAGGAAGTATCTTCTTATGGCTGAACTTTTCGGTAACTGCGGATACTATATAAGAACACAAGATGATCAGGATGTTGGAATAATAAAGCTGAAGTACGGTGACAACAGTATATTTGAAAACTCTCTTTTCAATCTTAAACCTGGGTCTAAAGCTGTAATAATAAGGCAGATCAACGGTAACTACTCCGATACTCTCAGAAACGGTGTAATCCGAGGAGTGATAGGACGTAATTCGGAACTTGTGCTTATAAATATAATAAAAACTGCGAAAGCAGGTAGTATATCAGAAAGTGGGTATTTTTCTTTGAACGATAATTCCAGGTTAAGAGTAGTGGAAGTATCTGCAGGTCAGGGAAAGTATGTATCAAATTATGTGTACTCTATGGACGGTAAGAACTCTGTTTTACGTGCAGCTCCTTTGTTCATGGGTGCCGGTGAATCCGTAAGCGATATTTTCCATACCATCAAGTTTAATGCACCGGCAGCCATCGGAGTGCTTGAAGCTAAAGGTGTGCTTAAAGACAGATCAAGTTGTATTTTCAGAGGAACACTCGATATAAGTAAAGGTGCCTTTGATGCAGATGGGAAAGAATCAAGTTTTACACTATCACTGTCCCCACATGCCAAAATGCAAACGATACCAGGTCTTTTGGTTGCAGAAAATAGAGTAAATGCTTCTCATGCGGCAACTCTGGGGAGCATAAGTGAAGAAAAACTATATTATATGATGAACAGAGGCTTCTCAAAAACTCAGGCAAAAAAACTTATTTCTATAGGAATATTTGATGAACTGACAGAAGCTTTGGAATTATACGATAAAGAAATTGCACAGGAGACGGTAGATTATGTCTATTCCAACCTTTAGAAGCTATTTTCCAGCCTTGGACTCACAAAAACTGATATATCTGGACAGTGCTGCTACTACGCTTAAACCAAAAAACGTTATTGATTCGCAGACAGAGTATTATACCAAATACAATGCCAATGTTCATAGATCCTCATATGCTCTTGCTCAGCAATCCACACAGCTATATGAGCAGGCTAGGGAAAAAGTGGCAAAGTTTGTAAATGCAAAGGCAAAGGAAATAGTATTCACCAAAGGAGCTACTGAATCGATAAACCTTTTGGCATACTCTCTTTTTACATCAGGAGTCATAAAAAAAGAAGATAACATAATTACAACAGGAATTGAACATCATGCCAATTTTGTGCCTTGGCAACAGATATCTGTGTACAATAAAAGTGAGATTAGGTACTATCTTCCCCAAAAAGGAGTATTCAAAGCCGAAGAACTGTGCATGATGGCAGACTCTGGCACAAAATTTGTTACCTTCACAGCGCAGTCAAACGTTACAGGACAGATTATAAATATTTCGGAAAGTATTAAAATGCTGAAAAGCATAAATCCTAAAATTATGGTTCACGTTGACATTTCACAGTATGTTTCCCATGAACAGACAGATGTAAAAGGTATGAATGCAGATTTTGTAAGTTTTTCAGGACATAAGATGCTAGCGCCTATGGGTATCGGAGTCCTCTGGGGAAGAGAGGAACTGCTTGAAAGGATAAATCCATTTCTTTTCGGTGGAGAAATGATTGACTATGTTGATGTAAAAGACAGCACCTTCAATATTTTGCCTTACAAATTTGAAGCAGGCACTCCAAATGTTTCGGCAGCGGTAGGCCTTTCAAATGCGATAGATTTTATAAACACGACAGGGATGAAAAATATATCCGAACAAATAAATAAAGTTACTGAGTATGCAGTAGAAAAAATGAAGAACATAAAGTTTCTGCAGATGTATCTCCCTGNNCGGACAAGCCACTCACAGTTCGATAATTTCATTTAATATCGATGGTGTACACCCACACGATGCCGCACATATAATGGATGAGATATCTGGTATTGCTATAAGAAGCGGTCATCATTGTGCGCAGCCTCTTATGAAGCTTATCGGAGCTCAGTCAGTATGCAGGTTAAGCTTGTATGCATACAATTCTTTTGAAGAGATAGATACGTTTATTGATACCCTATATAAGGTTAAGAGGTGGTTAGAATGAGTTTAAATGAGATTTACAGCGATATCATAATAGATTATTCCAAAAATCCGAAATTTAGAAGAGTTTTAGATAACTCCAAACACCGGCATTCCAAAAATCTTTCGTGTGGAGATGAAATAGATATATATATAAAAATTGAGGATTCTATAATAAAAGATATCTCTTATGAGGGAAAAGGCTGTGTAATAAGCTGTTCTTCCGCTGCGATGATGTGTGAAACTCTTAATGGCAGAAGGTATGACGAAGCATTAAAAGTAATTGAAAATGTTTTGAAGATGTCTCATAAAGAACCATATGATGAAGAGTTAATAAAAGATATTCAAGTTTTTTCAGATATTTCCAAATATCCTATGAGAGTGAAATGTTTTACATTAAGCTGGCATACCGCCGACGATATACTGCATTCAGAGGAAAAAACATAAAAAGTAAAAACCTTACTCCGGTCTTGAGAAAAGACCGGGTAATTTTTATGATAATAGAAAATGTATGTTAATTTTTGTATGCCTCCATAAAAAAGTTTTTTTTTGTATTATAATAACTATATATTTATGTATACCATACAGAGGAGGAAGTTATGGAATGGATCAAAGTGAGAGGGGCTTGTGAACATAACCTCAAAAATATAGATGTTGACATACCTAAGAATAAACTTGTTGTGTTTACAGGTCTCTCAGGCTCTGGAAAATCGACTCTAGCACTTGACACGATTTATGCAGAAGGTCAAAGACGTTATCTGGAGTCGGTTTCAACATATGCAAGACAGTTCCTTGGTGATCTTAAAAAGCCTGATGTTGAATCAATAGTAGGACTATCTCCGGCTATTGCCATAGAGCAAAAATCTGTCGGTCATAATCCCAGATCAACTGTCGGAACCATAACAGAAATATATGATTATCTCAGGGTATTGTATGCAAGACTGGGTAAAGCTTACTGTCCCAATTGTTCAACCCCCCTTGAGAGTTCGACTGTGGATGAAATAATTGAAAAAATCTATAAAAATTTTGATGAACAGGCAAGACTTTTCATATTTTCACCGATTGCACGGGAGAAGAAAGGAGAATTTAAAAAAGAAATTGAAGCTATGAAGCTTTCAGGGTTTAAAATGGCTGAAATAGACGGTAAACTCATTGAACTTGAGGAAGTACAATCACTTCCAAAAACAGTAAGGCATAATATAAATCTTCTTATTGACAGGCTCAAACTGAAAAAAGAAAATTTTCAGCGTCTTTATGAAGCGATTGAGCTTGCTCTTCGTGAAGGAGATGGTTTTGTTACAGTAATAAGTACGGATGATAACAATAATTACTTGAATACTCTTACATTCAGTGAAGTACTTGCTTGTCCAAACTGCGGATTTAGCTTTCCGGAGATCACTCCTAAGCTTTTTTCTTTTAACAGTCCTTACGGTGCATGCCCAGAATGTCACGGGCTAGGATTCAAGCTGGAAATAGATCCATCATATATTCTGGATGTCAATAAAACACTTTCAGAAGGGGCAGTTGCCGCTATGGGAGCTGATACTTATATGGTTGACTCTATAAGACAGATGATAACATTTTTTGGCGCAGATCCTGAAAAAAAGATAAAAGAGCTCCCGCAGGAGATAATAACATATATTTTGTATGGTACTGATCAGCCTATAAGTTTTAAATACGAGAACAGCAACGGTTCGCATAACTTTAAAAGAAGTTTTGAAGGTATTGTAAACTGGTTTGAAAGAAGATACAGGGAAACAGAATCTCAAGATGTGAGAGAATGGATTGAGAATAATATAATGGTTCAGAAGATATGTCAGTCATGTGAAGGAAAAAGATTGCGCAGGGAAGCATTGAGTGTTCTCATAGGGGGTAAAAGTATTTATGAGCTTACTAACCTTCCCATGGGAAGTTCTTTTGAGTTTATAGAAAACCTTGAGCTAACTGATTTTGAAAAGCAAATCGGAAACGAGCTTCTCGGAGAAGTTCGCAAAAGAATAGGCTTTCTTGTTGATGTAGGATTAAGTTACATATCTTTGAACCGTGCTGCTAATACGCTTTCAGGAGGAGAATCTCAAAGGGTAAGACTTGCAACTCAGATAGGATCAGGGCTTACGGGAGTGACTTATGTTCTTGATGAGCCGACAATAGGACTGCATCAGAGAGATAATGACAGGCTTATAGAAACCTTACGGAAGCTGAGAGATCTTGGGAACACAGTAATTGTTGTAGAGCATGATGAAGATGTCATAAGAGCCGCTGATTATGTAGTGGATCTTGGCCCTAATGCTGGGATAAACGGAGGACAACTTGTCTATCAAGGCAGTGTCCAGGGGTTAATAAAAAATCCCAAAGAGTCACTAACAGGAAGATATCTTGCAAAAATTGATAGGATAGAAATTTTTAATAAAAAGAGAGTTGAAAAAAATAGCTACATAAAACTTACAGGAGCGAAACATAACAATCTTAAAAATGTAGATCTTGAAATTCCTCTAGGAAAATTCGTAGTTGTAACAGGAGTATCGGGATCAGGAAAATCTTCGCTTATTATGGATACACTTTTTCCGATTCTTCAGAATCATTTATTCCGTTCCAAAAACAAACCAGGGGAGTATAGATCAATTGAAGGACTTGAAAGTATTGACAACGTTATATCGATAGATCAATCTCCTATAGGCAGAACCCCCAGAAGCAATCCGGCAACTTATATAGGAGTTTTCGACCTTATAAGAGATCTTTTTGCGTCTTCGCCAGAAGCCAAGATGAGAGGTTACGATAAAAGCCGTTTCAGTTTTAATGTAAAAGGTGGAAGATGTGAAGCTTGCGCAGGACATGGCGTGATAAAAATTGAGATGCAGTTTCTTCAGGATGTTTACGTTACTTGTGACGTATGTAAAGGTAGCAGATATAATAAAGAAACACTTAGGGTAACGTATAAGGGCAAGAACATAGCTGAAGTTCTTGAAATGAGTGTTGACGAAGGAGCAGATTTTTTTAAGAATGTAGTTTCCATTAACAGGTCAATTCAGATGCTTAAAGATGTAGGATTAGGTTATATCAAGCTTGGACAACCAGCAACAACTCTTTCCGGAGGAGAAGCTCAAAGAATAAAACTTACAGCGGAGCTGAAGAAAAGGGATACAGGAAACACAGTATATATTCTTGATGAACCAACAACAGGCCTTCATTTTGAAGATGTAAAGAAGCTTATCGGAGTTCTCAACCTTCTTACCGAGAAAGGAAATACGGTTGTAGTTATAGAACACAATCTCGATGTTATAAAAAATGCCGACTATATAATTGATCTTGGACCTGAGGGTGGAGACAACGGAGGAATGATTGTTGCCCAAGGATCTGTGGAGAACATAATAAAAAGTAATTCGTATACCGGCCAATATCTAAAAAAGATTTTCCAGGCTCAAGCTTCCAAAAGCCATTGTATTGAAGCCTGACCATACATATCCTCAAGGGTTTTAAAAATTCCTCTTGAATTGAAAGAGTTTACTGTTTTCTGCAGAACCATAAGTACCGTACTTAACTCGGACTGTGTAATTCTTTGGTTTTCAAATGCCTCAATAAGCTCGTCCATATCAAGAACCTGGTAGGATAAGTCTTTTAAAATGATTATATCAAGCTCTAAGTCATAAAAAGTCAGCATTTTTCTGTTGGATTCATACTTGCCAAAATCTATATATATCATATAGTTGAGAGTGCTTTGTTCGGTCTCTTTGAATGAAGATAACATAAGGTTACTTATGGGATTTATAATTCTTTTTACTGCTGCAATATCGTTGTGAGCATAAAGAATTTTCCATGGTCTCTTGAATCCGTAGGTATACTGGTTGAACTCTCTGTATTCCGAAAAATCAAATTCAAGGTCATTTTTATTAGTTTTAATACGTTCGCTTTTCTTTAAAATGTCAAAAAAATAACTTTTCATAGTTATTCCCCCCAAAATAAATATTAAGGTGATGAGTACTCATCACCTTAATATTATACTATATTTTATGTATTGTAAGACCGGATCTAAGTTTAGGCTCAAACCAGGTGGACTTGGGGGGCATAATCATTCCATCGTCTGCTACCTGAATAAGTTGTGATAGCTGTGTTGGATACATAGAGAAAGCGACCTTCCAGTTTTTGTCATCAATCCAATCTTCGAGTGCTCTTACCCCACGTATACCTCCAAGAAAGTAAATGTTAGGATCTTTTCTAGGATTTTCTATTCCAAGAACTGGAGAGAGAAGGTATTCCTGTAGGATAGAAACATCCAAGGCCTTAACTGCATCAGTTTTACTTATTATATGATCCTTTGCCTTTAAAGAGTACCATTTTTTATCCAGATACATACCAATCTCATGCAGTTCTTTTGGAGAGTAAGGGCTTTCGCAGGCGCAAGAAACGGTAAAATTTTCTTCTATCTTTTGGAGGAACTCATTCGAATCCATACCATTTAATTCTTTTACAACTCTGTTGTAGTCAAGTATTCTAAGCTCATCATCAGGAAATATGGCTCCCATTACAAAGTTGTACTCTTCACTTCCGTTATGGGAACGATTTTTCTCCATCAGCTGTTTTCTTGCTCTGGATGAGGCGGCTGCTCGGTGGTGTCCGTCTGCAATATAGAGACAATCAACCTTTTCAAAAGATTTTTCTATAAGGTTTACATCTATCTCAGAATCTACTTTCCATACTTCATGAAGAACTCCATTAGAGTCGGTTACTTCATAAAGCTTATTGTACTTTTTTATCATAAGGCTAAGGATCTCTTTTATTTCAGGATAAGATTTAAAAGTAAGAAAGATCGGTTCAGCTTGTACTTCAAGTGTAATAATATGTCTGGCTCTATCGTCTTCTTTATCCTGTCTGGTAAGTTCGTGTTTTTTTATCAGACCCTTGTCGTATTCATCAATAGAAAATGTTGCGAATAATCCTGTCTGGGTTCTTCCTTTCCATGTTTCCCTGTAAAGATAAAAACATCTTTTCTCATCTTCAATAAGAACACCTGTTTTTTCGAACATTTTAATATTTTCAGCGGCTTTCTTATATACAAGATCCGAGTGAGGATCGGCTCCGTCTTTGAATTCGACTTCCGCCCTTGTAACTCTTAGAAAACTGTTGGGATATTCTTGAACTATCTGTTTTACTTCATTTTCCTCAAGTACATCATAAGGCGGACAAGAGAACTCCTGTACGTAATTCTTTACTGGTCTTAAAGCCTTGAACGGTCTTACGGTAGACACAATAAATCCCTCCTAAAATATGCTAAAATAATGTTTATTCGGCTTGTGTAATGAGTACCGAAAAGTATGAATCCTGAAGTTCAAACATATGCTTCTTATCTTCCTCTGACGTTTCATGATCGTAGCCAAGTATATGAAGTAGGCTATGGATAAGATTATAATAAAATTCCTGTTCAAAACTGTTTCCGTAATCTTTTGCCTGTTCCTCAATTCTCTGGACAGATATTACTATATCACCAATTACAGGTTCATTCAAACCGTATGCAAAAGAAAGAACATCTGTCGGGCCTTCTTTGCGGCGATAATTTTCATTTAATTCTTTTATCCTCATGTTATCGCATAATAAAATATTAAGGGTGTAGGTTCCTTCCTTAAACTCTCTTGAAAGAATATACTTGGAAATATCTCTGATTTTTTTAACAGAAACTTTTTTTATATTCTGTTCGTTAATAACATTAATTTTCATTCTTCACCTCTTTATGTCTTTCTCATCAAGTTTGGGATAAGTAATCCTTTTGTGGTTCATAGCAAGAAGGGTTCTTATTATAGTTCCTTTTATTTTTTTGAGTTCCTTAACGGTAAGGCCACATTCATCAAGCTGACCTTCAAAGTATAAAGACTGTAAAAAATTATCGATACTTTCGGAAAGCTTTGCCGGGGTAAGATCTTTAAGAGTTCTCGCATAAGCTTCAGTTATATCGCAAAGCATTAATAAAGCAGCTTCTTTAAACTGTGGTACCGGTCCTGGATAACGAAAAAGCTCCGGATTTTTATTTCCAGTTGTTTCCATGTATTTTTTATAGAAGTATTGTTTTACCCTGGTGCCCTGATGCTGAACTATCATATCTTCGATTAATATTGGGAGACGGTATTTTTTTGCTAGTTCCTGACCGTACCTGACATGGTAATCCAGTACTAGCGAGCTTAACTTTGGAGAAAGCTTGTCGTGAGGATTTTCATCTTTTTGATTTTCTGTGAAAAAAAGAGGTTTCCATGTTTTTCCAATATCGTGAAAATAAGCACCTATCCTGGCCAAAACAGTTCTGCCGCCTATGTATTCGACTGATGAATCAAGCATATTGGCTACAAGCATTGAGTGATAATAAGTACCAGGAGCTTTCATTGAGAGCTCTCTTAACAGAGGATGGTTCAGATTTCCAAGTTCCAAAAGTCCAATATCGGAGTAAACACGGGTAATATACTCAATAAAAGGAAGTATTCCCATTGAAACAAGAATACCCATAAAATTTACAGCCACAATAATTATAAAATCAAGAGTGTTTCTGGAATAACCGAAGATATAAAGAAGAAAAGTCTGAAGAAGCGATCCTAAGAGAAAAGGGAAAAAAATCTCAATCCTTCTGGTTATTTTCTGAGAGACAAATGCAATAAGGACACCCGGAATAAAAACTATTATAGCGTATCTGAAATCAAAACCGAATAGAAGGCCGAAAAACGTTGAAAAGACAAAGGCTGAAAGAACACCTGATTCAAAATCAATAAGCATTGAAATTATAAGTGTGCTTAGTATGGTGGTGAGTCCGAATATATTAAGATATTTGAAAATAAAAAGATTTATGACTATATTGAGTATGAGCGGCAGCATAAAAGCGCCCCAGTAGTTTTGTCGGTGAAGTCTGAAATACCTTTTATAGCTCATTATAAGTTCTATAATAGGGATCCATACTGCCATCATTATCAAGTTGAATCTTATCTGAAAAGCAAAAGTCAGTTTCTTCCATAATAAGAGTTCGGTGAAAACAGATAAAACGATAAATATTAAAACCCTTACAATAACTCCTTTCTGCTTGCTATCAGATGTTACTTTTTTTTCCAAGGTTATCACTCCATATTATTGTCACGTTCAAATATTTCATACGCGTTAATAATCTCTTTTATAAGAGGATTACGTACCACATCGTTTTTACCAAGCTCCATAAAAGAAATTTGTTCTATATTTCCAAGAATATTCCGTACGGCCAAAAGACCTGAATCCTTTTTCCTTTCCAGATCAATCTGTGTAACATCACCGGTTACCACCACTTTTGAGTTAAAACCAACACGGGTAAGAAACATTTTCATCTGCTGATATGTGGTATTCTGGGCTTCGTCAAGAATTATGAAGGAGTTATTGAGAGTTCTTCCACGCATGTATGCCAAAGGTACAACCTCAATTATACCTCTTTCCCTGTACATTATAAGCTTGTCAGGATTTATAAAATCAATGAGTGAATCATAAAGCGGTTTAAGGTATGGGTCTATCTTTTCATATAAAGTTCCAGGAAGAAAACCCAGTTTTTCACCGGCCTCTACAGCAGGACGTGTAAGAATTATCCGTTGGACTTTTCCGCTTCTGAGATATTCAACAGCTACAGCTACAGCTAGATATGTTTTTCCTGTTCCGGCAGGACCAATTGAAAAAACCATGTCCTTTTCTCGGAGAATCTTGACATAAGTAGCCTGTCCTTGGGTTTTTGGCATTATCTTAATACCAGATATGGTTGTGTTTACGAAATCTACGGATGAGGTCTGAAGAGTTGATGGGTCAAAAGATTCGTCTGTTGATTCATACTTTGAGACTATGTACTGGAATTCGCTCCAATCTGGAAGATGTCCGGTTTCAAGTACTTCTATGAGTTCATTGAAGATACTTTCAACCTTTGCCACAGGACTGTCTGTCTGTCCGTATATAATAATTGAATTGTTAGAATAATTTATTTCTATGTCAAATTTTTCCTTTATATACTTTACTCTATTGTTATATGCCCCTAAGATCTCAACTGGCTGGAGCTGCTGTGGTATTTTTATAAGACGTCTGTACAAATAAACTCACTCCCTTAATAAAATGTGTTAAAATAGAATTATGAAAGATGGAGGTGTTATTATCGCAAAAAACAAAGGTCAAGCAGCAAAATTTTTACCTGTGTTTGAACTTTTCGGTATATCAACGGTTTTTTTTATAATAGATCTTTTCCAGGGATTGTTCGGATACATACACTTTTTTCCGAATCCCTATCTTCTAATAACTATTTTTACAGCTTCAAGGCACAGCATAGTATTTGGTCTTACAAATTCCGTACTAAATGTATTATACCAATATATTTCCATTTATACAAACATCGTGAAGAATAACGGTGATCTTTCGTTGATATACTCATTCGACTTTGCAAAGTATCCCATAATATATCTTGTTACTGCTTTTATTTTTGGGTTACTTAAAGAAATAGATACTTTGAGAATAAAAAATGCTGAGCAGCAGGTAAAGGACAGGGAAAAAATAATAGATGATCTTAAAGAGATACTTCGCAGACATAAAGATGCAATTCAGGATCTTAAAGAAAAACTTTCACTTGAAAACAAAGGAATCTCTCTTCTTGTTGAACGGCTCAGAGAGATGCAGATATCTAAGCCTGAAGATATATATAATGAGGGGGTAGAACTAATATCCAATTTTATTGGGGCAGAAAACGTATCAATATATACCCTTGACGCAAGTGGATTTCTTAGGGTTAAAGTAAGAAAAGGGGAAGGAATTCTTCCAAATTCATTGCGGCCTGATGACTCTATAGTCCTTAAATATGCCTTGAAGGATGGAACAGCTAACATTAATGTTCAGATTGTAACCGATGAGCAGGGAAAGCTTCCTGTGGAGCCTGCTATAGCTTCAACAATAAAGAACGGAGACAATCTTATAGGTATAATAATCATTGAGATAATTGATCCGTTTAAGCTTAATAAAAATACAGAAACTTATCTCAAAGTCATAGGAGACTGGTTTGCCACCATGCTTGCTTCATCACAGAGCATAACTCATGAACTTGAGATACTAACAACCAATGTTGACGGGACAATAAGAATAGAGTATTATGAGAGTTACTTTGAAGATTACAAGAAACGTTGGGACAGATTCCGGATGCCTTTTTCACTATTAAAAGTCAAAACCGGCGAAGCTTACAAGGAAGAAATTCTTAAAATAAAAAGAAAGATGGATATAGTATTTTCTGAAAAAAACGAACAGGAAGTAGTTCTTACATTTCTTCTGGGAGTATGCGATTCTCAGGGACTGCAAAAGGTGCTTGAACGGCTGAAAAACAAATCTGACAAAGAGTTTGAAATAATAACAAGCTGGTCTAGCGATAATGATGGATAAGAGATTGGTTTACCTTATTTTTTCTTGCATAACTGTTATAGTTGGTTTTGTAATTATAGGGTTTCTTCTTGTGCAAAGTTATATCAATGCACTGTATTCTTATGCCATTTATTTCAGTCTTGCCGTTGTAAACATCCTTTTTCTTAAGCTTTCCTTTTTTCAAGCCTTTTATGAGTTAGTTCTGAATATGTCAATTTTTCCTTTCTACCCTCTTATAAGAGCCTTAGGTATGTTTTCTGATCGTCCGATATTTCGTCCTTTCAAAAACGAAGAGTTTCAGGTTAAGCTTTCCGAGATACAGCTGGTTGACGTTTCAGACTTTGCTCCGGTGCTTATAATATCAAAGTATGGAGATACTTTTCAAAAAAAAGCAGGAATAAGACTTATAGTTGAACTCATAAAAGAAGAAAAAATTGATATAAACCAAAGCATACAGCTTCTTAAGGAGCTCCAAAAAGATCAGCATCCAGATGTGGTTATGTATGCTTCAGATGCAATGACCGAACTGGACAATTATTTTTTACAGAAGATCGAGGAATCCAAAGACAGGATAGACGATCCGGACTATCTTAAAAAATATGGTTCGTACGCTGATTACTATATAAAATCAGGGTTAGTGTCAGGAATAATAAAAGATAACCTTTTAAAAAACGTCATTTCAGTTTTTGAAAAGAGACTTGAAAAGCTTTCTTTCCGGTTTGATATAGTAGATGTATATCTGACACTTATAGAGACTTCGGGACGCAATCCTCTTGAACCGGCTATAAGATTTAAAGAGATACTTGCCACACAACCGATGCTTGAAAAAACAATTTTATACTCAATAAAGTATAATAGGCTTGATGTAACCAAAAGACTCATGAAAGAGTTTTTTGATAAAGGATTTTCTCCAGAGCATCCTTCTCTGAAGTTTTTATTGGAAAATCAATAATGAAAATAATTTATTCAATGTTGGAGTGACTTTTTATGAAGAAGATAATTGACTTTTTATTGAAACCCGGGATATTAACGCTTGTTCTTATGGCTATAGTTCTTGTTCTGGTGTTTTTTATGAACTACAATGAGACGGTTTTAGTTACAACAGAAGAGTTAATAAATCTTCCATATGAGAAAAGAAGCCTTTTTATAAAGGAGCTTGAAATACAGAGCTTTCTTGAAAAAAATCCTTCGGATATCAATTCGATGTTTGATCTGAGAAACATATATCTTTCTGTACTGAAAAACCTTAACGATACAGAAAAAACCAAGCTTTACAACGAAAAACTTCTAACTATGGATAAAAAAATTCTTGATACGTATCTGGTTAGTATAAATAATTTTATATCATCTTCAAGGGTGGACTTTGAAGCATTTTCTTCCGAAAATAATACAGTAATGAACGATATTTTCAGATTTTCACTTAACAGCAGCATAATGAGGGAGCTTTACAACCAACTGAACTGGTATCAGAAAGGATATTTTCTCATTATATGTAAGTACTACAACAGACTTGATGAGACTATTCTGTCGGATTTTATACTTTTTGCCCGTAATTATGTTGATATTGACTTTTTTAATTCGGTTATGGATATGGTAAGGCGTGGTGAGTATTGATGAGAGTTGGTATAATTTTTGAAGGAACTTTTCCTTATGTTACCGGAGGTGTTTCTTCATGGGCAAATACTATGATGAGGAGTATGCCGGATATTGAGTTTACAGTTATTCATATATCCGCCAAGCCAGAAAAAAGAATTCCTAAATACAAGTTTTCTTCCAATATAAAAGATTACTTTGAATTTTCTCTTTTTGCTAAGTATAAAAGCAAAAAAAAACCTCTTCCATACTCTATTGCAAAGGAAATATCTGAGACAATAGTATATCCCTTTGATGAGAAGTATATGTCTGCAAAACTTTATGAAATACTAAAAAAATCCTATAATTATGATTTTACGGTAATTCCGGAGAGTGATGTTTACTGGGACTTTTTGGAAAGCATTTATAAGAAGTTTATTCCTTATGAAGATTTTAATTATTTTTTCTGGAATGTAAGATCAATGCTTCTGCCATTTATGAATGCACTTACAGTGGATCTTCCTGTCTGCGACCTATATCATTCAGTGACAACAGGTTATGCAGGACTTACAGCGCTTATGGCCTGTCTCAAGTATAATAAACCTTTTATAATTACGGAACACGGAATATATCATAGAGAAAGGCAGCTTGAACTGCTCAGAGCCAAATGGGTAAAGGACGAGTATCGAACCGGATGGATAAGACTTTTTAATACCATAAGCGCCCTTACATATTATGGTTCTTCTGCAGTAACTACTCTTTTTTTAAAAAATCAGATAATAGAAAAAGAACT
>DJGH01000013.1:66152-78257 GCA_002431635.1 Petrotoga sp. UBA5851
TATAATTCCTAATGGTATTAATTATGAGCTTTTTAACAGTCTTGGCAAAAGCAAAGAGGAAAAAACTTTTAATCTCGGGCTTGTAGGTAGAGTAGTCGAAATAAAAGATATAAAGACTGCAATAAAAGCTTTTAAACTTATAAATGAATATAAAAAAGATATATACTTTTTTATTATTGGTCCCACTGATGAAGAACCGGAATACTTCAAAGAATGTCAAAATCTTGTGCAAATGCTGGATTTGAATGATTATGTAAGTTTCACGGGTTCGGTTGATGTACGGCAATGGTATCCAAAAATTGATCTGGCTGTTCTTTCCAGTGTTAGCGAAGGACAACCGCTCGCACTTCTTGAAGCAATGGCATGCGGGATACCAGTTGTGGCAACAGATGTCGGATCATGCTCGGAGATAATCTTCGGAACTTCAGGGGATGATGATGTTTATGGAGCTTGTGGAGAAGTTGTAAATTCTAAGGATTTTGTAGGACTTTCAAAAGCTATACTGAAATTTGTAGATAACTCCGAAGTATACAAAAATGCCTCACGAATTGCTAAGATGAGAGTTGAAAAGAGGTATGAATTGAAAAATATGCTGTATTCTTACCGTAAGATTTATGAATCGGTGGTGCTATAATGGCAGGAATTGGATTTAAACTCAATCAGATAATGAAGAACAGAACCATAGCAGGCGATATACTTGCATTTTCTTATTCTGCCATTGTTTCAGCTGGTCCTTGGATAATTACATCCTTTACTTTATGGCTGCTGCTTTCTGTTCTCCAGTCAAGCAATATCTATTTTAATTCGGCAATGATATATTCGTCTGTTTTTTCCAGCTTGCTTACAAGCGGTATTCTTATGGTCGAGACACGTCTTATTTCAGATCTAATATATGCCAAAAAATACACATATATATTTTCGGAAGTTGTTACTTTAAGTGCTGTAATGGCATTGATTTCTTTTTTTGCAGCATTCTTTTTTTTCACCATCTACTCGTCTCATCCACTTTGGTTAAAAATATCTTCTACATGGCTTCTTATATCTTTTTCTGTTCTGTGGATAACGTCTATAGCTGCTGTTTCAGCAGAATCTTATGAGCGGTATATTTTGGGATTTATTGCGGCGGGATTTATGAGTATGACTCTTTCATATATTTTCGGAGTTAATTTCGGTCCTGCCGGAAATATATACGGATATGCCATAGGCCTGAATGTAGGTTCAGCATATATGTTATATATGATTGGAGAATATTTTGGTTTTACACTTAAAATATCCTTTAGATGGATAAGAAGTCTTATGCATTATTGGCAGAATGTTCTGATAGGCGTTTTTTATTATCTTGCCATTTGGTCTGACGATATTGTTACATGGTTTTCGCGATACGGTGAGGAACATCTTGCCGGCTTCAGATTTTCGTATGTATATGATGCTCCTATGTTTGTTGCATACCTTACAACCATTCCAACTATGACTATGTTTGTTTTGGTTCTTGAGACATCTTTTTATTCGAAATACAGAACTTTTTACGACGGTCTTACTTCCGGCAGCACCCTTTCAGAGATTGAAATGTATAAGTACAACATGGTAAATGAGATGAAAAACAATATAGCCCTTGTGGTTAAGTTTCAGGTTTTGGTTACTGCAATGATCTTTTTTATGAATGAATTCCAGGTTTTACCTCTTATTCCAGGGGTGAGCAAATATATTTTCCGCATAGGTCTTATAGGTGCCATGATGAATGGATTTTATCTTATGATAATGCTACTTCTTCTGTACTTTGATTTCAGAAAAGAAGTGCTTGTTGTAACGTTTTTTATATCGTGCATAAATCCGTTTTTAAGTAATTTCTTTCTTAATTGGGTAGGAGTTAAAGCAATGGGGTTCAGTTTTGCTATAACTTTTACAGTAGGTGTGTTCTTGGCATATAATATTCTTATAAAAAAGACAGAGAATATAATTAGGCTGGAATATAAGAGGCAGAAGCTTGATGTTCCGCAAACAGATGTAGTAGTTATGGAAAATATAAAAAAGTATGTGGAGGAACAATAATGTGGTATCCAGGTCATATTGCCAAAGCAAAAAAAAGTATAAAAGAAAATCTTAGGGCAGTTAATGCGGTAATAGAGCTTGTAGATTCGCGGGCTCCGTATTCAAGCCGTGCATATGAATATCAGGAACTTTTCAGAAATAAAAAAAGAATAATTGTATTCAACAAGTATGATATATGTGATATAAAAAAAACCGATCTGTGGATTCAAAAATTTAGGGAGAAAGGCTATTGTGTTTTAGCTACCAATCTGAAGTCAATTAATATAAAAAACTTCCTTATGAAAAATGTTTTCACAGTAATCCCAGAAACGTATGGGGAAAAATCTGCTATGGTTGTGGGAGTACCCAATGTAGGAAAATCAACACTTATAAATAGTCTAAAAGGAAGCCGTTCGGCTGCTGTCGGAAACATGCCTGGGATAACCCGCGGTGTCCAATGGGTATCGGTTAATGAAAAATTCAGACTTTTGGATACTCCAGGCATTCTATTCCCTGAGATATACAAAAAAGAACTATCCTATAAGCTTGCTCTTTTAGGATCTTTAAAGGTTGAAGAGACAGATGCTGAAGAAATTCTGGAATATTTTTTTGAATTTCTGATAAAAGAATATCCGCATATAATTTCTCAGGAATATATGAAAGAAGAGTACCCTTTTGGTTTTTTTCTTTCTGAGTATGCCAAAAAGAGAAATTTTGTAAAAAAAGGTGGTGAGGCTGATATACAAAGAGTATGCAAAAGTTGGCTCAAAGAAATAAATGACGGAAAGTTTATTAAGGCAACCTATGAGAGTGTAGATGAATATGATGATCTTATGATATGAAACAAGCAAAAAAATTATTCGCATTCTTTCTTTTGACTGTTGTATCCAGAGTGTTTACTTTTGATATATTTTTTAGCGGCAGCGAAGTTGAGTATTTTCTAAAGGACAAAATTTGCAAAGCACTTTTTATACAGGCAGTCTCTCTGTCAACTGATGATTTTTTTATTTCTATGCTAAGAGATAAAAAGACAGATTTTTTTATAGAAGCTTCCCTTTTTGAAAGCGAAGTGCCTAAGAACGTAAGAATATTCAGGGATAATAATAAAGAAGGATATCTTCATGAAAAGTTTATTATCTTTGACGGGAAGGCTGTTCTTTTTGGAACGGGAAACTTTACTGAAAATAGCCTTAAAAATGATTTCAACGTTTTTGTTTATACGCAAAATCCTATAGTTACAGCGCTTTTCCTTGAAGAAATAAATAATTTTCAAAACAACAGATATGGTCATGATAAAAGTATAATTGACAGACAAGTCAAAGCAGACGGCTGTACTTTCAGAATGATAACAGGACCTTCGGTTAACATATATAAATCCTTAATAAAAGAAATACAAAATTCTTCTCAAAGCATTGATATATTTTCATTTTCATTCACAGATCCTTTTATGGTATATGAGCTGGAAAAAGCATCTGCGTCAGGAGTAAAAATAAGGATGGTATCTGATGACTGGAATTTGATGTACAGCTCACCCATCCAATATCTTAAAGGCATAGAAGTTGTATATGATCCTGGTGTACACGCCAAAATAATGGTTCTAGACAATAAAAAGTTGGTAATAGGAAGTTATAATCTGACATATAGAGCAAGAGAAAAAAATGATGAGTTTTTAGTTATAGTGGATGATTCAAAACTTGTAAGTGCTGTCAGAGAAAAGTTTGAATTATATTTCAAGGAGGAAAAATGAGAGTAAGAACAGCTGTTGCTCAGCTTAACCAACATGTGGGTAATTACAGTAAAAATACCGACAAGATACTAGCAGCCATAGAGTATGCCGTGGAAAAAAAAGCTGATATAATACTTTTCCCGGAACTATCTCTTAACGGATATCCGCTTGAAGATCTTATATTGAAAACACAGTACTTAAAAGATTCACAAAAATATCTGGATCAGATCAGCGAATTTTCTAGAGGGAAAAATATCATAATCATAATCGGAGCAGTGGAATGGGATGTAGAGTCCTACAACAGTGCCAAGATAATATATGACGGTAAAGTATGGGCAGCCTATAGGAAGATGTTTCTTCCGAACTACTCTGTTTTTGACGAAAAGAGATACTTTACTCCCGGTATTATGCCTTTTATGATAGAGACTGGAGGAATAAAGATAGGTGTAACCATATGTGAGGATCTTTGGGTTCCAAACGGCCCATCTCTTGCTCTTTCACAGAATGGTGCAAACATAATACTTAATCTTTCAGCTTCTCCGTTCCATAAGACAAAGCTTACGGCAAGAAGAGAACTTATCAAAACCAGAGCGAGTGAACTTTCAAGCTGGATAGTCTATGCTAATATGATTGGGGGACAGGATGAGATAGTATTTGACGGTGCAAGCATAATTGCTGATCCATATGGGGATGTAGTGATGCAGGCTCCTGTTTTTGAAGAAGGAGTATTTGTTTTTGACATAGACCCTTATGAAGCTACCCGTGCCAATCTTAGGGAAGGAAAGAGGAAGCACTATAATTTGAGCCGTTATACCGAGATTAAGAGCATCAATATTCCTCATAATTTTGATAACAAAGAAGAGTATAAAAAGATTTACTCCAATATACCTGAGGAGTATGAGCAGCTTTATCTGGCCATAAAAACCGGAATAAGGGACTATATCTTCAAAAATGGCTTTAAAAAAGCGGTTTTGGGATTGAGCGGAGGAATAGACTCAGCTTTAGTGGCTGCTATTGCCTGTGACGCAATCGGCAGTGAAAATGTACTTGGTATAATGATGCCTTCCCGGTATTCATCGGAATCAAGTGTTACAGATTCCATTGTTCTGGCAGGTAATCTTGAGATGAAAACTGTAAATATTCCTATAGAAGGACCTTTTAAAGCTTTTAATGAACTGTTTGAACCTTATTTTGAAGGAAGAAAGATTGATTCTACAGAAGAAAATATTCAGGCAAGGATAAGAGGCATAATTAATATGGCTTTTTCTAATAAATTTGGTTTTATTGTACTTTCTACTGGTAATAAAAGTGAGGTTGCAACAGGCTATGCTACTCTTTACGGCGATATGGCTGGTGGTCTTTCACCGATAAAAGATCTTTATAAGACTGAGGTATATAAAGTATGTTATGCTTATAATAAAATTCACAACAAAGATATAATACCTTCGAACATTTTCAATAAAGCTCCTTCTGCCGAGTTAAGACCGGATCAGACCGATCAGGATACGTTACCAGAATATTATTTGCTCGATCAGATACTTTTCAGATATATAGAAAGGGAAATGAGCCTTAATGAAATAGTTGAAGACGGTTTTAACGAGGAAACAGTAAAATTTATAATAAAACTGGTTGACATGAATGAATACAAGAGAAGACAGGGAGCACCAGGAATAAAACTTACAGAAAGAAGTTTTGGAAAAGAAAGAAGAATGCCGATAACCAACGGGTATAAAATATTCTGATAATAGAGGTGTTCAAGATGGCCCAGCTTTCTAGGAAAGAGAGATTCAAAGCGATAAAAAGCCTTTCAATAATATTGGGTCTCATGATTGTGATATACTTTGTGTCGTACTTTCTGTGGGGAGTTTATGAAGTAAGCCTTAGAGATATGACTTATTATCCGTACATAAAGCTTAAATCATATGACTTCAAACAGGTAAAAAATTATCCATATACCTTTAAAAACACTTCAATCACAATCGATAAAACTGATATCCCAAACGAGTATGCAGTTTCTACAGATAATGGTAGCACAACAATCAGAACCTTTGACAACAGGTACTATGTATACGAGAAAGACGGAACCATAGCGCTGGCATATCCTTCATATGATTTCAGAGGAGTGGAATACAAGCTTTTCATGCAGAACGGCAAACTTATTTCCTTTGAAGTCGTGCCATCTGAAAATGTATTTAAAAATATTGAAAAGATTATGCAAAGCTTTTCACTGGATGTTCAGAAACAGAAAACCCAGGATACTGTGGAAGAGTTTATCTCTGTATGTTGCCCCAAAGGGTTTATTGCTGATGCAGGCGAAAGCATAGATATAAAGGCTAAGAATGCTAAGTTCAGAGTTCCTAAGGATGAGGTTATCTCTTATTTTATGATAGAAGAGATTGTTTATATAGTTTGTACTGACGATAATTTTAAAAGCAGGACATATGTTTACTCATCTGATAACAATCTCGTTCAGGAGATACTCAGAATAAACTAGGACGTAAAACCGTCCTAGTTTTTTATACAAGTCTTAAATTTATACGTTTGAGTTCTTTGTCCATAGTTATTATCTCAATATTTACAATATCGTTTATACTGAGAACTTCGGAAGGATGACGAACAAATTTTTTGCCCATGTTCGATTTATGGATTAGTCCACTTTCTTTTATTCCTAGATCAACAAAAGCTCCAAAATCTGTGATATTAGTAATTTTTCCCTGAAGCTTCATTCCCTCTTTAAGATCATTGAAAGATAGGATATCATCGTACAGTATAGGCTGAGTTAGCTCATCTCTAGGGTCAATACCCGGCTTTTGAAGTTCTTTGATTATATCCGAGAGGGTAAATTTCCCTACTCCCAGTTTTTTTTCATATTCCGAAAGCTTTTTATCGTTTGAAATACATTCTGAAAGAGCTTTTTTAAGTAGTATGGATTTAACAGGATCAAGGATATCAGAAGCTGAATATCCTAGTTCCTTCAAGAGTATTTGGGCTGCCCCATAACTTTCCGGGTGAATTCCCGTAACTTCAAGCGGCTGTGAACCATCAAAAATCNNGCCTGCAGATTGCTCGAAAGCTTTCTGACCAAAGCCTTTAACATTCATTAGAGCTTCTCTTTTCAAAAACTTACCGTTTTTATTTCTGTACTCAACAATCTTTTTTGCCGTAGAGGAGTTTATACCTGATATAAAACTCAATATTGCGTAAGAAGAAGTATTTAAATTTACCCCTACAGTATTTACTACACTTTCGACAGTATTTTCAAGTTTTTCTTTAAGCTTTTTCTGGTTGACATCATGCTGGTACTGCCCAACCCCTATAGATTTTGGATCTATCTTTACAAGTTCAGCCAAAGGATCTTGAACTCTTCTTCCGATACTGACAGCTCCTCTTACAGTAACATCCTGATCAGGAAACTCTTCCTTAGCAATTTCAGATGCCGAATAAACAGAAGCCCCGGCTTCATTTGCAAAAATATATTTTATGTTAAGGGAGTTGGACTTAATAGTGTTAACAACAAATGCCTGCGTTTCTCTGCTTGCAGTTCCGTTCCCAATAACTATAAGATTAAGATTATGGGATTTAATCATTTTTAAAACAGTTTTTTCTGCTCCTTCAAAATCATTCTGTGGAGGAACGGGGAATATGGTATTATACTCTAAAAATTTTCCTGACTCATCCAGTGCAACAGCCTTGCACCCAGTTCTAAAACCAGGGTCAATAGCCAAAACACGTTTGTTTTTGAGAGGAGGTGTCATAAGTAATTCCCTGAGATTTTTTGCAAACAATTCTATAGCTGCATCACCAGCTTTTTCGCTCATGCTCTGTCTGATTTCACGGCTGATCGAAGGATCCAACATGTTTTTAAAACCATATTCAAGCCCGGTCTTAATATAAGTGTCATTTGGCATTTTTTTTGTCATATAGTTTGAAAAGAGCTGTTCAATAAAAACCTCCTCAAGAGATAAAGAAATAGAAAGGACATCTTCCTTTTCTCCCCTGTCAAGAGCAAGTATACGGTAATCCTGTATCTTGGATATTTCCTGTTTGAAATCATCATACATATCATACTTTGTTTTTTGCTCTCTAAACTCCTTCTTCTTCTGCGAAAGTATAAAGCCGCTCTTTGTGTAAAAATTACGGAGAGAATCTCTGATAAACTGATCATGCGAAAATTTCTGTCCAATAATATACACTACCCCCTCTTCTGCCTTTTCCAAAACAGGGTATTCGTCAGAAAAATATGAATTAAAAGTACTTTTAGATACCTCCATTCCCTGAAGAATCATAATAGCAAGAGGTTCAAGACCAGCCTGAATAGCCATGTCAGCCTTTGTTTTCTTTCTCTTTTTGTATGGAAGATAAATATCTTCTACGATACTCAGCTTAAGCGCATTTTCTATTTCTTTTCGCAGTTCTTCGGTAAGCTTACCCTGCTCACTTATACTGTTTATAACAGTTTGTTTATAACTTTCAAGATTTGTATAGTATTTAAAAAGTTCTTCGATTCTTCTTATTTCCTCTTCATTAAGATTTCCTGTACGTTCTTTTCTATATCGGCTTATGAAAGGAACGGTATCGCCTTCCTCAATCATAGAGACTGTGTTCTGAACCTGATGAAATTTGAGGGTCATCTCCTCCGAAATAACTTTTAAAATATCCATTTTATTACCTCCTACATTATATCTTCTTCTATTATACCACTTTAGCAGTTCAAAAAAAGTAGGAAAAGTCTATTTTAAAAAACCGCCTATAACATTAATAAAAGGTTTCTTCAACAAAAAAATGTAACTTTAAAGCAACTTTTAAGAAATATAACAGAGTTAATATTTACTTGAAAGTGAAATTTATAATTAAGCTTTTGTGAAAAAAATCTCATTGAAGAATACTGCGGGGTGAAGATATGGAGAAGTTCTATTCTAAAGAACTTATAGAAGAATTAAGGGATATTCAGGATACTTACGGCTATATCCCTGAAGAACAGATAGTAAAAATTGCTGTAAAGAAAAATATTCCAAAAGCTCATCTTTATGGAGTAATAAGCTTCTATTCAATGCTTTATCTTGAGCCAACAGGCAAGTATATAATAAGACTATGCAACAGCGTTTCATGCAGATTAAACAACAGTATTGAGATACTACGAAGTATTAAAGAATTTTTAAGGATTGAAAACGGTGGTACCACCAAAGATAAAAAATTTACTCTTGAAGTAGCCGAATGTCTTGGACATTGCGGGGAGGGGCCGGTTATGATGATTAATGGACAGGTTTACAGTTTCTTGACTCCGGAAGAAGCCATAAAAATATTGAAGTCTTTACAATAGGGGATGTTAAAAATGGAAAAAATATTTTTAAAGACTGATTTTGGCAAAACTATAGATAACTACGAATTTCTTGGTTTAAATAAAGCTCTTAGAATGAAATCGACAGAAGTTCTTGAAAAAGTAAAAGAAAACTGCATAAGAGGAAGAGGTGGTGCTGGATTTCCTGCTGGGATAAAATGGGATTTTGTTGCTGCTGAAAAATCGGAAATAAAATTTGTGGTCTGTAATGGAGACGAAGGAGAACCGGGAACATTTAAAGATAGATTTCTATTGGAAAATCTGCCGTTTAAGGTTATTGNNTTATAATTGCCGGTTATGCGGTTGATGCTAGGTATGGGTACATATATATACGAGGAGAGTATGAAAAAGCTATAAAATCAATAAGAGAAAGCATTCATAAGATGACGGAAAGAAAACTTTTAGGGAAAAGCATTTTGGGAAGCAGTTTTGGTTTTGAACTGAAACTTATTAGGGGAGCAGGAGCTTATGTATGCGGGGATGAAACGTCGCTTCTTAACTCAATTGAAGGTAAGCGCGGTCTGTCGAGAATAAAGCCGCCTCTCCCAGCAAAAGAGGGACTTTATGAGAGACCTACCCTTGTCAATAATGTTGAAACTCTTTCAGTAATAGCTGAAATTATGAAGTATGATCAAAATATATATCTCAGTCTGGGTACTCCTAAGAGCAGAGGTACCAAACTCTTATCGATAAGTGGAGATGTTAAGAATCCAGGTGTATATGAGATAGAGTTTGGAAAGATGAGTTTAAGACAGATTATAAATGATTTGGCAGGCGGGGTAAAGGGAAGCGGTCTGGGATTTGTAATGCCCGGTGGAATTGCAACCAATATAATAAGTGATGATCAGCTGGATACTTCCTATACTTACGAAGATCTTGAACAAACAGGCAGTTCGCTGGGTTCTGGAGGAATGATTGTTGTTTCAAAAGATAGAGATTATCTGTCTATAGTAAAAAATATTTCTGATTTTTTTATGAATGAAACATGCGGTACATGCTTTCCATGCAGAGAAGGAAACAGAAATATAAATAAGATGATAGATAAAATGATTTTAGACGGTAAAGTTGATTCTCAGGATATTGAAATAATAAGAGAGATAAAACAGGCTATAGGTCTTGCAGCACGTTGCGGTTTTGGACAGGCATCAGTGAACTCAATACTTTCAATTCTGGAAAAATATTTTGAAAAGAAGGTGTATGTATGACATATTGTTTGAAAATAAACGATAGAGAGTATAAATTTGATGAAGAAATTTCAATACTTCAGGCGGCTGCTCAGGCACACATAAAAATTCCTACTTTATGCTACAATGAAAAACTGGCACCTTACGGAAGCTGCAGACTATGTTCTGTGGAGGTTGAGGGAAGAAAAACATTGATGCCGGCATGTGTTACGAAAATAGAAAACGGAATGATAATTAAAACCCATTCTGAAAAGGTTCGAAGAGTACGTAGAACTATAATGGAACTTATAATAGCTTCCCACGATATAAGCTGTAATCTCAACTGTTTGAACTGTTCCAGGTCTTCATCCTGTGAGATCAGACAAGTAGCGCAGGAGATAGGCATACATTCTATAAGGATTCCTCCCATAGAGAAGAAACAATCTGTTGACAGCAGCAGTCATGCAATAATACGCGAACCTTCAAAATGTATTGTTTGTAACAGATGTGTCAGAAAGTGCGCAGAAGTGCAGAATGTAAACGTTCTTACAGTAGCAAATAGGGGACCAAAGACTATCATCACAACTTTCATGGATAGGGGAATGGGAAATGTTGATTGTACCAACTGCGGACAGTGTATACTTGAATGTCCCAGTGGTGCACTCCATGAAGCGTATCATCTTGATTATGTCTGGAAAGCCATTGAAAATAGTGATAAGATGGTTATTGTCCAAACAGCTCCGGCAGTCAGGGTAGCCATAGCTGAAGAGTTCGGGTTCAAGCCCGGAACAATAGCTACCGGACAATTAGTTTCGGGATTACGTCTTTTGGGATTTGATAAGGTTTTTGATACCAATTTTACAGCAGATCTTACTATAATGGAAGAAGGGACAGAGTTCATAAAAAGGTTTAAATCCCAGAAAAAACTTCCGCTGTTTACTTCGTGCAGCCCGGGGTGGATAAAATTTATAGAGCATAATTATCCTGAAATGCTTGATAATCTTTCTACATGTAAATCACCACAGCAGATGTTTGGTGCAGTAATAAAGTCATTCTATGCCCAGAAGATCGGTATGGACAGAGACAAAATCGTTGTAGTTTCACTTATGCCTTGCACTGCAAAAAAATTTGAGGCTCAGAGAAATGAGATGAAAGGTGATGTGGATTATGTTCTGACTACAAGAGAGCTTGCCAAGATGTTCATGCAGGCCGGTATAAAGCTTATGGATCTTTCTGCTGAAGATTACGATAGTCCTTTTGGGGAGTCTTCTGGTGCAGCAGAACTGTTTGGCTCAAGCGGCGGAGTAATGGAAGCTGCTCTCAGAACAGCATATGAAATAATAACAGGCCATGAGCTCGAAAATCTTGATTTTCATGAAGTACGTGGGCTTAAGGGAATAAAGGAGGCCTGTGTGAAAATTGGAACCCAGGAAGTGAAAGTAGCTGTAGCACATGGTCTAGGAAATGCACGTATTCTGATGGAAAGAATTAAAAAAGGTGAAAAATTTGATTTTGTTGAATTTATGGCATGTCCAGGAGGATGCATAGGCGGCGGAGGTCAGCCAATTCCGACAAACGAGGAAGTCATAGTGGAAAGGATGACTGCAGTGTACGATATAGACACGCTTGCTAAACACAGAAAATCACATGAGAACGAATCCGTAAAAAGATTATATAAAGAATTTTTCGGAGAACCTCTCAGTGAAAGATCACATGAACTGCTTCACACTTCTTATACCGTAAGACACTAAAAAGAAAAATGTTTTTATAGTGATTTTTAGACCGGTGCTGTTTTATTGGGGCACCGGTTTCTTATAGCCATAATACCGTATTGTAATGGTACTTTTATA
>DJGH01000013.1:78317-86086 GCA_002431635.1 Petrotoga sp. UBA5851
TTATTGTAGAAGTGGTAATGCTTTTATCTGTTCGGAGAAAAATGAATTGTCTGTTAATATTTTAATCTTTTCTTAAAGTACAACTAAAAAAATAATGATAAAATCATAAAAATAATAAAATTGTGGAGGTGTCAATTGAATATTCTTATTTCCAACGACGACGGTATAATGTCTCCAGGGATAGCTGTGCTTAAAAATTTTCTTGAAAAAGATCATTATGTTTATATTTCTGCGCCTGATGTTGAAAGAAGTGCTACAGGTCATGCTATAACTATAAGAAATCCTTTATGGGCAAAAGAAATATACATAGACAATAAATTTTTTGGACAGGCGATAAATGGTACTCCGGCTGATTGTGTCAAACTTGGTCTTCAGGCCATATACAGAGATATCGAATTTGATGTGGTCATAAGCGGTATAAATAAAGGAGCCAATCTGGGCACGGATATTCTTTATTCCGGTACGGTATCTGCGGCTCTTGAAGGAGCTTTGAGCGGATATCCTTCAATTGCAGTATCTTGTGTTGATTTTAACAATCCGAATTTTGAAACCGGTGCGAGATGTCTTGTTGACATACTAAATAAAATCAACATTAATGATTGGCCAGAATTTACCACGCTTAACATAAATATTCCTAATCTTCGTTACGAAGAGATCAAGGGAATTAAGATTACAAGACAGAGCAAAAGAAGATACAATGATTATTTTGAAGCTAGGAAAGATCCTTTTGGTGGTACCTATTACTGGATGCTTGGAAAGGTAATTGAAGATGATAACGGAGATGACTCAGACTATGTTGCGGTAAATGAAGGTTACGTATCTGTCACCCCGATAACTGTTTTTCTCACAAAATCAGATAATGTAGGATATCTTAAGGGTATTCTTGAGGTGAAAGATGAAAGTGCAGATTAGGTATTTAGGTGATCCCATTCTAAGAAAAAAAGCAGTTGAAGTAAAGGTTTTTGATAACAGGCTACAGGAACTGATAGATTTAATGTATGAGTATATGTATAAATATGACGGAGTTGGTCTTGCAGCTCCTCAGGTAGGACTGAATGAAAGGTTTTTTGTTATTGATGATGGACAAACCAAACGAACGGTAATTAACCCACATATATTAGAGTATCTGGGAGAAGATGTTGAGTATGAAGAAGGTTGCTTAAGTATTCCAAAGCTTTATGCTACTGTTATGAGGCCTGAAGGAATAAAAGTTAAGTATCAGGATGTTTTAGGAAATGCAGTTGAGGAAGAACTTCATGAGTATACCGCAAGAATCTTTCAGCATGAGTTTGATCATCTTGAAGGAGTTCTGTTTATTGATAAATTGACTGTAGTACAGAGAGCAAAAATCAAAAGTGAGCTTTCACAGATTATCAAAGAAACCAAAAAGAGTCTTAAACAGCTGTCTGAGGAATGACATGAAGATCGTTTTCATGGGTACTCCTGATTTTGCATCAGAAGTGCTAAAGGAACTTTTAAATAAAGGTTTTAATATTTCCGGAGTTTTTTCGCAGAAGGATAAACCTCAGGGAAGAGGGAAAACAGTTCAACCTACTCCTGTGAAGATGCTTTGTCAGGAGAAAAACATAAAAATCTTCCAGTACACGAGTATAAATAAAGGCGAAGGCTTTGAAGCTCTCAAGGCTTTAAAACCTGATATTATTATTACAGCTGCATTTGGACAGATACTCAAACTAAACATTGTAGAACTTCCACCTATGGGCTGCTGGAATATTCATGCGTCTATTCTTCCGAAGTACAGAGGGGCAGCACCAATACAGCGTGCTATACTAAATGGTGAAAAAGAAACCGGAATCAGCATATTCAAAATTGTTGAAAAATTAGATGCAGGACCTGTAGCACTGGTAAAGAAAGTTGAGATATCAGATAAAGATAATTTTTCCATTGTTTTTGAAAAACTTCTTAAGGCTTCGAAGGAGGCTATTGTAGAGTTTCTTGAAAATAAGGATTCTTACTGTCCAGTCGAGCAGGAGGGAGAGTGTTCTTATGCGGAAAAAATTACTGAAAAAGATCTGCTACTTGATTTTAGTAAAAGAGCTTTTGAAGTTCACAATACGATAAGAGCCTTTGATCCTTATCCGGGTGTTAGATGCCAGCTAGGCGGACAGATAGTCAAAGTCTTTTCTTCGTCGCTGACGGGAATTAAAACTTCCTCTTTTCCCGGAACAGTTTGTTTAACAGAGAAAGAAAGCTTTTTTGTAGCTTGTTCCGATGAGATGATAAAGATAGGTGCAATACAGTATCCCGGTAAAAAGATTATTACAGCAAAAGATGCTATCAACGGACGAAAAGTGTCAATAGGAGAAATTTTTAAGAAAGTGAGAGAAGATGGAGAAAATGACTAAAAAGATAAAGATTTTTCAAACTTATTTTATTATAGCCTTTGGATTATTTGTAAATTCTATAGGCTGGACAGCCTTTCTTATTCCGTCCAAGGTAATCGGAGGAGGACTTACTGGTGTCGGAACTTTAATATATTATATTACAGGTTTTCCTGTTGGAATAAGTTACCTTGTCATGAATTTCTTTCTTATTGTAATTGCCATTAAGATACTGGGAAAAAAATTTGGTGTTAAAACTATATTTGCCATATGTCTTACTTCTTTATACACGACGATTTTTCAGCAGATATTCAAAACTCCGCTGGTTAATGATTCTTTTATGGCTACTATAATAGGAGCAGGACTAGGTGGTGCGGGGATAGGTATAGTTTTTACTCAGGGAGGAAGTACGGGCGGAACAGATATTATTGCCATGATAATAAACAAGTATAAAGATATAAGTCCCGGCAGAGTACTACTGATGGTGGATGCACTTGTAATAGGCTCTTCGTTTCTGGTTTTTAAATCTATTGAAAAGACGATATATGGTTTTGTTGCAATAGCTGTAAGTACTTATGTGGTAGATATAGTGTTACAGGGTACCAAGCAGTCGGCTCAAATATTCGTAATATCTGAAAAATATGAGAAGATTGCAGACCGTATAACCAAAGAGATGCACAGAGGAGTAACTATAATCGATGGAAAAGGCTGGTACAGCCATGAAAGCAAGAATATAATAATGGTACTGGTCAGGAAAAATGAAACTCAGAATATCCTAAGAGTAGTTCATGAAGAGGATCAGCGCGCCTTTACTTCAATAAGCTCTGTTACCGGTGTATACGGAAAGGGATTTGAAAGCATAAAGATGTAATGAAAAGGAGAAAGTATGATTTTTAATCTGTTCTGGATGTTTTTGAAAGTATCGGCACTTACTTTAGGCGGGGGATATGCCATGGTTCCGGTTATGGATAAACAGTTGCAAAGCAGAGGAATTATGATTGAGAAAGATTTTTATGAAATTCTTACTATTGCCCAGTCTCTTCCAGGACCTATAGCTTTTAATGTTGCGTTACTCTGCGGTAAAAAAGTTGCTGGAATAAAAGGAGCATTTGCAAGTACTCTTGGAGTTCTTATACCTCCATTTTTTGCGATAGTACTTGCCGCAAGTATAATAAAAAAATATTCTGATAATGTTTATGTAAAAGGTTTTTTGAAAGGAAGCTATGGTGCTGTGATAGGAATGGTTGGAGGGGTCTTGTACAAAATGGCTTCTAAACAGGAATGGAACCTTTTTAAGGTTATTATGTGCATAGCAGGTGTTTTGATATTACTTGCAAACAAAGATATAGTAGTTATGGTTTTTTTACTTGTAATTATTTTAAACTATGTATATGAAAGTAAAAAAGGAAGTAGAAATGATGCTTAAGATGATCTTAATTTTCTTTAAAATAGGATTTCTGGCTTTTGGAGGTGGATGGTCCATAGTCGGGCTTATGCAGGAAGAAATGATTAAAAACGGCTACCTATCTTTTGCACAGTTTACGGAAGCAGTTTCTATTTCGCAGATGACCCCAGGACCAGTAGCTGTAAATATGGCAACTTATGTGGGATATAGACAGTATGGCATAATAGGTGCCGTCCTAAATACAGTTTTTCTTGTTCTTCCTCCGGTAATTATATTATTTTCTGCTACTATTCTTGGTAAATTTATTAAAGTGGATAAAAAAAAGCTTTTTTCATCTCTTGGAATTGCAACTGTTATTCTTGTATGTCTTACTTTTTTGCAGATGTTGCTTCCGAACGTGACGGAGTACAGAATAATCATTGTTGCATTTATTACATTTCTGCTTTATATAAAAACCAAGATTGATCCTATATACATAATTCTAGGCGCCGGATTTCTAGGAGCTTTCATATTGGGGTAAGGTGATATTGCTGCTTATTTCCGAAGAAAAAGTATATAGAAAATTCGTTATTTTCATATTTTTTTTAATTTTCATATTTTTTTTAATATCTATTGGGCGGCAGATTTACAGCTATAAGCATACAAAGTTTGAGTATGCTACTTTTTCTTTTTACAGTACTGATGGTGAAAATTGGGATAGTCTTTCTTTTTTGGAAAAGGAAAAAGAGTTTTCCAATACTTTGCTTTATCTTAAAACAGGTGTTTTGAACATTGATTATGAAGACCTCTCTCTTTATATTCAGGGATATTTGAAAAATTATATACAGCTTTTAAAAACACCTTTTCAGATCTATGTTGATCAAAAGCTTGCATATTCATATCATTTTCCGTTTCAGGATTACAATCACTTTCAAAAACCTTCTTTTCTTTTTCTGTTATATCCGCAGTCAATAAAAAGTGAGTTAATTCTCAAAATTGACCTGAGCCAGGTAGGGCTTAAAATTTCACAGATACATAACAATTTTCTTCTTTCCTCGTCAGAAGTTCTTTTTTTCAAAGCCATTCTGGATAACTTTGAGTATCTCATTTTTGGTACTTTCCTTGGAGTCTTTGCATTTGTATTTATTCCTATTATCAAAAAATTACTACAATTAAAGAAAAACGAGTACATTGAGTTGATTGTGCTTAGTTTTCTGATTTCTTCATATCTTTTTGCACAATCTGGAGTTGTAAGCTTGCTTTTTGGAGTAAAAAATGCGGAATATTTTATGTGGTGGGTCAGTCTTTCCTTTATTGGATTGTATTTCAGCACAGTTTTTATAAAGGAATCTGATGATGACAAGGATGTTCTTGTATATGTGGTTCGGAATATACAGATAGCATTTATAGTATATGAAGTGATTCTTAAAGGAATAATTATCGGACTTTCTCTCAACTCAAAACTGGAATGGGGTTTGTTTTTTATTAGTCTTGATTTTTTGTCTGAAAGAGTGTTGAGTTTATTTTTGTTTTTGCTAATTCCATCTTTTATGTGTTATAAATCATTTGTTAAGTCAAAGAATAACAGTATTTTCAAGTTTTTGCTTTTTGGATACCTATCTTTTGTCATTACATCATTGCTTCATATACTTTTTGTTTTCATTGGCACAAATGTCAGCATAACTGCAGAAAAATGGGGAATGATAATTTTCTTTGCCTGTTGCTTAAGTATTCTTGTTGTTCATCATATAAGATCAGCAAGAAGTACAGTAGAATCATATAAAAAAGTTTTATACCAGAATAATGAACTGAAAAGCAAAATGAAAAAAACACAGCAAAATACAGATGAAAGTGTGGATAAAGTAATTAAGCATATGAATGAGTTAAATAGTCTTTTGGATGAAGGAGTTCTTGAAAAAAAGGAACCTGAAGTAAGAAAAATTATAAAAAAATATTTTGAAGCTGTTTCATCTTTTATTAGTAGGATGTAAGCATGCATAATGTTTTGGTAACTTTAAATAAATACTTTCGTATTATCATACAAACGAGGTGATAATATGAATTATAAGAGTATTAGTAAAATTGGTATGTTTGTAGCGATTATGGCAGTGTTTTCATGGATAAACATTCCTTTACCCATAGGAATACCTTTTTCAATGCAGGTGCTCGGAGTTTTTCTTACTTCATTTTTTCTTGGGGCGGATGCGTGGAAGGTTTTTTTAACCTATTTGCTTTTGGGAATTATAGGTATTCCTGTTTTTTCAGGATTCCGAAGTGGTATTGAAGTAATTATAGGTCCGACAGGAGGATTTTTAACAGGTTTTTTGGTTTCATCTTTTTTAGGAAGATTTAAAAGGGTTCATAAGCTGGCACTTGGCTTTTTACAGATATTGACGATATATTCTTGCGGAATAATATGGTTTATGATATATAAGAATGTTTCGTTTTTTTCAGCGTTTCGGATTCTTGTTCCATCATTTATATGGATTGACAGCTTAAAGCTGATTGCAGCTTATACCGTCTACAAAGCAGTTAGCAGTCGTACTGTAAAAAGAGTAAGTTAAGGTTATACCTATGAATGGAATTATGATAGAATATAGATAAATTTTATTTCAGGGGGGATGGAAATGGCAGAACAGTCAAAAAGAACAGGAATGTGGTCACTTTTACTTATGGTGGCTACTTTGATAATTCTTAACGCTGATCAGATGGTTATGTCACCAAGTATCAATGCCATTGAAAAAGATTTTGGAGTAACAGATAGGGAAATAGGATTTATAACCTCTGCATTTACGGTTATAGGGGCTCTGATCAGTCTTGTATGGGGCTATTTTGGCGATAAGTACAACAGAAAAAAGCTTCTTTTTTTCAGTGTACTGGTTGGAGAGATACCGTGTCTTCTTTCTGCTTTTTCGATGAATTTCACAATGCTTTTTATATTCAGGGCACTTACTGGGATTGGAGTAGGAGCCTCATTTCCTTTAGTGTTTTCCATGGCGGGAGATATGTTCGAAGAAAAATCCAGACCCAAGGCTATGGCCATAATATCAACATCAATAGCTATAGGGCAGATTGTCGGCATGGCAGTAGCAGGTTTTACCAATACGGTTACACCTCTGACATGGAGACTTCCATTTCTTCTGGTTTCAATACCCAACTTCATAATTATAATTATTTTTTCTTTATTGGTTGAGGAGCCTAAAAGGGGATCGAAGGAGTTTGCTATAGGAGAACTTGTAGAGTCGGGCATCGAGTACAAGAAAAAAATATCGGCAGGAGACTATCTTAATCTGGTAAAGATAAAAACAAACTTTTTACTTTTCATACAGGGAATATTAGGAACAATACCTTGGGGAGCTATTCCATATTTTTTGGTTACTTTTTTTGAAAGAGAAAAAAACATACCTCCTTCAATGGGAACAATAATATTTCTAATATTTGGAGTCGGGAATCTTTTTGGAATACTTGCCGGTGGCTATATAGGCAATGTTCTTTATAATATTCGTAAAGGTTGGGTTTCTTTATTCTGTGGAGTAACTACTGCACTTGGTGCTTTTTTGGCAATGGCGACTCTTAACTTTAACTACTCTGAAGAAAAATTTTATTTGCTGAGCATTCTTGGCTTTTTCACCGCTTTTACATTGTCGCTTACCGGGCCTAATGTCAAAACCTTGCTTATAAACGTTAATAAACCGGAAGACAGAGCAAGAATCTTTTCTGTTTTCAATTTGACGGACTCATTAGGAACAGGAATAGGGCAGCTTTTTGCCGGAAGTATTTCTGCTGGGCTTGCACTAAAGGGAATATCAAATAGTCTTGGAAAAGCACTGAACTATTCAGCGTTATTCTGGTTTGGTTGCGCAGTACTGCTCTGTGTGCTTGCTTTATTTGTTTCAAAGGATGTTCAGAAGCTTAAGAATTACTTTTCTAATCTGAAAATACAGATGCTGAAAAAATAATGATTTAATTAATAGGTGGCTATTATGAACTGACCCCAAAAAGTTAGACACAAATTGGTAGTACATTAAGCTATTAACAAGGAC
>DJGH01000069.1:0-1535 GCA_002431635.1 Petrotoga sp. UBA5851
TCTTTTTGATTATCGATGTTAGGAATAATTTCTATCGTTAGACCCGCCTCATCGTTACGTGTAAAGGCCACTGGATATACAGCCCCAACAGCATTATGTTTATCAAAATGCTCAAACTGAGAAACCTTAAAGATGATCTGAGCCAACTCCCCATATTGAGGATTATATAACTCCTTAAAGCTTTTTTCCAAGATTACAGAATTCAAATCTTTTTCAAGCTCTTCCTTTATAGCCCCTACTTCCAAAAACTCTTCTTTTTCAAGAAATCCTTTTAAATCATTAAGATCACTTTCATAACCACTACCTTTATACTTTAAAAGATGTTTTTCTATAAGAAATAAAGCTTCATACGCCGTTCTTTTCTTCCTCATGCTGTTATACTCAGGAGTAATAATTCTGTCTGCCTGAACATCAGTACCGTCAATAACCTTTAACCATCGGGCAGCATGAATAACCACTTCTCTAAGCTTTTCATCGCCGATTTTTTCCTGAACAACGGTTTTAAGCGGTGAAGTATCCAACCTAAAGAAATTACAAATATCCTTCTTCTTGCCGCGAGCTATGTCTTCATCTATACCAAGATGCTCTCTATGATACCTGCATATTAATACCAAAGCTTGGATAACCTCTTCCGTTTTCTCCCCAAAAAGCTCGGTTATTTTCTTAGACTCCGATGAAAAAGAACTTACCTTACCAAGAATATCAAAAATCTTCTCTTCCATAATAAGACTTATCGTAAGCTCGTTGTGAAGATCACGCACAAAATTAGGATACTTATCTAAAATCAATCTTTTTTCTTCATTACCATACTCACCATCAAAATAAAAGTATGCATAAGTATGCCCAAGATCATGAACATTCATAGCTGCGATCAAAAGATAATAAAACATCGTTTTATAACTCATTCCATTATAATACTCACCCTCAGATACCCCAGAAAGGAACTCATCTTCACCCATAACACTTATAAGCTTGACCGTAAAATCCATAAGCCTTTTACTATGCCTCTGAGAATGCTCTACAGTCTCAGGAATCAGGTCACCTATCCACATGTTCGTCCACTTCTTTTTTATCCCTTGAGTCAGATAACTTTCCAAATCATCATTTTTAACAAATTTGATAAGATTTTCACCATAACCGAACGGAATCTCCCTTTTAGACTTATACATCTTTCCTATCTTATCAATAGAATAAAACGGCTCAAAATCCTCAGACCGACTAAACTGATATACTTTAGTTACCATATCCGGAAGTTTCAAATAATCTGCAACGCTCATTCTGCTTTCAATCTTCTTACTCTCTATCACATGAATTATCTCATCAAGATACGCATAATCCCAATCAAACCCAAATGCCGGGAACTCAAGCAACTCCGGGCTGCCCTCAAACTTATAGTAAAAACTTTTCTTTTTAAACAATGAATAAATCACCTGCATAATACTTATGTTCTTAAAACCGGGAGCTATATCTATAACAACCTTTTGCTCCATATCATACCTATCCAGAATCTCCCAAAGCATTTTTTGCAAAGCTTT
>DJGH01000069.1:1557-2752 GCA_002431635.1 Petrotoga sp. UBA5851
CTGATTTTCAGGCTTGGTTGCTTCTTCTTTAAAAACCTCTATCTCAACATTTTCTATCTTAAAAATGTTTTTCAAAATATAATACAAATAGACACTGGACTCCGTTACTTTAGGATACTTTTCTTCATTCAGTATCTCTACTTCCGATCTGATAGCTTCAAATTTTTTTCTGTCCGTCAAAAAATCAGGAACAATGAACATCACTACCTTCGAAACCTCAAATCCCAAATTCTTAAGAAGATTTACAGTAGACAACTCTGGACTATATTCCATAATTTCATTCTTATCCACATCTTTTAAAAAAGAAGGAAAAATCTTCTCACTATTAATTCTTTTGATAATCGCTTTCCCGGGAGACATAAAAACAGTAACCTTACCCTCCAACCTGTTCTCAACATACTTAATTTCCTTTATAAAGTCTTTAGCCTGAACCGCTATATCACTATTAGAAATGCTCCCATTTACCTCTTTTTCAATATAATCCACAAGATTATTCTCTGATAATATCTCATCAAAAGACTTTTCAACCTTCTTAAGCTCTATTTCCATAACATACTTATAATCAAAGTTATTATACTTCTTATCACAAGGAGTCAAAAACTCATCCACCACAATTTCAGGATCTTTACATAAATAATGCCTGATTTTACAAACACTACGTGAACTTTTAAGCTTTTGCCTCTCTTCCTCATTTATTTCTATTACTTCTTCTTTTTCCTCTCTTTCATCCTTGCAAGCAAGCTTCTTCTTAGAAGTCTTTATCCACCTTTTTGATATCCCCGAAGCTGTCTTTTGCTCAACCAGCCGTATTCTGGTTTCATCATAACCATCTTCAGGATCAATATACCATTGTATTATTCCTTCTGATTTCAAAACACGTTTTTTATCTAACAAAATTTTTATTTTACCTTCTTTCAATATGTATTTTCTTTCTTTTTCCGTATATATAATGATCATCTCCTTTCCATTCATAAATATTTTATCATATATAACAAAAAAAATCTCCCATTTAGGGGAGTACGGCTTTAGCCGGGAGGGATGTGCTTTTGTGCTTTTCATCAGAATTATTCTTATAACTTTCTGAATTCCGAATACTTTACGGCACATCCACCGTCGCCTTCGGCGCCACCTCCTTCCTTACAGGAATGACTTCAAAGGAGGATTTTTTTATTCCAATCCTTAGAGGGAGGCTATT
>DJGH01000071.1:0-3200 GCA_002431635.1 Petrotoga sp. UBA5851
CTGTCCATCCTTTTATTATTATTCCTTTATAGAACAGGAGCTTTTCATTTTTTTCTGTTACTCCATACGGAGATATATCAAATGTATTATCTCCTGAACAGTCTATGCCTAAAACAGAAGCTTTTCGCCTAATATTTTCACTTATAAGATTTCTGAAGTTATCCGAATACGGAGAAAAATAATGTGTATACTTGTTTTTGTTGGGAAGCGTTATTGTACTGTAAACGGTTATAGGCGAAACAGTTTTCACCATAATGGGCGAATTGACTTCGGTTTTAAGAATAGTATGATTTTTCAGCCTGAATAAGTTATTTTCTATCCTGAAAAGCTCTTTTTCAGAAAAAGCTTTTGATACACAATCCATTAGTTCTTCTATAGGAGAAGCAAAGTAGACCATAAAAGATCCTTTGAACTTAAGTCTTTTACTCTCAACTCTGAAGCTCTCGTAAGGATAGATTCTGGAAAAAGTAAATATTTTCTTTTCTCTTTCATCTGAATTTATACAAGAACCGAAATATTGAGAAAGCAGATTGTAAAACATTCCCTGCAAAGGCCTGTTATAATGAACTGGAAGATCAACCAATTCATCAGTGGCAGGTTCAAATACCATTTTTAATATCATAATATATCCCCCTTGATATACCTTTAAAATATAATGAATACACTTAAATATTATATCATAATTTTTATAATATTTGTATGTAAAACGAAATTTATTTAATTCTAATTATGTTTTAAGTTAACTAAAAAGCAATCTTTTTGGCCGTAGCTAAGAAAAAATCACGGTTTCTGATTATTCAGAAACCGTGATTTTTAAATACAGAATAAATAAATATATTTATTAAAAAATTGCCTGCTGAGAATCCTTATCAAAGATATGCATTTTTTCCATATCAAAAACAATGTCAAGCTTCTGATCAGATTTTGCCATGGATTTTGGATCAACCTTTGCAGTTATTACCTGCTTGCCAATGGTAAGATGTAAAAGCGTTTCACTTCCCAAAGGCTCAACCACATCAACAGTCGAAGTAACAGTGTTATTATCCGTAGCTGCAACCGCATATAACTTATCATACACATCCTCAGGTCTTATACCAAATACCACTTCTTTATCAATATAAGGCTTAAGGATATCTTCAAACTTCTTCGGAACTTTTATATTCATATTTTCAGCAGTAAGCCACATAGAACCATTCTGACTACTCAATTTTGCATTAAGAAAGTTCATTGCTGGTGTACCTATAAAACCAGCTACAAACATATTACTGGGCTTATGATATACTTCAAAAGGATCTCCTATCTGATGGATGATACCATCTTTCATAATAACAATTTTATCTGCCATAGTCATAGCTTCAACCTGATCATGGGTAACATAAACAATTGTAGCATTAAGCCTTGAGTGGAGCTTTTTCAGCTCGCTTCTCATTTGAACTCTTAGTTTGGCATCAAGGTTTGAAAGAGGTTCATCAAAAAGGAAGACTTTTGGATTTCTTACAATAGCTCTTCCTACTGCAACTCTCTGTCTCTGACCACCGGAAAGTTGTTTAGGTTTTCTGTCCAAAAGATGTTCTATATCCAGTATTCGTGCAGCTTCCTTAACTCTTTTTTCTATCTCATCTTTAGGCATTTTCCTCAGTTTAAGTCCAAAAGCCATGTTATCGTATATAGACATATGAGGATAAAGAGCATAATTCTGGAAAACCATTGCTATATCTCTATCTTTGGGTTCAATATCATTAACAACCTTATCGCCTATCTTTATAGTTCCTGCTGAAATATCCTCAAGACCAGCTATCATTCTTAATGTGGTGGTTTTACCGCATCCTGAAGGTCCCAAAAGAACTACAAACTCTCTGTCTTTAATTTCTATGTTAGCATCTTTCACTGCTTTAAAACCATTCGGATATACCTTATCAATATGTTCAAGAATAACATCTGCCATACTACACCTCCATACTATTCTTCGTTAAAATCTAAAAAAAATTTTTCTATTTCTTTCACTCTTGAAAGGTCACCGGCTTCCACAAGATATAAATCTTTTATTTGGTCCACAAACTCCATAAGGCTTACAAACTTATCATACTCTACGATTATGGCCTGAGGAAGTCCGTTCTTGGTAATAACAATGTTTTTTTTCTTTGTTTCATCCATAACTTTTGAAAACTTAGCTTTTGCTTCTGCAAGACTGTAAAATTCAAGATCTTTAAGATTCATACTTCGCCCCTTGACTACAATTATAGTCATTTTGGTTATGATTGTCAAGTATCTTTATAAACTTTCTTCTTCAAAGGCTTTTAGAGCTATTTCAAAAAAAATTTCCAAGGTTATACCCAGCTGCTCAATCTTTAAAATATTTTCACGGTTTGCTCCCTTTGCAAAACTCTTATCTTTAAACTTCTTTTTTAACGAAGAAACTTTAAGATCTCTGATATTTTGAGAAGGAATAACAAGTACTGCAGCGGTTATGAATCCAGAAAGAGGGTCAGATGCGTATAAGGCAATCTCTATAGGAGTCTGAATAACTTTTTTATCATTATGGGCAAGTACTGCGTTCTCCATTTCAACATCAATAGCACCTTTAAGCATTTGTACTGTCTTTACAGCGTGTTCATCTACATTATGCTTAGTAACTTCATAGTCCAGATCATGAATAAGGCCTGTAACTTCCCATTTAGCAGGATCAAATCCTAGAAAAATTGCCAGATGCTTCATTATTGCCCCAACTGCTTTTGAATGCTTTATAAGTGTTTCAGTACTTATGTTCTGATATAAAAGCTCTGTTGCTTCTTCTTTATTCAGCATAACAACCTCCTTATGCCTAAGTATAATTATCATGATATACTTATAATGATATTACTTACGTTTGAGGTGAAAAAATGGAAAGCATTACAGTAAAGAAAGGACAGTATATATATGAAGCCGGAAGTATCTCAGAAAATATTTATAAGCTTGTATCAGGAAAAATAGAGATTTCTCACAACGGGAATAAAAATATTATTGAAACTGGAACTTTCGGAGAGTGGATAATATCCGGTGTAAAATGTTATGATTCTGCATATACTTTAACTGACTGTCAGATTCAGATACTTTCCCCCGAAGATCTTAATTCACTTGACTCTAAAGAAAATATTTATTTTGAAATGTTTGAATCTCTTACAAAAAGGCTTACTTTCCTTGATGAATGTATAAGCAGCCAT
>DJGH01000071.1:3261-11338 GCA_002431635.1 Petrotoga sp. UBA5851
GATTGATCAGGAGAGTGCAATAAACACTTTTAAAAAATTCCATCCTCATCACAAATTAAGAACAGAATCAAAATTCCTTGACTTTTTCAGTAAAATGAAGTTTCTATACAATCAAGAAAATTACCAACAGGCTTTAAACGAAGTATATGCTTTCAAATCCGACTATATAGACTATCCGCTCCGTGATGAACTTGATATTTGGAAAGCCATAATCACTTTTCATTTAGATCCTGAAAAAGCCAAGCATCTTTACAACACATTTGATCATACAAAATACTCTAAAAAATTATCTTTCACATATCTTAAAAATCTTCTTGAAAATAAGAACGATACTCTTCTGAGTTTATACGAAAAATACGGGCTACATGTTCCTCCTAATACTATTTTGATAGCTGAAGGCGAAAATCCAAATAATGAAGGATACCTTTTATTGGATGGAGGAATGAAAGTTGGACGTTATTCTGGAAACAAAGAAATACTTCTTTCGATAATACAAAAAGGCGATTTTTTTGGTGAAGCAGGGATGTTTAATTCCAACTGCCGTATGGCAACAGTATATACTGACGTGTACTGTGATGTGGTAAAAATGTCCGGTGAAAAATTAAAATCAGTTATTTCACAATTTCCTGCATTAGGCATGAAGATGGTAAAATGTCAAATAAGCAGAATAACTTTTTTGGATGAACTTTTTAAAACAGTTTGCATTACCAATAAGAGAGAACGTATTACAAGTATAATTGATACGTATCTGGACAAATTCATAACCGTAGGAATAACTCTGAATGAGTTTACATCATTAACAAACTGTACTCAAAGAGAAGTACTGGAAATATTCAGCAACCGAAAGATAAAAATTGATTCCACAGGTCACATAAAAACATAATGACTCACTGTTTATAATGTTTCAAATATTTCTCCCTTAACTGTGCGGCTTGCTCAGGAGAAATAATCGAAACATTTCCACATGAAAGAGCAACTATATAGATCTGAGCAGTTTTTTCACAGACAAGTGATGCTGTAATTGCTTCATTTATCGAATCACCTATAGTAACCAAACCGTGATTTTTCATAATTGCTGCATTATTCTTTCCCATAGCTTCTACAACATTATACGCAAGTTCTTCAGATCCGGCTGATGCAAACTGAGCAACGAGAATTTCTTCACCGCAGATCATAACTGAATCTTCTATAAGAGAAGGAATTTTTTCGCATACTAGAGAAACAGCACTGGAAAAAACGGGATGAGTGTGAATTACCGCTTTTATATCTTTTCTTGCGTTATAAAGTGCAATATGCATTTTGAGTTCAGAAGAAGGTTTATGCTCAGAAAGCATTATCTGCCCCTTCATATCTGTAACTGATATATCTTTGCGTGTAAGTTTTTCATAGGGAAAGTTTGATGGAGTAATAAAGATTCTTTCACCATCACTGATAGAAACGTTTCCCCATGTTCCTTTTACTAAATTTTCAGCTACTATTCTTCTACATCCTTCAATCACACTATCTTTATATTCGTCAAACATCTATTTCCTCCTTAAGTCTGTTTATAATCAGATTATATCAAAGAGGTGATATAGTGTCAATTCTGAAAAATTACTCTGAAATGGAGTACCTTATTGCAAATGGACTTGGTGGAAGTTCTTCTGCATGCGCTAGTGGATTGAACACCAGAAGATATCATTCTATTCTTTCCGCAGCACTCAATCCTCCAGTTAACAGGAGGATATTTGTATCTCGTGTTTCAGAAATAGCAGTAGTAGATGATTCAACATATATATTAAGCACTTTGAAGACTGTTAACGGTTTTTTAGAAAGTGGATATGAAAATATATTATCGTTCAAGTATGAAGGGTTTCCTGTATGGGAATTCAAAGCAGGTTCAAATATAATAGAAAAAGGTATTTTTATGATAAAAAACAGAAACATGAGCGTTCTCTTCTATAAAAACATTTTTGGTAAAGAGTTAACTCTTACTATAACTCCGTATTTCAATGACCGTGATGTTCATTCAAACACTCTTCCGGGAAGCATTAGAATAAATATTTTGAGATTTTCTCAGAATTTTGTTTTATTTGGAACAAACTTCCTTAATTCCATATCGCTCAAAACAGACGGAGAAATTCAAGAGTACTCTCATACTTTGAATAATGTTTTCTATGATGCTGAAAATGAACGAGGACTTTTTGCATACGAGGAGATAATTTCCAAGGTACGTATAACAAAAAAGTTGCTTCCTCAAGAAAGCTTTTATATAATCTTTGGTGCCAACGATGATGTAAGTGATGTTGATCCTTTTACTGCCCTATCTTCTGAAAAAGAAAGAATTATTAGTATTTCAAGCTCTTCTTCAGATAATACCATAAAACGTTTGCTTATTGCCGCCGATACCTTTATAATGAAAAGAAAAAGTACAGGAAAACATACCATAATCGCAGGTTTTCCATGGTTTACGGATTGGGGCAGAGATACTATGATTGCTCTTGAAGGTCTATTACTCTATACCCAAAATTATTCTGTAGCAAAGGAAGTAATAGAAAATTTTGTAAATAATCTTCAAAATGGACTTATTCCAAATGTATTTGATGATTATTCCGGACAACCCAAAGGATATAATACTGCTGATGCAACACTTTGGCTTTTTTATGCGTTGTATAAATACTATACATTTACACACAATGATATGTTTTTGAAAAAAATGTATCCTTTTTTATATGAAATTATAAAAAAACATATTTCAGGAACAGATTATAACATACATATGGATGAAGATTATCTTATATATGCAGGAAATAAAAATACTCAGCTAACCTGGATGGATGTAAAAGTGGAAGATTGGTCCGTAACTCCTAGATATGGCAAAACTGTTGAGGTTAACGCTCTATGGTTCAATGCTTTAAATATAATGACCTATTTTTCAAAAGTATTAAATGCTGAGTTTGAATATGAGTATCTTATTGAAAAAGTAAAGTACAGTTTTAATGAAAAATTCTGGAATTCAAAAGATAACTGTCTTTATGATGTTATAAACGAAGAAGGAAAGGACTTTAGTTTCAGGCCAAATCAAATATTTGCTGTCAGTCTTCCATTTGATATTCTTTCAAGAGAAAAAGAAAAACAGATTATCGATAAGGTTTTAGAAGAACTTTATATTCCCTATGGTCTGCGAACTCTTTCTCCAAAGGATCCAAGATATATCGGCATATATGTTGGAGACAGATGGACACGCGATGGAGCTTATCATCAGGGAAATGCTTGGCCTTATCTTCTGGGACATTTCCTATATGCTTTTTTGAAGATAAACGACTTTTCAAAAGAATCCAAAGTTATAGTAAAAAAACTGCTCGCTCCGATTGAAGATATGATAAATACAGACTGGTGTGGAACCATTCCGGAAATAATAGAAGGAAACTGGCCTCATGAAAAAAAAGGCTGCTTTTCACAGGCCTGGTCTGTAGGAGAAATATTAAGAATAATCCTTGAAGTAAACAAATAGACGGAGAATACTCTCCGTCTATTTGTTGGTTTACCACTTAATCCATTCAGGCTTTTCCCAGTCGCCTGTTTTATATTTTTCGGGATAAACTGCTTTCCATGCGCCGTTCTTCTGCCATTGAAAGATAATACCTGTAGCTCCGTCTTCTCCACCATATCTGAGATCATGGAACTCATCGAATACAACAGGAGCAACACCTTTCTTACCGCCCATCGGGAAATATACCTTTTCAAGTGATTTTATAACCTCATCCTTATTATTGGGATCCTTAGCCATTTCAAGTGCCTCTTTCAGAACGTATAAAGCATTGTAGGCCGGAAATGATATAAAACCAGGAGCCATTGAATATATTTTTTTATGCTCCTCAAAAAATTTCATAGTATTTGCAGTGAGTGGTGCAGGACCACCGTTAGGATATGCCGATGTCTCATACAGACACTTTCCACTAGTCTGCTCATAAAATTCTGGTTTAAGAGCTGCTGCTATTGCTCCGACAAGTGCTGCATTTACCTTAAGGTCATACCACTGCTTTGCAAACTGAATACCATCTTGTGTCACTATTGCATCAATTATTATCTGAGCACCGGCATCTGTTGCCTTTTTAAAAGTTGCAGAAAAATCATTTGTTCCTGCAGGAAAATAATCAGTATAAACGATCTCAACTCCAGCCTTTTTAGCTATCTCAGCAGCTGTTTCCGCTATCTGTTTGGCATAAACTAAATCAACAGATATAATAGCTGCTTTTTTGATACCATATTTTGGAACGAGTGAGTTAGCGATGAACTCGCCGATAGATCTTCCTTGGGCTATAGAATCCAAAGTTCCGACTCTGAAATAGTATTTGTATTTATTATAGTCTTTTCTGATAAAATTTATTATGTCAGGACTTGCTGCACCTGTTCCAAGCCATATTATCTTCCTCATAGCCATTTCATCCATTGAAGCTAAAACGGGTCCTGTACCTACTCCGCCGATAAGAAAATCTATCCTGTCTCTTGTAACCAGCTTCATTATTCCGCTTTTCATTTTTTCAGCACTGTTTTCATCATCCTGATATACAAGTTCGATCTTCTTACCTAGTATTCCGCCTGCAGCATTTATTTCTTTTGCAGCCATATCAACAGCATTTTTTACCCATACACCGTTTTCCTGCTGTAAAGTAGCTATTACCCCAATCTTCCATGTTGAAGCAGAGAAAACTGTTAATACTGCTAAAAGCGAGAAAAAAGTTAATAAAAAAAGTTTTTTCATCTTCCATCCTCCTTATTTTATATGCCTAGATAGGCATTACGAATAGAATTATCTTTCGTAAGATCTTTGGGATTACCTTCCCATTTAATCTTACCGTGTTCAAATATCGATATCTTATCAGCTATTGGCATTACCATCGTTGCATCCTGTTCAACAATAAGTATGGTTTTTCCTGTACTTCTTATTTTTTTAATTCCTTCAAAAATTTGTTCCTTAATAACATGTGCAAGACCCATAGAGGGTTCGTCCAGCAAAAGCACTTTCGGATTAAGCATTATTGCTCTTCCTATTGCAAGCATCTGCTGTTCTCCGCCACTCATAGTACCGGCCTTCTGAGTTATTCGTTCTTTAAGTCTCGGGAAAATTTCGAAAACAAAGTCCATACTGTTCTTTTTACTTTTGGTACTTTCATAAACCATAGCAATCTCAAGATTTTCCTTCACACTCAGATCTGGAAAAAGTCTTCTGTTCTCTGGCGAAAGTGAAACTCCCATCCGTGCGATTTCAAATGTCTTTCTGCCCGTGATCTCATTACCTAAGAAAAAAATACTTCCCTTGGCTGGAATAACTGAACCGGTGATTACTTTAAGCAAGGTTGATTTTCCCGCGCCGTTTGGTCCAAGTACAGCGTGACACTCGCCTTCGTGTATATCAAGATTCATATCTTCAAGTACTATGGCTTTGGCATAACCTGCAGTTATATTTTTTAAACTAAGGATTAACAAGAGCTGCCCCTCCTTTTCCCAGATAAGATTCAATAACCTGCTCATTTTTTATTATTTCCTCGGGAGTACCTTGGGCAATTACCTGACCATAATCAACTGCAACTACTCTTTCGACTATTTTCATAAACTCTTTCAGCCTATGCTCAATAAGAATAATAGAAGTACCTTTTTCATTAATTTTTATTATTACATTAGCAATAGGCTCTATTTCAGAGTGTGTAAGTCCAGCAAACGGCTCATCAAGTAAAACAACCTCAGGTTTCACAGCTAGGGCCTTTGCTACTTCCAGCTTTTTTAAATATCCTTGAGGAAGTAGTTGAGTTTTTACCTTTCTCACTTCAGAAAGTTCACATACTTCAATTACGTGATCTATCCACTCTTTTCTCTCTTTTTCATTTTTTATAAACTGTTTCATTCTGGGTGAAAGAGTAGCAATTTTTATATTTTCGTATACTTCCAGATCTTTAAACGGTTTCACTATCTGAAAAGTTCTTACAAGTCCCATACAAGCAATTTTTTCCGGCTGATATCCCACAATATTTTTATTGTTAAAGATAATTTCTCCACTGTCAGGAAGTATGAATCCGGATATAAGATTAAATATAGTAGTTTTACCCGCACCGTTAGGACCAAGTATACCAAGTCTTTCACCTTTTCCCAGTGAGAAGTTTATATCATTACTTGCTCTTAATCCACCAAAATTTTTATTAAGGTTTTTTATCTCCAGTATGTTCATTTTTCACCTCTTACTTCCGTACTTGTTTTAAATCCTTTAGACTTTAAAAAGTTTGAAAGCCCGTTAAAAACACCACTTGGAAGAAATAGTGCCGAGAAAATAAGTAAAAGTGTATATATTATTTGGTTATAATCACCAAAGTCTCTCAGAAGTTCAGAAGCAAACGTAAGGAAAAATCCTCCAAGTGCTGCAGGAACAATTCCTCCTATTCCACCTACAACTGCCATAATCATCGAGTTAAGAGAAAGCGGATATACTATGTCAGGACCAATATAACCAAAATTATGAGCTACAAGTGTACCAGCCATTCCTGCAAAAGAAGCTGAAAGTGCAAAAGCTGTAACTTTATAAAAAGTAGTATTGATTCCTATTGCCCTGCACGCATCTTCATCAGACTTTAAAGCTTTTAAAATAAGTCCAAAATTCGATCTGCTTATTTTAAACATCGTATAAACGGCAAGTACTGCAAATATAAGCAGAAAGTAATAACTTTTATTTGGATCATCAGTAAGGTAGGTTATCCCTATCATACCTTCTTCTCCTCCTGTATATTGAGACATTGATATTGTAAGTTTTTCAAATATTGATGCAACAGCAAGGGTTGCAAGAGCAAAATAAGGACCTTTAAGTCTGAGAGTCGGAATCCCTATAACTACACCAAAAACAGCTGATACAAGTGCTGAGATTGGAAGAGAAAGATAAACAGGAATAGGAAAAGCTTTGCTTATAAAACCTACCATATATCCGCCAATTGCAATAAAAGCGGCATGCCCAAAATTTTCTTTGCCAGTATAACCCGAAAGGAGATCCCAGCTTGAAGCGTAAACAGAGTATATGAGTGCTATAGAGAATACCCATATAAGATACTGATCATTGAACCCAATCGGAAAAATGAACATAAAAACTATCCCAACAACAATTAAAATAATTCTTAAATCCTTTAATTTTTTCACAATTCACCGCCCTACGCTACTTTTTTTCCCATGAAACCTGTAGGTTTAAACACAAGAAATAAGAATACTATGACAAGGAAAACCACTTCGGTCATACTTGATGTCCACACCAATGCAACAAACTGTTCAAGATACGCCATAAAAATTGCCGCAAGTATACTTCCCCATATACTCCCAAGTCCTCCCAAAATAACTATTGAAAAAGCTTTTATTAGTGTTGGAAGCCACATTCCAAGATTAATTGAAAGAAAAGGGGATATTACGATCCCAGCAAGTCCTGATAATCCGGCCGAAAGAGCTGAAGTAACTATAAATATCAGTGAAGTATTTACTCCAAGCAGCTGTGCTGCATATTTATCCTGTGAAGTTGCAAGTATCAACTTTCCAAATTTTGTTTTATTAATGAAAAACATCACAATAACTATAGAGACAACTGATACAAAAAAAGCAAAGATCCTTGAACCTGGAACTGTTTCACCCAGAAGGAGTATACTCTGGTCATAAAAAGGTTTTATACTATAGTGGCTTGTTCCAAAGATTAGCTTGAAAAGATACTGTGTAAAGTATGCTGAGCCTAATGTAAGTATGAGAATATATATACTTTCACCTTTTTTTTGAAGATACAGTATCGGATATTTCATCAAAAAAACTCCGATAAGCATTACTGAAAAAAGAGAAAGCACTACCGAAAAAAAGGCAGGAAGACCAATACTTATAAAAAAATAGGCTAAGTAAGCCCCTACCATGTAATATGCTCCATGATAAAGATTTACTATTCCCGCCACTCCAAAAGTAAGCGAAAAACCTAATGCTATCAGTGCATATATAGAAGCATTTACTGCACCATTGATAAGCAGGTTAGCAATCACCAGTGTCACCCCTCTCAAAATAATATTTTATATGCGATATGATTCATTTC
>DJGH01000071.1:11349-12470 GCA_002431635.1 Petrotoga sp. UBA5851
TCATATCTCATGTATATATTATACTTAACAAAAAATAAATACCAAACTCCATATTTGGTATTTATTTTGAAATTATAGGTAATATGTCCGAATAACCCTAACTAAAGATATATTACATAAAAATTACTTTGTTTTCATTACATTAAATATTTTCTTCTTTTCAAAATCATAAGATCCAAGATGAAAATATTTCAGCTTACTCGTCAAGCCATAAAAAGTAATCTTTGGCTTTTTCTTTTTCGATGTTTCCGTACAGACCTATATAAAATTTATTTTCTGTATAATGAAAAAGCATATCTCTGAAATCGCTAAAATTAGAATTGTTGAGGGTGTAAGAAATATCTTTAATTGAGTACTCTTCATATATGCCTTTTACTCTAAGCTTTTCAAAGTAATTTTCTTCTATATGCATGAGGTACAGATTTAAAAAGTTTTTGCCCCATAAAAAATCGTTTTCTGTGAAAGAGGTAACCTTTCGTATAAAAGTGCTTTTCAGTTGAGCAAAATCAGCTTGAATTCTTTGCTGGTGAGTATTTGTAACAAACCCGGAGAAAAGTCTTTTGTCAAAATATATGTTCATAAAGCTGACTTTCTGTGAATTTAGAATAACTGGACTTTTTTCTCTGAAAAGAACACTCATTATTTCTGCGAAAACAAGTTTTTTTATATTTTGACATTCTTCTGTATAACCTAAGGTAAAGTATAGTTCTTGAATCGGGAGCTCAAGTATTTTAAGTCTACTTTTTTCATACGGATCAATTGACGGTTTAAATATGTTCTTTTTTTCCAGAAGTTCCTGCATATATGAATTTATAGCAAGAGTATCAGAAAAATTAAGAAAGACAAACGTACTTTTTAGAACCTCAGAAGTGTTTTCCTCTCTGAAAAAATTCCTCATGAAAAATAAGTTCCTGAGCATACGATCTTCAAGAGAATAAATGGAGTTTTTNNAGTATATGCAGTTCCATGGAACTCAAATCTTTTCAAAGCATCAAATACGTGCTCTATATTTTTTTCAAATGTTGAAATACAAATATAAAGATAATTCTCACTCCGGCGCTGGGAGAGAATATAAGCAAGCCCTTTAAGTGAAGAATGAATATGGACTATAAGCTGGTATG
>DJGH01000071.1:12515-28631 GCA_002431635.1 Petrotoga sp. UBA5851
CTGGCCTTACGGGATTCATTCTTAAAATTATGCCAACAGAGGCAGATTGCGAAAATATATCTGAATTAAGCAACACATAGCTGCTCTGCATAAGATTATCATCCTCCAAATTTCAAATAACAGTTTTCTTTCCTTTACATAATTATATCATATAATTTACAAAAAAAATATGACATTAACATAATAACTTATTAACAAAAAATCCCGTAAAGACGGGATTATTTTTTTATAGCATTATTTAATTTTTCTATAAGTTCATTTTTTCGTTTCTCTATATCAATTGTCTTCCTGGCAAGACCTTGCTCAACTGCAGTTCTCGAAACGGCAGCAGCAACATTTGGCGCAACATTAGGGTTATAGGCACTGGGAATAATATGATCAAAAGCAAGTTCTGATTCAGTTACAAGACCCGATATGGCATAAGCAGCATTTATCTTCATTTCGTCTGTTATCTTTCTAGCTCTGACATCTATCGCGCCTCTAAAGATACCAGGAAAAACAAGCACGTTATTGACCTGGTTAGGTGTATCAGAACGTCCTGTTGCAGCAATTCTAGCACCAAAAGAAATAGCCTGATGATAAGATATTTCTGGATCTGGATTTGAAAGAGCAAAAACAATCGGGTTAGTGTTCATGCTTCTGATTACTTTTTCATCAAAAGCTCCTGGCTTAGAAACACCAATAAGCACATCCGCCCCTTTGGCCACTGTATAAAGATCCCCTTTAAGCATTTGATGATTGGTACTCTCCGAAAGATACTGTTGAACCCTGTTAAGATTTGCCATGCCCCTATAGAGAACACCATTTAAATCTACCATAAAAATATTCTCTGCTCCAGCTTTAACAAGAAGTCGACCTATTGCTGATCCTGCTGCTCCACAGCCGTTAACAACAATTTTCGCGGTACTGATCTGTCTGCTTGTAAGTTTCAAAGCATTTATAAGACCGGCAAGAACAGCCACGGCAGTACCATGCTGATCATCATGAAAAACCGGTATATCCATTATTTCTTTAAGTTCATCTTCTATATCATAGCACTTGGGAGAAGATATATCTTCAAGATTAATACCAGCGAATGTAGGTTCAAGAAGTTTTACAGTCTCAATTATTTTTTTCGGATCTTTAGTACCAAGGCATATAGGTATAGCGTCAACATCGCCAAACCTTTTGAAAAGAACTGCTTTTCCTTCCATGACAGGCATGGCCGCTTGTGGGCCGATATCCCCTAGTCCAAGAACTCTTGTTCCGTCAGTAACTACTGCTACCATGTTTCCCCTACATGTAAGGTCAAAGGAAAGATCATCTTCCACTTTTATTGCAAGACATGGCTGAGCTACTCCTGGAGTGTACGCAATGCTCAAATCATAAGGCGTATTAAGTGGAACTTTTGAAACAATTCCAAGTTTTCCATTATTTTCTCGGTGAAGCTTTAGAGATTCTGCTTTTAAATCCATATTTTTTCTCCTTCAACAATCATTTAATCTTCAGCAATTTCATCCTCTTCCTCTGAATCATCATCGTACTCTTTTCTATTCTCTCCGATTTTGTAATTTTTACTATTTTTCTTTATACCAATGTCTTCGTCTTTTTCTGATTCGGACAGCTCAGGAATAGAGGCTTCCACCTTCTTCCATTCGCTTATGTTCTCATAATCTTCAGGTGCACTTATATCCTGCTGATTGTAGTTAATATCCTTGATTATCGGTTTTTCCCTGCTTTGAAAGTGATGAAACCCATCCTTGTTCTCTGGACATCTTGTATTTCTTGTATTCGGAGATAGCTTTATTCCGCAGTGCTGACAATAAAGTTCAGGCATATGATCACCCCTGTTTATCAATTTCTTTGCTGCGTAAATCTTCCTGCATGGTATAATAACCTGCTGTTATAGCCTTTTTTCCTGTCTGAAGCTTCATCTGATCCATTCTTACATTTACCAGTTTATCTTTTAATAGTTTCTGCCTTTCAATATCCTTATTATAGATGTTTTCAAATTTTTTTGCAACCTGTGGAAAAACGATGTATTTTTCAATTTTGGCAAATAATTGCATCCGTAAATCCAGCATTTGGTTTAACATGTCAAAATCCTGCATCTGCAGAGATTTGTCTATAGCTTGTTCTACCTGATCCAGATCTGTACTTATCATTAAAATATCCTCTTCCTCGTTCATAATTCACCAGCCTTTCTTTTTACAAATTTTGAACGTTCAATATGCAAGTAATCCTTTATTTCCTGCATTTGTACATTATTAATACCCTTGCTCCACCAGAATGGAAGATACTTGTTATTAAGCAAAAATGGATCGGTATCAGATGAAAATATCTCTTGTTTTAAAAGATCATAATGATCCTTGGTACCAGGTATCGGAGTATATTCATTAACTATCGGAAGTATTTCAAGATCAAAACAAAAATTTATTGCATTGTATATATCGTCTTTATTCTGCTGAGGAAGATTGCCTATTATATATGCACCAATATCAGTAGATGAAAAACCTGCATTCTTAAGATTTTTAACAGCATTTATAAGATCAGCATTTGAAACTTTTCCACCTGTTTTTTTCTGCAGCGAAGAGTCTGACGTTTCATATCCCAAACGAATTGTTTTAAAGTTTGCTTTTTTAAGAAGCTCCGCTACAAGAGGAGATACTTTTTTTGCATGAATACCGTTAGGCAGATGATAACGTGTTTCAAAGGTCGATAACAAGTCTAAAAGTTCTAGCAGATGAGGATGAAGTAAAAAGGCATCATCGAAGAAAACTACGTCCTTTATGCTTTTCTTTAAAACAATTGCCTTAACGTTATTTTTTATACTTTCCACACTTCTGTATTTATATGACCACATATTAGGCGTCATACAGTAAGAACATTTGTATGGGCAACCAATTGAACTTAATAGGACTGCGTACTGAAGATCTGATTTGTAAAGATCATAAGCAGGATCAAGTTCTTCGAACCAATCAAAAGTTTCACAATCTTGTCCGAAATTTTTAAGAAGCTCTATCACTGGAGAAAGACCAGTACCCGGAAGTACTTTGACATTTAATGGAGAAAAAGTAGATCTGGCATGCTCTGGAAGAATGTTAGCATATATGCCGCCAAGAAAAACAGGCGTATCAGGAAAAATTCTTCTGATATGTTCTATGGTATCTAATGTGCCTTTATACCAGTAAGTCATTGTAGTAGTAAGAAGAACCGCATCAATACTTTGTCCGGAATAAGTACGAAGCTTATCCATAAAGATCTCTTCCGGAAAACCATATCTTTTAAATTTCCGAGGTATGTTTTTTATAATCTCGGGTTTGTCTATTTCCTCATAGATAAAACTTCCCATACCATACTCTAATTTTCTGCATGAATAAGAAAAAGGCTCTACTCTTTCATCAAACCTATCAAGACAGTCAATAAGGAAAACTTCATGTCCATACCTTCTCAGAATAGCCGCCACATAAAGTAAGCCCACTGGTTTAAGCCAGTAATCAAAGGCAGCGGAATCTTCAATCCAAGGATTAATAAGCAAAAATCTCAACTAGTTCCTCCCTTTCATACGATAATAATAAAGTGCGCTCCGTTTAAGGAGCGATAAAAATATTTATTTAATTTTACCATGTTATTTCTTTCCTGATGTTTAAAATTTGTATTCATTATAGTACTTTTTGGCAAGTTGTATGGAAACATCATCTTTAAAGATCTTTGTACTATACTTGAGAAGTTTTTTGGAAATAGCAGTGCTAAACTTTGATGCTTTGAAAACTCCTCCAAAAAATATTATTTCTTTAAGATCCTTAATATTTTTTTCAATCTCTTTAACCCTTTTAAAAAGAATTTCGCTTCCATTTTCTACAAGTATATCTACGAGTTTGGAATCTTTGCTGAGGGCTGCTGCAGAAAAAGACGATATAAGCGCTTTAAAATTTTTGTCGTTTTGAAGATTAACCAGCTGAAAATATTCCTTTACATTAAAAAAACTCAGAAGTTCATCAAAAACCGGATCATACTCATAAAGACCATCATGGTAAAGAAGAGCATGTCTGATTATTTCTTTTGAAAACCAGTAGGCACTTGCTTCATCAGCAAACAGATGTCCCCATCCGCCATTTCTGTACTCATTGCCACATCCATCCTGACCATAGACTATTGATCCTGTTCCACAAATTATGACAACACCCTTTCCCTTACCAAAAACAATATCGTAAACAGCCTGAACATCTGTCATAAGAATTTTTTTTTCTGTTGAAAAAGTAATATCAAGTATCTCCTGCAGCTTACGTTTCCTGAGAGGATCACCTAGTCCAGAAAAACCTCCGGCTATAATATCGGTTTGCCCAAAATCCCTCTTTACCTCATTAAAAATACTTATAAGCATATCTTCGGACATTGAAGTCAGATTAACCCCATAAGGATAAACCTTGCTTTTTATTTCATAATCAGATATACAACTTATTTTAAGAGAACCTCCCCCTCCATCCATACCTATAACCTTCATATACTTCTCCTTACAAGCTTAAGCTTGTACTTATCTCCTCTATATATTGATTCAACATATTCTATACACTTATTATGAGCCACGTATGTATATCGATGACGCAAAAGCCCGTAATTCATATCTTTCATATCCAGCATTCTAAGTTCAGACTGTGAGAGCCTTGCTATTTCTATAATCTCCTGAGCATACTCAAACTTTATTTCAAATTCATCCTTAAGAGTCTTATATATTGAAAGTTTTGAAAAATCTCTTTCAACAAGACTCAATATACGTATATCAACAAGCGGGTTAAGATAACATTTTTCAATCCCATAAGGTTCATCGTCGAGATATCTTACTCTTTCTATAAGTAAGACCATTCCCTTGGTCGGCATCGCAAATTTTTCAAAAACATAGCTTGGCGGAGAAACCAGAGCATTATGCAGAACCAGCGAACTGACTTTTCTTCCTTCCTGGGAGGCTTCCTCGGAAAGCCCTGCAAGAGAGCTTATTTCTTCTTCTCTCTTTTTTTGAATAATATAGGTTCCTCTGCCTTTATGAGAAGAAAGTATTCTTTCCCTTTTAAGCTCTTGAAGTGCATTACGCATAGTCAAGCGGCTGACGTTGAACTCTTGACAAAGCTCGTTTTCCGTTGGAAGTTTTTCTTCATATTCATTTTTTTCTATTCTGGCTTTTAATATCTGATATATTTTATAATATATCGGTATATTATTCAGATTAAGTGCTTGTGTATTTGTCTCATCTTTTCCAGTGCTGACCGGATATTTCCATCCGCTGTCCTGAGCATTTTTTCGCATAATTCTCTTTCACCCTCCGTAAGTGCCATAAGTATTGCAACCGGTACATTCTTTTCAGAAGCTACTATTATTTGTTCAGCTTTTTCATAGCTAATACCGGCAATACCACAGACAATTCTTATAGCTCTGTCCATGAGTTTCTCATTCATTATTTTTACACCGATCATATAATTCCCAAAAACCCGACCGGTTTTTATCATAGTTGCTGTGCTTATCATATTCAGTATAAGTTTTTGGGCTGTCCCTGCTTTGAGTCTTGTGCTTCCTGTAAGTACCTCAGGACCAGTATATGCACTTATAACAATATCAGCCGAATCAGAAAGATTTGGATCTGAAACATTACATATTAAGCAAGTACTGCAACCAATAGTCTTGGCATAACTCAGTGCCCCTTTTACAAAGGGTGTCCTGCCGCTGGCAGTAATTCCTATAACTACATCTTCTGGCATCAAAGATATCTGCTTAAGGGCAGCTTCGCCAGTTTCAGAACTATCCTCCGCATTTTCAACGGCATTTACAAATGCTTTATCTCCACCTGCAAGAATAGGAACAAAAATTCCCTCTTCTACACCGAAAGTTGGAATAATCTCGGCACTATCAAGAACCGCAAGTCTTCCACTAGTACCTGCCCCAACATATACTACCCGTGCAAATTTTTTTACGGCTCTTATACAGAATTCGACAGTTTTTCCTATTTCTGTAATACAGTGAGCAACTGCCTGCGGCACTTTGGAATCCTCAGCGTTCATCACTTCAAGTATTTGATATACATCCATGCTGTCAAGATTAACTGTATCAGGATTAGGTTTTTCTGTATCCAATTTTTCAAACATATTTCACACCTCGTCGCTGTTATATTCTTTTACGCTTAGTGTTCCCAAAGGCTTGAGCTGACCATTTAAAACCTTAAGAAGCGATCTCTGTGAAACCATTTCATACCCATATGTCAATAAAGAGTTTCTGACTCCTTTTATGAAACAGTCATAAGGATTTCTTAAAGCTATTATAAGTGATTTAGGAGAAATATTACATAGTTCTTCGATAAGCTTTCTCTGACCTGTTTTTAAATGAGCGTTTTCTGTAAAAATAATATTTACTTTAGAACAATCAATATCCTTTAAAAGTTCTTTTATCTTAGAAGTCTCGATTTCAGGCTCAACCATACATATTTCTTTTTCAAATAGTTTCGCCACTTGTCTAGCTATCATTGGAACACCGGCATTAGGGCCATCTTCTACTTGAACCTGACGGGTAAGCTTTACTGAAAAAACTTTTCCAACCTCCTCGCTTTTTAGTGGAAGAATTGATTTATCCGATATTCTGCCGGTCACTGACCTATCGGTTATCTTTTGGATCAGTTCTAAATTTTGATCGGATCCTATATCTGAAATACAGTATTTTTGATTGGAAACACTATTAGCTCTTTCTGTAAACTTTTCTATTCTTGTAAAAGATTCCGAAACTCTTTCATAAACGGTCTCATCTTTTTTGACTATACTGCAAAGATAGTTGTATACACGGACCTGTACAAGAGGATCATGACAAAAAGTAAGAACGTCCATACCTGCTTTTAAAGACATAATCATAGCTTGTTCAGGAGAATAGTAATTGCTCACCCCACCCATGGAAAGATCATCTGATACCAGAACTCCATTATATCCAAGTTTCTGCCTTGCCAATCCGGTAAGAACCTCATATGAAAGAGAAGCAGGTTCCTTGTCTGTTTGAATAGACGGAATATAGATATGTGAAGGCATAATAGATTCACATGCGAGCTCTCTGAAAGGTCTGAGTTCAAATTCCATGAGCTCTTTTTCATTAATATCAAGAACAGGAAGATCAATATGAGCATCTACACTTACCCTGCCTTTACCAGGAAAATGCTTTAGACATGTCATAACCCCCTCTTCATGCATTGCATTTACAAATTGTTTTGAGTTTTCTATAACCTTATCGATAGAATCGGAATAACTTCTCACACCTATTCCAGGATTTTTTGGATTACAGTTTATATCTACAACTGGAGCAAGATTCCAATTTATGCCGATAGTTTTCATCTCTCTAGCTAATATCCTAGAAACTTCATAAACACAAGCAGGATCATTTACAGCAGTCAAAGCCATTGAACCAGGGGAAACAGAAAATCCTTCCCGTAAACGGCTTACTATACCACCCTCTTGATCTATAGATATAAGCGGTCTATATCCTAAAAAGGTATTTATATCGTCTATAAGCTTTTTTACTTGTTGAGGACTAACTATATTCCTTGCAAAAAGAATAATTGCCCCAGGCATTATCTGTTCCAACAAATATTTGGTTTCATCATCCAGAACTGCTGAAGGAATCCCTATCATAAATAACTTTCCGTTTTCTCTCTCCTGCGTCATTTTTTATCCCTCCCATACAACAAAATATCTTCATTGCTATGCATAAACTCCATGCCTTCTTTTTCCCATAAATCAAAACTGAACTCTTCAGTATTTTCTATACTGAGTCTGAATTGCCTATCTGCTGTAAGTCTGTCGATATTTTCATTAATTACAAGCTTACCGGATCTGAAACAGTATCGCAGAATACTATGGCTTATAACAAAAAAATTATCTTTAAGCGACGGGAAAAACTCTGCTCCAAAACATAACTCACCCTTATACTTTCTGTCAAACGGAACAAAAGTTCTTTCTCTAACCTTTAAATCTGGAAACTTATTCCGAAGATAAGCAACAAGCCCCTGACTATCTACCCATGGTGCACCAATATACTCAAAAGGCTTATATGTTCCTCTTCCTTCACTTAAATTTGTTTGCTCAAAAAAGCAAAAACCAGCATATGCCAATAGAGAATTGAAGGTTGGCAAGGCTGGTGATGGTATATTCCAAAGTTCATTTCCATGGCAAAAATACTCTCCATTCCATCCAGTACATTTAATTATTCTCAAATCAAGATTTAACTTGTACTTTTTCTTAATGTACAGAGCCAGTTCTCCATTTGTAAAACCATATGAAGCAGGCAAAAAACAATCTCCTACAAATGAGGTAAGTTCAGGAAGAATTACCTTGCCAAATACATACCTTCCCAAAGGATTTGGTCTGTCAAGAACCATAAATACCTTCCCTTGGTCTGCAGCCGCTTTCATGCAGTAAAACATAGTATATATAAACGTATAAAATCTTAGTCCAACTGATTCAATATCAAAAATCAAAGCATCCAAACCATCATATTCATTTTGAGACGGATACAAATTCTTTCCATAAAGACTTTTCACAGGAATTCTGACAGTTCCATAAAAAGAATCATCAATCTTTTGACCATCTGGCACACCATACATTCCATGCTCTGGAGAAAATATCTTATCTACTTTTATCCCTTTGTTGATAAGCATTTCCAAAGCATTGTCCATTGTGCGTGTAAAAAAAGAATAGTTTATTATAAGTCCCAGTTTTTTTCCTCTTACCTGTCTAAAATCATTTTCTGCTAAAATATCAATACCGTTATACCAGATAGTAATCCCTCCGTGTACTTACTTTGTACTATCTTATATTCTAAATGTTTATCTATATACTTGTCAAACGTGATTTTGTATAATGTATATACAAATATACTTAATATCCCGTTATATTTAGTTTTTTTCAGATCTAAACATATATAATCACATCTAAACAGATTTGATAATTCAGGTTAAGTATAATAGCATTTAAACGTATTGGATGTGCAAGTATACAAGGGATAATTTTTATCTAAGGAGGGATTGTATGAAACGTTTTTTATCTGTTTTACTGCTGACAGTTGCATTTTTTAGCATTTGTATTGCTGCTCCTTTTGTAGAGGACTCTGTACTTACGGCACAGGGTTTAAAAAATGGTGGGACATTACGTTTGGCTCTGCCTTCTGCGCCTCAGTCTTTTAACTTTTACGGTGTACTGGATAATTCGGCTTATACTGTTATAAACCAGTTTTTAGCAGGACTTGTAGATCTTCATCCTGTCACCAATGTAGTTAGACCCGGTTTGGCCGAATCTTGGGAATTTTCTAAAGACTATATGGAAATAACCTTTAGGCTACGCGATGTAAAATGGTCTGATGGGGTACCTTTTACAGCGGATGATGTTCTGTTTACCATGGAGTACTTTGTTATGAATAAGGTTGCAAAAGGTAATTCCGTAGACAGGTTTACTGCTGCCGGAAAACAGGTTGAATGGGTTAAGGTCAATCCTAAAACTATTAAAGCGGTTTTACCAGCTCCTATGCCGGGTATATTTCAGTCCTTGGCACAGGCCAACATCTATCCCAAACATAAGCTTGAAGCAAAGATTGACAAATCAAATCCTGATTCAGTAAATAAAGTTTGGCTTACTGACACTCCAGCTAAGGACTTTGCGTCTATAGGTCCCTATATGCTTTCTGACTACATTGTGGATCAAAAAGTTGTTCTCAAGAAAAATCCTAATTATTGGAAAGTTGATTCAAAAAATAATAAACTTCCATACTTTGACTCACTTGAATATCTTATAGTTAAAGATGCAGAAGTACGTACAGCTATGTTTATGTCCGGACAGCTTGACTGGATGGATGTCGAAGCAACTGCTTATCCTACGTTAAAACAGAAAGAACTTTCCGGTGCACCATTTACAATATTTCTTGCGGAACCTACCAAAAATGTTCCAAGCCCTGTTCATATTGCGTTTAATTTTGATGCTTCAAATACCAATCTTAAAAATCTTTTCAGCAATACTAAGTTCCGACAGGCCATGGAATATGCTCTTGACAGAAACAGAATAATCGACGAGGTCTATCAGGGGCTTGCAGTCCTTGGTGGTGTTCCTGTACTTCCTTCAAACAAGGCTTTTTATAATCCAAAAATTGAAAGCATACGCAGAGGCTTTGATCTTTCAAAAGCTGTCGCATATCTTGATGAAGTAGGAATTAAGGATACAAATAAAGACGGTATACGCGAGTTCAAAGACGGTACAAAAGTTGAATTTACTCTTTTGGTTGCAAACTCTCCGCTAGATCATCAGGATGTAGGCTTAGTATTTAAAGAAAATGTTGAGAAGCTCGGCATAAAGATCAATCTACAGGTTCTGGATGCAACTTTGGTTGGGCAGAAGTTTGGTTCAGGTGATTTTGAAGCAGGAATTAGGGCCTTTGGAAATCAGCCTGACCCTGAACTCAGAAAAGCCATATGGCAGCCTGGAAGACAGCTTTATTATTTTCATAGGACAACTATGAATCAAAACACCAAGGAACCTGATCAGACGTATATGTACGATTGGGAAAAAGAGGTTTTTGAAATGTTTGAAAAGGGTGCGGTAACAATGAACCCTGAACTGAGAAAATCTTATTACGATAAATGGCAGGAGATATACGCAGAGTATCTGCCGGTAATATTTGTATGCAAAGGTAAAAATCTTTATGGTGCCAACAAAACTTTAGGTAATGCTTATCAAGCAAAAGATGGTTTGGTTTATTTTTCCACATGGACTGCTTACAGAAAATAATATGATACAACCGTATGGGGTGTATAAACACCCCATACTTTAAAGAAACAGGAGGCTTTATAAAATGTGGTCTTTTATAGTAAGAAGAGTACTTATAATTATTCCTATGATGTTTATAATCTCAATACTCTGTTTTGCGATCACCGAACTTCAGCCTGGTGATTTTCTTACACAGTATCTTGATAATCCGCGAATATCTGCAGAGCAGATAGAGTATATGCGTCACAGATACGGTCTTGATAAGCCTGCATATGAAAGGTATTTCATGTGGATAGGAAATATTCTGACAAAAGGTGATTTTGGGTATTCCTTTGCTTTTGAACGTCCAGTGGGGGATCTTATATGGGAAAGAATGGGATGGACAGTAATTATTGCCCTTCTGACAATGATTTTCCAGTGGATTTTAGCTGTGCCTATGGGTATATTTTCTGCACTTCACCCTTATTCCATAGGCGATTACTCTCTCACTGTTCTTGGATTTGTCGGTTTATCTATACCTGATTTTTTTCTGGCGCTTTTATTTATGATTTTCATGTTAAATATAGGTTCGACCAATATTGGGGGACTTTTCTCACCGCAGTTCATAGGAGCGCCTTGGTCATTTGCCAAGTTCTGGGATCTTCTAGGTCATCTTTGGATGCCTCTTGTAGTAGTAGGATTAGGAGGATTGGCAGGCTTAATGAGAGTAATGCGCGGAAATATGCTTGATGTTGTTGGTTCACCATATATAACAGCTCTGCGCGCTCACGGACTTGATGAAAAAACAGTCAGACGTCATGCCATAAAGAACGCATTGAATCCTATGGTAAGTATTGCTGGAGCAGAACTTCCAAATGTTTTCAGCGGAACCATTATAATCGCCATAGTACTTAACATTCCAACAATGGGACCTTTTTTTTACAGTGCGCTACTTAACCATGATCAGTATCTTGTAATGACTTTTCTTATGTTTATAGCTCTTATAACCCAGATTGCAAATCTTTTTGCTGATATTGCTCTGGCAATGCTTGATCCACGTATACGAATGAATTGAGGTGTTTTTATGAACAGTACTGGAAAAAGAATAATGAAAAGTTTTTTCAGGCATAAGCTCGGTATGATAGGACTTATAATACTTGTATTGATGTATCTCATGGTTCTTATGGCAGACTTCATCTCACCATACAACTACGCGACCACAAGTTCAGGGTATGTCAACGCACCTCCGACCAAAATACATTTTTTCGACGAGTCCGGTAGTTTTCATGGTCCATTTATCTATGCATTAAAAAAATCAAGAGATCCTGTTACATATATGCTAAGTTTCACAGAAGATAAAACAAGAATAATTCCTATAAAATTTTTCGTGAAAGGAGATGAATATAGTTTTTGGGGAATATGGAAAACAGATATTCATCTTTTTGGAGTTGAAGAAACTGCTTCATCTGCGATGCTGCTTCTTTTTGGCGCTGATAGATTTGGAAGGGATCTTTTTTCACGTACTATGGCAGGAAGCAAAGTATCAATGACTGTAGGACTAATCGGAACTTTTATAAGCGTTGTAATAGGAGCAATAATCGGAGCACTGTCCGGATTTTACGGAGGCTGGATAGATATTTTATTACAGAGGTTTATAGAACTTTTGCGTTCTTTTCCAAGAATACCTTTATGGCTGGCTTTTGCAACTATCCTTCCACCTAACTGGCCAAGCACGTGGGTATATATGGGGATTGTTGCTGTTCTTTCTTTAATAGGCTGGATGGGAATTGCAAGAGTGGTTAGAGGTATGGTTCTAAGCCTTAGAGAAAAAGATTTTGTTCTTGCAGCAAAAATATCCGGGGTATCGGGTTATAAGATAGTGATCAAACACCTTATTCCAAACACCCTCAGTTATCTTATAGTAGTTACAACACTTTCTATTCCTGGAATGATACTTGGCGAGAGCTCAATAAGCTTTCTCGGGCTTGGCATAAAAGAACCTATGACAAGCTGGGGACTCCTTTTAAAACAGGCACAATCGCTAAGTGCATTACAGACTACTCCATGGCTTGTGATTCCGGGCATATTTATAATGCTGGCTGTACTTTCATTCAACTTTGTAGGTGATGCTCTCCGTGATGCTGTGGATCCATATAGGACGGTAGATAAACTATGACTTACGAAAACAAAGTAATTGATATAAAAAACCTCAAGACTTATTTCCGCGGATATGACGGTATAATAAAAGCAGTTGATGGAATATCTTTCTTTTTGAAAAAAGGAGAAGTACTTTCACTCGTCGGAGAGAGCGGATGCGGAAAATCAGTTACGGTAAATACCATAATGGGACTTGTGAAATCTCCTCCGGCAACAGTATCGGGAGAAATTATATACAATGGAAAAAATCTAGTCGGACTGAAACAGAATGAATTTAAAAACATACGCGGAAATAAGATTTCTATGATCTTCCAAGAGCCAATGTCTTCTTTTGACCCTCTCTATACTATCGGTCAACAGATGAATGAGATCGTCAAAACACATATAACCCAAAACACTGAAGAATCAAAAAAACTTATTGTTCAGGCGCTCAAAAACGTTAATATACCTGAACCGGAAAAAAGATACAACGAGTATCCTCATGAAATGAGCGGCGGAATGCTGCAAAGGATTCTTATAGCCATGGCATTAATAACTAATCCGGATATAATAATTGCTGATGAACCTACAACCGCACTTGATGTGACAATACAAGCACAGGTATTAAAACTGATGAAAGAACTCCAAAAGCAGTATAAAAGCTCTATAGTATTTATTACTCATGATCTGGGGATAGTATCGGAAATTGCTGATAGAGTCCATGTTATGTATGCAGGAAAAATAATTGAAAAAGCCTCTGTACAGGAAATATTTGATCATCCGCTTCACCCTTATACCCAAGGTCTTTTAAACTCGAGAGTAAAAAAAGAATATAAAGGCCTTGATCTGCCTTTTATAGAAGGATATGTCCCAAAACCAAATGAGTTTCCAAACGGATGCCGTTTTAATCCACGATGCCCTTTCAAAAAAGAGATCTGCACTTCAGAAGATCCAAAAGACTCTGTAATTAACGAAGAACATTCTGTTTGCTGCTGGCTTTACAAGGAAGGTGAAAAAAATGAAAATTCTTGAAGCTATATCATTAAAGAAATATTTCCCTATAAGGTCCGGTGTTTTTCTTCAAGTATGTGGAAATGTTAAGGCGTTGGAAAAAGCAGACATACAGATAGAGCAAGGGCAAACTATAGGAGTAGTAGGCGAGTCAGGATGCGGTAAAAGCACTCTCGGAAAGTTACTGCTTAAGCTGTATGATCCTACTGATGGCAAAATCATTTATACAGATAAAGAGAACAATTCCTACGATATTACTTCAAAAATAAGCAAGACAGTTGCCTCAAAATTCCGGCGGGATGTTCAGATGATTTTTCAGAATCCTTTTGATTCACTTGACCCCCGAATGAATATATACGATATAATCAAAGAACCTATCGCAGCTAACGGTATGTATAAAAACAAAAGAGAAATGAACAACTATATCGCCTCATTACTTACAGGAGTCGGGCTTTATCCAGAATATGCTTCACGCTATCCCCATGAATTTTCAGGAGGTCAGCGGCAAAGAATTGCAATTGCAAGAGCCATGGCCGTAATGCCTAGGCTAATAGTGTGCGATGAACCGACATCCGCACTGGATGTCTCAGTTCAGAGCCAGATAATTAATCTTTTAAAACACATTCAGCAGGAAAACCGTATGTCGCTTGTTTTTATTTCTCACAATCTCGATGTAGTACACCACATGAGTGATCGAATAATAGTAATGTATCTTGGAAATATTGTTGAAAGCTGTGCTTCTGCAGAACTTTTTAACAATCCTCTACATCCTTATACAAAGACTCTAATGTCATGTATTCCTGCTTGGAATCCCAAAGAAAAAAAACTTGGGAAAACCATAACTGATGGTGAACCTCCAAGTCCTATAAATCCACCAAATGGCTGTCCTTTTCATCCGCGTTGTCCAGTAAAAATGGATGAATGTGAAAAAGTCAAGCCTATGGCATATGACTGTGGGGAGGGACACTCAGTGTCTTGCCACCTCTATAAAAAATAATAATGAACGCCAGACAGAAGAATACTCTTTGTCCGGCGTTTTTTAACCGATTATCTTTGAAGCGGCTTTTCTCAATCTGTTCATTATAGCTATTCCTATGGCTTTATCCGGAACACCTTCAATAATTATGGCATCATGAGATTTTTCATACTTTCTGAACATGGAAAATATTTTTGCGCCAATCTCGTATAGATTATTGATCGTTCCAATGCACTGCTTATCGTAGCCTATTGACTCAAATATATCTGCATGCTCTTTGAGAAATAAAAATATAGGATTCTCATAAAATGAAAGATTATCAGAAATTTGTAAAAGATCTATTTTCTGCTTATATTCAAAAAGAACTACCGGAACACAAGGACTGTAATGCCTGTACTTCATTCCTGGAGCAAGTGCTACATCAACAGTGCTCTGACCGTAAACAAAATCAGGTATAATAACTTTACCGAAGACTTCCTCTATCTTTTCAGGGGGAATGGGTCCGGGTCTTAAAATAACCGGAGTATTTCCGGTAACATCAACCACGGTAGACTCTATACCAAATTTCAAATTTCCTGAAGTAATTATATAGTCAACCTTCCCATTCATATCTTCTATTACATCTTCTGCATTGGTAGGACTGGGACGGCCTGATATATTGGCACTCGGAGCTGCTATCGGAAAACCTGAAAGTTCTATGAACTTTTGTGCAACCGGATGTGCAGGGAATCTTATTCCCACACTTTGTCTGGAAGCTGTGACTATATCTGGAATTATATCTCGCTTTTCCAGTACAAAGGTAATTGGACCGGGTACAAACTCACTGACCATATAAAGCAACTGGTCGCTTATATGCGCATACCTTTTGAATCCATCTATACAAGAAACATGGACAATCAAAGGATTATCAGAAGGACGACCCTTTGCTGCAAAAATTTTCTGCACGGCATTCTTGCTTATGGCGTTTGCGCCCAAACCATAAACAGTTTCGGTCGGAAAAACAACCGTGGAATCATCCTTTATTTTTTCTGCTGCTTCTATAAGCTTTGATATATCTGGATTGAAATCATCTACCTCTATCTTTTTGGTCTGAATAAACATATTAATCACCTTCATAAATTTTACCTGCAGACTATGTATGTACAAAAATATTATATATTCATTATTTGAACTTTTGATTCATATTTTTTTAAATTGTAGACTCAATTTACATTTTCAGGACTATGAAAGTTTTTTCATGTAGAACTCAGAATTTCTTTG
>DJGH01000071.1:28669-30173 GCA_002431635.1 Petrotoga sp. UBA5851
AATTTTTCCGTAATACCCATAGTCAATAAATTACTTTATGCAAAATAGCTTTTTAAATTTTTCAATGTTAGAATCTTATTATTACAGAAAAAGGAGGTAACATATGAATCTCAATATTTACGATGGAAAGATAGCGAATATCGATTATTTGGACCTTCTGATGATTGATATACACGGTAATATCAGACACGTTAGCCTACCAAAAAATTATGTTTCTGAAAAGGTGATTAAAGAAGGAATAGGTTTTGACGCATCAAATTTTGGATTTGCAAAGATAGCGAAATCAGATATGGTAGCTGTTCCGGATATGAATACCGCTTTTCTTGAAGAAAAAGAAGGATATAAAATATTGCATGTGTTTTGTGATGTAATAAACCCATCTACCGGAGAGATATTTGACCAGTACCCAAGAAACATAATCAAAATGACGAAAGACTACCTCACCAAAAATATGATAGCCGAAGATTTAAAAATGCTCGTAGAACTTGAGTTTTACGTTTTTGACACAGTCAATTATTCCAGTGGAATTGATCATTCTTATTATAATGTCGAAAGTATTGAAGGAATAGGTGAAAGCTATAATACAGAAGCACGATTCGACATCAAGGCCGGATATCACAGACTTTATCCTGAAGAGAAATACTTTACATTCAGAAATGCTATTGTTGATCAAATGCAGGCTATAGGGATACCTGTAAAGTACCATCATCATGAAGTTGGAGCTTCTCAGCTAGAAATTGAACTTGATTTTATATCAATAGATCAGGTTGCAGATAAGGTCAGCCTCACAAAATGGATTATAAAGTCTATTGCTCAGGAGTTTGACTTCAAGGTCACCTTTATGCCTAAGCCTATGTATAAGATGCCTGGTAGCGGTATGCACGTTCACCAGTTTATGGAAAAAGGCGGAGCAAGTATTTTCATTGGAGATAAGATTCACGGACTGAGTGAACTTGCGCTTAATTATCTCTGTGGTATACTTGACCACAGTTTGTCTGGTTCGCTGTTAGGGTTTACCAACCCAAGTACCAACTCGTACAGAAGACTTGTGCCTGGTTATGAAGCGCCTATAAGCGCCACTTTTGCACAAGGAAGCAGAAGCGCTGCGATAAGAATACCTGGATATCTTAAGAAAAATTCAGTCAGAATAGAGTACAGAACAGCTGATGCTTCATGTAATATTTACTATGCACTTTCCGCAATGGTACTTGCTGGAATAGATGGTATCAACAAGAAAAGCGATCCTGTTAAAAAAGGCTATAATTCAGATGTCGAGCTTGAGGATAAGATATTCCCTATTGATCTCAGGGCAGTTCTTAGTGGTCTTAAGAAAGACAGTGAGTATCTAAGGGTTGTTTTCCCAGAATCTCTTATCAACGAATGGATAAAAATAAAGTCCAAGGAAGCTGAGTATATTTATAATGCTCCTACTTCACAGGAATACGAGCTTTATTTCTAAAACAACAATAAAAAACCGGCTAAGTGAACTGACCCCAAAAAGTTA
>DJGH01000072.1:0-36019 GCA_002431635.1 Petrotoga sp. UBA5851
GCCCATAACACCCAAAAGTATTATTGTACTTATTATAACTGTCATCTTATACCCCCTTTATAACTTAACTAATCCGGAAAATCCCATAAATGCAAGCGATAAAAGACTTGCAGTTATAAGTGATATCGCAGTTCCTTTGAAAGGAGCCGGAATATCTGAAAATTCCATTCTTTCTCTTATAGCAGCAAAAATTATGAGAGCCATAGAGAAACCTACGGCCGAAGAAAATCCATTCACAACAGACTCTATAAAGGAGTAGTTCTGCTGAGAGTTGATGAGGGCCACTCCAAGAACCGCACAGTTGGTAGTTATAAGGGGCAGATATATTCCAAGTCCTTGATAGAGCGAAGGACTTGTTTTTTTGATAAAAAATTCCACAAACTGAACTAAAACCGCTATTACAAGTATAAAGACTATTATAGTAAGAAATCCCAGTCCAAGAGATATAAGAAGCTGGTTCAGAACCCATGTAAGAGCACTGGAAAGTGTAATAACGAATATAACAGCTATTGACATGCCGACTGCGGAGTCCATCTTTTTAGAAACTCCAAGGAAAGGACATATCCCTAAAAATCTTGAAAGCACAAAGTTATTTATAAGTACAGCAGAGATAAATATCAGCAGTAGTCTCATTTAGTCTCACCGGCCTTCTTTTTTTCTTTTTCTATCTTCTCTTTCCTTAAGTTAATGGCATTTATAACCGCTATAAGAATACCGAAAGTAATAAAGGCCCCGGGAGGAAGAATAAATATATACATTTTAAATGCCTGAGGAAGAATTGACAAGCCTAACCAGCTTCCGTTTCCAAGAATTTCTCTTATGCTTCCCATAATAAAAAGAGCAAGAGCGTACCCTCCACCCATTCCGATACCGTCAAGAATTGAATCGATAACTCCGTTCTTTGAAGCAAAAGCTTCTGCACGTCCCATTAAAACACAATTTACAACTATAAGTGGAATAAATATACCCAATACCTTCCACAGATCATACGTAAAAGCATGCATAAGAAGATCAATCATAGTAACAAACGACGCTATGACAACTATGAATATTGGAATTCTTATCTTATTAGGGACCATCTTTCTTATTACAGATATCACTATATTTGATAGTACAAGAACTGCTATAACAGCAATACCCATTCCAAGTGCATTTTTGGCGTTGGTCGTTGTTGCAAGTGCCGGACAAGTACCCAGAACCTGTATAAAAAGAGGATTTTCTTTTATCAATCCTTTAGTTAGATTTTTTATATCAGCCATTTATATCTCGCCTTCCTTTCTGAGATACTCTATAACCGCATTTATACCGTTTGTGACAGCTCTGGGAGTAATTGTTGCGCCTGTCATTACATCACTTGTCTGAACTATTCCCTGTGTTTTGTTGTAAGTGATTTCTTCTTCGGTCTGAGCTATGACTCCGGCATCCTTATTAACTTTAACACCGTTTTCAAGCCCAGAACCAGGAATCAATGAAAATCTTTGCTTAACCTGTTCAAGCGATATATTTGCACCAAGTCCAGGAGTTTCATTTGAATAGTTTATTACCTCAATTTTATTCAGAGTCACTACTCCATCCTGCTTTATAAATGCTCCGACACAAACAACATCCCCGCCAAAACCTACTCCGGAGAATGTGATTACATATACCTCATGAGTCTTTTCTTCAAACTTATATAAAGGCGAAAGAACTTTTGAACCATCAGCAGCTTTAAAAAGTTCGTTTTCTGTTTTTTTGTAAATATAACCGTTAAGCTTTTCTGCACTATTTGGAACACTTTCTACCAGAAGCTCATCTGTTCCAGCTTTTTTAAGAACGGACTCAATGGCGAATACTTTTGATTTGAAATCCGCTTCGTCAACTTTAGGCTTAGTAACAACATATACCAGAGCAACTAGAAAACCTGTCACAACCATATATGCCATAAGTATTAAACCTGTTTTGATGTAATCCTTCATTTTTTCACCGCCTTTGGAATGGTTCCGAATATTCTCGGTTTAGCATACCTGTCTATAAGAGGAACAAGAGCATTCATTACGAGTATGGAGTAAGAGACTCCTTCAGGATAACCTCCGAAATATCTTATAACCATGGTTATAACTCCAAGCCCCATCCCAAAAATTATGCATCCCTTCGGAGTCATAGGAGAAGTCACCATATCGGTAGCCATAAAAAATGCTCCCAATGCAAACCCACCAGCGAGTATATGGAAAAGAGGAGTTCCGTATCTAACCGGATCTACAAGATAGAATATAGACGAAAAGATAAGAACAGTAGCGGTATATGACAGAGGAACCATTATTTTTATTCTTCCCCGTACGAGTAGATAGATAAATCCAAGAAGCAACGCAACAAAACTAACTTCACCGATTGAACCGGGGATGTTTCCCAAAAACATGTCAAGATAAGAAAACTTGGAAACCACTTGCTCGTAACCAGCAGTTTTAAGTGTTCCCAAAGCTGTTGCAGCAGTTATGGTATCGGCACTGCTAAGATAGTAGTAAGGCTTGTACCATGTAGTCATGGCTATAGGAAAGGAGGTCAACATAAAAACCCTTCCGACAAGTGCAGGGTTGAAAATATTTGAGCCAAGTCCTCCAAAAACCTGTTTGGCAAGAACTATCGAAACTATTACACCTATAAGAAGCTGCCACCATTCAACAGCCACTGAAATATTCATTCCAAGGAGCAAGCCGGTAACTGCAGCAGAAAAATCTGGTTTAAACTCTTTTCTTCCTCTTACATACCTTACACAGATATATTCAATAATCTCTGCACTTACCATTGAAAAAAGCATCATGAGCAATGCTCTTACCCCGAATATCAAAGTAGAAACAATAACTGCCGGCATTAGGGCAATAAGTACATCAAGCATTATAGCCCTTGTCGTATCCTTGCTCCTTACATGCGGAGCTGACGATGTGCTAAGTTTCATTTCACGGCCTCCTCTGCTTCATTGCTCTTATGACTTTTTTTGCTGTTTTAAATGATTTTACAAGATCAATATCCGAAGGACAGGTATATGAACAACAACCGCACTCCATACAGTCCATAAGACCATTTTCGATTGCGGTATCGTACTGTCTGCTGTCGGAAAGATGCTTAAGAAGATATGGCTGCAGGAACATAGGACACACATGAACGCATCTTGAGCATCTTATACATGGTTTTACCTGTCTGCTGTCTACCACATCCTTGGTAAGAACTGTTATGGCGTTATTTCCCTTGAATGTCGGAAGTTCCACGTTACTTAAGGGTATACCCATCATAGGACCGCCGTATATGATTCTGTCAATTTTATCTTCCTCTATAAGCCCAACATAGTCAAGAAGCTCACTCACTTTAGTACCTATTCTGAAAATGAAATTTCCTGGATTTTTTACTCCTTCTCCGGTAAGCGATATGCCTCTTTCTACAAGAGGTCTGCCGTTTACTACTGCATCATACACAGCATACACCGTAGAAACGTTAAACACTACACAGCCTACATCGATCGGAAGCTTTCCGCTGGGAACTTCTCTTTTCGTAACACCGTATATAAGCTGTTTTTCAGCACCTTGCGGATACTTGGTTTTTAATCTGGCTATCTCTATAGGATAGTCTTTTGCTGCATTTTTCATACATTCGTAAGAAGACGGCTTATTATCTTCTATACCTATAAAAGCTTTTCTTGCACCTGTAGCATGCATTATAATTCTTATTCCGGTTATTATTTTTTCCGAGTACTCTATCATTATACGGTCATCTATTGTAATATAAGGTTCGCATTCAGCAGTGTTTATTATGAGAATCTCAGCTTTTTTATCTTTGGGTATCATCATTTTCACATGAGCCGGAAACATTGCCCCGCCAAGTCCAACGATTCCTGCTTGCTTTACTGTATCTACTATCTGTTCGGATGACATTGAAAGAAAATTCTCGCTATGTTCAAGAAGTTCCCATTCTTCCTCACCATCCCTGTTTATTACAACTACATCATCATTCATTCCTGTGGCTGAATTGACAAGCTTTTTAATTTCTACAACTTCGCCTGTAACAGAAGAATGCAGATTAGCAGATATAAGACCGTTTGCCTGTGCTATCAGTTGTCCGGTTTTCACTTTATCTCCTACAGAAACAATTATCTTTGAGGGGGCACCCAGATTGTTCGAAGTATACATGAACACAGTCTGTGGCAGTGGCAGCCTCTTTATGGATTGGTTTTCTGATAACTTCTTTTCGGGCGGATGTACTCCGCCTTTGAAAGTAAGCAAAGACATTATGCAGCCTCCTTTATAATTCACAAAATATATTCCTTTATTAATTTTACTACATACTTTAATTTGATGCAAGTATTGCAAAACTTTTTACTGAAGATGATTTTAGAAAAATATACTTATTTTTATCATTGATTTATATATGTGAATTCCTTACCATTAACTTCAAAAATATAGATGGTTGCATCCGAGGAGATATACACTCTTTTAGGACTTATTTCATCTAAAAAAGAATCCAAAGTAAAACTTTGGATTCTTTCAACCTGATTTATTATTCCAACCGATTTTTGATATTCTGTTTCAGTTTTTCTGCGTAACATGGCTATTTTATTGACAGTTTCAACAGTCATAACAGAAAAAAAGAGTATCAGCATCAGCATAATAAAGCTTATGACAAGCTTCATCAAAATGCTCCGAGCCATATAGCCACAAGGACAATTAAAAGTATCCCTATGGCAGAAAACCCCATAACAAGAACCAAATCAAAAGATTTTAATCTTGGAGTATATATATCTTTTTTGTTCATTGTTTCATTTGCAAAATCCATTATTACATTAGGAGTTTCATCTTTGAAAATAATCTGACGTTCTTTTATAGATTGTTCAAGCTTTACTTTATCTATCATAACCTTGAGATTCTTATTGACAACCGTCTTTCCCATGACTCCATTACCTAGATCAACCTTTAAAAGGAGGTACTCTGTATTTGGAATAAGTTCTTTGGATATTATCTTTGATTCAAGTGTTAATTTTTCTGTGGATCCTTTATCCTGAATATTTAAAGTATAGATTGGATCTCCGACATCAAGTTTTATTACCGGATAACCATCTAGGGGATCAATAACAGGAAACACTTCATGAAATGACTTTACGTCATCTCTGTTAAGATAACCCGATATTCCTTCTTCACCTTTTTTTATAGCCGATGCCATCCATGTAAGATCCTCAAAATCAAACTTCTCAGCTACAATTCTTATCTCTGTTTCGTCAGCCCAGTCAAAANNAAGCTCTTTTATGATTGCTTTTACTACATAAGGATCTCCTTCCTGCACAGCAAGATAGAGCTTGGTTCCTATTATTTCTGAATTAAATTTTTTCATCGATGTATAAAAAAAAGCGGAAAACTGCTTGTTAAGTGATAAAAGCTTATCATCCTGATAAAGTTTATAAACCATAATATCAATATCTGATTTAAAAGCGGTATATCCGTTTTTTATATCAGGAAGAACATAATCTTTAATTTTAGCTCTGCTAACCACCGCAACATTATACGTCGGTTCCTGCTTCTTTTTCCCAAAAAGATACCCGGTATAGGTCTCACCTGTAAGGGCTGAAGAAGCCATGAACTTAACACAATAAAAATCCATCTGGGAACCCCCTTAAATCTGTTTTATTATTCCTTCTCCGGACTGAACCTCTTTAACTGAAAAATCATTTTCAGTAACATAATTATCAATGACACAGTTTTTACCTATAATAATTCCCTGAGGTATAACAGAGTTATATCCTATAACGGTTATATTTGAATTATACACCTTTTTATCAATAAGCGACTCTTTGAACTCTCCCACTCCTATGCGGCTTTCACTACCTATTCTTGCTTTTTCACAAACAATAACATCCTGTAGGATGGTGTTTTTGCCGATAACACACCCATCCATAAGTACGGAATTTTTTACTGTGCTTCCCTCTTCAATTATTACTCCCTGAAAAACGACTGTATTTTCAACCTCACCGTATACCTCTGCCCCTTCGCTTATGAAACTTTTTATTACTTTGGCATTTTCTGATATGTAAGCTGGCGGAAGCTCAGCAGATTGGGTATAAATTTTCCATGATTTATCATGCAGATCCAAAGGCGGCAAAGGTCCAAGTATCTCCAGATTAGTGTCAAGATATGAGGTTAATGTTCCCACATCACGCCAATAACCTTCAAAATTATATGCAAAAAGCCGTTCATGTCTGCTTACTGCACGTGGAATAATATTTTTTCCGAAATCATTTTCCGATTCATGATCCATGGCATCTTCTGTCAGAACTCTTTTAAGATACTCCCAGCTGAATACATATATTCCAAGAGAAGCCAGGGTTCCTTTGGGCTGTGCGGGTTTTTCCTGAAACTCTATTATCTGTTCAAAAGGATCAGTAACCATTATCCCGAATCTGCTGGCTTCGCTGTAAGGAACCTCCATACAGGCTATCGTACAGTCAGCTCCTTTTTCAATGTGATAATCGATAAGTTCATTATAATCCATTTTGTATATATGATCTCCGGAAAGTACTAAAACAAAGTCCGGATTATATTTTCTTATAAAGTCCATATTCTGGTATACAGCATCGGCTGTTCCTTTGTACCATGAACTGGTGAGTCTGCTCAAATATGGAGAAAGAATATACAGTCCACCGCCTTTTATATCAAGATCCCACGGCTTGCCTATACCAAGATGTTCCATAAGTTCATGGGGCATATACTGAGTAACAACGCCAACTTTGGTTATTCCGGAGTTTACACAGTTGCTTACTGTGAAATCTATCATCCTGTACTTTCCTGCAAAAGGAACAGCCGGTTTGGCAATTTCATTGGTTATTACCCCGAGTCTGGTTCCCTGACCGCCTGCCAGAATTAAGGAGACAACATTCATCATCTTCCCCCCCTTTTATATAACCGAATCTTTTTCAATGGTTAGTATCTCACCTATACCTTCAATACGTTTGGCATTACGCAACGTTACACTTTTGTCAAGAATAGCGTTTTTTAGTATGGCACCTTCTTCTATTACTGAATCTTCCATTATTATAGAATTTTCTACACTTGCACCTGCTTTTATTATTACTCCTCTGGAAATTATGGAATTTTTGACCTGTCCGTTGACTATGCAGCCATCGGCTATAAGTGAGTTGCTTACACAAGCATTTATATTTATCTTAGGAGGAGCATAATCTTTAAGTTTGGTATATATCTTCCTTCCTGAATAGAAAAGTTCTTTCCTGACCTCTCTCTTGAGTATATCCATATTGGTATCGTAGTACTCTTTTATAGACTTTTTGATGTTTCTCCAGTATCCAGAATGTTTGTATGCATAAACCCTAAGCTTGGATATGTTTGGAATAATAATGTCCCTGACCATATCATAGCCATTATTCGGAACCGATGAGTACAGAAGTTCCAGAAGAAGGGCTTTATTTATAAAATAAACCCCCATAGATATATCTTCATAAATACAATCGGTTGGTTTTTCTACAAATTCGCTAATTCTTCCGTCATTATCAACAGCTAACTGACCGTAATCGCATATCCTTGAATCCTCTCTGCAGATCTTGCTTGAAATAACTGTGATATCAGCACCTTTGCGGATATGGTACTTAAAAAGATCCATATAACTCATATTATAGATGTGGTCTCCTGAGCCTATGAGGACAAAGTCCTCGTCGCCTCTCCTCAAAAGGGATATATTCTGAAAGATAGCATCCGCAGTTCCTTTATAGTATATGCTCTCACCGCTACCTACCATAAATGGCTGAAGGATAAATATCCCGCCTCTCTTTCTGTCAAGGTTCCATTCCTTTCCGCCGGCAAGATGATCCATAAGGCTTCTGGGATTGTACTGCGTAAGTACTCCAACCTTCGAAATACCGGAGTTTACCATATTACTTAAAGTAAAATCTATTGCCCTGTACTTTCCAAACATGGGAACAGCTGCACTGGTTCTTATTCTGGTCAGTGGTTTCAAATTATCCTGATTTGAACCGCATAAAATCAAACCCAGTACTCTCATAGCATTTCCCCCTTATTTTATTTTAAGCCACACACATTTTAAGTAAAAACTCTCTGGAATCTGTATTATATAGGGATGATCCTTTGACTGAAAAGTGAATCCAACCATCTGGATACTCCTGCCCGTACCTTCAAATGCCATTCTTGAAGCTTCTATGAGCATATCAGTGTCAGCTTGGTATGCACAACTGCAAAGACAGACTATTCCGTTGGTCTTTATTTTAGGCACAATCAATTTAACAATACCTTTAAATATGTCAAGGCCTTTCCTTCTTTCTTCCTTCTTTTTTATTAAAGACGGAGGGTCAAGAATTACTACATCAAAATCTTCTCCTGAATACTCCTGCATAAACTTTTCATAAGTTCCGGAGAAAAACTCTATATTTCCAAGATTATTAATATCCACATTTTTTTTAGCCATTTCAAGCGACTGTTCGTCTTTATCAACCGCATATACTTTTTTTGCACCCGAAACAGCCATATTCATTGCAAATCCGCCGGTGAAAGTATACGCATCAAGACATACCGAACTAGTGTCTACAAACTGTCTCACAAAAAACCTTGAATCCTTCTGATCGAAGAAAAATCCTGTTTTCTGACCGTTTATTATATCCACATTATACTTCAGTCCATGTTCGTGAACAATAAGTGTATGCTCAGGTTCTTTACCGAAAACAACTCCTTTGTTTCTTTTTATATTTTCTGCAGAACCGGTTTCAAAATCACTTCTTTCGTATATTCCGACAGGCGCATATACCTTTGCAAAAGCCTCAATTATCTGGGCCTTTTTATTTTCCACGCCAACATTTCTTAACTGAATCACTATATAGTCATTATATTTATCGGCTATAAGACCAGGTACTCCATCAGCTTCCCCATGAAATATCCTACAAGAATCTAAATTATTCATGATTGCTTTTCTTAATTCAAAAGCCTTTAAAACTCTACTGTAGAAAAATTCATAATCAATTTCATCATCATTAAGAACCAGCATTCTGACCGCAATATTGGAAGAAGAAAAAAAACCTTTCCCCAAGAACTTCATACTATCTGAAAAAACAGTGCAAATCTCTCCGTTCTTTTTATCTCCGACAACAGAAAAAGTCTCATCGGAAAAAATCCACGGATATCCATTGAGAACTTTACGTTCTTTCCCTCTTTTTAAAGTAACTACAGTCATCTGGTTCCTCCATTAAATTTCTTTTTCATAAACTGCTTCATATTCAAATAGCTCATTTTCATTGAAAAAGATCTTCATCTCCCTTAAAGCATTTTCGTGCGAATCAGATGAGTGAACAACATTTTTCCGCACAGAAAGACCATACTTACCTCTTATGCTTGCCGCTTCAGCCTTAAGAGGATCTGTTGAACCACAGATATGCCTTATATGCTGAACAGCTCTTTCTGCAGACACCACCAATGCAACCACTGGACCTGAGATAGCATAACTTACAAGCGGTTCAAAGTAATCCCTTCCCTCATGTTCTTTATATAATTCACAAGCCTGTGCCCTGGAAATCCAAAGCATCTTCATAGCAATAATTTTAATGCCTCTTTTTTCCACTTCACTTATAATACTGCCTATAAGCCCTCTTTTTACTGTAGACGGTTTGATGATCAAAAATTCTTTCTCCATTTTTCCACCTCACAGTATTATACCGTCAGACATATTTAGGACTCTGTCTGCATATTTTTTTGATACTTCATCATGCGAAACAACAAAAAAAGCTACGTACTCCTTAAGCTGGGAAAAAAGTTCAAAGACATTTCTTTTATTTTCAGAATCAAGCGAACCAGTTGGTTCATCACAAAAAACCAGTTCAACAGGTCCGGAGATTGATCTGAGTACGGCCGACCTCTGAAGCTGTCCTACTGAAAGTTCAGCTGGATATCGGTACAGGATATCGGTTATACCAATTTTTTCTGCATAGTCAAAAATTTGCCGGTCGTCGTCAAAAGACCTTATATTCTGAGCAACTTTACAGTTCTCAAAAACAGTTAATTCATTGAGCATATTATAATTTTGAAAAACAAACCCAATCTTTCTTTTCTTGTCCTCTATATTATATAATATTTTTCCAGCGTCTTGGGTCAGAAGTCCGCCTAATATATATATAAGTGTAGACTTTCCGCTCCCAGAAGGTCCATACAGAGTGAGTATTTCATTTTTTAATACCTTTATGTCCAATCCTTTTAAAACAGGATTTTTTTTATCATACGAGTAAAAAATCCCTTCGGCAGTTAAAATGATGTTCTCATTCATCCTTTAAAGCCTCCAAAGTATCTATACCTGAGATCATACGGGTAGTTAAAAAACTGAAAAAAACTACAATACCAGTGATTATAAAAAATGAACTCCCCGCTATTGAAACATTAAGAGATACAGGAAGATAGTCTACATAAAATATCCCTGAAGGAATCTTTATTTTCAAAAAATCCAGCACAGTAACCGTTAACGTACCGCACAAAAGTCCTAGAAGATATCCAATAACTGAAATAATAAGACTTTCAGAAATAAAAACTTTTTGAATATCAATGTTTTTCATTCCTAATGACTTGAGGATTCCGATCTCCTTTTTCCGTGTAAGTATGCTGAAGGTAATAGAGTTTGAAACCGAAAAACCTGCCATAAGAACAGNNAAGAACTATAAAAACGGTTATAAGAAGGGCAATAAGCCCATCTATTTCCACTGTCTGTGTAAGCGTTTTATTTGATTCCTTCCATGTATATGCCGGACTATATGAAAAGTACTTACTTTTATACTCACCAGCTTTAAGAGGATCTTCAAAGTAATAAGCTGTAAAATTTTTCACGGAATCCGGATCATTTATAACCAAAAATTTTGAATCAAAAATATAAACTCCTGTTTTAAACAAAGATACAACCCTATACTTTTTAGCTATAGGAATGATGCCTTTAATCTTAAAAACTGTCAGTTCATCTCCTATGGAAATATTTAAATATTCCGAAAGCTCTTTGCCGATAGCAGCTCCGTTTTCCAGTTGTCCTGAAATTATGCTAGAACTGAGAAATGATACATCATCACAGTCCATGAGCTGCACATAATCAAATGATCCATTAAAAGCAACCATAGAGTTATCAAGGTTAAAAAACATCTTTTCTTTTATCCCGGAAAAATAAAGGTCACTTTTTCCTGCAACAGTAATATGCGGGTAAAATCTGGTTATTGAATCAATAAGAAGCCTGTCAAATCCATTGACCACCGAAGTAATAACAATAAGACCCCATACTCCAATGGCAATGGCTATTGTGGGAAACTTAAAGTTCTTACGGGATTTTTTTATAAACCCTTTTACAAGAGAAAATACTGCTTTATCTGAAAATCTCTTATTTGTCACCTATAATCACCACTGCATCGTATAATGTAAAATCAATAAGACTTGAGGATACCTTTTTAACTATAGAAAAATATGTATCTCCGGCGGTAGGTATATCAATAAAATCCTTACTAAAGCTAGCCTGTGTATCTATTTTTATATTGGGGTACTTCTGGTCGTTTTTCACGAGTATATAACTTTTTGATTTTTCTAGAAAATCAAAAGTTACATCCGGCACATATATAAGATATCCCTTAGCTTTCCATTTTGCATATATTTCATTATAAAAAGCAATATAATACGATGAATTATTCCGTATAAACATAACTGAAGGCTTTTTTATTTCTTGGGTTTTTTCAAACTTAGTAAGATATGCTTTTACTTCTTCAAGTCTTTTGTTATCTGCTATAACGTAGCTTTCCTTTATTATATAAGGAAATTCAAGAAACTCTATTTCGGAACTTTTGGCATAAGAGTAAAGTTTGAAAAGATCTGATGAAGAAAATGTATTTATAGTTTCTTTTTTTACTATATTAATCAGATCAACCAGTTTGGTCATTCCGAGATTTTTGGCTCTGTCAAGGATAGAGTAAAATGCCTTTTTCTGCCTTTGTATTCTTCCTAAATCGCCCATCTCATCGTTTCTGAATCTCATATAATAGAGAAGCTTTTCACCGTCCATATCGTTATATCCCTGTTTAAAGTTTATAAAAAGATTCTGATGATAGTCAGTGTAAGACATATTGTTCTCTACAAAAACACGAACGGGGGCAATTTCATCCCCCAATGTTTTAAATATTGAATAATTAAATATTATATAGTCTTTCACCTGGACTCCAGAAAGATCTGAAACTGTTTTGAGAAAGCTGTCTTTGCCAAGGGTTGAGTACAGGGCATTTATTCTCTTTTCTGTGTTTCCCGAGCCTATCATAAGATCTCTTGGAATAGGGAGAAAAATTATCTTTCCCTTATTTATACCGGCGAGTATTATAGTATCGGTTCTGCTTACAGACTCGGATGTATCACTGTCCATTCCGATTATGAGGAAATAATAGGGAAGTGAAATATCGCTTTTGAATACAATAGCTTTCTTCACAGAAAAAAGAACCGCTGTAAGTATAAGCACAAGAAAAAGGCTTCCGAAAACACTCAAATATTTCCTCAAAAGTTTTTCACTCCTGACTTTTTAATATATCTTTCACAATCTGAAAACTTTGCTCATCNNTCCTAAGATAAGAGTTTGAACTGTAGTTAATCTGTATTGGCTGTGAAAAATCAGCTTTAAGATCCAGCTTATCAAAACTAACTATAGTATATTTCGCGAAAGCATTCAGCAGATTTGCAATTGCTCCTTTAGTAAAGTTGCTGTCCCTGTCGTACTTTCTTATAAGACCTTCCAGACTATTTACAAAAAAGAAATCAAAAATATTACTGTTCCTGTACTTCAAAGCTTCAAAAAAAGATTCTATATCTTCTTTTTGGCTCTTTACAGATTGATTAAGTTTTTTGACAGTATTCTCATCAACTTTTATATAAAAATCTAGATTGGAGCTAAGCTCAAATTCTTTCAGAAAGCTGTTTGTCGAATCCTTAAGATCATCCTTTGATATGCTGAAAAGCTTATCTTTAAATGTAAGCCCGTCTTCTGCCCTTATTATAAGAACCTTGTTCCTGTCATTAAGAACTCTCAGAAAATAAATCTTATCCCCATAAGAAAATGTATACGTTGATTTGGCCAGCTTCAATTCTGATGAAGAGTTCAGAGCATAGATATTATATACAGCAAATGCCCCAATCAATAAAACTGCTATAACCGCTACAAAAATTACCGTTTTAAGAAAGCTTCCACTTTTCCTTCCTCTTTTTACTTTAATCCTTGCCACTTTCCTGCACCTCCATAGCTATATGATTCCAGGCTTTAACTGTATCTTTCAATAACATAAGATTATCTTTTACCGCATACTTCAGACTGCTTTTAAGAACAAGAAAATAACACAAATCCAAATCTGTAAATGAAGCCTTACGAAGTTTTGCTATGCCCTTGTAGTCTCTGCCTGCCTCAAGGGCATCTGAAACAAAAAGTATCTTGCCAAGAGTATCAAACTTATAGTATCCGCTGGTATGGTAGTAAACAGCCTCAAAAATACTTTTATTTATCTTAAATTTTTTTTTCAGAAATACGGCTGCCAACCTCCCGTGAAGAACATTAGGATTATGCTCTTCATATTTATCGTAGCTTAAAGAGTAGCCTCTGCACATCAAAAACACTTTATTCTGCGGTAACTCCCTGAAAAGATCATGTGCCAGACAAGCTACACTGACTTCATCCTTATCGGCTCCCCAGATTTCTGCCATTTTCAATCCATATTTTTCAACTTCCATTATATGCTCATAGCGTTTCCTGCTTTTGATAAGCTTTTCCAAATAATCATTTAAACTATCTTTTATATATAAAAAGTTCAGAATATTCCTCCTTTAGAAAATCTCTACATCCTCAGAAACTACAAGTATCTGAAAATTTTTCTCTATATACTCTTCAATCTTTTGGGAAAGATCATATAAAAAGACTCTGGAATCACTCAAAGCAGAAACTCCAATAGAAATAAACTCCCTAGAATCATTACAGTCACTTTCTATTACTGCAACGTTATAATTTTCCTTTATGCGAGAAATTACTTTTTTTAAAATGCTTCGTTTTTCCTTTAAAGACTTCACTCCCGTACACCTTAGAATTATTTCGCATTTAAGGCAGTGCATTTATTTATGGATTATTTTATCTTTAAGATACTCTTCATAACGCGCAACTATAAATAAAAGATCCGATAATCTGTTTATATACTGCCCAACCTGAACCGGAACAGCTTCGACCCTATTTAATGCTACTATGCGCCGTTCAGCCCTGCGGCAGACCGTCCTGCAGATGTCCAGTTTTGCCGATGCAAGAATAGAACCTGGTATGACAAAACCTTTCAGCTTGATTATCTCTTCATAATGGTGAACAAGATCCGTCAGTTTTTGAACATCCTCGTCACAAACCGGTTTAACATATAGAACATCCTTTGAGGCAAGCTGCCCGGCAACTCTGAAAAGATCTCTCTGAATGCTCAAAAGTATATCCTTGACTTCAGATGAATTGGCATAATATATTGCCTCACCTAAAAAAGAGTTCAGTTCATCAACCGTTCCATATGATTCTACCCTTATATCATCTTTAAAAACTCTTTCTCCGGACCATAAGCTTGTCTGTCCGGCATCGCCAGTCTTAGTGCTTATGCTCATTCTATCACCTCATTAATATTATACCTTAAGAGGTTTATATTTCAAAGCAGCATTTCTTTTTTTTAAAGACCTTGCCATAAAGCTTTCAATATTTTTGGCTGTGATAATATTCTTATAGTATAATTAATACATATAAAAATATCTTTATATCTTAAAGGTGAGGTATGAATAATCTTGTACTAGCTTTTCCTTTATATAACTATTTGAAATTTTGCAATGAAATTCATAATGAAAAAACTATCCTTGATTGTGGTGCGGGTGGTTCTAATCCTCCTCTTTCATTATTCTACGAACATGGTTATAAAACTTATGGAATTGAAATTTGTAAAAAACAGTTGGAAAAGGCCAAAGCTTTTTGCAAAGAAAAAAATATGAACCTAAATATTATTTTGGGAGATATGTTAAAAATACCTTTTCCTGATAGTTTTTTTGGTTTTTTATTCTCATATAACACATCCGTCCATATGAAAAAACAAGATTTTATAATCGCTTTATCCGAATTTCATAGAGTTTTAAAAGATGATGGATTATGCTACGTGAATTTTTTGAGCGAGAATTGCGATTCCTATGGGGAAGGAAAAAAGATAAGCGACGGTGAGTACATCAATATACAAAATAATGAAGAAATCCTTTATGTTCATTATAAAGACACCGAAATTGAAAGTTTTCTAAGTAAATTTGAAATCATTTATAAAGAAGAACGCACAGTCAAAAGAAAACAAAATGAAAAATATATTTCCTCGGGTTTTTACGAATACATCTTAGCAAAAAAGTAATTGTATAAAAGCTTTTTTATGCCTCACACCAAATGCTCTTTATTATATAATACAAAATTAGTATAGCTTTTTAAAAGTTTCTGCACTAAAAAAACGGAGACCAGGGGTCTCCGTTCTATTTTTTATTTCTGTTCGGCAGCCATTTCGGCTTGTCTTTCAGCAACAATTTTTTTCTGGATTTCAGGTGTTACTTCCATGTATTTTTCAAATTTCATGGAGAAATATCCTTTACCGCTGGTTATTGAACTCAGCCTGGGTGAAAAATCCAGCATTTCGGCAAGAGGTATTTCAGCCATTATCTTATCCAGTCCTCTTCCAACGTTTTCCATTCCAAGCGGTCTGCCTCTCTTAGCTGTTACTTCTCCCATTGCATCCCCTGTATTGGCACTCGGAACAAATATATCTACCTTCATTATAGGTTCCAGGAGAACAGGATTTGCACTTTCAAGCGCTATTTTAAAGGCACTTCTGGCAGCAATCTGGAATGCAATATCTGACGAGTCTACATCATGATAAGAACCATCATATAGAATTACCTTTATATCAACGACAGGAAATGCTGCGAGTATTCCTTTCTTTATAGCTTCCAGTATTCCTTTGTCAACAGACGGTATATAGTTCTTCGGTATGACTCCTCCTACAATCTTGTCCTCAAATATATAGCCGGAACCTCTTTCGAGCGGCTCTACCTCTATCTTGACATGACCGTACTGTCCATGACCGCCAGTCTGTTTTTTATGTTTATACTCCGCATTAGTTTTTCTTTTTATCGTTTCTCTATAAGCTATCTTGGGTTTTCCTATTTCAAAATCCACTCCAAAGTTCTTTCTTAGCCTTTCTGTCATTACTTCAAGATGTATCGTGCCTATACCACTTATAACTGTCTCACTGGTTTCTGGATCAAATTCCCATTTGAAAGTCGGATCAGATTCGGAAAGCTTTGAAAGGGCACCCGTAATTTTATCTATTTCATTTTTGGATTTTGGGGATATTGACTTTGATATCATAGGCTCAGGAAAATCAGGAACCTTTACAATGCCGTTCTGACCTGCTGATACTACTGTTTGCCCTATTTTACTGTTCTTAAGCTTTGGTATTACCACTACATCTCCCAGCGAGGCTTCTTCTATTTCTTCATTCTTATCAAATCTAGGAATGTAAAGATGCGAAAATTTTTCATTCGAATCCTCCTGAACTACATAGAACGAATCGGAAGCTTTGAGCGTACCGCTGAGTATCCTTAAATATGTAAGCTTACCTACAAAAGGATCAACAGCATTCTTGATTATTAATCCTGTGAATTTATCTGAATTTTCAATCGTTTCACCATTCACATTGGAGTACTTTGAATTTTCTGGTGATACACCATAATTCTTAAGAGAGAACATAAGCCTGTCTATTCCTGCATTATGCAAGGCCGAACCTATAAGAACGGGAACTACAGTCCCTTCACCGACAGCTTTTTTAAGGCACTTAATAAGTTCTTCAGTTGTAATTGCCTCTTCTCCGCCTTCAAAATACTTATTTAAAATATCCTCATCATTTTCCACAATATCTTCGATGGCCTGATCATGGTACTTATCGTACCATGTCTGACTTTCAGGTGCCAAAGATGGCATTTCTGAGGCTTTCCCCGTGTTGACATCATATGTGAAAGACTTTTTAAGCAATACATTCGTTATCCCCTTAAAGTTGTTTCCCTGTCCTATCGGAACTTGAACTGGAGTCAACTTCACACCATCCTGGAAAGCTTCTTTCAGATCCGAAATAACTTTATCGTAGTCCGCTCCGTCTTTATCCATCTGGGATACGAATACAATAACAGGTTTATTCTGTTCTCTTGCCATCTGCCATATTCTTTCAGTTGATACTTCGACTCCGGCAGTCCCATTTACTATTAATAAAATATTATCTGAAGCATTTATTGCAGTTTGAAGATCTCCTAAAAATTCCGTTGAACCGGGAGTATCAATAAAATACAATCGTGTATCTTCAAAATCGACAGTCGTAATATGATTGGAAAAACTTGCGGCTTTTTCTTTTTCAATGGGCTCCGAATCGAGATACCTCTGTCCGATTCTGTCCGCTCCCGAATAATAATTTTTAAGTACTGCATCAAGAAGTGTAGTCTTTCCGCTATTATGATGTCCAAATACTCCTACTATCCTTTTTTGAGCTGGTAAATATTTCCCCATATAAAGTGCCACCTCCGTAGATTTTGGTAGATAATCATAGAGCGTTATTTCTTAAAGACACCCAACATTACAGGTATCGATTCACGCCAGTCTGCTTCTCTATAATTAATGATCTTATTATCTGCATAGAAAAGACAAGAACTTCCGCCATCAAACATCATGGCTTTTTTGAATGTACCTATCTGATTCAACAGTTCTATACATCCATCATAGTCAAGACCTGGGTAATCTTTTTGGTTACCTTCGACCAGTATAAATGTTACCATATTATCATTATCAATTGCAACAAGCGTCCTTGACGTTCTACCGTTAATAATACTGCTGAAGCCTCTTTTTTCTTCCGCTAGCCTTTCTTTTGAAAACTCTGTGTTAATTAAGAAGGGCCCACCGTCTGCCATATGATAGACATTTATATCTTTATCGTTATTGGTTTCATAACGGAAAACAGAACCTGTTACGATCTCTGTAAGATACTTTTCATAATCTCTTTTTACAAGCAAAAGAAGCTGGATGCCTAAAGGACTNNCTACTGTGGATATTACTTTACCGTTTTCAATAAGGTAGAATAGATATTCATCCTCGCCTTCTTTTATAGAGTTTTTGTACTCCGATGTATATACTTTTATGTTGGCTTTCCAAAGGGAGTTTACACCCTTGACCAAAAGAGGTATATCATCAAGATATGCTGTATACTCAAGTTTTATATAATCCATGTTCGGATTACCGTTTGTATCGATATAGAATGAAGGCCTCAGATGCGAATCTATATGAAGGACACGTCCGTTAAGTATTATCTTGCCTATCGGTTCAAGTGTCGAAACATCAAAGTAAGACGCATTAACCGCTAGAATAGGTTTTTGTGCAGACAGAACATTTATAAATTTTGAAGAAATGCCAAGATTGTTTACTACTGGCTGGATTTTATACTTCTTAGGATCGTACTTTGCATAATAACATTTTACCTTCTGATCCCCTATAGTAACTATCTTTTGCTGATATCCCGAAAAAACAGTAGCTGGATCGGTCTGCTTATCAGCAGGCTTATCACTACTGACAGATGAAACTGTTTCAATGATTATTTTTTTCCCTTGTATTACAGCCTTGTAGTTTAAGGCACTTTTGATTTTTAAAGTTATCATACCGCCCGAACTGGTAAGATCTATCTCCTTGGGGACTATTCCTGAGTTCTGAAAAGGAATAAGCCTGATAATTTTCTGTTCACCTGATGAGGCAAAAGAAATACACTTTTCATCAGCTATTGAATCTGTTTCTATCGTCAATTTATTCAAAGAATAAGTCATATTCACTATCTTAGGTAGCTGGGAATAAAAAAACATGTTGCTGTCTGCACTTATATACGATCTTTTTAGGAATTTTGCCAGCAAATCTGCTTTAAGATATGTACTTCCGTTCTCCGTAACAATAGAACTCTTATATTTGGTAAGGAAATTAAGCTTAGCGTATTGATCCTGCTTGTTTATTTCAAGAATATCTTTCTGAAAAACCATGAAAATAGCATTTTCCGTTTTATGTACTGTTAATCCTTCCAGAATAAGATTATCAACCTGAATAAAGAACTCTGATCCCAGAATCTTTAATGGAGCAGTTGATGGCTCTTTATCAGTACTGATAAAAACGGCATCGCCTGAAAATGCCGTAATGGCGAAAACATATACAAGAACCAGAACAATCATTTTTTTATGCATCAGTTCTCACCTAATTACTCTATTACTTCATAAATGAGCTTATACTCATCTGAATCAGGTTTTTCTTTATTTATAGCATAGGCATTTTCAAGGAGATTCAGTGACTCTTCATAGTTACTTGCGGCACTCTTATATATATAAGCTATAACCTCACCTTTTTTTACATAATCCCCTAACTTTTTTACAACTTTTATTCCCACAGAAGGATCTATAACATCTTCTTTTTTTGCCCTGCCGGCTCCAAGAACCATCGATGCAACTCCTACCGCCTGGGTATCTATCTTGAAAATGTACCCATCTTTCTGGGCTCTAAACTCAAGTTTATCTGATGAAATGTTAAGATAGCTTTCCGGATCATCTATTACCTTTGGCTCACCTCCTTGAGCCTGTATCCATTTTTTCGCAATTTCCGCAACTTTTCCGGATCTTATATTTTTTTCCAATATAATTTTGGAATTCTGGTAAGTATCAATTCCTGATATCTGAATCATCCGGGCGGCAAGTTCAAAGCACAGCTCTGTAAGATCACTTGGTCCATCACCCTTCATCGTCTGTATAGCTTCAAGCACCTCTATCGAATTTCCGACTGTTTCTCCAAGTGGCTGATTCATGTTTGTAACTATAGCAACAACTTTTTTTTGATTAAGCTTGGCAATATCAACCATAGCCCTTGCAAGTTCAGCTGATTCATGAACACTTTTCATAAAAGCTCCAGAACCGGTTTTTACATCCAGAACTATTCCATCGGACATAACAGCCAGTTTCTTGCTCATAATACTTGCAGATATAAGAGATACCTCATCGACAGTTGCTGTAATATCTCTGAGCGCATATATTTTTTTATCTGCCGGCGCAATGTTTGCAGTTTGCCCTGCGACAACCACAGAGTACTTATTAGCAATATCTATGAACTCTTTTTCACTCAGCGAACTTCTGAACCCTGGTATTGCCTCCAGCTTATCTACAGTACCGCCTGTATGACCCAGTCCCCTGCCAGAAAGCTTCGAAACCTTCAGACCCATAGAAGCTACCATGGGAGCAAGGCAAATAGTTGTTTTATCCCCAACTCCGCCGGTGGAATGTTTATCAATTTTTATACCTTCTATTGCACTAAGATCTATCTTATCACCCGAATTGAGCATGGCCATTGTCAGGTCATACCTTTCTCTAGCGGTCATATGGTTAAAGTATATTGACATAAGCCAGGCTGCCATCTGATAGTCAGGTACTGTTGATTTTACAAATCCTTCAATCATATAGTCAATTTCCTGGGTAGTATTCTCAAATCCGTCTCTCTTTTTCTGTATAACATCATAAGGTCTCATCTTTCATACCTCCCTTGAAAGTAATCCGGAATAGCGTACCGTTATTTTCCTCACTTTCAAGATACACTCCGGCATTATGCTTGTCCAGTATCGATTTAACTATATATAATCCCAATCCAAAACCGCTTACCTGCCTGGTTCTAGACTTATCAACACGATAGAACATATCGAATATTTTTTCAAGCTCCTTTGACGGTATTCCTATTCCTGTGTCTTCTATTTCAAGAACCACATTACTGCTTTCCTTATAAAGTCTCACATAAACATTTTTTTCTCCCTTTTCCTTCATAGAGGTGAACTTAAGGGCGTTGTCTACAATATTATAAACCGCCTGCATTATTCTTTCTTCATCACCTTTTATTTTAAGATTATTGGCTACTTCGGCGGTAAGATTTACATCCAGTCCTTCAGAAAGAAGTTTAAAAAATTCAAAGACTTTCTTGGTGATATTGGAAATATTAATTTCTTTTATGTTAGTGTTATCAGTAAGGGATTTTTCAAGTCTTCCAAGATCAAGAAGATCATTCACCAGTCTGGTAAGCCTTGCAGTCTCATCCTCTATTATTTTTAACATCTTTTCCAACCCTTTGTCAAGCTGCTTATCCATAAGAATTGTTTCAAGATAACCATTCATAACCGAAAGAGGTGTCCTGAGCTCATGTGACATAGTAGTCAGAAATTCCTTTCTGAGGTTTTCAAGATTTTTCTCTTTGGTTATATCCGAGAGCAGTACTATGCGCCCGTTATCATCTATGCTCATCATTTTTACCTTACATTTATAAAATCTTTTTTCCGGCGAATAGAACAAAAGCTCCTCTTCCTCATCAGACTGAAGTTTATAGCTTTTGAGTATCAGGTCTATAAGACTGTGATTGTCTACTATTTCTACTATTGATCTTCCGACATAATCATCTATTGTAAAGATTCTTTTTGAGAAATCATTTGCAAAGTCAACCTTTATTATGTCAGACTGGTATATTGAAACAACTATTACTCCCTCTTCAAGATTATTCATTATTGAATAAAGGTTCTTCCTTCTTACCCTTTCACTTTCATACCTTTCTACAAGACTTTTATACTTAAGATTGGTCTGATGCAGGAGAAAGTCATCTGAAGGATTGTTTATATTAATATCAAGTATTCTGCAAAGTTCTTCTTTAAGTTTTTTGTAGGAATCAATAGCTTTCATCTGTCGGAAGTATACAATGGCCAGCATTATTCCCGCAAAAAAAGTTAATAATATTGCCAATGTCATATACAGCATATTATTACCTGCCTTTTTTTATATTCAAAAAACGACAGAGGACACCCTCTGTCGTCAATAACCAATAAGTTAATCAGTCGTTCTTTTCTTTGCCGGGATCCCTGAACTTATATCCTTTTCCTCTTACGGTTATTATGTACTTAGGATTGGAAGGATCTTCCTCAATTTTGGTTCTGAGTCTTCTTATATGTACATCAACCGTTCTTGTATCACCGTAATAATCGTATCCCCAAAGCTTATCCAATAGAACATCACGGTTGAAAACCTTTCCTTCATTCTTGGCCAGGAAGACCAAAAGATCAAATTCAAGAGGGGTCAATCCTACAAGCTCGCCTCTTACCCATACCTCAAGTCTTTCGGTATCTATTATAAGGTCTTTGGCTATTATCTTTTTCGGTCCTTCCTCTTTCATCTGCGAAGCCGATGTCTGTCTTCTGAAAATACTCTTTATTCTTGCAAGGAGCTCTCTCACATTAAATGGTTTGGTCACATAATCATCGCTTCCTAACTCAAGACCAGCAACTTTATCTGCCGAATCATCTTTTGCACTGAGAATAAGCATAGGAGTAAGCTTATGGGTTTCGCTGCTTTTAAGGATTCTTATAAGGTCAAACCCATCCATTGATCCGGGTAACATAATGTCAACTATAAAAAAGTCAACATCCTTCTCCTCAATTACTTTGAGCGCTTCGTCAGCACTTCCGGCTGTAAGAACATCGTATCCTTCTTTTGAAAGGTTAATCGATAACATTTCGGAAATTGCTGGATCATCTTCTACTATCATAATAGTCTTTTTTGCCATCTGTAATTCCTCCCTTCAATTTTATTACTAATTAATGCTTTTTATTTTATCTGATTTTTCCTTGATCTTACGACTTACCGAACCCAGAGAGACAACTACCCTTTCAAAACTGAAGGAAGCTACCTCTTCAAACTCATCAAATGCCTCTCCTTCAAAAGTCACCTTATTCTCGTTTACCGCTTTAACAAGTATCTTTATACTTACAATAGAATGAACCGGCGTTACCGAGAGATGCCTTATGGATGTAACCCCAACAACTGAAACGTAATTTGAAGGTATAACACTTTTTAAAATACTGTAGCCGCAACGGTGAACATTCTCAAGAAGTGCAGAGGTACTGAGCGTTCCCAGACTAAGAAGTTCCTCATCCTCTGACCACAAAAAAGTATCATCCAGTACCTTAAAACTAAAAACCTGTTCCTTTCCCTCCAGTTTTTTCAGTTCTTCAATTACTTCCCTCACTTTTTACCACCTTCTCTTTAAGCTCCATTGACCCTATATACTTTTCCAGCTCGCCTATATCAAACTCAAGCATTTTCTTCAACTCGTCGCCTAATATAGTTTCTTTTGAAAGCAGATACCGGGCTATGAAGTCAAACTTCTGAATATTCTGCCTTACAAGCTCTTTGGCCTTTTCATATCCGTCGGTGATTATTTTGTTCATTTCTGAATCAATAAGTGCGGCAGTTTCGTCTGAATAATTCTTCATCTTAGTTATCTCTCTGCCTAGGAAAACTTCTTCTTCTTCTTCCCCCCAGGCGATAGGACCTATTTTATCGCTCATACCAAGCTGGCATACCATAAGTCTTGCATACTCAGTAGCTTTCTTTAGGTCATTCCCAGCACCTGTCGTTACCTCGCCGAAAATAACCTCTTCAGCCGCCCTTCCGCCTAAAATGGCAACTATCCTGTCTAGCATTTCAGATCTGGATAAGAGGTACTTATCTTCAAGCGGGAGCTGCAAAGTATATCCTAATGCCTGATGACCTCTGGGTACAATCGTTACTTTGTGGACAGGGTCGGCATTCGGAAGCAAACTTCCTATTATAGCATGACCGAGCTCATGATAGGCTATTATTTTCTTTTCCTTTTCCGAAACAACCCTTGATTTTCTTGAAGGACCGGCTATTACCCTGTCTATTGCTTCTTCAAACTCTTCCATGTTTATAACATTCTTTTTCTTTCTGGCTGAAAGCAACGCTGCTTCATTCACCAGATTTTCAAGATCCGCACCAACAAATCCGGGCGTTCTTCTAGCAAGGACATTTGGATCAACATCCTGAGCTATAGGTTTGCCTCTCATATGTATCTTTACTATAGCTTCTCTTCCGTTCAGATCGGGAGAGTCTATAACAACTTTTTTATCGAATCTTCCCGGTCGGAGAAGTGCCTTATCCAGGATATCAGGCCTATTTGTAGCTGCCATAAGTACTATCCCTGTTTTTGAATCAAAACCGTCCATCTCCACAAGCAATTGGTTAAGAGTCTGTTCTCTCTCGTCGTGACCTCCGCCTAGACCTGCACCTCTCTGACGGCCTACGGCATCAATTTCATCTATAAATATTATTGCCGGGGCACTTGCTTTAGCCTGCGTAAAAAGATCTCTTACCCTTGCAGCACCTACTCCTACAAAAAGCTCAACAAAATCAGAACCGCTTATAAAGAAAAACGGAACCCCAGCTTCTCCTGCAACAGCTCTAGCCAAAAGAGTTTTTCCGGTTCCGGGATTTCCAACCAGAATTATGCCCTTAGGCATTCTTGCACCTATTTTTACAAAACTCTTGGGATCCTTAAGGAACTGAACCACATCACTCAACTCTTCTTTAGCCTCATCGACGCCCGCAACTTCGTTGAAAGTAATTTTATCCTTTTCGGGATCGTACTTACGCGCTGGACTCTTTGAAAAGTTCATTCCCTGAGGTCCTCTGCTCATAGGCCTGAACATGAGAAACCATATGAAAACAAGGAAAATTATGGGTATAAGATAAGTGATTATGTTTATCCACCAACTGGAAGATATTCCTTTGACAAACCTGATCTTTATACCATCACGGGACAAAGCATAGATGAAATCCTGATCAATCATCATTCCAGGATTATAAACATTATACTTGGTACCGTCTATAAGCTTTAAGGACATCATACCGGTATCCTCGATATCAATATTCATTACTTGTTTGTTTTCAATGAACGATATCATCTCAGAGTAGCTTATATCTTTAACGCTCTGTGTGTTGGTCAATCCGCTAATGCCAAAATAAATTAATAGAGCTAAAACTATATACACAAAAAGCACACCTATAGTTTTTTGCGGTTTTCTGTTATCAGCCAAGATTCATGCCTCCCTTTGCTTCATGACTTGTAGTGTTAGACTGTCTTTTTTTCTTTTTATAACAATATTACCAAATTTCCTTCTGCCACCGTTTTTCATGCTTATTATCTTACAGCTTTCTTCGTAGTTGGGTGGATATTTTCCATTTTTAAGAAAAATCATCCGCAGTACTTCAGAATCAAAAAAATCAGACATGAGTTTGAATTCATAAACTTCATCTGTTTCAGAAACTCTTTCATCATAAATTTTTTCAATCTGCTCTTTATAAGACCATACAATCTGACAGAATCTTAAGATATTTTCATCATACTTGGAGTTTATATTTTCTAAAGCCGGCAATATATCAAGCCTTATAGCATTTCTTACATATTTTTTGTCCTCGTTTGAACTGTCATTAACATGTTTAACATTATTAATTGTAACATAATCCATTATCTCTTTCAAAGTTACAGTTAACATAGGATGTGTAACTTTTCCGTTAACAGGACCCAATCCTCCCATTCCTATAATTCCTGTGCCTCTTGAAAGCCTGTAAATAACAGTTTCTGCAAGATCAGAGGCATGATGAGCAGTAGCTATTTTATTATAGCCATATTTTCTTAAAATTTCATATAAAAATTCATATCTCAACTCACGTGCCCCGGTTTCTATTGTTTTTTTATTTTCTGAACAATATCCAACCACATCACCCTCTGATGCGAAAAACGGAACAGAAAGCCCTAGACAATAATCTCTGACGAACTTTTGTTCTTCATCAGACTCTTTTCTGAGCTTATGGTTAAAATGGGCAACCCCAAGTTGATATCCGGATAGCTTTGAAAGCTTGTACATAATAGTCAAAAGAGTCATGGAATCTTTGCCGCCGGATACACCTATTAATATTTTATCACATTTTTTAAATATTTCGTAATCTTTTATGAACTGAAATACCTTTCTCTCTGTTTCACTAAGTTTTATCATCACTTGCGCCGCCAGTAAATAAAAATCAATCATATTATACATTACTTTATTATATAAAGCAAAATTCTGTTTACCATTAGTATGGATAGATTATGGGCTTTTTAATGCAGCAGTATCTTAAAATTCTCTTGAAAATTTTAGTTTATGCTTATTATAATTTTTTAAAACCAACAGTATGTACGAATAACAAAACGTCCCTGCGGTATATTACCGCAGGGACAAATGTGCTGGAGCCGATGAAGGGATTTGAACCCCCAACCTACTCATTACGAATGAGTCGCTCTACCGTTGAGCTACACCGGCTGACTAGAAATATTATACTACAAAATGAAATCAAGTCAAGTTTTTTAAGAGATTTATATTTTTGTTACATTCTGATACTATAATATACTTAATTTGAATAAGTTCCGGAGGTCATTTTGAAAACAAAACAAAGTATTTTTATTGATAAAGACTTGAGTCCAGAAATAAAAAATTTTCTCGAAGGTTCTTTTATAAAGTCTGGCATGTTCATAAGTACTTCGGTTTCTCAAGCTGATATATCTATAAGCAGGCATAATCCTCAGCTCGGAAAGTATTCTCTTGTTATACGGGAATCAAAGATTGAGTTTTACGACACTGCTGGAAATGTTTTTTATACTCTTGATGTAACAGACGAAATGACTGATATAGAACTTGCAATAATTAAAACTATATCGATCATAAACGGTAGAAAACCTTTCGATCTTTATGCCTCAAAGGCTCGTTACGTGAACAAACTTTCCAAGTTTCTCCAAGGACTGGTCGTAACGCTTGAAGTAGAAGATGAAAGAACCAATATGAGCCATTCGCAAAGAGTCGCACTTTATAGTGTTGAGTTCTCTAGGTATCTTGGCCTTGATGAAGATGAACAGCACAAGATAAAAGAATTGTGCATGCTTCATGATATTGGAAGAATCGGGCTCGAACAGCTTATGCTTTTTTCTCCTACCCGAATAAGTGAGTTTGAATCATGGGATCTGGAACATACGATTACAGGTTCAATTTTTTTAAGTTCTCTTGATGAGCTTTGGTTTGCTGTACCTGTAGTACGCAGTCATCACGAAAACTGGAACGGTTCAGGCTATCCCGACGGTCTTAAGGAAAATGAGATACCTTTTTATGCACGGCTGGTAGGTATAATTGACTGGTTTGATATTGCTACTCATACTGCCTCATCTGAGTTTGACGGCATAATGAGTGTAGAAGATGCAATCATTTCGATTGATAAAAATTCAGGAAAGCTTTTTGACCCTGTTTTAGGTCCGAAGTTTGTTTTGTTTATGAAACAGTACCTTCAAACTAATACTTTTTTATAGCCCGTATGAGAGTACGGGTTTTTATTTACTACAATATTTATGGTATAATTGAGTTTATAATAACTTATGATCAGGAGGGGTTTTATGAAGGCTGAATGGATATATATCCATGACATGAAAAACTATATAGATAAAAAAGTTGAGTTCAGGGGCTGGCTGGCTAACAGGCGATCCAGTGGAAAGATCCAGTTTCTGCAGCTCAGAGATGGTTCGGGATTCATACAAGCCGTTGTAGAACTTTCCAGAGTCGGAGAAGATGTATTTAATTCCTCATCCGCTTTAAAGATGGAATCAAGTCTTACTTTAATCGGAACTGTCGTAAAAAATGAAAGAGCTCCAAACGGAATAGAGCTTCTTGCAGAAGATGTAAAAGTGGTAGGTATTCCAAACGAGGATTACCCCATATCAAAAAAAGATCACGGGATTGATTTTCTTATGGATAATAGGCATCTTTGGCTTAGATCCAAGAGACAGTTTCATATTCTCAACATAAGACACAACATAATAAAAGCAACACGTGATTTTTATAACAACCGTGATTTTACTCTTGTTGATACTCCAATATTTACCGGGTCGATAGGTGAAACTGCCGGAAATCTTTTTGAGATAGATTACTTTGATTATGGAAAGGTATATCTTACCCAGACAGGACAGTTATATCTTGAAGCTGCCGCCATGTCTCTGGGAAAGGTTTATAACCTCGGTCCTACTTTTAGGGCTGAAAAATCCAAAACTAGAAGACATCTTATTGAATTTTGGATGAATGAGGCAGAAGTTGCTTACTACAGGCATGAAGACAATATGAAGCTCCAGGAGGATCTTGTTTCATATATTGTTAAGCATGTACTTGAAAACTGTGCAGAGAGCCTTTCGGCGCTTGAAAGAAATACTTCGGTGCTTGAAAAAGTACAAGCTCCTTTTCCAAGGATAACGTATACTGAGGCTGTAAAGCTTCTTCAGAAAAAAGGCTTCGACATAAAATGGGGAGACGATATTGGCGCCGATGAGGAAACAGGTGTAGCTAAAGAATTTGATAAACCAGTAATTGTCGAAAAATACCCCAGGGAGCTCAAGGCGTTTTATATGCAGCCTGATCCTGAGAATCCGCAGGTTGTTATGTGCGACGACATGCTTGCTCCCGAAGGATACGGAGAGATAATAGGAGCATCTGAAAGAATATGGGAAAAGGATGTTCTGATCGATAGTCTTAAATCCAAAAAACTTCCGGTTGAAGGATATCAATGGTATCTTGATCTGAGGGAATACGGAAGTGTTCCTCATAGCGGATTCGGAATGGGAATAGAAAGAGTCGTCGCATGGCTTTGTGGTTTGGAACATATAAGAGAGGCTATTCCTTTTGCAAGGACTCTTTATAGAGTCTACCCGTAATTGATTACAGATATTTCAGGATACTGAACTGTTTTTTTGATCCTTCTGTTCCAGTTGCTTTTTATAATATCCGACGGATCGGAGGAAAAGATGATATTTGGAAATAATAATGAATCAACACAGCGAATTTTAAATTCTGCCGAGCTTGGTGACGAGGTTAGCATAGTCAGCCTTCGTCCCAAGCTTTTAAATGAATATATAGGTCAATCAAAGATAAAAGAACGTCTTAACGTCAGCATACAGGCTGCTAAAAAACGTAAAGATGTCTTGGATCATGTTTTGCTTGCAGGACCTCCCGGCCTGGGAAAAACCACTATGGCAAATGTAATTGCCAATGAGATGAAATCGAACATACAAGTAACCAGCGGACCTGTTCTTGAAAAAGCCGGAGATCTGGCGGCTATTTTAACCAATCTTGCCGGCGGGGATATTTTGTTTATTGATGAGATCCATAGGCTTAACAGATCTGTGGAGGAGATTTTATACTCTGCAGTAGAAGATTTCAAGCTTGATATAGTAATCGGAAAAGGACCATCTGCCAGATCAATAAGACTTGATCTGAAGCCTTTTACTCTTATCGGAGCAACCACCAGAACGGGATTGATAGCAGCTCCTCTAAGAAGCAGATTTGGTATCATTCTCGAAATGAGTTTTTATACCGATGATGATTTAAAACTCATCGTATGCAGAAGTGCAGAGCTTCTCAAAGCAGCTATATCCGAAGAGGCCGCTCTGCTTATTGCCCAAAGATCAAGGGGTACTCCTAGGATAGCCAACAGGCTACTCAAGAGAGTCCGAGATACAGCCCAGGTAAAGGGAAGAAGCAGAATTGAAGTCTCTGAAGTTGATGAGACAATGAGTATGCTTGATATAGATACATACGGTCTTGATGAAATGGATAGAAAGCTTCTTAACACCGTGACACAGAATTATAAAGGTGGTCCGGTGGGAGTTAAGGCATTGGCTGCTTCACTTGGGATAGAGCCTGATTCGATAAGCGAGGTTTATGAGCCTTATCTTCTTCAGAATGGCTATCTTATAAGAACCAGCAGAGGCAGGATGATCACAGAAAAAGGTTTACGATATCTGGGATACTCTGAAAGTAAAATAAACAGTATGCGGGGTGATCAGATTGGACAGTCAGTTAATCAAAAATTACCTGAATTTGAAGAATGAGATCTCTGAAATATCCGAAAAATATTCGAGAAATCCCAATGAAATAAAACTTATCGCAGTTTCTAAAACTTTTCCTTCATCAGATATATTTGAATGCTTTGAAAAAGGACAGAGGGATTTCGGTGAGAACTGGGCCCAGGAACTTCGTGAAAAATCCTCCGAGCTGAATCTTGAAGGTCTTATGTGGCATTTTATCGGAAGTATTCAAACCAATAAATTAAAATACATTGTTCCCTGCTCTTATATGATTCATTCCGTATGCAGAGTTCAGGAGATAATTGAAATTGATAAAAGAGCCTTCTCTCTGGGAAAAATACAAAATATTCTTATAGAAGTCAATGTTTCGGGCGAAGAGTCCAAATCCGGTATATCTTTAAATGAAGCACATAGTTTTATTGAACATGCATTAAAGTATCCAAATATAAAAGTATGCGGATTGATGACCATGGCTCCGAATACCAGTGAAACCGAATGCATAAGTTCGGTTTTTTCTTCTTTGCGTAAATTGCGCGATAACCTTTCTTTAAAGTATCCAGATATTAAAGAGCTTTCTATGGGAATGTCCAGTGATTACAGCTTAGCGATAGAAAATGGTTCTACAATGCTTAGAATTGGTTCAAAAATATTTGGCTCAAGAATCTATACTTGAAACGGAGGAAAGAGAATGTTTTTTATTGCTAACTTCTTTTATGGAACCGCTTTTGTTCTTAGAATAGGAATTAACTTTCTTCAGATTTCTATCATAATTTCGGCTGTTCTGAGTTTTATACTTCCTTACTATAACCCTGTACGTTCTTTTTTTGACTCGGTTTCAAATTTGATATGCAGACCTATAAGACGTGTGATACCTCTTACTTTTGGTCCTATAGACTTTACGCCTTACCTTGCATTACTGTTGCTTATCTTCATTGATAAGTTTCTCATTGCATCTCTTTTTGACCTGTCTGTTATTATGAGGTGAACAGCTTGAAAGTAATTATATTTTATAATCCTACCAAAACTGATGTTAGGTATATCCATGACAACATTAAACATGAGTTTGAAAAGTATTCTATAGAGATAACCGATGCAGTGCAGGCCTGCAAGGACTGCTTCGTAGAACATGCCCGAGATAATGATTATTTTATAGTTCTTGGCGGCGACGGCACTGTATTGCGGACAGTTCCTCTGGCAGTTGCTTTTAATAAACCAATCATCGGAATAAATATGGGAAAGCTTGGTTTTCTGACTGCTTTTTCACAGAACGAAATAGGAAAAGCGGCAGAATGTATCTCTATGAAGAAGCTTTCTTTTAGTGAAAGAATGCTTCTTGAAGCTGATTTTAACGGAACACAGTACTTCTGCCTGAACGATCTTAATGTCCAGAGAAGCACCCCCGACGGCACTATAGATATCTCTGTCAGTTATATGGACGAACCAGTTTACTCTTTCTCTGGAGATGGAATACTTGTTTCAACACCTACCGGTTCTACAGGTTACGGTCTTTCTGCCGGCGGCGCTATTCTTGATCCGTCAATTAAAGCAATGGAACTTATTCCGCTTGCGGCACACGGTCTTAATATGAGACCTCTTATCTTTGGACCGGAGAAGAAATTATCCATACACATTAACAATGCTTTAAACGAAAAGGGTTTTGTGCTTGTTGACGGCAACATTGTTTCTTCTTTACATAAAGGAGAATCAGTCCATGTCCGGGTAAGTTCAAAAACTTTATTTCTTGCACAAAAAGAAAAGTACAGCTTTTTAGAACTTTTGAACCAAAAATTAGCTTTTGGCAGGAGATTTGAATGAAAGAAAAAAAATATATTCAGGAAAATCCTCTTACTCCATATCTCAGAGAACCACTTATTGTATACCTGAACAATGTACTAAGAATGGGGAGAATAGTCCAGGGCATGTTTTATAAGTTCAGCGATGCATACTTCCAAAAGGATATACCTCTTTCGGAGGAAATCATCTCTCAGGATGACCGAGTTGATTATCTTGAGGCCAAACTTGATTATGAAGGAATGGTTCTGCTTTCCAAAGCTAATTTTTCAGGAATATATCTTAAGGCTAACTTGCTTGGGCTTAAGTTGGTATATATTTTTGAGAATATGGCCGACCTATGTGAAAGTAACGCTAAGCTTAACATAGAATTGATGAAGTATCCGCCAAAAATAAATGTGTTGAGCTTCGAGGATCTTTTCAAACAGACACAGGAAGCTTTTTCATCTTCTCTGAGGGTTTTTTCAGATTTCATAAATATTAACCTTATAACTCTTAAAAACGAAGAGTTTTCTTCAGTTTTTTTTAATCCCTGTCAGAATATATGCACACTCAACAACGAAGCTTCTTCGCTTTTTCACGCATACAAAAAGTACCTCTATAAATCAAAAGAAAGTATTGAGTCTATAAGTCTTCATATGGACATTCTTTCAAACATAGAACATTTTTCAGACATGAGCACAAACATAGCTGAGAATATAGTATTTGCTATAACAGGAAACAAATACAGGTGCAGAAAAAACTCTCTGGATCTCTTTTTTTCAGTGGAGGAAGAAGAATGAAAAGACTTATAAAATATATCAGCAAAGAGTTTTTCGGCCCATTTCTCATGGGAATCTTTGGTTTTGTTATTTTTGTCAGTGTAGAGCTTCTTTATCAGCTTTCTGACAAGATAGTAAGAAATAAAGTTGGATTTGATAAGCTTCTTCTTCTTATCTGGTATAATTTACCGTATTTTATATCGATGGGAATACCTGTAGGTGTTCTTTTTGCAATATTCTGGATAATCTCCAGACTTTCAAATGATAATGAGATTATAGCTTTTCAGACTCTTGGCATACCTACCAAAAGAATTGTGATTCCTTTTATGATAATCGGAATATTACTTTCATGCTTTACCTTTCTATTGTTTGATACTATAGTTCCAACCGCTAACTATAAAGCAAAATCAGCAATGGCTAAGTACATATATCAGAGGGCAGAAGCATTGATAGAAGAAAATCAGTTTGTCGATGCTGGAGACGGAAGGTATCTTTTTGTAAAACAAGTGGACAAGGAAAACGGTATACTCTATAATCTTCTTCTTTATGAGGTAAGTTACAACAATGTTCAGCTTTTTCATGCTCAGAAGGCTCAAAAAAACGAAGATAAATGGTATATGGACGATGTGAGGGCATACAAGGTTGATGATAACGGCTTTATGACTCTGGATATGTCTTTCAAAAAGCTTGAACTTAATATAAATAAGAATATTGAAGAATTTCTTAACTTCGCCAAAACAGCAAACGATATGACCACAAAGGAGTTGAAGCAGAAGATTGATACTTTTTCAAAGCTTGGAGAGGATGTATCTTATCTGATTGTATCTTATCAGGAAAAGTATGCAAATTCCCTAGCTCCTCTTGTGATATCATTGCTTGGAATTTCTCTGTCATTGTTTCTGAATCTGAAAAGTAAGTCATGGAGTGTAATCTCCACATTTGTGCTTGTCGTGCTTTATCAAGGATCAGGAGCATGGTTGGGTGCACTTGGAAAAGAAAAAATCATAAATCCTGTATATGCACCATGGATTCCGAACTTGATCTTTGGATTAAGCGGAATAATACTTTTCTTTTTGCTTGACACACGCTTATCTTATAAAATCACAGAACCTCTGAAACGTCTGCTGGGATGATACCATGCGGTTAAAATATAAATCATTTTCACCAGCTCTGTTTATTATTTCTATGTTTTTTATTACACTATCAGAAACAACAGCATTCTCAGCTACAGCATATATTGATGCTGAGAATTTTACTTTCTCTGAAACTTCTGTCACGCTTGAAGGCTCGGTAACCATAAAGTACAAGGATTCTCTGGCTTATGCAGACAGAGCTATAGCTTATCTTAACGATGAAGACGATGTTTCCTTTGCGCAACTTTTTGGAAATGTTATCTACAAATTTGAGAAGCACACTCTACAGGCCTCAGAAATGACTATAAATTTTGAAAAAGATGATTCTTTCTTTATAAACTCCTATGCGGTTGAAAAGTACAAGACTAAAAATAAGAATGAAGTTAATGTAAAGATATGGTCTGCCAATACCAACAAACCGATCGACAAGGACTATATAATTTCAAAAGATGTTAAAATCACCACCTGTCAGGATTGTGTCACCTATTTTCTTATAGCTAATAAAGTTACGGTTTATCCTGACAAATTTCTTATTGCCAGAAATGTTGTTATGACTTTGTTCAATGTTCCGGTATTTTACTTTCCTTTTTACTTTCAAAACCTCAGTGAAGAAGATAAATCACCTTTCAAAGTTGATATAAAGTACGAAAACGACAAGATAGGTGTTGGCGTCAATATAAACAATGTATTTGAGAATAAAAGCTTTCTTAACTACAAACAGATATTTACAAACGACTTAAAAAATCATAAGCTCACACAGACATCTTCTTTCAAGTACGGTATACCGATAGGCCCTGGCAACCTTTTCCTGAATGCCGAGCTTACTGACACCTCTTTTAATAAATTTGAAACAGCTTATGAATTTATTACCAAAGCAACTCCCAGCGCAACCGAGGTTTCAAAGGTGAGTTACACATACGAGCCTTCATCTTCAACAGAAAACCTTTATTTTTATATTCCTACATATGTTACTCCGTATGGAGAGCTTCGTAATATTACATCTTTTTTGAACTGGAAAAACCGTAATTTCAATAATGCAACCTTTCTTAAGCTGAACTCCCAGGCATTTCAGCTTAAGTATAAAACATCAAGCATCTCTCTTTCATCTTTGAACATAGACCTTTCAAGTACGGAAAGCAATATCCCTATAGATAAGGCATGGCAGTCCAAACGGGCTTCTGTCGGACTGGACGGAAAGTATTATTTTTATTCCGGAGAAACCAGTCTTTCTGGAAAGTACTCGTATAATCTATCGGCTATAAAAAACGAGCTGAAAACAGATACTTTTGACATTAAGAATCTTTTGCTCAATCAAATAAAGCTTTTCTCTTTCCGTAACGGTCCTTTCTATCTTAACAGCGGTCTAAAAACAACTGTAGAATTTGATTACACAAACATGCTTAAAGTTCCTGCTCAAAAAACCTATCTGTCCAAGACCCAGCTTGAAGGCGCTGTTGCTCCTTCTCTCAATGCTGAACTATGGATTTTCAACTTTGGTTTAAAGGCTCTGGAGCTTAAAAAGGTTTTAGCAAACTCTTATACGCCGGCATCCACAGATTCTTTTTCTTACAATGATTATATAGGCTACAAGTTCTCTTTGTTTGACGGTTTTTTATACAGTTCCATGCGGTTTGACAGGCAGTTTGAGCTGAAAGATATTCTTCAGGACACGTCTATATCAAACATATACCTTTTCCCTCAGAGAGTTTTCTCAAGAATAACTGACAACTCCAGTCTTACGGCTCTTTCTGTTGAAACAGAGAATTCACTTAACTTTCTTGGTACTTCCAATAACTTAAAAACTGTTACAAAGATGGATCTTTCAGATAAGAATAATTTTTATCCGGATCTCACAAATATAAAGTTTACTGCAAAATTTAATTTTGGTTTCACTCACCTTTCAGAGATGGATTATAAACATTCTAGAGACGAACTTGACAAACTTAAGGAAAGCTTTGAAAACTTTGATATATTTACTATGCCTCAAAAGCTTTATGATTTTCTAAAGCCTCATTCTACATTTGTAACCAACACTGAAACCCTCAACTTTAACCGCAACTATCTTTCTTCAAAGTATAAGTTGTATTTTGGAAAAGAGAGTTTTCAGGATATGATTCCCGAGTCACTCACAGAATATGCTTTTTATATATACGGAAACAAGATCTTCGGAAAACTTGAAACTAAAGACAAATCAAACTATATAGATTTTACGCTTAAATTTCTTGAGCAGAATTCAGTTTATTCTTTCGGCATAGGACTTAATTATAACGTTAAAAATGAGTATCTGAAATCAAGCTTTATTCTGGAATCCTTTGATCAAAAAGAATTTTTAACTGCAGCACTGACATACGACCTCAAAAACAACATTTTGGACATTACCTCCCTTAAACTGCAGAAAAGGATTATCTGCTGGACGGTCTATTCAGACATATACTTCAAAATGATTCCTGA